>NZ_CP040021.1:25000-728976 GCF_005280275.1 Salinivibrio kushneri
ATAATGGGTCAGCGACTTAATGCAAGTAGCCAGGTTAACCGCATAGGGGAGCCGTAGGGAAACCGAGTCTTAACTGGGCGACAGTTGCTTGCATTAGACCCGAAACCGAGTGATCTAGCCATGGGCAGGTTGAAGGTTGAGTAACATCAACTGGAGGACCGAACTCACTAACGTTGAAAAGTTAGGAGATGACCTGTGGCTAGGGGTGAAAGGCCAATCAAACTCGGAGATAGCTGGTTCTCCCCGAAAGCTATTTAGGTAGCGCCTCGGACGAACACTACTGGGGGTAGAGCACTGTTAAGGCTAGGGGGTCATCCCGACTTACCAACCCTTTGCAAACTCCGAATACCAGTAAGTGCTATCCGGGAGACACACGGCGGGTGCTAACGTCCGTCGTGGAGAGGGAAACAACCCAGACCGCCAGCTAAGGTCCCCAAGTTATCGCTAAGTGGGAAACGATGTGGGAAGGCTCAGACAGCCAGGATGTTGGCTTAGAAGCAGCCATCATTTAAAGAAAGCGTAATAGCTCACTGGTCGAGTCGGCCTGCGCGGAAGATGTAACGGGGCTAAGCGATACACCGAAGCTGCGGCAATGTCCTTATGGATATTGGGTAGGGGAGCGTTGTGTAAGCCGTTGAAGGTGAGCTGAGAGGCTTGCTGGAGGTATCACAAGTGCGAATGCTGACATGAGTAACGATAAAGGGGGTGAAAAACCTCCTCGCCGGAAGACCAAGGGTTCCTGTCCAACGTTAATCGGGGCAGGGTAAGTCGGCCCCTAAGGCGAGGCCGAAAGGCGTAGTCGATGGGAAACGGGTTAATATTCCCGTACTGCTGCTTACTGCGATGGGGGGACGGAGAAGGCTAGGTGGGCCTGGCGATGGTTGTCCAGGTTCAAGTGCGTAGGCTGATTTCTTAGGCAAATCCGGGAAATCAAGGCCGAGACACGATGTCGAGCCACCAAGGTGGTGAAGTCATTGATGCCATGCTTCCGGGAAAAGCCTCTAAGCTTCAGGTAAGTAGCAACCGTACTCCAAACCGACACAGGTGGTCGGGTAGAGAATACCAAGGCGCTTGAGAGAACTCGGGTGAAGGAACTAGGCAAAATGGTACCGTAACTTCGGGAGAAGGTACGCTGCCCGCGGTGAAGTCCCTAGCGGATGGAGCTATGGGCAGTCGCAGATACCAGGTGGCTGCAACTGTTTATTAAAAACACAGCACTGTGCAAAATCGAAAGATGACGTATACGGTGTGACGCCTGCCCGGTGCCGGAAGGTTAATTGATGTGGTTATCGCAAGAGAAGCCATTGATTGAAGCCCCGGTAAACGGCGGCCGTAACTATAACGGTCCTAAGGTAGCGAAATTCCTTGTCGGGTAAGTTCCGACCTGCACGAATGGCGTAATGATGGCCACGCTGTCTCCACCCGAGACTCAGTGAAATTGAAATCGCAGTGAAGATGCTGTGTACCCGCGGCTAGACGGAAAGACCCCGTGAACCTTTACTACAGCTTGGCACTGAACATTGAGCCTACATGTGTAGGATAGGTGGGAGGCTTTGAAGCGGCGACGCCAGTTGTCGTGGAGCCATCCTTGAAATACCACCCTTGTATGTTTGATGTTCTAACTTAGCCCCGTTATCCGGGGTGAGGACAGTGCCTGGTGGGTAGTTTGACTGGGGCGGTCTCCTCCCAAAGCGTAACGGAGGAGCACGAAGGTGGGCTAATCACGGTCGGACATCGTGAGGTTAGTGCAATGGCATAAGCCCGCTTAACTGCGAGAGTGACGGCTCGAGCAGGTACGAAAGTAGGTCATAGTGATCCGGTGGTTCTGAATGGAAGGGCCATCGCTCAACGGATAAAAGGTACTCCGGGGATAACAGGCTGATACCGCCCAAGAGTTCATATCGACGGCGGTGTTTGGCACCTCGATGTCGGCTCATCACATCCTGGGGCTGAAGTCGGTCCCAAGGGTATGGCTGTTCGCCATTTAAAGTGGTACGCGAGCTGGGTTTAGAACGTCGTGAGACAGTTCGGTCCCTATCTGCCGTGGGCGTTGGATGATTGAGGGGAGCTGCTCCTAGTACGAGAGGACCGGAGTGGACGAACCGCTGGTGTTCGGGTTGTGTCGCCAGACGCATTGCCCGGTAGCTAAGTTCGGCACAGATAAGCGCTGAAAGCATCTAAGCGCGAAGCTGGCCCCGAGATGAGTCATCCCTAGAGCTTCGAGCTCTCTAAAGGGTTGTCGTAGACGACGACGTTGATAGGCAGGGTGTGTAAGCGCTGTGAGGCGTTGAGCTAACCTGTACTAATGGCCCGTGAGGCTTAACCATACAACACCCAAGGGGTTTTGGGTTGGACTTAAATAAAGCCAGTTGATTGTGGCGAGAACGAACAGCTTTCTAGATTACGTGTTTTGACTGAAAAGTGAAGACACACCAAATTTTGCTTGGCGACCATAGCGCTTTGGACCCACCTGACTCCATGCCGAACTCAGTAGTGAAACGAAGCAGCGCCGATGGTAGTGTGGGGTCTCCCCATGTGAGAGTAGGACATCGCCAGGCTCTCATTGCTTATCTTGTTGATAGCTCGATGCTTTTGATATCTGTGATGCTCATGTATTGGCATACACTGCGCGTCTCGATTCAAAATCCTCATCGCATCAAACAAGATAATCTAATTAGAGCTTAATGTTGGGCTTTAGTTAGCAAAAATTTAAACATCAAAGCAGACTGACGTAAGACTTTGATGAGACAGAATTGGTGCGGAGTGGTAGTTCAGTTGGTTAGAATACCGGCCTGTCACGCCGGGGGTCGCGGGTTCGAGTCCCGTCCACTCCGCCACTACTTAGAAACCCTAGCTGAACAGCTGGGGTTTTTTGTTGTTGGTCAGGTTCGCCCTGCGGGCGAATGAGTCCCGCAGGGTGGCCTGCCCGTTGTCCGCAACCCCGGCCCTCCGCCACTATTTAGAAACCCTGCTAAATTTAGTAGGGTTTTTTGTTATTGGGTCGTTGGGACGATTTGCTTTATAAATAAGCGATTAAACGTCTGAAGAGTAATTGGTGGTGGTAATTTGTCGCGGGATCGCTACAATAGACACCTATCTACAGGGGTATAGCTCCAATTGGCAGAGCAGCGGATTCCAAATCCGCGTGTTGGGGGTTCGAATCCCTCTACCCCTGCCAAACACCAAAGCATCGACATTGTCGGTGCTTTTTTTGTATGTGAATTATCAAGCTTCTCGTAACCCGATGAAGGGTAGATGTGAACATGCAAACGACAAAAAAGCGTGTTGGGGGCTGGGTCGCCAGCCCGGTCGAATCCCTCTACCCCTGCCAAACATTAAAGCATCGACATTGCCGGTGCTTTTTTTGTATGTGAATCATTAAGCTTCTAGCAACTCTGACCCTCTTCCCTTTTTCTCCCTCCTGTTTCTTGTTCACATGTCGCGGTATGATGAGTTTTTACCAATCGAAAGGAGCACCCAGTGGTAAGCATATTGTGGGTAGGGCTTGGCGGCGCATTAGGGGCGTCCTCGCGTTTTTTAGTTTCAGAGTGGAGCGTCGCGGTGTTTGGTCGAGGATTCCCGTACGGCACCCTAATGGTTAATGTGCTGGGCTCATTAGCGATGGGGGTCTTTTTAGCGGCGATGAGCCAAGAGCTGATTGCCCCAGTGCCTTGGCGTCAACTGATTGCGATTGGCTTTTTAGGCGCGTTCACCACCTTCTCTACCTTTTCAGTGGATACCTTGCTCCTTTTTCAACATGGTGAGACGGTGAAAGCCTTGTTGAATGTGGGTCTCAATCTCGCGTTGTGCTTAAGTGCAGCCGCGATGGGCGCTTGGTTGCTAGCACGCATCACCGGTTAAGCGAAAACATCGTGTTACGTCGCTTGTTGTTGCGGCGGTGATTTCTTATACTGGCGTTGAACTTGTCGGAGTGCCAATTGGCTGAGACCACGTTAAGTGGGATCCGTTGAACCTGATCTGGTTAGGACCAGCGAAGGGAACAAGAGATGCATCAGATCACAGACCGTACGCGTCTGCCAGTTTGCTCACATCTCAATTCAGCGTTTTCCGGCAAGCATTAATTCCCATAATGAACACCGGAGTAATGCTATGTCGACCCGTAAACAGGCCCGTCTTGAGGCCAAATCCTTTATCGATTCCCTCTCTGCGCAAACCCATCCCAACTCGGAGAAAGTTTATGTCGAGGGCTCGCGACCTGATATTCGTGTAGGGATGCGCGAGATCCACCTGTCTCCGACCTTTGTCGGCGGGAGTAAAGACAATCCGCAGTACGAGGACAATGAATCCATTCGGGTTTATGACACATCAGGGCCTTATACCGACCCACAGAGTGCTATCGATATTTACCAAGGCTTAGCGCCAGTGCGCAAAGCCTGGATTGATGAGCGTGCCGATACAGAGTTTCTTGATGCAGTGAGCTCAGACTATGCGCAGACTCGCCTTAGTGATGAAACCTTGGATGATCTCCGCTTTAGCGCCTTACCGCCTATCCGTCGGGCGAAACCTCACCAATGTGTGACCCAACTGCACTACGCACGTCAAGGCATTATCACCCCAGAGATGGAATTTATCGCTATTCGCGAAAACATGGGGCGTCAGCAGTATCGTGAAGAGCAACTAAACCGCCAGCACCCAGGGGAAAGCTTTGGCGCGCATTTACCCTCAAACATTACTCCTGAATTTGTGCGCCAAGAAGTTGCTGAAGGGCGTGCGATTATTCCTGCCAACATTAACCACCCAGAAGCGGAGCCGATGATCATTGGGCGTAACTTTCTAGTGAAAGTGAATGCCAATATTGGTAACTCGGCGGTGAGCTCCTCCATTGAAGAAGAAACCGAAAAGTTGGTGTGGGCGACCCGTTGGGGCGCGGATACAGTGATGGATTTATCGACCGGACGCAATATCCACGAAACTCGCGAGTGGATTTTACGTAATAGCCCAGTCCCGATTGGCACTGTGCCTATGTATCAAGCGCTTGAGAAAGTGAATGGCATTGCCGAAGACCTGACTTGGGAAGTGATGCGCGATACCTTAATAGAGCAAGCCGAGCAAGGGGTCGATTACTTTACCATTCACGCTGGAGTGCGTTTGCACTATGTGCCCATGACCGCCAATCGCGTGACTGGGATTGTCTCGCGTGGCGGGTCGATTATCGCCAAATGGTGCTTGGCGCATCATCAAGAAAGCTTCCTCTATACCCATTTTCGTGAAATCTGCGAGATTTGTGCCGCCTATGATGTATCGCTGTCGCTAGGCGATGGGCTGCGTCCCGGCTCAGTGGCTGACGCGAACGACGAAGCGCAATTCAGTGAGCTACGTACTCTGGGCGAGCTTACCAAGGTGGCATGGGAATACGATGTGCAGGTGATGATTGAAGGCCCCGGCCATGTGCCCATGCACATGATCAAAGAGAACATGGACGAGCAGCTCACCCATTGCCATGAAGCGCCTTTTTATACTTTAGGCCCGCTGACTACCGATATCGCGCCTGGTTACGACCACATCACCTCCGGGATTGGTGCGGCGATGATTGGCTGGTTTGGGTGTGCGATGCTTTGCTATGTCACGCCCAAAGAACATCTGGGTCTGCCCAATAAAGAGGATGTTAAAACGGGCATGATCACCTACAAGCTTTGCGCACACGCTGCCGACTTAGCCAAAGGACACCCGGGTGCGCAAGTGCGGGATAACGCCATTTCCAAAGCGCGCTTTGAATTCCGCTGGGAAGATCAGTTCAACCTTGCTCTAGATCCGGTGACGGCACGTGCCTATCACGACGAAACGCTCCCTCAAGAGTCGGGCAAGGTCGCGCATTTTTGCTCCATGTGTGGGCCGAAATTCTGCTCCATGAAAATCAGCCAAGAAGTCCGAGATTACGCCAAAGAAAATGGCTATGCCGCCGCGGGCGAAGCGATTGATGTCACTATGCTGGAAGACCCGTTAGCAGGCATGCAGCAAAAATCGCAAGAATTTCGAGAAAAGGGCAGTGAGCTCTACCTGCAAAAATCCCATCATTCTTCACCACAAGGCGCTGAGGTAAGCGACAGCGATAAGGTGGAGTCATGAGCCTGACCCCATTTGCGCCTATGTCGGAAGGCATAGGCCCATTATATCCGGTGGTGGACGATGTGGATTTGCTCGAACGCTTGCTTTGCTTGGGGGTGAAAACCGTGCAACTGCGTGTGAAGCAGCCAGCGCATCCACACTTGCTAGATTGGGTACAGCGCGCGGTGGCATTGGGCCGTGCGCACCATGCGCAGGTGTTTATCAACGATCACTGGCAGCTCGCGCTTGAGGCTGGCGCCTATGGCGTTCATCTGGGGCAGCAAGACTTACAAGAGGCGGATCTTGACCGGCTTGCGCGGCAAGGCGTGCGCCTTGGCGTATCGACACGCAGTCCCGAACAACTTGCCGCAGCGGTTAAGCTCTCGCCCAGTTATCTCGCCATCGGCCATATTTTTCCCACCACCACCAAACAGCTCGCCGAGCCGCCGCAAGGCATTTCTGCATTAGCACAGCAGGTGGCGACTGTGGATGGCCGCTTCCCGACGGTGGCGATTGGCGGTATTGATCTCGACCGAGCCCCTGACGTTTGGCGCACTGGCGTAGATGCCATTGCGGTGGTCCGTGCTGTGACGCAAGCGCCTGATTTAGCGGCGCGCATTGACGCATTTAACCGCTGTCTTAATCCATCAAGACAGCAAGGAGGGCGTGATGCTATCGGACAGTGAATACCTGCGTTATAGCCGGCAAATCATGCTGCCAGAGGTTGGAGAGTGCGGGCAGCAGGCACTGAGCAAGGCGCGCGTGTTAATGGTCGGTGCCGGTGGGCTAGGAACCACCGCGGGTCTCTACCTTGCAGGCGCTGGCGTGGGGCAGTTAGCGATTGCTGACTCGGACCACGTTGAGCTATCTAATTTGGCGCGTCAGGTGGCGTATCGGGATGAGCAAATCGGCACCGATAAAGCCGCAGCGCTAGCCGCTAACTTGGTCGCGCTGAATCCACATTGCCAGTGCCGAGCCATCAATGCCTATCTAGAAGGTGAACGTCTGGCGCTGGAAGTGGCGATGGCGGATGTGGTTCTCGATTGCAGTGATAATCTCGCCACTCGCCATGCAGTCAATCAAGCCTGTGTAGAGGCTGGCACGCCGTTGGTGAGCGCAGCGGCGATCGGTTGGCAAGGCCAGTTATTGGTTTATCAACCGCATAGCGCATGTTATGCGTGCGCCTTTGCGGACGTGATGTTTTCTGAACCCACGCGCTGTGCTGAAGCTGGGGTAATGGGGCCGGTAGTCGGCATGATGGCCACCGCGCAAGCGCTGGAAGGGATAAAACTGTTATTAGGGCAGGCGGTTGGGACCAATCGCTTGTCACGACTGGATGGACAAACCATGACATGGCAGCACTTTTCGCTGCCTGTGCATCCGCACTGTGCGGTTTGTCAGCCAACGCGGGAGGTAAGTGATGCAGTTAATCATTAATGACACGCCTACTGAGGTCAATGCCACGACCGTCGCGCAACTGATTGAGGAGATGAAGGTGCCAGCCGAATCGGTCGCAGTGGCGCTAAATCAGACCATTATTGCGCGTGATGCTTGGTCATCCACGTCACTCACCGCTGGCGATAGCTTGGCGGTCTTTCAAGCGATTGCCGGAGGATAATTATGTTAACCATTGCGGATACGACGTTTTCATCTCGGCTGTTAACCGGCACCGGCAAGTTTGCCAGTCGCAAGACCATGGCCGAATCACTGGCGGCCAGTGGTACTGAACTGGTCACCATGGCGCTAAAGCGAGTCGATGTGCATGCCACACAAGACGATATTTTAACCCCGCTGCGCGAGCTAGGTGTGCGCCTGCTGCCCAATACCTCGGGGGCGAAAAATGCGCAAGAAGCGGTCTTTGCCGCACGTCTTGCTCGAGAAGCATTGGGAACGCACTGGGTGAAGCTGGAAATTCACCCCGACCCCAAGTATCTGATGCCTGATCCGATTGAAACCCTTCAAGCGGCGAAAACCCTTGTAGATGAGGGGTTTGTGGTGCTGCCATATTGTCATGCCGATCCTGTGCTGTGTAAGCGTTTGGAAGAGGTGGGATGCGCGGCGGTGATGCCCCTTGGCTCACCGATTGGCTCCAACCAAGGGCTGGCCTCAATGGCGTTTCTCGACATCATTATCGAGCAAGCTCGCGTGCCGGTGATCATTGATGCCGGCATTGGTGCACCGTCAGATGCGGCGTTAGCGATGGAGCGCGGTGCCGATGCAGTTTTGGTTAACACCGCCATTGCCACGGCTGGCGATCCGATTGCTATGGGCGCGGCGTTTAAACAAGCGGTTGAAGCAGGACGCTGCGCGTATCAAGCTGGACTGGCGGGCACACGCAATCACGCTCACGCGTCTAGCCCCTTAACCGCGTTTCTTGACGCTAAGGAGGCGTGATGAGCTTTTCTAAGCGGTGGGCGGCACTCGATTGGGATCATCATCGCCTCTCGATTTACAGCAAAACGCGCCAAGATGTCGAGCGGGCGCTGGCTAAATCCTCGCGCAATTTGGACGATTTCGCTGCTCTGATCAGTCCTGCCGCTGAAGCCTATCTCGAGGCCATGGCTCAGCAATCTGCGGCCCTGACGCGGCAGCGGTTTGGCTACACCATGGGGTTTTATATTCCGCTGTATCTCTCCAATTTGTGCGCTAACGTGTGTACCTATTGCGGTTTTTCGATGGAAAACCGAATCAAACGGCGCACGCTGGATGAAGCCGAGATCGCCGCCGAGTGTGAAGCGATCAAAAAAATGGGCTTTGACAGTGTGCTCTTGGTGACCGGTGAGCATGAAACCAAGGTGGGACTCGAGTATTTTCTCCGCGCCTTACCCGTGGTGAAGCAATACTTTCATCATGTGGCGATGGAGGTGCAGCCGCTGGATACCGAGGCGTATCGCGCCTTGGTGGCACAGGGGGTGGATGCGGTGATGGTGTACCAAGAAACCTACCACGCTCCAACCTATGGGGAACACCACAAGCGCGGGAATAAAACCGACTTTCACTACCGGCTGCAAACCCCAGATAGGTTGGCACAAGCAGGGGTCGATAAGATTGGGCTCGGCGCCTTGATTGGCCTTGAGGACTGGCGCACCGACAGCTTTTTTACCGCCCAGCATCTCGATTATTTGGAAAAGCAATATTGGCAAAGCCGCTATTCGCTATCTTTTCCGCGCTTACGCCCTTGCGCGGGGGCGCTGCAGCCGAAATCGGTGATGACGGATAAGCAGCTGGTTCAGCTGATTTGTGCCTATCGGTTGTGGAATCCGCAGGTAGAGCTGTCGCTATCGACACGCGAGTCACCTCACTTTCGCGACAATGTGTTGCCGCTTGGTGTCACGAGCTTATCCGCGGCGTCAAAAACCCAACCGGGCGGTTATGCCAACCCTGAGCCACAATTGGAGCAGTTTGCCATCAGTGATGAACGTAGCGCGGCAGAGGTGGCCGCCAGCGTCCGTGCCCTCGGGTTTGAGGTGGTATGGAAAGATTGGGATAACATCTACGATATCGCGCGTCAGGCGCAAATGGCTTCACAAACGGCAGCGGGTTAGCGACAATGCGGGCATGAAACGTATTACTGTATATGTGGGCCCGCGCTGTCCTCACTGTGAGGCGGCCAAAGCTTACTTGGATAAAAAAGGGCTGCGTTATCGTGTTGTCGATACGGCCACGCCCAAAGGCAAGAAGCTGCTGGCAGCAACAGGCTCGCGGGGTGTCCCGGTGATTTGCATTGGCGATACCACCTTGCGCGGCTTTTCGCCTAAAGCGGTCGAGAAAGCCCTGAAAGGGGAATAAAAAAGCGTCCAATCGGACGCTTTTTGTTTTTTTATACTTAGTGAAGAGGCGACTTAACGGCTTAGCGGCGCGGTCGCTTGTTTTAACCAAGCTTGGTCTTGCTCATCTAAAGATGGGCTAACTTCATCCCACACGGTTTGATGATAGCGATTCCACCACTGGATTTCTGCCTCGCTGAGCAAGCTCACATCGACCAAACGACGATCGATCGGTGCACGCGTGAGTGAGGCAAACCCGAGCATCGTCATGTCGCCCTCGGTGGGCTTTTCTTCAATCAACTCGAGGTTTTCAATCCGGATCCCAAACGCCTCGGCGCGGTAGTAGCCCGGCTCGTTTGACACCACCATGCCCGGCAATAGCGCGACGCTATTGGGCGCTTTGGAAATGCGCTGCGGACCCTCGTGCACGTCCAAGAAATGCCCGACACCGTGACCGGTGCCATGGTCAAAATCATAGCCGTGTTGCCACAAATACTGGCGTGCTAAGGCATCAAGCTGGCTGCCTGAGGTGCCTTTCGGGAACAGCGCGGTGGCCAGCGCAATATGCCCTTTCAGCACCAGCGTGAAGGCCTTTTTGATCTCAGCGCTGCATTCGCCCACCGGCACGGTACGGGTAATGTCCGTGGTGCCGTCATAGTATTGGCCGCCAGAGTCGACCAAGTAGACGTTGTTGCTCTCAATCACGCTCGGTTTGGGCTGATTGTTGTGGTTGTAGTGGCACATAGCGGCGTTGCCACCGGCGGCGGAAATGGTATCAAAGCTTAAGTCGACCAGTTGATCGTCTTGTTGGCGGAATTGATACAGGGTGTCTGCGAGCACGGCTTCATCAGGGCGTTCACCGGCGTCGACTTGACGGTCAAACCAGGCCAAAAAGCGAGTAACGGCAACACCATCGCGCACGTGACAGGCACGCATGCCTGCGATTTCTTGCGGATTTTTGGCTGCCTTTTCAAGCGCACACGGGTCTTGCGCTTCCACCACGGTGACTTGCGCTTGTTGGAGGGTGTCCAGTGTCCAGGCATTGGCACCGTTTGGATCGACCAATACACGTTGACCCGTCAGCGCTTGCAGGGCATCAACCAGGCTGTCTGGGTGCGCGACGCTCACGCCTTCGCCCACATGTGCGTCAAAGCCTTCGGGGAGACGGTCAGGGTCGATAAACACGGTGACGTCACCAGATTGCTTGATAATCGCTTGGGTCAGCACCACCGGCAAGCGTGGGATGTCGCGACCACGGATATTGAGCAGCCAACAGACGGCATCGGGTTGAGTGAGTACCGCGGCATCAAGACTCTGATCGGCCAGCTGCTGTCCAATGGTTTGACGTTTATCCAAGCTGGCGCGGCCGGTTTTCTCTTCACCCAGTAAAATGGCAGGGCTATTAAGCGGGGCGGGGCGATCGTCCCACAGGCTTTCAATCGGGTTTTGCTCAACGCTCACCAGTTTCAAAGCCCCATCCAGCGCACGTTGGGTGCGTTTGTACCAAGCGGCACTATGCATGCGAGCGTCGATAGCCAGCTTGGCACCCTTGGGTAATTGTTGCTGGGCCCATTGCACCGGTGGTTCATCAATCAGATGGCAGTAGTCAAACAGGCCGGCGGGGACTTGCTTACGGACTTGAACCACATAGCGGCCATCAACAAAAATCGCCGCCTTGTCGCGGGTGATCACCGCGGCCCCTGCGGAGCCGGTAAAGCCGGTTGCCCAATGCAGGCGCTCATTGTGCTCAGGCACGTATTCGCCGAGGTATTCGTCTTCGTGGGGGATGAGTAAGGCGTCATAGTCGTGTTGAGCCAGCCAGTGTCTTAGCTGCTCAATACGCTTGGTAAGGGTCGCGTCCATTATTCTTCCTTCTTTAAATTGGGTGAACTTGCCATGTTCGGCCTCGCGTAAAAACCCGTGGATTAGACCCTAGCGCGATGGGCGATAGGTTGCAATTTTGCCGGGCTAAACTGCTGACAGCGCGAAATAATCAAGGCTTTCAGCCATTGGTGCCCCGGGTCATTTTCTTGATTTTGATGCCAAAACAAGGTGTACGCCATTGGCGGGATTGGCGTCGGTAACGGCCGCACCACCAAATTGAGCGACGCGGCAATATAATGCGCAAACTGGCTTGGTGAGGTAAACACCAGGTCGGTATAGGTACACAGGCTCGCCGCACTATTGAAATCTGGCACGTACATGGCAATGTCACGCTCAATATTACGCTCTGCCAGTTTATAGTCCAACAGCCAGCGGTCATTCCCGTCACACTTCACCTGTACATGTCGCAGTCCAAGGTAACGCGCTTCATCCCATGGGCCCTTGAGCGCTGGGTGATCAGCGCGCATCAACACACACTGGTGATCTTGGCAAAGCTCTTGGTAGCGCACACCCTTGGGCGGCATCATGGTCAGCATGGCATCGGCGGGATTTAAATCTTTACCGGTAATGCCAAAGTCGATATTGCCGCGGGCGAGACCATCAAAGGTGGTTTGATCCCAAGCGGCGGTATTAAGGGTGATAGCTGGCGCCGCTTCCAGCATATCGCCAATAAACTGTGGCAACAGCAATGGATAGGCGCTCTCGACGAGGGCAAAGCGAAAACAGCGATCGCTTAAGTGCGGCTGAAAGTGGTCGGGCTCGGTCATCGCCGCAACATCATTGAGTAAAGCCCGTAATTTCGCTTGTAAGGCTTGCGCGCGAACCGTGGGTTTGAGCCCGTGGGCTGCTCGAGTAAAAAGTGGATCGTTAAATTGTGCTCTGAGTCGGGCTAAGTTTTTACTCACTGCCGATTGGCTGAGATGCAGGCGTTTTGCCGTGCCCGTGACATTGCACTCTTCTAAAAGCACATGTAGGCACACCAATAAATTGAGGTCGGTGCGCTGCAGCTGGTCCAAATCCATTGCTGGTATTCTCCTTGGGAATAACTGCTTTTACTATAAACCATTATGGCTCATACCCTGAAGCCACTATACTACGTGCCTGTATAGAGGAGTAACCCATGTCACACACTGACTCACCGACATCAAATCGCTTACTGGTCGCCTTAATGGTGTTACTGGTGCTGTTTAGCCCGATGGCGATTGATATTTACCTGCCTGCATTACCGTATATGGCAGGTGACTTTAATGTGAGCCCAACCTTGGCGCAAGATACCGTCACTTGGTTTATGTTTAGTTTGGGTTTGGGCCAGCTGTTTGCGGGGCCATTGGCTGACCGCTTTGGCCGTAAGCCTGTCGCGATCATTGGTATTTCACTATACGGTCTTAGCTCGCTGATGGCGTGGCTCGCCACCTCGATGGATATGATGCTGGTGGCGCGTTTGCTACAAGGTTTTGGTGCATGTGCGACGTCCGTGTGTGCGTTTGCGGCAGTGCGTGACCGCTTTGGTGCAGAGCGCAGCGGCCATATGATTAGCTATCTCAATGGTGCGATTTGCTTTGTGCCCGCCTTGGCCCCGCTACTGGGTAGCTGGCTCACGCAAATGTTTGATTGGCGCGCTAACTTCACCTTTATGCTCGGTTATGCGGCATTGGGCTTGGTCTTGGTCAGCGTATTTTTGCCTGAGACGCGCCCGACACATACAGATAACGCTGGGCGCTTATTCAGCTTACGTCGGTATTGGCAGGTGCTACGCGTGCCGACATTTACCTATCACATTATTCTTTGCATGCTGGCGATGGCGGTGATCTTAGCCTACGTCACCTCCGCGCCCGTCTTGCTGATGGATAGGTATGGTATTTCCATGAACAGCTTCACTTTTTGGTTCGGTGCCAACGCGGCATTAAACATTGCCGCCGCGATGTTAGCGCCGCGCTATATGCAAAAATTTGGTAGCCGCCGCGCGCTCAATATTGGCTTGATGATGCTGGTCGGCTCAGGCGGGCTGATGCTGGCATTAAGCCCCATCGCTGCCCCCTGGGCCTTTATGTTACCCATTTTTACCTCGTCATTCGGCTTTGCTTGGGTGTTGGGCGCGTCAGCGGGCGCGGCATTAGCCCCGTTTTCTGATCGTGCCGGCACAGCGGCAGCCTTGTTGGGATTGTTCCAAATGAGTGGCGCAGGTCTGCTGGTTAGCCTGACTCAGCGTTTAGGTTTATCCGCCAGTGATTTAATGACCGTGCATATGTGGTTGCTGCTACCTGGCTTAATTATTTTGTGGTCACCGAAAGGTAAGCAATGGCATGGGAAAGCAGTAAGAGATTAAATAATCAGTAAAAACGACAATTCAGTTGGCAAATATAATAAGACGTGCAAAACGCTGGGGTCTCGACAACCCATTATCCCTTTTCGCTGGCTTCGGCCAGCGTTTTTTTATTTTGCTAAAAACCCCAAATTGAGAGTATATTTACTGAGCAAACCAAATTAATGCTCATTCCTTATCGTTTTATATCCAAAGGTCAGTTACACACTATGTCATTATCGACAATCGAAATGGCGCGCGTCCTTGAGCAACTTGAGGAATCGCCCGAGAAAATCATGTTTGGCAAATTGCTGGCAGAATTAGGCAGTCAAAGTGAAGAGCGTGTACGTAGCGCCGCCCACCAGGTGCCACTGAAATATTTACGCGAGCTGGTTTATCAATTTAATCAGGTGATAGATGAGCGCCGAGCTGAGCGTATTGAAGAAATCACCCAAGGCTTGGCGCAAGACGGTTTATCTGCCGACGAGCTTTATGAATATGTAATCCAACGCAAGATGGGCTGATCGCCGCCCATCCTCAAAGGAATAAACAAGACTGAGCGGCGTGTGGCGCTAGGATCGTTAGGTACTCGCCGCTGGTTGTTTGCTATTTTTGGGTTTGCGTTGCTGAATCAGTAGGCCCACGACAATAAAGCTAAGACCGATCAGGGTGCTGATATGAATCGTCTCGCCAATAATGGTGGCCAATAACACCAAGGAGATAAAAGGCGAGATAAAAATCAGATTGCTGATCCGTGAGGCATTCTGAGTATATTTCATTGCGCTCAACCACAGCATAAAGGTTATCCCCATTTCAAAAAGCCCCACATAGCTCACCGCGAGCCAGCCTTGCCAGGGGATCCCTGTCCACGACGCTGTCATGCCGGCTAACAGTAATGACACCGGCAGCGACAGCATAAAACTTAACAGAATGCCGAGCACCGGGTCGGCAGGATTTTTAGTATTCAGTACCCAAAAACCTGCCCACAATAGCGTGGAGAGCAACGCAAGCCCAATGCCTAGCGGGCTGTCGAATTGTAGCGAGAGCAATTGGCCTTTGGTTGCTATGACCACCACACCAAAATAGCCCAACGCCGCCGCAATCCAATCTTGACGACGAATAGTATGGCCGAGAAACACCGCTGCCATTAAGGTCAAGGTAATGGCCCAGCTGTAATTTAGTGGTTGCGCCAAGGACGCAGGGAGAAGGTCATAAGCTTTGAAAAGGACCAAATAATAAATCAAAGGGTTAATCATTCCGAGCAGGCAATAATAGCCTGGCCGGCGACGAAACGTCGGCCAAAGCGCGTTTAGCTTTCCTTGCACCGCAGCAATAGCGGCGAGTACGACGACCGATACCACGCTGGCGGCGGCCAGCATTTGAATCGGGGTCATGTAGCTTAAGGTGATTTTGAACGCGGTCGCGACTGTTGACCACA
Source organism: Salinivibrio kushneri (assembly GCF_005280275.1). Classification (NCBI taxonomy): domain Bacteria; kingdom Pseudomonadati; phylum Pseudomonadota; class Gammaproteobacteria; order Vibrionales; family Vibrionaceae; genus Salinivibrio; species Salinivibrio kushneri. The sequence goes on from NZ_CP040021.1 coordinate 40,458, forward strand.
ACAGCACGGCAGATAATCCAAATATCAGTGCTTTACGTTCATTGTGCATACTGCCTCCCTGCAAAGATGCCTTCTATTCCAGGCAGTCTACGGTATTCGTACGTACCGAGATAGACTGGACATCTATCCAGTATCCCATTAGCCTTGCTGACATCAGTGACCGTACAATAGAGAACCCGTTATGCTTGATGGTCTGTCATTATCCACCTTGTCTATCCTGACGTTTTGTTTCGGCGTTATCAGTGCCTCAGGGCTGAGCTATTGGCTGCATCGACGCGTAGTCACCCAATATCAACAGTGGTTTGACACGCAATATGCCCAACAGCAGGCGACCGCTGACATGCAGCAACAACAGCTTCGTCAGCAACTGGAACAACAACAACAAGAGTTGGATAGCTTGGATGTTGAACGCGATCGTCTAACGCAAGAGCTACGCCAGTATTACGGCAAATTAACTTCTGCCAGTGAGAAGCTACGTCAACTGGAGCAATTACGCCAAGACAATCAAGCGCTGTCAGACAAACTGGATGCGGTACGTGAGGATAAATCAGAACTGTTAGCTGAGCTTCGTGAAGTCAAAGCGAGTGCGGAGCAACAACTCAATGCGGCGAAAGAAAAGCACGCGCTATTGGAAAATGCGGAAGAGAGGCTGCGCACCCAATTTGAACAGCTGGCCAACCAGGTATTTGAGCAAAAAGTCCATTCTGTTGATGAGCAGAATAAAATGAGCTTAGAGAGCTTACTGGGGCCGCTGAAGTCGCAGTTGGAAGGGTTTAAAAAGCAAGTGACTGACAGCTTTGGCGAACAAGCGAAAGAGCGTCACACCCTGATTCATGAAATCAAAAACCTCCAGCAACTGAATGCGGATATGACCCGTGAAGCGCACAATCTGACCCAGGCGCTAAAAGGTGACAACAAGCAACAGGGCAACTGGGGCGAAGTGGTGTTGGCGCGTATTTTGGAAGAGTCCGGCTTGCGTGAAGGGCGTGAGTATCAAACCCAAGTGAGCTTTGAGAACGAGCAAGGTAAGCGTTATCAGCCCGATGTGGTGGTGAAATTACCCCAAGAAAAAGACGTGGTAATAGATGCCAAAATGGCCCTCGTCGCCTATGAACGTTACTACAACGCAGAGACCTTGGCTGAGCAAGATGCGGCGCTAAAAGAGCATGTACAAGCCATACGCCAGCATATCCGCGGGCTGGGGCGTAAAGATTATCATCAGCTTCATGGCGTGCGTTCGCTGGATTACGTACTGATGTTTATTCCGGTGGAGCCGGCTTTCCAAGTCGCGGTCGAGGCTGATGCCCGCCTGATCCGTGAGGCGATGGATAATAATATTATGTTGGTCAGTCCTACCACTTTGCTGGTGGCACTGCGTACCATCAATAATTTATGGCGTTATGAATACCAAAACCAAAATGCCAAACAAATCGCAGAGAAAGCGAGCAAGCTCTATGACAAGGTGCGCCTATTTGTTGGTGATATGGAAGCGCTCGGCAATGCGCTGGGTAAAGCCAGTGACAGTTATCAAGGGGCGATGAACAAACTTAGCCAAGGCCGCGGTAATATTATTCGCCAAGCGGAAGGGTTTAAAGCGCTGGGGGTGGAGGTGAAACGGGATATCAGCCCGTCGCTCGCCAGTGTCGCTACCGAGCCGGCGGCAGATGAACCTCTCAACTTGACCCAGGCCGAACGGGACGCCAACCAGCAATAATCATAATAAACTTGGCCGCACGCTTGGAGTCGGGATGGGCGATAAAGTAAACTGGAGCCAATATGTTAGGGGAATACAATGACAGATAAAAACGCGCACCAGGATCAAGAGACCATCGACTTTGGCTACCAGCAAGTCAAACGCCAAGAAAAAGAAAGCCTCGTGGCCAATGTGTTTCATTCGGTGGCGGCGAAGTACGATCTGATGAATGATGTGATGTCGATGGGCATTCACCGGATCTGGAAACGCTTTACCATTGATTGCAGTGGTGTTCGTCCTGGGCAAAAAGTGCTCGATTTAGCCGGTGGTACTGGTGACCTTACGGCAAAATTTTCTCGCCTTGTTGGTGAGCGCGGTGAAGTGGTGCTCGCCGACATTAATAACTCAATGCTCAAGGTGGGTCGCGACAAACTGCGCGACAAAGGCATTGTTGGCAATGTCAGTTACGTGCAAGCCAACGCCGAGGCACTGCCTTTCCCTGATGACCACTTCGATTGCATCACTATCGCGTTTGGTCTGCGCAACGTCACCGATAAAGATGCTGCCTTACGCTCAATGTTTCGTGTCCTCAAGCCTGGAGGGCGTTTGCTGGTGCTGGAGTTTTCCAAACCGGTTGCCGAGCCGTTATCAAAAGTCTACGACGCCTACTCTTTCCATGTGTTACCGAAAATGGGGCAACTGATTGTTAACGACCCAGACAGCTACCGTTATTTGGCCGAATCGATTCGCATGCACCCTGATCAAGAAACCTTAAAAGGAATGATGGAGCAAGCCGGTTTTGAACAAGCCAGCTACTACAATCTCACGGGTGGCATTGTAGCGCTGCACCGTGGATATAAATTCTAAGGAGCCCACATGGCGCTTGATTCACTTTTATGCGCGGCCCTGGAAACAGCGCTTAATGCGGTGATTGCCAAAGATGCCGATAGCCAGCGTCGCCTTGCGCGTCTAAAAGGGCGTTGTATCGGTGTTACGCTCCAAGAGCTTGATCGCCAACTGATTTTTATCTTCGACCAACGCATTGATGTACTCAGCCATTATGAGGGTGAGCGTGATGCTAATTTGTCGTTATCGCTATCGGCATTGCCGCAGTTACAGCAAAAGGCCAATTTAACCGCGCTAATCAAAGCGGATAAACTCACGCTTGATGGCGATATTGACGTGGCGCAGCAGTTCTCTCAGTTGCTCAGTGGTATCGAACTGGATGTGGCAGAGTGGTTGGCACCGTATACTGGCGATGTGATTGCCCACACGGTGGTGAGTCACGCCCAGCAGCGCTGGCAGCAACTGCAACAATTGGCTCAGCGACAACAGCGCTATGCGGGGGATGTGATTACTGAAGAGTGGCGTTTAGCGCCAGGGGCGCTTGAAGTGGCCGCTTACAGTGACCAAGTGGACGAATTGCGCAGCGATGTCGCGCGATTGGAAGCCAGGTTTAAGCAGTTGGTAGAACGGGTGGAGTCTGCATGACGCTCAATGAAATTCGTCGCTTGTATTTTATCATCCGCACCTTACTGTTGTACGGTGTCGATGCTTTGTTGCCCAAACAACCTTTAACACGGCTGGCGCATCTTGGTCGTCAATCACTGTTTTGGCTGAAAAATCAGCACCCAGATAAGCCGGTAGGAGAACGTTTACGGTTGGCCTTACAAAGCTTGGGCCCGGTATGGGTAAAGCTTGGGCAAATGATGTCGACGCGCCGCGATCTCTTTCCGGGTGATATCGCCAACGAGCTGGCGCAACTGCAAGATAAGGTGGCACCGTTTGATGGCCACAAAGCCAAAGCGCAAATCGAAGCCTCGTTAGGCGGCCCATTGGAAACCTGGTTCAGCGATTTTGACCCCAATCCGCTCGCCTCCGCCTCAATCGCGCAAGTGCATACCGCTACGCTCAAATCGAACGGCCGCGAAGTGGTGCTGAAGGTGATCCGTCCCGATATTTTGCCGGTGATCCAAGCTGACTTGCGACTGATGTATCGTGTGGCACGGTTGGTGGCGCGCTTTTTGCCCGATGCGCGTCGCTTAAAACCGGTCGAAGTCATCCGCGAGTACGAAAAAACCTTGCTTGATGAGCTGGACTTAATGCGCGAAGCGGCCAATACCATTCAGCTGCGCCGCAACTTTGAAAACGACCCAGCGCTGTATGTGCCCGAAGTGTTCAGCGATTACTGCCGCAAAGACGTGATGGTGTCTGAGCGAATCTATGGCATTCAAGTGTCGGATATCGAGGCGCTACAAGCCAATGGCACTGATATGAAGCTGCTGGCTGAGCGCGGGGTGGAGGTCTTCTTTACTCAGGTGTTTCGTGACAGCTTTTTCCATGCGGATATGCACCCGGGCAACGTGTTTGTCTCCTACGAGCACCCGGATGACCCGCAGTGGATTGGGCTGGATTGCGGGATTGTCGGCACCTTAAATCGCGACGATAAACGCTATTTGGCGGAAAACTTTATCGCCTTTTTTAACCGCGATTACCGCAAAGTGGCCGAATTGCACGTCGACTCTGGCTGGGTGCCGCACGACACCAACGTGGATGATTTTGAGTTTGCCATTCGCACCGTGTGTGAGCCCATTTTCGAAAAGCCACTGTGCGAAATCTCGTTCGGTAATGTGTTATTAAACCTATTTAACACCGCGCGCCGATTTAATATGGAAGTGCAGCCGCAGCTGGTGTTGTTGCAAAAAACCTTACTCTACATTGAAGGACTGGGGCGTCAGCTCTATCCGCAGTTAGATTTGTGGACCACGGCCAAGCCGTTTTTAGAGTCGTGGATGAAGCAGCAAGTGGGGCCCCAAGCGGTGTGGGCAGCGGTCAAAGAGAAAGCGCCATTTTGGGCCGAGAAGCTACCTGAGATCCCAGAGCTGGTGTATGACGGATTGCGCCAAGGGCGACAAATCAACCAACGGCTCGATGCTTACTATCATGGTTATTTGCAAACCCGGCAACGTCATTCACGCGCCACCTACATGCTCGGCATTGGTGCCACCTTGCTGCTGACGGCGACCATTTTGTTCGCCAATCATGTCGAGACCTTGCCGGGCGTCGCTGCCACAGGTGCGGTGATCTTTTGGTTGTGGGGCTGGCGACTTTGTAATAAAACTTGTAATAAATAGCAGTTACACTGCTGCGCACATCAAGTTAACCAAACGGAAGAAAGGGAACCGGTATGGGTGGAATTAGTATTTGGCAGTTGCTGATCATTGCGGTGATTGTGGTGTTGTTATTTGGCACTAAGAAGCTGCGCAACATGGGCGGCGATCTTGGCTCGGCGGTCAAAGGCTTTAAAAAAGCGATGAACGATGACGACGCAAAGACCACTGACAAAGATGCGGATTTTCAGCAGCAGTCGTTGGATAGCAGTGATAGCGACGCGTCGAAAAAAGAGCAAGCACGCAAAGATAAAGAGCAGGTGTAAGCCGTGTTTGATATTGGTTTCTGGGAGCTAGTGCTGATTGCCATTATTGGCCTCGTGGTGCTTGGCCCGGAGCGATTACCGGTCGCGATACGCAATGTGTCGCGCTGGGTGGGGGCGGCGAAACGGATGGCAGGCTCCGTCCGTGATGAGCTTGAGCAAGAGCTCAAACTCAAAGAGCTCCAGGACAACTTACATAAGGCCGAACAAGCGGGGATGAAAGATTTGTCACCTGAGTTACAAGAGTCGGTCGACACCCTACGTCAACGCGCGGCGGATGTACAACGCCCTTATGCAGCATCACCTGCTTCTCATCACCCAGATGAAGGCGACGATGCGCCATCAACGGATAAGCGATAACGAGCCCGACGCTTTATGTTTTCGGTGAACAAACCACTATGTCTGTAAACGATACTCAGCCTCTTATCAGCCACTTGATGGAGCTTCGCAACCGCCTGCTGCGCGCAATTATCGCCATCTTGGTGGTGTTTGCCTGCTTGGTGTATTTCGCCAATGATATTTACAGTCTGATTGCCCAACCGCTGATCGACAAACTGCCCGAAGGGGCGAGCATGATCGCCACCGATGTGGCCTCACCCTTTTTTACCCCCATTAAGCTTACGCTAGTGATATCGGTATTCGTGGCCATCCCTGTGGTGCTGTACCAAATCTGGGCGTTCGTGGCCCCCGGCCTCTATAAGCACGAACAGCGGTTGGTGATGCCGCTTTTGGTTTCCAGTTCATTGCTGTTTTACGCGGGCGTGGCGTTTGCGTATTGGGTTGTGCTGCCATTGGTATTTGGCTTTTTTACCTCTATCGCGCCAGAAGGGGTGCAAGTGGCAACCGATATTGCCAGTTATCTCGACTTTATCTTGGCGCTGTTCCTCGCCTTTGGGATTGCCTTTGAGATCCCCATCGCGATTATACTGCTGGTGTGGACAGGCGCGACCACGGCACAAAGCTTAACCCGCAAGCGGCCCTATGTGATTGTGGCTGCGTTTGTGGTGGGGATGATGCTGACGCCACCGGATATGATTTCACAAACCTTGCTGGCCATTCCCATGTGCTTGCTGTTCGAGCTGGGCGTGGTGCTGTCGCGTTTTTACGTCCCACGTGAAAAATCAGAATCCGAGGAGGCCAGCGAATGATCGATATTGGTGTCAATCTGACCAGCACACGGTTTGATCAAGACAGAGACATCGTGGTGGCTGATGCCAAACAGGCGGGTGTCACTGGCATGATTCTGACCGGCACCAGTGTTGAAGAAAGCCAAGCGGCGGCCGCGCTAGCGAGGTCTTATCCTGGTTTTGCCTACGCCACGGCGGGTGTTCATCCGCATGATGCCAAATCGGTCGAGGCGACAGATTTAAGCGCTATTCAGCAATTAGCGCAGCGTCCCGAGGTGGTGGCGATCGGTGAGTGTGGGCTTGATTTTAATCGGGACTTTTCGCCGCGGCCACAACAAGAAGCGGTCTTTGAGGCGCAGCTTGCGCTAGCGGCTGAGCTTTCAATGCCGGTGTTTATGCACTGTCGTGATGCCCACGATCGCTGGTTCGCCATTTTGCGTCCATGGCTCGACAAACTGCCCGCGGCGGTGCTGCATTGTTTTACTGGCGATGACCGCTCGCTGCGCGATTGCCTCGATGCCGGTTTATATATAGGGGTAACGGGATGGCTATGCGACGAGCGCCGCGGACAGCAGCTTCAGCAACAGGTAAGCTGGTTGCCCGATGACAGGTTGATGATAGAAACCGATGCGCCGTATTTACAGCCTCGCGATATACGGCCGCGACCTAAACGCAGTCGTAATGAGCCGAAATACTTGCCCCATATCGCCCAAACAGTGGCACGATTACGTCAGCAGCCTGTCGAACATATTATTGATTGCACAATAAAAAACACTCAGCGCTGCTTTTCGATTCAGTGACTGGGTGAACACTACACGAGGCAGTTCGCTGCCCCAAAGCCCAGGTCTGCAACTTAAAGGAGGATACTGTGACCGTATCCATTCAAGGCGCCTTTCCTGCTCGACGCCTGCGTCGTACACGCAAAACTGACTTTAGCCGCCGTATGGTGGCGGAGCACTCATTGTCCGCAAGCGATTTGATTTACCCGGTCTTTGTGCTGATGGGTAAGAATCGTCGTGAGCCAGTGGCATCCATGCCCGGCATCGAGCGGCTCTCGATTGATTTATTGCTCCATGAAGCGGATTACCTGGCCAAGCTAGGTGTCCCTGCCATTGCCCTGTTTCCTGTGATCCCGAAAGAGTTTAAAACCAGCTGTGCCTCAGAGGCATTTAACCCCGAAGGGTTAGTACCACGCGCGGTCCGCTTACTCAAAGAGCATGTGCCGCAAATGGGCGTGATCACCGATGTGGCGCTGGACCCTTACACAGTGCACGGCCAAGATGGGATCATTGATGAAGACGGCTATGTGATGAACGAGCCCACCACCGAGGTACTGATCAAACAAGCCCTATCTCATGCCGAAGCGGGTGTCGATATTGTCGCGCCTTCTGACATGATGGATGGACGAATTGGTCGTATTCGTGAGTCGTTGGAAGCCAATGGTCATATCAATACCCAGATCATGGCGTACTCTGCCAAGTATGCGTCCAATTACTATGGCCCGTTTCGCGATGCATTAGGCTCGGCGGCGAATCTGAAAGGCGGCAACAAGGCCAACTATCAAATGGATCCGGCCAACAGTGATGAAGCCTTGCACGAAGTGGCGATGGATATTGCTGAAGGGGCGGATACCGTGATGGTTAAACCCGGGATGCCGTATTTGGATGTGGTACGCCGGGTAAAAAATGAGCTTAAGGTGCCAACCTTTGCTTACCAAGTATCGGGTGAATATGCGATGCACAAAGCGGCAATCGATAATGGTTGGCTAAAAGAGCGCGAGACGGTGATGGAGTCATTATTGTGCTTTAAGCGTGCGGGGGCCGATGGCATCCTGACTTACTTTGCTAAGCAAGTGGCCGAGTGGTTAGCGGAAGACGCTGGCGCTACTTTGCCTCCCAGACCGGAAGAGACGGTCGGTTAACTCTCCTTTTATGACAGCGCCCTTGCCCCGAGCAAGGGCGTTTTTTTAGCCTGCCCAGTATAACCCCACAAAGTTCAAGGGATCACGTTGCGATTAATGGGGTTCTGTAGTGAGATCAGTGTTTCGGTGGATTGCACTTCGTCGATGGCTTGTAGCTTGTCAATCAACACAAACTGTAATTCTTCGATAGAGCGACACATGAGCTTAACGAAAATATTATAGGCCCCCGTGGTGTAGTAGGCTTCTACCACCTCGTCGAGCTGATTGAGTTTGTCTAGCGCCGAGTGGTAATCCCGCGCCGCTTTAAGGTTGATACCGATAAAGCAGCACACGTCGTAGCCGAGTTTTTTGGTATTGACCAATATTTCCGTGCCTTCGATGATGCCCGCGGCTTTCATTTTCTCAACCCGCACGTGAACCGTGGCGGGACTGACATTAAAGCGCTTGGCCATTTCTGCGTAGGGGACGCGTGCGTCATCCAACAGGGTAGAGAGAATACGACGATCTAGGTCATCTAATTTTGGCAACTCGTTCATTGTTTTAGTCTTTTTGTTATAGCATGGCCAGACTTTTCGTTAACGCGGTTGCTTAGCCACTTCGTTAACGCCTAATGTAGGGTATCGCGTTGTTTAGCAAGATACCAACAAACCAACAGGAAGGGGATGTGGGGATCAGATACATTTTCGGTGGTTTATTACTGCTTATCGCCAGTAGCGTCAATGCCGCACAAAAAGATGTGCTGGTGGTGCATTCCTATCATCCTGGCTTCTTTTGGAATCAGGCGCTGGTTGAAGGGTTGGAAACGGCGACACAAGGCGAAGAGATCGCCTTCCAGCATTCCTACCTAGAAAGTAAACGCTACCAATCGGATACCTATCGCGAACAGCTTAAAGATGTTTATATCCATAAACTGACCAACCATGATTTTGATGCCATTCTCACCACGGATAATGCCGCACTCTGGCTCATCCATGAGCTGCACGAGTATGTGGGCGATACACCGGTGGTGTATGCGGGGCTCAATAACTTTGGTCGCCAACACTACCCCTTGTTGCCCAAGGTCACTGGGGTGAAAGAAGAAATAGACTTACCGCGCAACTTGTCGTTAATGAAGCGCTTACACCCAGATTTAAAGCGGGTGTACGTACTGCTCGATGAGACCTTTTCCAGTCGTCAGTATTGGAATGTGGTGAAGGCTCAGCTGAGAAACGATGGTAACGCGGGTGTTGAGGTTGTCAGGCTATCGAGCCTCTCTTTCCAAGCCTTGCATGACCGCATTCAAGCGATGCAGCCGGGCGAGGCGGTATATTATTTATCCTACTTTCGCGATAAAAATGGCACCTTTCTCGATAGGCTCAGTGGCATCAACTCACTGATCCAAAACGCGCCCGTGCCAATTTATGGTGCGATGAGCTTTATGCTGGGTCAGGGCGTGATCGGGGGCATTGTCATCGATGGAAAAACCCAAGGTCAGCACCAAGGTCAGCTGCTGTTGGATGTACTGGCAGGCAAGCTTCCCCCTGAGCGAGACAGTACTAACCTGATGTTATTCGATTACCCGGCGCTGAAAGATTGGGGCGTGGATGTGAGCGCCATCGAAGACGCTGTGGTGATCAATAAGCCTCAGCCGCTGTGGCTAAAGCACCAAGTTGCGTTTCAAGCCGTGGCATTGGCGGTGTTGGTATTGGGAAGCGTGATTGCCATGCTCGGTGCCAATATTCGCCAGTTACGCCGCAGTGAGTCAGCGTTAAAGCGCCACCGAGCGATGCTTAAAGGCATTTTTGATCAAAGTAACCAGTTTATTGCGCTGTTGGATGAGAACGGGATCTTGGTCTCAGGCAATGCCAGTTTTAACCAATTAATCAGCGTGAGTCACCCTTATCGTGGGCGGCCTTTGTGGTTTTGGCCGATTTGGCGTAACCCCGCCCGCCTGGAGGAGTACCTCAAGCTCACCGATTTCTCCCAGCCTCGCCGGTTTGAGCTTTGCCTCAGTGAAGCGCATCGTGAGGTGATCTTGGATGTAGCGGTCAAGGGGTTTCCCAGCGAAAATGGCCAACGGCGCGTCCTGTTAGAGGCCCGTGATATTACCCAGCGCAAACAAACCGAAGAGAAGCTACAACGAAGCGAAATTGAATACCGCATGTTGTATGAACAGCAGCCTGTGATTCTATTAACCATTGATTACCAAGCACGTATTCAATCGCTCAATCAGTATGCCGCTGATCTGTTTGGTTATGACAAAGCCGCCTTATTAGGGCACAAGATCACCACTTTATATGTCGAGCATCAAGTGCCTCCCCATCGAATGATTAAACGCGATCACAACAACCAAGAGCAGGTATGGCGGCGTGAGATCCCGTATCGTGCCGGCAATGGTCATACCTTGTGGGTGCGTGAAACCGTGCGCGCGATGCATAATCAGACGCAGTTGCTGGTGGTGGGCGAAGACATCACTGCGCATCGAGAAATGGAAAACCAGCTGACCTATCAAGCCCATCACGACTACTTAACAGGGCTGTATAATCGTAGCTATTTTGAGCAAAAACTCGCCGCCGCGCTGTTACAAGCGCGAGAGGAAGATCAGTGTCACGCGATGTACTACATCGATATGGATCAATTTAAGCTGATTAACGACACCGCCGGACATGAAGCAGGGGACGAGGCGCTCAAACAAGTGGCGCAGATTATCCAGCAACATCTGCCAACAGGGGCGGTCTTATCGCGACTCGGGGGCGATGAATTTGGCGTGATTGCCTATCATCACTCGGCCGAACGCGCGCTGACTTGGGGGCACCAACTCCTGGCAATCTTGGCGGACAGTGAGTTTTTCTGGCACGGCAGCCGTATGCGCTTAGCATGCTCATTGGGTATTCGCCTTCTGGATCGCACCGCCGGTTCGCCGCAGCAAGTGCATGCGCAAGCGGATACCGCCTGCTATGCCGCCAAAGACGAAGGGCGTAACCGTTTACATCTTTATCACCCGGATGATGAAGAGCTGCAACGTCGCGAGCAAGAAATGGCGTATGTCAGCCACATTCATGATGCCATTGCCCACGACCGCTTTGATATCTATGCACAGCAGATCGTCGATATTCGACCGGGTAGGCAAGATACGCTCTACATTGAAGCCTTGGTAAGGATGCGCGATACCCAAGGCGGTTGGTTGCCGCCGAGCATGTTTATCCCAGCGGCCGAACGTTACAACATGGCGCATCAACTGGACACCGTGGTGGTGACCAAAACCCTAGCGTGGTTTGATGCCCACCCGGATCAGATTGCTAAGCTGGGTAAAGTGTCGATTAACCTGTCGGGACGGTCGATCACTCAAAAGGATTTTGTCACCTTCTTAATCGCCGCGATTAAGCAAACCCAAGTGCCTAGCGAGTGCATCTGTCTGGAGATCACTGAAACCGCGGCTATTACCAACATGAGCAGTGCGATCGAGCTTTTCTCGCAGCTAAAAGCCTTGGGGTGCGTGATTGCCTTGGATGACTTTGGCGCGGGGATTTCGTCGTTTGGATACTTGAAGCGCTTGCCGGTCGATATCATTAAGATCGATGGTCAATTTATTCGCGATATCGCCACCGATGACACCGATTATGCGATGGTGAAAGCCATTAATGATCTGGCCAAGCAAATGGGGAAACAAACCGTGGCGGAGTTTGTGGAAAATGCACATATTCTCAATAAACTGCGCGCATTGGATGTCGATTATGCCCAAGGCTATCACTTTAGCGTACCCACGCCCTTGGGTGAGCAGGTAAAAAATTGGTCGGCACGTCGAGAGACGATGAAGGAAAAAATCCATCTCTGATATACTCGGCGCATAACCAGCCGCGGAGAGCCAATGTGCAACTCAGTTTGATTTGCGACGCCCCTGACAAATCCGAGCAATTTGAGGGATTAAAAAGAAAGTGGTCACTGACACACACACCTGATTCGTCATTTGCGTTGATCATGACCGCGACACGCCTTGAGCTGCGCAAACAGGATGAGCCTAAGTTAGGCGCTGTGTATGTGGACTTTGTTGGCGGTGCGGTCGGCCATCGGCGTAAGTTCGGCGGTGGCAAAGGGCAAGCCATTGCCAAGGCGGTGGGGCTCAACAAAGGGGTCACGCCACGGGTGTTGGATGCCACGGCTGGCTTGGGGCGTGATGCGTTTGTATTAGCATCCTTAGGCTGTCCGGTGCAGATGATTGAGCGGCATCCCGTGGTCGCCGCGCTGCTCGATGATGGGTTACAGCGCGCCTATCAAGACACTGAGATTGGTACCTGGATGCAATCACGGATGACACTGCTGCATGCCAGTAGTGCGCAAGCACTCACTGATATGGCACAGACTCCCGGGCTGCAACGACCTGATGTGGTCTACTTAGACCCCATGTATCCGCACAAGAAAAAAACCGCGTTGGTGAAAAAAGAAATGCGTGTGTTCCAGGCTTTGGTGGGCGCTGACACGGACGCCGATGCCTTGTTAGCGCCTTCGTGCCAGCTCGCGCGCAGCCGCGTAGTGGTGAAGCGTCCAGATTATGCTGAGCCCTTGGCGGCAACGCCACCACACTCTAGTATTACTACCAAGAAAAACCGCTTTGACATGTACATCAACGCAGCGTTAAGTGCGGAGGCGTAAATGGCGAAGTCTTTGTGTAAGTGGCGACGGGGTGAGGTAGAGGCCAACTTAAGTGCGCTCGCATCGATTACCACGCCACCGCGAGCGGCTTGCAGCAAGTGTGCGCGAGTCGCCAGTGAAAAAGGCTACCTCTGTCGCCCTGTGCCTCTTACCAGTGAAAGCACTAAAAAAGCGCAAAAAGCCAAGAAGAAAGCGGACAAGAAAGATAAAAAGGGCAAAAAAGCGAACAAAGAAAAAAAGAAAGCGAAAAAACGGAAGGAAAAATAAAGGCTCCATAGCGAACTAGGGAGCCTTAGCGGGCTTAGTCGAGGCCTTTGACCATCAGTACGGTCAGCAGTCCGGTAATGACTGAGATGATCAGGCCAGAAACGATTAGCCAAGGCAACATATCCATCATGTTCTGCACTCACTTCTTTGTTATGAATTGGGGGAAAAGCGAGCATGATTGAGCCTGAGTTTAGCCACATTCTCAATGTGCTAGACGTAGACAGTTAAGCTTAGTAACGATTAGAAACAAGGTGGTGGCAAAGCCATCAGTCCGCCCTCGTGGCACATCGGTCTATCAGTACAAAGGGTCCATCATGAGTGTCAATCAAGGAAAAGCCGACGTATCGGTTTGGGATAAAGAAGAAGCCTTAAGCCGGCTAATGGATAGCCCGGCGCTTCTTGATGAGGCTTGCAGTATTTTTGTTGAAGAAAGTGAGCAACAACTGCCAAGCATGGAAAAGCAGCTTGCCAATGCCGACTATGCCGCCTTGGCGCGCGAAGCACATAAGATGAAAGGCAGTGCGGGCAACCTTGCCGCGCTAGAGCTGCATCAGCAAGCATTGACGCTCGAGCAAGCGGCCAAGCAGGAGGCTGCTGAACAAGCGGCTGCCGCGTTAGCGGATGTTAAAGAAGGCTTGGCACGATTTTGCGCGCAACTCACTCACTAGTCGCCTGTCTTATCATGCTCGCGAGTGACCTATAAAAAACGCCGTGTGTCGACACGGCGTTTTATTACCAGCCTGTCTTATGCGGTTTAGCGCATGGTGACAAACTCTTCTGACCCGGTAGGGTGAATCGCGACCACACTATCAAAGTCTGCTTTGGTGGCGCCCATCTTCATCGCTACCGCAAAACCTTGAATCATTTCATCAACGGTAAAGCCAATACCGTGCAGACCGACCACTTTTTCTTCATCGCCCGCGCAAACCAGTTTCATCTTACAAGGTTGACGGTGCTGAGTAACCGCGGTGTACATGGCCGCAAAGCTGGAGGTATAGACCTTAACGTTATCATCGCCGTACTTGGCGCGTGCCTCTGGCTCGCTCAAACCAATGGTGCCGATTGGCGGGTGGCTAAAGACGACAGTGGGAACCAAATCATAGTCCATTTTGGCATGCGTTTGGCCGTTAAACAGACGCTCTGAGAGTAAGCGTCCGGATTTGACGGCGACTGGCGTCAGCTCAATCCCGCCATCCATAATATCACCGACACAGTGAATGTGCGGGACGCTGGTGGTCTGATACGGGTCAACCTTGATGTAGCCATCGGCCGTGGTCTGCACGTCGGTCGCGCCGAGGTTGATTTTATCCGTGGTCGGATGGCGGCCAATCGCCCAGATCAGGGTGTCCGTGTTGTGGGTGGTGCCGTTTTCAAAGGCCAGAGTTAGGCTACCATCACTTTCTTCAGTGACCGACACGGGCACATGTTGGGTGTGAAGGGTAGGGCCTTCTTTTTCCATTACCTCGACCAAGGTGTCGGTCACCATAGGGTCGAAGGTACGCAGTGGGCGATCTTTACGCACAAACAAGTGGGTATCAGAGCCTAAGGCATGCAGTACACCGGCGATTTCGACCGCGATGTAACCGGCACCGACTACGGCCACGCGTTTAGGCTGCTCGGGAAGGGCAAAGAAGCCATCGGAGTCGATCCCTAATTCTGCCCCCGGAATATTTGGAATCGTGGGCGTGCCGCCTACTGCGATCAAAAAATGATCGGCGGTATAGTGCTCGCCATCCACTTCCACCGTGTGGTTGTCGACAAAGCGGGCAAAGCCACGGATGACATCGATATTATTTTTGCCCAGTACGTTGTCGTAGGCGTTGTGAATACGGCCGATGTAGGCTTCACGATTATCCACTAAGGTTGACCAATTAAAGCCTTTTACATCCACATCAAAGCCGTAGTCTGATGCATAGAGGTTAAGCGCTTCAGCGACTTGGGCGCCATGCCACATGACTTTTTTAGGCACACAACCTACGTTTACGCAGGTGCCGCCAAGGTGTTTTGCTTCAATAAGGGCGACGTTAGCACCGTGCATCGCAGCACGGTTGGCTGAGGCAATACCGCCGCTGCCGCCACCGATACAGATGTAGTCGAAATGCTTTGCCATGTCTTTCTCCATCTTATAGGCACTGGGTGCCTCTGGCATTGATATCGAGGTCAGCTTGTCGTGTTTGGCGTCGCTTGTAAAGCCACCCTCTCTGACCCATTGCGCCATAGCATACCAAACCGGCACTGAGGCAGCAGTCTCAGAATCATTTTGTAACGCTCGTAATACACCCAGGCAAATGGGGAGGGATTGAAAAGCGCAAATAGAGACGGCATATACAGATTGTCATTCATATTCCAGACCTCATAGGGTGAGCGTCTGGTAGCAAAAAGGAAGGCATTATGTCCAACCCGCTACTTCAATTTGAGGATTTACCTCCGTTTTCGGCGATTAAGCCTGAGCATGTTAAGCCGGCAGTGGAAGCCGCGATTGCTGACTGTCGTCAAGCGGTGGATACCGCGGCGGCCGCCGAACAACCAAGCTGGGATACGGTGAGTGTGCCCGTCACCGAGGCGGAAGATCGTCTTGGCCGCATCTGGTCACCGGTCAGCCAGATGAACGCGGTGGTCAATAGTCAGCCACTGCGCGAGGCGTATGAGAGCTGCCTGGCGTTGCTGTCGGAATATTCTACCTGGCGTGGTCAGCATAAAGGCTTATACCAAGCATACAAAGCGATGAAAGACAGTGCTGAGTTTGCCGATCTCGACGTGGCGCAGCAAAAAGCGATTAACGATGCGTTACAAGACTTTGAGCTGTCCGGGATTGCGCTTCCAGCCGACCAGCAACACCGTTTTGGTGACATTCAAAAGCGGCTGTCGGAGCTGTCATCATCGTTTAGCAACAATGTGCTCGATGCCACCATGGGGTGGAGCAAGCTGATTAACGATGAAAGTGAATTAGCGGGGTTACCCGAGTCGGCGCGCAACGCGGCGAAAGCCCAAGCCGAGAGCAAGTCGCAATCAGGTTACTTATTTACGTTGGATATCCCCTCGTATCTGCCAGTCATGATGTACTGTGATAACCGAGCGCTGCGTCAACAAATGTATGAAGCCTTTACCACACGCGCCTCTGATCGTGGGCCGCAGGCGGGGCAGTGGGACAATACTGAGTTGATGAATGAGTCGCTGCGCCTCAAGCATGAGTTAGCGCGTTTACTCGGCTTTAATCACTATAGTGAGCTGTCACTGGCCACCAAAATGGCGGAAACCCCAGACCAAGTAATGGGCTTTTTAAACGATCTGGTTGATAAAGCGCGTCTGCAAGGTGAGCGAGAGTTTGCGGAAGTGAAAGCCTATGCTAAAGAAGAGTTTGGTGTTGATGTGCTCGAGCCTTGGGATATCCCTTACTACAGTGAAAAACTCAAGCAAGCCCGTTACACCATCTCTGATGAAGTGCTGCGTCCTTATTTCCCCGAAGCACGCGTACTCTCCGGCTTGTTCGAAGTCATGCATCGTGTGTTTGGCATGACCATTACCGAGCGCAAAGGTGTTGAAACCTGGCATGACAGTGTGCGCTTTTATGATATTCATGATAGCCAAGGCACCCTGCGCGGCAGCTTCTATCTTGACCTGTACGCACGTGAAAACAAACGTGGTGGCGCATGGATGGATGAATGTCGTGTCCGTCGCCGCAAAGCGAACGGCGAGCTTCAAACGCCAGTCGCGTATCTAACCTGTAACTTTAATCCGCCAGTGGGCGATGATCCGGCGCTGTTTACCCATGACGAAGTGGTCACCTTGTTCCACGAATTTGGCCATGGCATTCACCACATGCTGACGCAAGTCGACGTGGCGGATGTGTCGGGGATCAATGGCGTCCCTTGGGATGCGGTTGAGCTACCAAGCCAGTTTTTAGAAAACTGGTGCTGGGAGCAAGACGCACTGAGCTTTATCTCGGGGCATTATCAAACCGGGGAAGCCTTACCGGAAGATATGTTGGAAAAAATGCTGGCGGCGAAAAACTTTAACTCGGCGATGGGGATGTTGCGCCAGCTCGAATTTAGTTTATTCGACTTCCGTTTATTCAGCGAGTTTGACCCAGAGGTGGGCCCTCGGATTATGGAAACGCTCAGTGCGGTGCGTGAGAAGGTCTCTGTCGTGCCAACCCCGGAGTGGAACCGTTTCCCACACGCCTTTGGGCATATTTTTGCTGGTGGCTACAGCGCAGGCTACTACAGCTATAAATGGGCTGAGGTGTTGTCGAGCGATGCTTACTCGCGCTTTGAAGAAGAAGGGATCTTTAACCGCGACACCGGCGAGGACTTCCTGAATCATATTCTTAGTCGTGGTGGCAGTGAAGCACCGAAAGACTTGTTTGTACGCTTTAGAGGGCGTGAACCAAGCCCTGACGCCTTACTGCGTCATAGCGGGATCACCACAGCGTAGTGTTGTCAGCGCTTCCATAAAAAAGCCCGCATCACCACTGGTGCGGGCTTTTTATTCACCGATGGGATTAGACGCGACGCTCGTCAGTGAGCACTACCAGGGGTAATCCAAGGCTTGATTGGCGCAGGGCTTCTTGTTCTAGCTCTGCGCGGAGCAAGGGGCTGGCCTCGAGCAGTGTGGTATCCAAGTGGAGGGTCAGGGCATCCTCCTCGGCGGTGAGCGCTATCATCGGTCGGACGCGGCTATCACGGCGATGGCATAAGATCACCGCAATTCGCAGTAGGCGCAACAGACGATTGGCGCTGGTGGTGGATAGCGCGTGCTGGCCATCAATCAACACCAATTGCTCTCGGTAGTAGCGGAGCAAGGTGGCGACTAATTGCTTCTGTGCTCGGGTGAAGCCGGGCAGGTCGAGATGGGTGATTAAATACGCGGCATGATCACCATCTTGCTTAAAGCCAATGCTTAAGCCAATCTCATGCACGCAGGCGGCGGCATGGAGCAAGCTTTTTGCTTCGGACTCTGGTACCCAGGATGTAGGACACTGGCTGAGCAGCTCGAGAGCGGTATCGGCGACATTAATACCGTGGGCTTCATCCAGCTGATAGCGGGATTGAATGCTGGCGATGGTACGGGCGCGAATATCACTGTGGCGCATCGCGGTCATCATTTCATAAACCAACCCCTCGCGCAGAGCCCCACCCGCTAAGGTCATGCGTGTCACCTCTAAGCACTCGAAAATAGCGATCAGTATTGATAAACCGCTGGGAAAGACCAGTGCACGCTCTAAGGTCAAGCCTTCGATGTCCAGCGCGTCCATTTGCCCACAGGCAATGGCTTGATCGCGTAGCCGGTGAAGTTTCTCTAGCGTGATCACTTCATCCATGCCTTGGGTGACCATGATCTCTTGCAGTGCTTGCACGGTACCGCTGGCACCGACGCAGCAATCCCAACCGAGCGCACCATATTGCTCTATCAGCGGGGCTAATTCGGCTTTGGCGCCAGCAATCGCAGTATCGAAGGCGGATTGATTGAGCACCCGATCGGCAAAATAGTCTTCTAAAAAGGTGACACAGCCCATGTTGAGGCTTTGTAGCACGGTCGGCTCAAACTGCTCACCGATGATAAGCTCGGTGCTGGCACCACCGATATCGACCACCAAGCGCTTGCCTGCTCCGCCAGAGGTATGCGCCACCCCTTGATAAATAGTACGCGCCTCTTCTTCCCCGGAGATGATTTCAATCGGATGGCCAAGCAGGGTGTTGGCTTTCGCTAAAAACGCGTCGGCGTTACTGGCGCGGCGCAGGGCCGCGGTGGCGACGACACGAATGTTGTCTGCGTTGAAGTCTTGTAAACGCTCGGCGAACAAAGCTAAGCAATCCCAGCCACGCTGCATGGCTTCGTCGCTCAGCTGTTGTTGGTTGTCCATGCCAGCGGCAAGACGAACTTTTCGCTTAATTTTCGCGAGCGTTTGCACGCTACCCGCCACTTGGCGCACCACCAGCATATGAAAGCTGTTGGAGCCTAAATCAATCGCGGCGTACAGCGACGGGGTCGATGTGGGATGTCCGTGACCACTCATGATGCGCTCTGACCTATCTGTCGTGAAACCTTATGCCGACTTTTGTGGACGACGACGTTGGCGGTTACGGTTGTTTCCGCCCCCTTTATTGTTGTTACTGCGACGCTGCGTATTGGGACGCTTCGCCATTTTCTTAGGCGGTGGCAAATCTTTTAGCAGTGCACTGCGGTCGAACTCGCTAACCGGGATGCTGTGTTCGATGTACTCTTCGATCGCGGGCAGGTTTACCGCATAGTCTTCACAGGCAAAGCTAATGGAGCTGCCACTGGCACCCGCGCGCCCAGTACGGCCAATACGATGGACATAGTCTTGCGCGTCGTCTGGCAGATCATAATTAAACACATGGGTCACTTGCGGAATATGCAGCCCGCGCGCCGCGACATCGGTCGCTACTAGCAGATCCAACTCGCCATTAGTAAATTGCTCGAGGATTTTCACCCGTTTTTTCTGAGGAACGTCCCCGGTGAGCAAACCCACACGATGGTTATCGGCGGCTAAATGGGCCCAAATTGACTCGCAGCGATGCTTGGTGTTGGCAAAAATGATCGCGCGTTCAGGCCAGTCTTCTTCAATCAAGGTTTGCAGCAGCGGCATCTTTTCTTTGTTTGATGGCTGGAACAACTCTTCTTTGATGCGATGGCCAGTAATTTGCTCTGGCTCCACCACCACATGCTCTGGGTTGGTCATATGCTCGAAGGCCAGCTCTTGAACACGATACGACAAGGTCGCCGAAAACAGCATGTTCAAGCGTTGAGCGGGGGCGGGCATGCGGTTAAACAAAAAGCGAATGTCTTTGATAAAACCGAGATCAAACATACGATCAGCTTCATCGAGGACCACGGCTTGAATGCCATGCAAATCAATCACTTTCTTTTTGTAAAAATCAATGATTCGACCGCAAGTTCCGATTAAAATATCAACGCCTTGCTCAAGGGTCTGTTGCTGTTTGTCATAACCTTCGCCACCATAGGCGAGGCCTGCGCTGATCGACGTATTGGCTAGCAGCGGCTCAGCATCGTTATAGATCTGAATCGCTAATTCACGCGTAGGGGCTAATATGATGGCGCGCGGTTGATTCTTTTTACGCGATGCAGGGGCATCGGTGGTAAGGAGGTGATGAAATGTCGCAGCCAGGAACGCCAGGGTTTTGCCTGTCCCTGTTTGCGCCTGCCCTGCAATGTCTTGGCCGGTGAGCAGGACCGGCAATGCCAAGGCTTGGATAGGGGTACATTGAGTAAACCCTTTGGCCTCCAAGCTTTTAAGAACATCGGCGTGCAAGCCGAGCTCGGCAAATTTCTGCTCTGTGATATGCGTCATTTTCATCCGGATAGAATATCAGCTTAGGCTTGCAATACGGAAGCGAATCCAGTCAAATAGTCCCATAATTTACTGGTCGCAATTTAGCCAGTAACAAAAACATGTATTGGAGTAGAAGATGAGCGACAAAATTATGCAGCTAACCGACGACAGCTTTGAAGCAGACGTTCTTAAAGCTGCAGGGCCTGTGTTGGTAGATTTTTGGGCAGAATGGTGTGGACCTTGCAAAATGATCGCGCCAATTCTGGACGAAATTGCTGAAGAATACGCAGGTAAAGTCACCATCGGAAAACTGAACATCGACCAGAACGCAGGTACACCGCCTAAGTTCGGCATCCGTGGTATCCCAACTCTGCTATTGTTTAAAGATGGCAGTGTAGCAGCAACCAAGGTTGGTGCAGTGTCAAAAACTCAGTTGAAAGAGTTTCTTGACGCCAACCTGTAATGCTAAAGTAACCGCCGCTGCCTCTCAGCGGCGGTTGTTTTTCTGCTAACTAGACGATACCCCATTTAGGTGCTACCTTATTGCACGGAATTTGTACTTCTGTTCATCTCTCGAACATACCACTGGTCTCGACACGCTAACTAATTTCAGACCTCAATTTTGACAAACAAGACACTCACCACTATGAATCTTACCGAACTGAAGACTCAACCCGTCTCGACGCTGGTTGCGCTTGGCGAAAGCATGGGACTTGAAAACCTGGCTCGCTTGCGTAAGCAGGACATCATTTTCTCGATCCTCAAACAGCACGCAAAAAGCGGTGAAGATATTTTCGGCAATGGCGTACTGGAAATTCTTCAAGACGGGTTTGGCTTCTTGCGCAGCGCAGACAGCTCGTATTTGGCCGGCCCAGATGACATCTATGTGTCGCCAAGCCAAATTCGCCGCTTTAACCTGCGCACAGGCGATACCATCGCGGGTAAAATTCGTCCCCCGAAAGACGGCGAGCGCTACTTCGCGCTATTGAAAGTTAACCAAGTTAACAGCGACAAACCAGACAACGCCCGCAGTAAAATCCTCTTCGAAAACTTAACGCCTTTGCACGCCAGCGAACGTATGGTGATGGAGCGCGGAAACGGCTCTACCGAAGACATCACTGCCCGTGTACTGGATTTAGCTTCGCCGATTGGTAAAGGCCAGCGCGGCTTGATTGTGGCACCGCCCAAAGCGGGTAAAACCATGCTGCTGCAAAACATTGCGCAAAGCATCGCGTTTAACCAGCCAGATTGTGAATTGATGGTGCTGTTGATTGACGAGCGTCCGGAAGAAGTGACCGAAATGCAGCGCCTAGTACAAGGCGAAGTGGTTGCCTCAACCTTTGACGAGCCGGCGAACCGCCACGTGCAAGTCGCCGAAATGGTGATTGAAAAAGCCAAGCGTTTGGTGGAGCACAAAAAAGACGTGGTTATCTTGCTCGACTCGATCACGCGTCTGGCGCGTGCTTACAACACGGTTGTGCCATCATCAGGCAAAGTATTGACTGGTGGTGTTGATGCCAACGCTCTTCATCGTCCCAAGCGTTTCTTTGGTGCAGCGCGGAATGTAGAAGAAGGCGGCAGCCTGACCATCATTGCCACGGCGCTGGTAGACACGGGCTCGAAGATGGATGAAGTGATCTACGAAGAGTTTAAAGGCACGGGTAATATGGAACTGCACCTATCCCGTAAGATTGCTGAAAAACGTGTTTTCCCTGCCATTGATTTCACCCGCTCTGGTACCCGCCGTGAAGAGTTACTGACCAAGCCCGATGAGCTACAAAAAATGTGGATTCTGCGCAAAATAGTGCATCCAATGGGTGAGCTGGAAGGCATGGAATTCTTGATTGGTAAATTGGCGATGTCCAAGACCAATAATGAGTTCTTTGATGCGATGCGTCGGCAAAACTCGTAACGTATGACGTAATAATGTTAAGCACTGCGCATTCGCAGTGCTTTTTTATTGCCCAGTTGATACTGAGCTCACACAATCATTGTCACCAAGGAAAGGTGGCGCAGGACGCGTGGCACCGAAGATAGGATTGCAACGGATGGCAAGACGTTTTCGCATCAAGCTAGTCGGGATATGCCTAGGGATAGTGGGCTTTGTTTCCCCCACTGTTTTGGCATCCAACGCGCCAGCGGCCGATGGGCAAATCGTGGCGCAGCCTTTTATTGAGCAAGTGTTAGATAAAGCGAGTACGGCGGATGCGATGCGTACTGCCTTTACCCTCCAAGCCAAGGGCGATATCAATGCGCTTGAGTCACACATTCGCCAGCTTCCTCCTCTGACGCGTGAGGCAATCTTGTATCGGCTGCTCTCCTCACCATTGCGGCTTGATAACGACAAGTGGCGCGAGTATCTCGTGACCTTAAGTCAGCAGCAGCCACACTTTCTGTTACGTCACCAACAAGACGGCTATTGGGTGACCACGCCCGCATTCCACTACGCCGCCGCGGCGCGCAAGCAGCTTAATCGCTATCGTCAGCAGCAATTAACCCAAGAGCTAGGCATGCTATTAAGCTATCGCCAGCTAGTCATTGCTGATTGGGTTCACCCCGACCAACCCGATTATCGCCAACGTCGTGATGCCTTGGTAACCATGATCGCCGACTATGACGGTGATGGTTTAGCGTACTTAGCCGATCAGTACCTCAATGACCCGACCCTAATGTGGATGCCCGACAATGCTATTTTGGCGGCGTTGGCACAAGCCACTGAGCGTTCTGCGCTGTATGAGCGATTGTGGCGCCGAGGCACCGATCAGTATAGCCTTGCGGCCTTGCACGCGCTGCGTGAGCGGGGAACTGATCCCTTTGCACTGCGGCAAATGATGGCGGCGGCTGACAACCCCTCGCTGCGTGGACCTGCGATTCGCCAGCTGGCCAACTTATCGCCACTGCCTGCGCCGGTTGCCGATTTTCTGCAGACACAACTGTCGCTACGACAAGGCAACCAAGTGGCGCAGCTGCTGGTGGAGGCGGGTAAAGGTGATTGGTTGAGTAGCTTGCAAGATCAGTTAGGGCCGCTTGGGCAGCAGCACATTGCATCTGCGTTGTCGTCGCGCTAATGTCGAGCCTTTACCGATCCGGATACCGCTTAACTTGGTATCATAGAGGCGACCATTAACCCGTTGAGCCTGATATGAAACTTTCCGATCTGCGCGATTTTATTGACTACCTTGAAGCGCAAGGTGAGCTAAAACGCATTACCCAGCCGGTTGACCCCGATCTTGAGATGACCGAGATTTGCGACCGCACCCTACGAGCGGGCGGGCCGGCGCTGTTATTCGAAAACCCAGTGGGTTATGACATTCCGGTGCTGGCGAATCTATTTGGTACGCCTAAGCGTGTTGCCCTAGGCATGGGCCGAGAAGACGTGCTCGAGCTGCGTGACGTGGGCAAATTGCTTGCTTATCTCAAAGAGCCAGAGCCACCCAAAGGCTTTCGTGATGCCCTCGATAAACTGCCCGTATTTCGGCAAGTGCTTAATATGCCGGCCAAAACCGTGCGTCGTCCGCGTTGCCAAGAGGTGGTGCTGAGCGGCGATGAGGTCGATCTGGATAAGATTCCGGTGATGCGCTGCTGGCCCGGGGATGTCGCCCCCTTGCTGACCTGGGGGCTAACGATTACCCGCGGCCCCAATAAAAAGCGGCAAAACCTCGGCATTTATCGTCAGCAAAAAATCGGCAAAAACAAAGTGATTATGCGCTGGTTGGCTCATCGCGGTGGCGCGTTAGATTTGCATGATTGGATGCAAACGCATCCCAACGAGCCTTTTCCGGTGACCGTGGCTTATGGCGCTGATCCTGCCACCATTCTAGGCGCGGTTACGCCCGTGCCGGATACCTTGTCGGAATACGCGTTTGCTGGCTTATTGCGGGGCAGTAAAACCGAAGTGGCTAAATGTATCAGCAACGACTTGGATGTACCGGCCAGTGCGGAAATCGTGATGGAAGGCTATATCGATCCCAATGAGTACGCGGATGAAGGGCCTTATGGCGATCATACTGGCTATTATAATGAGGTTGAGCGCCACCATGTGTTCACTGTGACGCATCTGACCATGCGCAAAAAGCCGATTTATCATAGCACTTACACGGGGCGTCCACCGGATGAGCCCGCGGTACTGGGCGTGGCGCTGAACGAAGTCTTTGTGCCGATTTTGCAAAAGCAGTTCCCAGAGATTGTCGACTTTTATCTGCCGCCTGAGGGCTGCTCGTACCGCATGGCGGTGGTGACCATGAAAAAACAATACCCCGGTCACGCCAAGCGGGTGATGATGGGAGTGTGGTCCTTCTTGCGTCAGTTCATGTACACCAAGTTTGTGATAGTGTGTGACGACGACGTCAACGCGCGTGATTGGAATGACGTGATCTGGGCGATTACTACGCGTATGGATCCGTCGCGCGATACCGTGATGGTGGACAATACCCCTATCGACTCACTCGACTTTGCCTCGCCTGTAGTGGGGCTGGGCTCGAAAATGGGCCTTGATGCCACCAATAAATGGCAAGGAGAAACCGATCGCGAGTGGGGCACACCGATTGCGAAAGACCCAGAGGTCGTCGCACGTGTCGACGCGATTTGGGACGAATTGGGGATCTTAGACTAATCCTATTGGAATGCGCTAGCATTCACCGTTAACGATAAAACACAGCCAAGGCGGTAGTGATGCCGCCTCTTATAACCTCATCGGCTGTAGCAAAACGAACAGAGGAACAGAATGTCGATACTATGTGAAGTGACAGCCGTTGAGCCGTTGGCATGTCACACCTACCGCATTGTCCTGAAGCCACAGCAGGCGGTAAGCTACCAGCCAGGGCAATACGTGATGGCGGTGATGGGCGAAAAAGATAAACGCCCGTTTTCGCTGGCGAGTAGCCCATGTCGTGAAGATGGTGCCGAACTCGAGCTACATGTCGGTGCGGCGGACGAAAATCCGTTTGCCTTGGAAGTGGTAGAAAAAGCCAAAGCCGTGCTTGAAAGCGGTGAAGCGAGCTTTGAAATCACTGAACCGGCCGGTGATGCCTGGTTGCGTGAGAGTCATCGCCCCTTATTGTTGATTGCCGGCGGTACCGGGTTTTCTTACGTGCGCAGCATGGTCGATCACTGTATTAGCCAAGGAATACAGTCTCCAATCTTTATTTATTGGGGCGCCCGTACCCCTTGTCAGCTCTATGCTCATGACGAGCTGCAAGCTCTGGCTGAGTCACACAATAATATTACCTTCATGCCCGTGGTAGAGCAGGCCGAAGGTGAGTGGCGCGGCAAAGTAGGCAATGTGTTAGAAGCGGTGATGGAAGATTTTGTTAGCCTCGGCGCTTATGACATCTACATCGCGGGCCGTTTTGAAATGGCCGGTGTTGCACGCGACATGTTCTGCAAAGAGCGGGGCGTGAGCCGTGATCACCTCTACTCAGACGCGTTTGCCTTTATCTGAGTGAGTATTCGCTCTCGGGAAAGTAAACAGGCAGGGACTTCCCTGCCTGTTTTGCATTCGGGTCACTGAGGCTTTGGGACGGCCCACCGTGGGACGGCCTACCGTGGAGCGTGCTATCGCTGGGCGGCATTCCGCGGGGCGGCCTACCGCTGGGTCTCGACGCGGCGCTTGACCCAGGTTTGGTTAAACCACAGCGCGGCTAAAATCAGTACCCCGCCACTGAGTAAGGGCAGCAGATCCGCATCGCGGTTCCAGATCAATACATTGACCACAATCCCGGCTGGAATTAAAGCGTTGTTCATCACCGCGAGCGCCCCCGCATTGACCAGCGTCGCACCTTTATTCCAAAAGAAATAGCCCAGCCCTGAGGCGATGGTGCCTAGATAAATTAATACGCCCCACTGGGTGGGTGTTGTGGGCAGCTTGTTGCTGTTGCCGAGCAAGGCGAAAGCCAGCATGCCCACCACTAAAGCGCCAAGATAGAACCAGCCGAATACTGCATGTTGAGGCAGCTGAGTTTGCTCTTTCTCAAGCAGGTACTTGTAACCGACTTGGCCAATCGCAAAGCAAAGGTTCGCCCCTTGTACCACCAAAAAGCCGATTAAAAAGTCAGGATTGACGGTGGCATAGCGGATCACCACGGCACCGAGCACCGCCATCGCGGCGGTGAGCAGATACCAAGCGCTAAACTGGCGTTTTAAGGCATCGTAAATCAAGGTGACGTAAAGCGGGGTAAAGACGGTAAACAGCAGCACCTCTGGCACCGACAAAAATAAAAAGGACTGATAGAAAAAGCAGTACATAATGCCGAGTTGAAAGGCGCCGACCAGCATCAGCTTGGCGGCAAACGCTGGTTTTACTTGGCGAGGGCGTAAAAAGGGCAAAAACACCAATCCAGCCAATACAATACGCATCAACACAGAAAAATAACTGTCCACTTGGCCGGCGAGATACACGCCAATCAGGCTAAATGAAAAGGCCCACAGCAGTGTGACGCCGCTAAGATACCCCATGACTTCGGTTCCTTCGATATCGTAAATAAAAAGGCAGTGTACCGTTTCATCGCGGGGACGCAATCGGTTCGTCTTGGTGGGGATAAGAGAGAAAGCAATGATGACAGCAAGAAGGCGGCATCACCGCCTTCACAGGGCCTTCACAAGTAAGAGAGGCGGTGCAGCTAGTCGCGGATAGGCACCATCAACAAATCGACCGGTGTTTTATTGAGTAATTGCTTGGTGGAGGACAGCAGCGAGCTCCAAAAGTCTTGGTGGTGGCCGACCACGACCAGATCAATGCCCATGTTTTGAATCGACTCCGTGATTTCTTCGGCAAGATCGCCACTGCTGACCAAGGTATGTGTCACCGAGCTTTGCGCATCACTGGCCAGTTGATTCAGCTTTTGCTGCGCCTCTTCAATCACACGATTACGCGATTCGACCAAGTTGATGTCGATGAGCCCGGTGTAAAGCTCGGCGTAATTGACGTCGATGTGTACCAAAGAGAGCTGAGCGTCGAGGGCACAGGCTAAGACATCGGCTTTCTTGAGCAGGCGTTCACTGTCATCTGACAAATCGACAGCAACCAAAATATGCTTATATGACATAGGGTTATCCTTTTTCTATGAGGCTGTCATCGCAGTTTAGCGAGCTTGCGTATAAAAAACAGTCACTGTGATCGCATTCCGATCAACAATTCGACGATGACACGAGTCATAAATTCGATACAAGACTCGGTATCGATGCCGTTAGTCGGCGTGATCCGCTTGAAAACCAACGTGCTGCTGGTCAGAATGGCAGCTAACCCCAAATAAAGAGGATGTTTTATATGCTAGCACCTGCCATGGTTGACAGGCTCAATGAGCAGATCAATTTGGAGTTTTTCTCATCAAATCTATACTTACAAATGAGCGCTTGGTGTGAGGATCAAGGCTTCGAAGGAGCCGCGCGATTCCTGCATAAGCACGCACAAGAAGAGATGCAGCATATGCAGCGCCTGTTTACTTACGTCAGTGAGACAGGGGCGATGCCTATTTTGGGTTCGATTGATGCACCGCGTCACGAATTTGCATCACTGGGCGAAGTGTTTCGTGAAACCTATCAGCACGAGCGCTTGATTACGGAAAAGATTAACAGCTTGGCGCACGTTGCGTTTACCACACAAGATTATTCGACTTTTAACTTCTTGCAGTGGTATGTAGCGGAGCAGCATGAAGAAGAGAAGCTGTTTAAAGGCATACTCGATAAGATCGAGTTAGTCGGCGAAGATGGCAAGGCGCTGTTCTTTATCGACAAAGACTTGGCATCGATGGCAGTTGAAGAGTCTACGTCAGTGATGGACGGCTCAGCAGGGCAGTAATCGACTTACCTCTCCCTCTGAGCGCTATCCGGCGTAGCGGAGGGAGAGGTCTATGAACGGTGATATCCTGATCATGGCGGTATTTACTGTCATGCTAGTCAATTTCGCGCGCTACCTATCTTCATTGCGTGCGCTGGTTGTGATGTTACGCGACGCCAATCCGCTGCTTTATCAGCAAATCTGTCGTGGCGATAACAACTTTTTTTCACTCTCACCCCAAGGCGATATCTCTCGGCAAAAACGCTTGTACCAGTACATTCGTAGTCAGGAGTATCTGCATCATCACGATGAAGTATTCGTGGGAAAATGCAACAAAGTACGCCACTTGTTCATCCTTAACGCTGCGTTGTCTGGTGCCTTGCTCGCGACCTTTTTTCTTGTCGCTTTTGCGGGCTGGTAAGCGGACGCCAATAATTTCGACAAAATGCTGACCTCGGTCAGCATTTTTTTTGTTAATCTGATTCAACTACTTGGATCACAGCGTAATTGAGGAAATCATGCAAAGCCTACTCCAATGGTGGCAGTCGCTTCATGAAGCAGCGGCGTGGGAATGGATCTCTGATGTTGTCACTCTAACGGGCATCAGTGCTATTGCCTGGACGGTTTGGCACGTGCTGGTAGGGCGGCTGAAAGCCTTGGCGGAAAAGACCATTACCCGCTGGGACGACATCCTTTGGCCGGCGATAGATACGCCTTTAAGTGTGTTGATTTGGTTATGGCCTGCCTCGCACTCGCTCGAAATCGTTATCGACAACACCTTAGGCAATGTCTCACTGAGTTGGCTCACCTTGGTGCAAGACTTGGTAGTGATCTGGGTCATTATCTGGGTGCTGTTACGCCTGGTGAATAGTGGCGAGCAGGTGATGATTGAAGCCAGCAAACGCGATCACACCACTATCAACACCTTGGGGAACGTGCTGCGTGCGCTTTTTGTGTGCGCCGGGGCGTTGTCCTTGCTCAAAAGTTTGGGGGTCAGTGTCTCAGGCCTACTGACCGTCGGGGGCGTCGGGGGGTTAATTGTTGGTTTTGCCGCCAAAGATTTACTGTCAAACTTTTTCGGTGGGGTGATGATTTACTTTGATCGCCCGTTTAAAGTCGGCGACTGGGTACGCTCGCCGGATCGCAATATCGAAGGCACGGTAGAAAAAATTGGTATCCGCATGACGGTGTTACGCACCTTTGACTTGCGTCCTTTATACGTGCCCAACTCGGTATTTAGCAACGTGGTGGTGGAAAACCCCTCGCGGATGCTTAACCGCCGCATCTATGAAACTATCGGGCTACGTTACCAAGACGCCGATAAAATGAGCGCGGTGATTGATGATGTGTATGCCATGCTTGAGGCTCACCCAGACATCGAAACGCGACAAACCTTGATTGTAAACTTCAACAGCTTTGGCCCACACTCGCTCGATTTCTTTATTTACACCTTCACCAAAACGGTGAACTGGCAACGCTATCACCGCGTGAAGCAAGATGTATTGCTGCAAGTGATTGGTATTATTCATCAGCACGGTGCGGATATTGCTCTTCCAACCCGTACGCTGCATATGGATTCAAGCCTGATGGCGCAGGGTGCCGATGCCATGGTGCCACCGCCTGAAGCGCAGGCGCGTTAAATCGCGCTTGCCGCTCACGTGCGGGCTGCTACAATGCCGCTCCCACAGGGTGAGCAGAGAATAAACAGGTAAGCGTGTGACTGAGTATGATGTAATTGTGATTGGCGCCGGTGCCGCCGGATTGATGTGTGCGGCACAAGCTGGCCAACGTGGTCGCCGTGTTTTGGTGGTGGACCATGCCAAAAAGCCGGGCCGCAAGATCCTGATCTCAGGCGGCGGACGCTGCAATTTCACTAACTATGATGTCACCGCGAATAACTTCCTGTGTGAAAACCCGCACTTCGTCAAATCCGCATTGGCGCAATACAGCCAATGGGACTTTATTGGTCTGGTGGCCACCCATGGCGTGGCCTATCACGAGCGAGACCATGGCCAGTTGTTTTGTGATGACAGCGCCAAAGATATCGTCAACCTGCTGTTGGCCGAATGCGACCAAGCCACCATCAGTCAACGCTATCGCTGTGAAGTGCATGATATCGAGCAAGAAGAAGCTGGCTTTCGCCTTAAACTCAATGGCGAGCCGGTGCGCTGCCAGTCGTTGGTGGTCGCCACGGGCGGTCTTTCCATGCCCAAGCTCGGTGCCACGCCCTTTGGTTACCAGCTTGCCGAACAATTTGGCTTAACGGTGCTACCCACTCGCGCCGCCTTGGTGCCGTATACCTTGCACCAAGAAGACAAAACCCGTTTTGCCGATATTTCTGGAGTGTCGGTGCCGTGTTCGATCACCACCGAGTCTGGCGTTTGCTTTTCCGAGAATCTACTCTTTACCCATCGCGGCTTATCGGGGCCGGCGGTCTTGCAAACCTCCTCGTTTTGGCAGCCGGGTGAAGCGGTCACCATCGATTTACTCCCTAGTGAGTCGCTAAAAGACGTGCTGGTGGCGATGCGTGATAAGCACCCCAACCAAACCTTAAAAACCGCACTGTCTCGCCTATTCCCCAAACGCTTGGTCGAGGTCTTGATTGCGCGCGATAGCTTGCCGGATAAACCGCTCAAGCAGCTCGATGACAAGCAGCTCGATCAGCTTCATCACTACTTTCACCAGTGGTCTATTGCGCCAAACGGCACTGAAGGTTACCGCACCGCAGAAGTGACACTTGGCGGGGTAGATACCCACTCTATTTCCTCGAAAACGCTTGAAGCGCGAGATATCCCCGGCCTGTATTTTATCGGTGAAGTGCTTGATGTTACCGGCTGGCTCGGCGGCTATAACTTCCAATGGGCTTGGAGCTCCGGCTGGGTAGCCGGGCAGCATGTGTAAAAAAACATGCTTGGATCCACATTATCTTACTGAATTTATTGCTTAATCGCTAATCACGTAGAGAATCTGCTGCGGGGTGGATAAAGGATGAAGACTCCCCGTTTTTCCTTAAGTAGAGCCAAGGAGTGGTTGAGTGATTTCTTTTCTAAGCGTGAGAGAGATATGCCGGGGTATATCGAATAAAAACACGCTCTATACGTTTCTATTTGTGCTGCTTCACCAGTCATCGATTGCTTTTTCTATTTTCGCCTCTGTGATGGTTTCAGGCTATATTCTTGAAATTAATCAACATTATGAAGCATTGAAGCTCTGGGTATTCCTCTACATTGTCGCGATGATTCTTCCCCATATAATCGGCTACTTTTCTGATGTGTATAAAGAAAAGTGGTTGTGTGAATCACTGAGTCGATTTTGGCAATCCGCGACTAAACGCTATCAATCTTGCACTGACAGTCGCACAGTCGACCATACGCTGGGCGTGTACGTTTCTCAGGGAAAGAGTGCGATTTCTGACTTTATTGGCTATGCCTTTTGGGGGATGTCGTCTGGGCTCAACTTCTTCCTGAGTCTGCTAATGATCACCGCTTTTATTGATTGGCGTTTTTTTGTCAGCGTTATGATCAGTGTGCTGCTTATCTTGGGGTTCAATAAAATCATTTCCTCGCATCTGGAAAATAACGCCGTCACCACCCACAAAGCGGGTTCATCACTGACGTCAACGTTATCGACTATCCATGACAATGTACATTTTGGTTCGTCGGTGAATGCATTGGCTTATCAAACCCGGTTCGAGGAAGGGAAAGCGAAATACTTAGGGCTGAGAATCAAAGAGGCTGTGTTTAGGTATAATGCATTGTTGGTCTCTTCCTTGCTCGCGCTTGCGCCAACTTCCTGTGTATTACTGTTCATTTTTACGTCTAGCAGTGTCCCGATGGAGGTAAAGGTGGCGTCGATTGTTAACCTCACACGCATTTATCATCTTTTAAATTCTGCGTCGGATATTGTTAGCTTGTTAATCTCTTTTCCGTCTATCAAAGGCCAGTTGTCGGTGATGACGTGTTTTTCGAAAAATAAGCCGCTTTACCAGCCACAATGGAATATCGCGATCCTTAAAGATAACGAGAGCGTTGATACCGTGAACCTTGCTCAAGCGCAGGAGGGCCGTTTTCGCGTTGTTGGAGAAAACGGATCTGGGAAAACTTCTTTCTTAAGGCACCTCTGCGCCAAGAATGATTATCTCTACTTCAACCCGTCTAAGCGCTTACTGTGGCCTTGGGATGATTCAGCAATACTGTCTGATGGTATGTACTCCGCCAAGAGTATTCAGTGGTTACTGGAAAATAGCTCGGGTCACTTGATTCTGGATGAATGGGATGCGTTTCTCGACTCAGAGAACACGAAAAAGATAGGTGCGCTGATTGATTCATATGCAGATAGCCGAGTTATTATTGAGGTCCGCCAATAGGCCGCGTTTCTGTCGGTCTTGCGAGGAGTACCCAATACTCAGATGCTTGCTTTTGTGTTGTTTGCAATAAACGGCATATCATAAGCGATGATTGGTTTATGTGATCTTGATTCTAAATGTTCTCTAGTTGACTGTTTTTTGTCTAAAAAATAGCAATCTTTCTTGCGCGCTGTTACATTAGCGCGCGCTTGCCATGTCGGATAAAAATTATTCGGCGCTGTGAACCCGCGATGCGCTGGATGGGCTCGCGGTACCCTAGGGACGGGGTGACGGCTGTTCACTATTGCTACCTCGGTTATCCGGGGAGTTTGGAATTAACCTGTCGTTGCTTTGAGAGCCGTTCCCATGCAGTTATCACTAAAACAAAAATTAATTGGGGCATGCTTATCTGCTGTATTGCTGATGGCCGCCTTTCTCACCTGGCTTGCTGTAAGCCAAATTCAAGCCCAAACCCAGTCGAGCATCTATAGCCGCGTCAGTGGTATCGCCGATGCGGCGACCGAATCGATCAGCGGTTGGGTGCAAATCCGTGCTGATATCACCAGTGCCTTTACCGATTACACCAGCAGTAGCCATCGTGTGAGCTATTTACAGCAAGCGCGCGAGGCCGGTGGGTTTGACGATATCTACTTTGGTACCCCAAAAGGCGCCATGTATCGCTCGCGCCCAGAGCGCAACCGCGATGATTATGACCCTCGCCTCCGCCCGTGGTACAAGCAAGCCGTGAGTGCAGGTAGCCCGATGATTACCACCGCTTACAGTGATGCGATTACCGGTGCGATGCTGGTGACCTTGGCCGAGCCAGTACGTCGCAATGGCGAATTGATGGGTGTTGTGGGCGCAGATGTGTTGATTGACCAGTTGATCCGCGATGTGACCCAATTGAAAGTGGGCAAAAATGCGAACGCGATGTTGTTAGGCGCCGATGGTACTTTTCTCGCCCACAAAGACAAAGCGCGCTTGCTAAAGCCGTATCGGAGCCTGTCTCCTGAGCTGAATGAAAACCGCGTGCGTCAGGCGTTGGCACAGCAATCGCTGGTGGAATTGCCTGTCGATGGGGTTGATAAACTGTTTTATTTTGCCTCGGTTCCTAACACCGATTGGGTGCTGGCGATTGAACTGGATAAGCGCACTGAATACGCCAGCCAGCGTGATACCTTGTTCGACCTGATGCTGACCGCGGTGGTGATCACCTTGTTGGTGGCCGGTGCCGTGACTTGGTTGATGCACGTTTTGTTCCGTGACTTGCTCAATGTGTCCGCTGCGCTAGAAGAAATTGCCTCCGGTGAAGGGGACTTAACCCAGCGCCTTGAGCCACACAGCAATGATGAAATTGGTAAGCTCGCCAACAACTTCAACCGCTTTGTCGGCAACATGCACACCATGGTGTCGCATTTGCGCCAGTTGTCTGGCTCGCTCAAACAACAAGCCGAGCTGACCGCGGCACAAGCCGAAGAGCGCTCCACTCGGATTGGTCATCAGCAAGATGAAATCAATATGGTGGCGACCGCTATCCATGAAATGGCCTCGGCGACCCAAGATATTGCCGGCAATGCCGATAACACCGCGCGCACCGCCCAAGAGACCGAAAGCGTCGCCAACGATGGCGGCCAGCAAGTGGAGCAAAGTAAGCACTCGATCACCGAGCTTGCCCGTGAAGTGGAAGCGGCGACCGGGGTGATTGGTGAGCTGGATCAGCATGCGCACAGCATCACTAGCATCTTGTCGACCATTCAAGAAGTGGCCGAACAAACTAACCTGCTGGCGTTGAATGCCGCGATTGAAGCAGCACGCGCCGGTGAGCATGGCCGTGGTTTTGCGGTAGTGGCTGATGAGGTACGGATATTGAGCCAGCGTACCCATGCTTCAACCACCGAAATTCAGCAGATGATTGATACCTTGCAGCAGGCAACCGGTCGCGCGGTGACTATGATGCAAGATAGCCAGCAACGTGCGCATGCCAGTGTGGACGATGCCAGTGCGGCGAACGAAAGCTTGAGCCAGATTGTCGCGGCGGTGAGCCAAATTAGCGATATGGCCACCCAAATTGCTTCGGCAGCGGAAGAGCAATCGAGCGTCACCGCGGAGATCACCCGTAACTCAGAGGGCATTCGCGATGTGTCCAATGAGCTATCGACCGAAGCGGATGAAGCCGCGCGTCAAGCCGCGACGTTATCCGAGCTTTCTCATAGCCTCGAGCAAGAGATCAGCCGCTTTAAGTTGTAGCCCATAAACGACTTAAACGCCGAGCATGGCAGCGCGCTGTGCTCGGCGTTTTTTGTTCACGCGTTTGACGTCCGCATCTTGGGGGCGGGGAGCGGTGTGGTGTGATGGTGGCGATCGGCCTCGTAGCTCTCGATAAAGTGGGCAAGAAAATGGTCCAACTGCGTGGCGGCGTTTACGTCACCTTGGCTTCGCAGCAATGCACTCACCGCTTCACTGGTACACAGGTGTCCAGGAGGCTGGTTGCGCCTGAGCGTATATTGCGAGTCGGCTGTCGACGGCAAACTGACCCGTGGCAGACGATGGAGCCACGGACTCTTATTGAGCATTTTTCGCGCCTGCTGCCAAGTGGCATCCAGCACCACAAACTGTAACGGCGCGCGAGGTGCATTGGTGGCGGCTAACGTCTGCGTGCAAGAAACTGACCTATCCGCGCAAGAGACAGACCGAACCGCGTCAGCAAATAGCCTATCTGCCGGGATAGCATCATCACTGGGAAACAACAACCAAGGTGATACATCAGCGCGCGCCCAGCTGTCGAGCAAGGCTTGCGGTGGTCGCTTGCGTTGCCATATCTCTATCTGAGTGTGGGGCAGCGCTGCTTTAACCAGTTTGCCGGTGTTGGATTGGCGCGCCGCTTCGTCTTCGTGCATCACCAGCACGCATTGCAATTGGCTTTCCAGCGGCCAATAGCAGTGACAGATACAGTGATAGGTAAAACCGCATTGGCGGCAGGGCGAACGGGCCATCAGACTCTCCTCAAGGTGTTAGGTTGCTATTGTGCGCAAGTCCGACAAGGAATGCGAGCCCGCGTGCCACGGGCGCGCGTCTGCGTTATTCTTCTCCCAATACCGCCCCTTGCTGGGTGGCATAGATGCCATCGGCAAATAAGGCGGTGTCTGAGCCATCCGGTTTGGGCGCGCGAGGGGCAGTGCTGGGGTTAAGTGGGTAACGCTGCCCATCAAATCGCATCACATGGTGGCCAGCAGGCGCACCACCGCCACCAACCGGCACGATGAGATCATGCCAACCCTGGCTTTGGTTGCGTGCTAATAAAAGCGGCACATGCACCAGTGTCATGCGGCTATTAAACTGCCAGCCTTGCGCGTCGCCTTTAAACACCAATAAGGTGCAGCCGCCACTGCCACAGCTTTCGGTCAAGACCAACAGCTCAGGCTGCCCGTCTTGATTGAGATCGTGGGTGAGCCAGCGATAGGTGAGTGGGCCGGTTTGGCCGTTATCGCTGAGGTAGTCTTTGAGTGCTTGCTCAACGCGCGGGTTTTTCTCGGCGCTGCCTTTAATGCCGGTTTGGTTTGATACGTTCACGGCATCCCCGACTTTGAGCCTCAGCGTTAAGCCGTCATGACCTAATGAGTAGGTATTGCCATTAAAGGTTTCCTCGGAGGCGGTGAGGGTAAACCCGTTACGTGTATATATGCGCTCAGACACCACCATTTGCTCACCACTGCGAGTAGTGAGCACTTGCACTTGATTGTCCCCGATCGGCTGCCAAATCCCGGTTTCTTTGGTCACCGCTTCCCCTTGTGGGTGGTAGCTGGTGATGGCGCTATGATCGGGCAGCAAGGTCAGTTGTGTGGTCAGTGTCGGTTGGCCGGGCGACTGGCTGGTACCTTGGTATTCGCCCGCCCAATGCTGACTGGTATCCACTGACGGCAAGATCGCACACCCTTGGTAAGTGCCTTTCGTTGTTTTTAAACGTGCTTGCCAGCCATAGAGGGTGTTAGCGCTTTGTTGGCAGCCTTGCGCGCTAAGCGTTAAAGCGGCTTGTTGGGCTCGGAATTGTGCTTGCTCTTGGCTCATGCTTTGTCCGCTGAGCGGGCGCTCTTGTGAGTCTTGCTCGCTTTCCCAAGCGAGGTGTCCTTGACCGACGGCCGCCGACCAGGTGGTCGGGGTCTGTCCTTCCGCCAACAAGGTATTACGCGGTTGCGCGCATCCCTCTAGTTCGCTGGTGAGCATATTTAAGCGTGTCATGGTCACCGCGGCGGGGTAATCAGCACTGTATCCGCGGCGTGACACCGGCGTAAAGTAGCCCTCAAATTCACTGTATACCGGCCCGGCCTGCTGGGATAAGGTTGCGCGTTGATCGGCGGTTAAATCCAGCCAATATTGCTTTTGACTGCCGCACGGCGTGAAGCTAGCTGTTTCGGGACTGACAGAGATTTGGCCGGTTTGCATAAAAGGCTGCGGCGTATGAACCAGACCCGTGTCAACTTTATCGCTACGATGCCCAAGCTCTACGGGGCCCGAAGGACTGCTGCTGCAAGCTGCGAGGGTCAGCATACTGACCGACGCGATAATAAGAGGGCGAAAAGATGGCACGAAAAACTCCTTGTACTGAGCGAAAAGAGAGGCTTGCGCCTGGATTACGGGCAGGGCAAGATTGCCGCCATCATCCGGTTAAGAGCAAGCTAGCATGAGTTATTGGTTATTTAAAACAGAGCCAGATACCTTTTCGATAGACACACTAAAGCAGCAAAAGGTTTCATGTTGGGAAGGCGTGCGCAATTACCAGGCACGCAATATGTTGCGTGATGAGGTAAGCGTTGGCGATGAAGTGTTGATTTATCACTCCTCGTGCAAACACGTCGGTGTGGTGGGGATCGCCACCGTCGTGCGCGCGTGTTACCCCGATCATACTCAGTTTGAGCCACAAAGCGGCTACTTTGATCCGAAAGCCACGCCTGAAATACCGCGTTGGTTTATGGTGGATGTGGCATATCAGCGTCATCTGCCACTGATTAAGTTGGCTGAAATGAAGCAAAACCCGGCACTGGTTGAGATGCCGTTGGTGAAAAAAGGTAACCGGCTGAGTGTGATGCCGGTTACCACAGCGCAATGGCAGGCAATCTTGGCGATGGCGGGGGAATAGTGCATCGCTATCAGACGCCTGTTGGCTCATGGTGTGAGCCAGGTCGCTTATAAAAGGGAGTCTAATAGGTGCGCTTTCAAATAGCGCGCTACCGCTTCATCAGCGTGACTACCAATAATGGCTTTATCTGAGAGGGTGGATTTGACACGTGCTTGGGCGGTGGCCATCACCAAGCCTTGCCCAGCGGCGCGCAACATTTCCACATCGTTCATGCCATCACCAAAGGCAATACAGTCGGCCAAGTTGAGCTGATGACGACGTGCCACTTCCTCTAACGCCGCGCCTTTGGACACGCCATTCCCCATGACTTCCAAGCAGAATGGCGTCGAAAATGCCACGCTGATGCTCTCGCCATACTGGGACAAAAACTGGTGTTCGTATTTGAGTAAGTGGTCGTGATCGTGGCGAATAAAGAAAATCTTCGCGATGTTATCGACCGGTGGGTTGTCGACATCAAACTCCTGGGCGTTAAAGCCAGAGTCTTTATGATAGCGGGCGAGCTCTTCATCCATTTTGCTCAGCAGCCAGTCATTATCGCGATACAGATGAATAGTGACGGTCGGATCTTGTTTCACCTCATTGATGAGGTTGGCAACAATCTCAGGGTCAACATTGTGTTGGAATACCAAATTGTCATCGCTGTCATGCACGCGTGCGCCATTGGAGGTGATCATGTATGCAGGAATGCCGACGGTCTCACGAATGCTAGCCACGTCAACATGATGACGCCCGGTGGCAAATACAAAGTGGATGCCTTGCTGATGCAGTTGTTCCAACACCTGTTTGGTATAGGGTGCGATACTGTGCTCTGGGGTGAGCAGGGTACCATCGAGATCAGAAGCGACGAGTTTGTACATCATGTCCTCATTAGTTAGGCGATCACAATCACAGTATGTTTGAGTCTACTGCAACTGACGACGGCGAAAAAGGGAACCTTCTCACTGTTCGATTTCCGCTTTTAACGTTGGCACTGAGTTTGAAAAAAATCATCGATGGCCGTGAATGCTGCTTGGCGATGTGTATCGGTTTCAAACAAGATTTCGTGCCGCGCACCTTGGAAAAACTGCCATTGACTCGGCTGATTGGCTTGCCGGCGTAAAAAGTGGAACTCGGCCATGGCGGGATTAGACACAATCTGTTCGCCGCCGGCTTGGCAAATAAGTATCGGGGTCGCCAATTGGGGGGCGATGGCTAGACAGTGCTGGGCCGCTCCCATGCCCTCGGCAATCCAGCGCGCACTTGGCCCGCCGATTTGCAACTGAGGCTGATTGATGTAGAGCTGACGAAACCAGGCGTAGCGTGCTCGAGAATGGGTTAAGCGGTTTTGCTCAAACGGCACATGGCGATAACCCACTTGGCCGGGCCCAAAGCGAGGTGGATGCTGATAGCGCGCTAACGAGCGGCATAGCCAAGGCGCGATACGCCCAAGCCAAGGATTCACTTGCACGCCAAACATCGGTGCGGTCATCGCAAGCCCGTCTATCGCATGGGGAAATTGGTGCGCATAGAGTGTGGCGATGGCTCCGCCCATGGAATGGGCGAGCATAAATGTTTGGTCGTATTGCCGATGCGCGGCAATAAATTGCATAAAAGTCGCTAGATCAGTGATATAGTCGTCAAAGCGTTCGACATGACCCAGATCGCGCGGTTTGATCACGAGCCGCTCGGACAACCCTTGGCCGCGGTGATCAAAGCTGTAGACGTCATAGCCCATCTGAAAGAGGTCATAAAAGATCTCTTGATACTTCATCACGCTTTCTATGCGGCCATTGACCACCACGACTGCCCGCGTGTTCTGCGGATGGGTAAAGCTGCACCAGTGCAAACGCAACCCGCCCTCACCGTGGAAGTAGCCTTGTTCACGCTGTTGCCAAAAAGGTGTTATCTGGTGTTTAAATGCATCGCTCAGCACTGCTTCACGGGCGAGAGAGTGCGCATCAAAAGCCGGCTGATCCTGACTGTCGGCGAGATCTGTCATCTTGGTTTACCATCACTGAGATAGGTTTACTATAACCGTCTTGAGGGATGGATGAAAATGACACTTGTGGGAAAAGCGCCGCGCCAAAAAGAAAAGGCAAGCGCGAGCGCTTGCCTTAACACCGAATAACGATAAGTTACTGGTTGAAGTTGTAGTAGGTTTCTGCGCCAGGGCCAACGGGTAGACCGAGCACGAACACCCATACGTAGAATAGGATGCTCCATCCCACCATAAAGATCATCGAATAAGGCAACATGGTGGCAATCAAGGTGCCTATGCCAAGGTTTTTCACATAGCGACACGCCACCGCCAGAATCAGCCCGAAGTAACTCATCATCGGGGTAATGATGTTGGTCACTGAATCGCCAATCCGGTAGGCCGATTGAATCGTCTCTGGGGCATACCCGACCAGCATTAACATCGGCACAAAGATCGGGGCAGTGATGGCCCACTGCGCGGATGCTGAGCCGACCGAGAGGTTAATCAGGCCACACATCAAGATGAAGGCAAAGAACAACGCTGGCCCTGTTAAACCGATGGTTTGCAGGAAGTCAGCACCGCCGACGGCAATCACTTGGCCAAAATTAGTCCATTTAAAGAAGGCCACAAATTGCGCGGCGAAGAACACCAGCACGATATACATGCCCATGGCGCTCATCGACTTAGACATCGAATCAATCACATCGCGATCGTTATTGATGGTGCCGACGGTACGGCCAAATACAATACCGGGGACGGCAAAGAACACCATGATAAAGGCCACAATGCCTTTCAAAAACGGCGAGCCTGCCACTTCATTAGTCTCGGGGTGACGCAGTGGCCCCCACTCAGGGACGATGGTAAGCGCTAAAATACCGCTGACAATCAGCACCGCAATCCCGGCATTGCGCAAGCCGCGTTTCTCGTCATCATTCAGCTTGCTCGCGGAGGCGGCGGCGACATCTTCAGAGGCTTGGCTGTGGTCATACTGACCGAGCTTAGGCTCGACAATCTTATCGGTGATCCACGCGCCCACAATGGCAATGAAGAAGGTAGAAATGAACATAAAGTACCAGTTCATTTCAGGCCCAACGCTGTAATCCGGGTCAATCATCTGCGCGGCTGACTCGGTGATCCCTGAGAGCAAAGGGTCGACAGTTCCCAACAATAAATTGGCTGAATAGCCGCCGGATACACCCGCAAACGCGGCGGCAAGCCCGGCTAATGGATGGCGGCCTAATGAGTGGAAAATCATCGCCGCAAGCGGGATTAACACCACATAACCAAGCTCTGAAGCCGTATTCGAGATAATACCGGCGAACACGATGGTAAAGGTCACGGTGCGACGCGACGCGCCCATCACCAGACCGCGCATCGAAGCGGAAAGCAGCCCGGAGTGCTCTGCGACTGACACACCGAGCATGGCGACCAGCACGGTGCCGAGTGGGGCAAAGCCGGTAAAGTTTTTCACCAAATTGGTGACGATCATTTGCAAGCCTTCGGCGTTGAGCAGGCTTTGCACATAAATCATGCCATCGGCCGCGCGCCCTTTGGCACCTTCTGGGCGGGGGTCGGCGACAGACACATCAAAGTAGCCAGCAATACCCGAGGCGAGCAGGATAGCGACACAGAAAATCGCGAATAAAGTCACTGGATGAGGGAGCAGGTTACCGAGCCACTCGACGGTATCGAGAAAGCGCGTAAACAGTGTGCGCTTGTGCGGCCCACCTTGTTGCTCAGTGGTACTTGAGTGCATGGGATTGGTCTCCTTGGTTGTACTGCATTTCCCGTCTATGGGAAAAGGAGGCCGAATGTTAATTGTTTTTTAACTTAAATAGCAAGATTAAAAGCTAGTTATTTAGGTTAAAACGCGATCTGTGTGCTGCTAATTAACTTAAAAAATAACATATTTGACTGGATAATGACTTTAACGGACATCATTTGACGGGAAGTTGGCGTATGATGGATGGGTGCTCGAATCGGTAACGGGTTAAAAGTGTTAACAAATGCAACAGACTAAAACACAGACACATATTGATTACCTCGACATATTGCGTGTCCTCGCCGCTTTTTTCGTGGTGGCGATTCATGTACTCGGCCCGTATCGGTTTCAAATCGGTGATATCGCGCTGAGTGATTGGGCCGTCGCGGTGGGGCTAAACAGTGCGAGTCGCTGGGCAGTGCCGATTTTTATCATGATCTCGGGCTTACTGTTGCTCTCGTCGACGCGCCCTTTCAGTTTGCGCCATTTTATCCGCCGTCGCGTGGTTAAGGTGGTGGTGCCCTTTTTGGTGTGGTCGTTGGCTTTTGCGTGCCTGTCTGGACTGACGCCGGATGGTTTTTCGTGGCAGACCGTCGTTCAAACACTCGAGGCGGCGCCTGATCATGAAACCTATTATCACCTCGGTTTTTTTTACTATTACATTCCGCTGCTACTTTGGGTGCCCTTGCTGCGTCCGTTAGTGCCACGCTTACCGGCATGGTCAGTGGCGTTGGTTGGCATGGCGTGGATAGGCGTCACCGCTTGGTATTTAACCGGCGCGCATGGCTGGTGGCGGAATGATTTTATCCTGTACGGCGGTTACTTATGGCTCGGCTATTGGCTGCACCAAGCGCCACGTGCGTTGTCACTGTGGTGGGGGCTGGGCCTGTTGGCGTTGGGGATGACCGAGTATCACGTGTTGACCACCAGTGTTACGCATCAACAATATATTACCGAGGGGTGGCTGTCGTATACCACGGTTAATACGGTACTGATCAGTGCTGCCCTGTTTCTGGCGGTGAGGCAATGGCGAGCGGGGAAAGCAACCCCATCGTGGTTGGCGACCTTAAGTCGTTATAGTCTCGGGATCTACCTGATTCACCCGGTGTTTCTCTGGCCCGTGCGTGCTTATTGGCCCACCTTATCGCCCGCACTGGTTTGGATCCCCTTACTGACGCTGTATGCCTTTGCGGGGGCGGCGTTGACCACTGCTGTACTCCAGCGTTATCGCGCCACCGCGTGGTTGGTGCCATAAATGATGACACTTTTGACGACAAGGGCGGTCATAACTGATTGAATATAGGATGACAGGATCAGATCGCAATCATGAAGCCTGAAGCCCCTAAATGGTATAAAAACCACCATACTTATAAGGTGGGAGCCGGTAAGGAGAGAGACCATGGATGACGTCGCAGTGGTAATTAAGCACAGTAAGCGCCTAGAAAGCTTGCTGCGTGAGCACTATCACGCCGAAGGGAAGGGGCTTCATCAGCTTATCGACAGTAGCCAAAAACGGCTGCCGCATGAGGTGATCAAGAAGTTGCGCTTTGTGGCGACGATTCGTAATAAGGTCGTTCATGAAGAGGGTTACGAAGTGGACGATATACGTGAATTTATATCGGTGAGCAAATATTGTGAGTCAGAATTAGTGCCGCGAAGCAACCGATTGATTTGGCGGCTTGCCGCGGGGCTTATCCTGCTGTTTACCGCGGGGGCAATTGGTTTTTACGCGCAAGTGTGGCCGCAATGGAGTGGTTAGCTAACCATAATGATCGGTTGTCACCTCACGGTTAACGTTACGATTTTTTTAAACTGGATCTTGTTCTCATCAAGGGACGCTGGACATCTCCGCCAGCCTGCCTAGACTTGGCGTCCTTGTCTTTAAAGGAATGATACTCATGTGGAGCTGGTTCGCTGTCTGTTGTTCTGGACTGCTGCATATCTCCGCAGCCTACCGGGGCCCGCGTTGGCAGTTTTATCTGTTTAAACCACTGACTATTGTGATGCTAATGACGATAGTGGGCACTCACATTAGCGCCTCTCATTATGCGCAATGGGTGTTCGTCGCGTTGTTGTTTTCCGTGGTGGGTGATGTCTTTTTAATGCTCCCTAAAGACAGATTTGTGCAGGGATTAACCAGCTTTTTGCTCGCCCATCTTGTCTATATCTTCGCGTTTTGGGCACAGTTTGATGGCCATATGGTGTGGTGGTTGCCCGCGATGCTATCGGGACTGGGCATTATCGTCTTTCTTTTACTGCTCCCAAACTTAGGCCAGCTCGCGCTGCCTGTGGCCGTGTATATTGCCGTGATCACCCAGATGGTATGGGCGGCGGGTGAATATTGGCTGAACACCCACTCGCCCGCGGCGGCGCTCGCACTGGCTGGCGCTATCTGTTTTATGGTGTCAGATACGGTGCTGGCGTTTGTCCGCTTTAAAGGTGAATTTCGCCCTGCACAAGCGATGGTGATGTCGAGTTACTTTTTCGCGCAAGCACTGATCAGTGCCTCGGTGGTGATCGCTCAAGGAGGGTGAGGATGGAAAAAGTCTATCAAGCGATGAATACACTGGAGGCCCATAGCCTAAAAGGCCTGTTAGCCAGCCACCACATTGATTGTGTATTGAAAGGCGAAGCGTTAAGTGCAGCAGTGGGCGAGTTACCCGCCGATGTGCAAGGTGTGACCTTATGGGTTGCCCCAGAAAACGTCGCTCAAGCAAGG
This sequence comes from Salinivibrio kushneri, assembly GCF_005280275.1. NCBI lineage: Bacteria > Pseudomonadati > Pseudomonadota > Gammaproteobacteria > Vibrionales > Vibrionaceae > Salinivibrio > Salinivibrio kushneri. The sequence continues at coordinate 84,534 of NZ_CP040021.1, forward strand.
CAACTACTGCAGGCGTATGAAGCGCAAAGCGAGACGCACTGGGTATGCGAGCACTGTGGGGAAGAGAACGCCGGCAGTTTTGAACTATGCTGGCAATGCCAGCATAGTCGTGAGTGAGGGCTACATCATATGCTTGCGGCGAATATCGAGCAGCGCAAAAATCCCAAAAATCAGGATTGACCACTTTTCCCAGCGCGTCATCGCGATTTTGTCGCCAAACGCCCCCAAAAAAATCAGCATTTGTAGCCCGTGCATGACCAGCAAAAAACCCGTCATAATATAAAGTGCCATGGCGGCCACACCCGGAAACGGATGGACAATGTTGGCAATCAATACGAGCCACACAAAGGCGATGGCGGCTTTGGCGAGTAAAATTAATCCTTTCATTGCGTTTCTCTTATGCCTTGTCGTTGAAATAGAGACGGAAGTTGACTTGTCCAGCACGCTTTTCACGGTGGCAGTGCCAGCTTCCTGGGACGTGATAGTCATCCAGCTCACTTTCCGCTTCAACGTAAATACATGCCCGAGGTGCGAGCCATCCGCTGTTTTCTAGCGCAGCCAAGGTGTCGTTAAGCAACCCTTGATGAAACGGGGGATCGACGAAGACCACATCGAATGGGCCGTTTTGCGGCGGGGTCGCGAGAAGCGCTAGGGCATCGGTGCTGTCTACTTGCGCATTCTCTGCGCCAAGCTGCGCGAGGTTATCTCGCAGTTGCTTGGCTGCCGCGGGGTTTTTTTCGCAAAACTGCGTCCAAGCGGCGCCGCGAGAGAGGGACTCAAAGCCCAATCCGCCACTGCCCGCAAACACATCCAGACAGCGTGCCCCCGGTAAATAGGGTGCCAGCCAATTAAACACGGTTTCTTTTACCCGGTCGGTCGTCGGGCGTAACCCTTGCGCATCTTGCACCACAAGCTTACGGCCACGCCAGCGGCCAGCAATAATACGAACAGACCCAGCTCCCCGAGAGGCGTGAGCCGATGAAGATTTGCGGTTGGCGCGTTTAACCATAGATTTTTTGACCGTAAAGAAGGTGATAGACTATGTCGATTCGGTATTGAGTCGCTGATTGTATCAAGCATGCTTTAGGATTTGCCAATGGCAGAAAAAAAGAAACGTGGATTTATGTCATGGTTGGGTTTGGGTCGGAAAAAAGACCAGACACAGCCTGAACCAGAACAAGCGTCGCCAACGACTGCGTCAGACGGGGCGGAAGAGACGGCAGAGTCAACCACATCGGTAGAAACACCGATTGATGAGGCGAGCCCGCAACAATCGCAAGAAACCCTTGCATCTGATAGCGAAAGCGAAGCCAATACCGTGCCAGAGCCAGAGCCAGAGCCAGAGCCAGAGCCAGAGCCAGAGCCAGAGCCAGAGCCAGAGCCAGAGCCAGAGCCAGAGCCAGAGCCAGAGCCAGAGCCAGAGCCAGAGCCAGAGCCAGAGCCAGAGCCAGAGCCAGAGCCAGAGCCAGAGCCGAGCCAGAGCCAGAGCCAGAGCCAGAGCCAGAGCCAGAGCCAGAGCCAGAGCCAGAGCCAGAGCCAGAGCCAGAGCCAGAGCCAGAGCCAGAGCCAGAGCCAGAGCCAGAGCCAGAAGCACAACCGGCTGCGGTTCGCGAGCGAGAAAAACCGCAACGCGAGGGCTTCTTTGCCCGCTTAAAACGTGGCCTGCAAAAAACCAAAACCAACTTAGGGTCGGGGTTTTTTGGCCTGTTTAGCGGTAAGAAAATCGATGATGAGCTGTTCGAAGAGCTCGAGGAGCAGCTGCTTATCTCTGATGTGGGGATGGAAGCGACCACCAAAATCATCGATAACCTGACCGATAAAGCCAGTCGCCGCGATTTAAAAGATGGCGAAGCCTTATATGGCATCCTCAAACAAGAAATGGCGCAGATGCTGGAAAAGGTCGAGCAACCGCTGGTGCTGACCGATCAAAAGCCGTATGTGATCTTAATGGTCGGGGTCAATGGCGTGGGGAAAACCACCACCATTGGTAAATTGGCGCGCCAATTCCAAGACCAAGGCAAGTCTGTGATGCTGGCTGCCGGTGACACCTTCCGTGCGGCGGCGGTGGAACAGCTGCAAGCCTGGGGTGAGCGCAACCAGGTGCCTGTGGTCGCGCAACACACGGGCGCAGACAGTGCCTCCGTGCTGTATGACGCGATTGAAGCGGCCAAAGCGCGCAATGTCGATGTGGTGATTGCGGATACGGCAGGGCGCTTGCAGAACAAAGCCAATTTGATGGAAGAGCTGCGTAAGATTGTGCGTGTGATGCAAAAGCTGGATGTGGGGGCGCCACACGAGGTAATGCTGACACTGGATGCTGGCACCGGGCAAAACGCCATCAGCCAAGCCAAGTTGTTCAATGAGATTGCACCGATAACGGGGATTACGCTGACAAAATTAGACGGTACTGCCAAAGGCGGAGTGATTTTTGCCGTGGCAGAACAATTTAATATTCCGATTCGCTATATTGGTGTCGGTGAAGGCATTGAAGATTTACGCACCTTTAACGCCAACGACTTTATCGAGGCGCTCTTTAGCCGGGAGGAATAACCGTGATTCAGTTTCAGCAGGTAAGTAAAGCCTATCGGGGCGGTCGTCAGGCGCTGCAAAAAGTCAGCTTTGAGCTTCCCAAAGGGGATATGGCGCTGTTAACCGGCCATTCTGGTGCCGGAAAGAGCACGCTGCTGAAACTGATCTGCGCCATTGAACGCCCCAGTGATGGGCAGATTTACTTCAATGGCCATGATATTTCCCGCATTCCGCGCCAAGATATCCCCTTTTTGCGTCGCCATTTAGGGATCATTTTTCAGGATCATAACCTGCTGATGGACGCGACGGTTTACGAGAATGTGGCGTTGCCGTTGCGTATTGAGCAGCAGCCAGAAGGTGAAATCAAAAAACGCGTGTCTGCGGCGTTAGATAAAGTGGGGCTGTTGGATAAAGCGCGTTGTTTCCCGATTCAGCTATCAGGGGGCGAACAGCAGCGCGTTGGGATTGCCCGGGCGGTGGTCAATCGCCCGCAAGTCCTGTTGGCGGACGAGCCAACGGGGAATCTCGATGCCGCGTTATCAGCGCAAATCATGGAGCTTTTTCGCCTGTTCAACCAAGTAGGCGTAACCATTCTCATGGCAACCCATGACACTAGCTTGCTGGAGCAATATCGTCATCTTAGGCGCTTTGACCTTCAGCAAGGCAGTTTGGCGGAGGTCAGTCATGGCTGAATCTTTTATGCAGACGCAAAAGCGTCATGCCTCGACGGCCTGGCGGGATCTGTTTCAACGCCCGATGGGGAATCTACTCACCTTGATGGTGTTAGCGGTTGCACTTTCCTTACCCGCCACTTTCTACTTATTGGCCAAGAATGTGGTGGCAGTGAGCGCGCAGTGGCATAGCCCTGCTGAGCTCAATGTGTTCTTAACCCCCGAGCAATCGTCGCAGCAAGGTGAAGCACTGGCGAAGCAGCTGGGGGATTGGGCCGCGATTGATAGCATTGAGTACATCTCGCCCGACCAAGGTATGGCGTCGCTCAAACAGCAGCGAGGCTTTAATCAAGCGGTGAGCTTGTTAGATAATAATCCTTTGCCTGCTGTGTTGGTGGTGGTGCCTGACGTGACCCGCGCAGATGGAGAAGACGCCATCTCTTTGACCGCCCGTGTTGAAGCCTTGTCCGACAAGCTTTCGGTACTGGCTGAAGTCGACGAAGTGCGGTTAGATACTGATTGGCTAGCACGGTTGGACGCGATCAAAACACTGGCCATTACGCTTGCCTGGCTTTTTTCTGGGTTGATGTTGGCAGCTGTCGTGCTACTCGTGGGGAATACCTTGCGGCTGCAGGTACTCCATCATCGTGCACGGATCCAAGTGATGAAAATGGTCGGAGCGACCGATCGTTTTATCTTACGGCCTTATCTTTACATGGGCGCATGGTTGGGCGGACTGGCGGCGATCGTCGCGTGGTTACTCACCGGATTAAACACCTGGTTAATGGATGGGGCGGTGCGGCAATTTGCACAGCTTTATGACAGTCCCTTTACCCTTAGCGGACTCAATTGGGATGAATCTTTGCTATTGTTAATGGGCTCCATCTTACTTGGGGTATTGGCGGCGCTGCTGGCGACGCGCCGACATTTAAAAGAAATTGAACCTGTGTAGGGTGAATATGGTCATAGACCCACAACACACAGATAAAGGCTTGCAGTTTGCCCCTGCTTGGGTATATTTTTGCATGCTTAATCAGCAATTCGGTCTTCGACGATTCGGAAACGAGGTTTGAATGACAAAAGAGATGAACGCATTGGCACCGATTGTTCAAGATAACATCGACGGTTATCTGCAAGCGGTAAACAGCCACCCTATGCTCAGCGCTGAAGAGGAGCATTCGCTGGCCGAGCGTCTCCATTATCATGGTGATCTGGAGGCGGCGAAGTCGCTGATCTTATCTCACTTGCGTTTTGTTGTTCATATCGCCCGTGGATACACCGGATACGGTCTCCCGATGGCAGACTTGGTACAAGAAGGCAACATTGGCTTGATGAAGGCGGTGAAGCGTTTCAACCCAGAGGTTGGCGTGCGCCTCGTGTCCTTTGCTGTCCATTGGATCAAAGCTGAAATTCACGAGTACGTATTGCGTAACTGGCGTATCGTTAAAGTGGCAACCACCAAAGCGCAGCGTAAGCTTTTCTTTAACTTGCGTAAAAACAAAAAGCGCTTGGGTTGGTTTAATAACGACGAAGTGAATATGGTCGCAGAGCAACTCGGCGTGGAAGCGTCTGAGGTGCGCGAAATGGAAGCGCGGTTGGCCGCACAAGATGCGACCTTTGAAGCGCCGGCGAATGCCGACGATGAGCGCGAAAGCGGTCCAATGGCCCCTGTCTATTATCTGGAGGACAAAACCTCCGATATTGCCGCGTCGCTAGAGGCGGAGAACTGGGAATCGCACGCCAATCGCCGCTTGGCCAGCGCCCTCTCGGCACTGGACGAGCGCAGCCAACATATTGTTCGCTCGCGTTGGTTAGACGATGATAAGGCCACATTGCAAGATCTCGCGGATCATTATCAAGTGTCGGCGGAGCGTATTCGTCAACTTGAGAAGAACGCGATGAAAAAACTGAAGCAAGCAATGGGTGATGCGCTGTAAGCGCGCAGTCAATCGAAGATGAACCGGCCACTAGGCCGGTTTTTTTATGCCTATCGAATGGATGAAAACCGTGATATTAAAAAGTTATTCACAGCTTATCCTGGATCCTTACTACATCTAGTGGATCCGAATCAAGGATCATCGCTTATCAACGCAATCCACACCTTTTTCCACAGTCGATCAAAAAACGCACGTTGCTGGTTTGGTGACGCAGACGCGTGCGCGCAAACTCAGGTACAATGCAGGTTCACCGTGAGGAGCACGTTATCGCCGTGTGACGTCAGTTGGGAATAACTTTGTGAGTGAAGAGGTAAAAGGTATGGATCAGTTTGCACACATCTCTGTGACCGATGCGTGGGAAATGCTGCGTGATGATCAGCAAAATGCAGTATTAGTGGATATTCGCGATCCGCAAACATTTCAGGTTGCTCACCCTCAAGATGCGTACCACCTGACTAACGATACCTTGGTCTCGTTTATGGATCAGGTCGACTTTGATCAGCCGGTGCTGGTGATGTGTTATCACGGGATCAGCAGCCAAGGCGCGGCACAGTATTTGATCAATCAAGGCTTTGATGCGGTATACAGTGTCGATGGTGGCTTTGAGGCTTGGCAGCGCCAAGCGCTGCCGACCGCGTCGGGTATCGATCTTAAATAGTGATCATCAATAGGACACGTCATGCAAAAACTCGCGGTACTGCCAAATGCACGCTTGGCACAGGCGTTTGTCGATTATGCGGCGGCGCATCGGGTCAGTCTTGAGCTTGCCCCCGAGCCAGACGCACAAGTGGCGATTTGGTTAGTCAACGATAATGATAAGGCGTGGGTGGATAGCGAGCTGGAACGATTTATCGCTGATCCCATGCACAGTCGTTATCAAGCGGCATCTTGGCAAGTCGCCGAAACCCGTCATGCCCGTTTTCACTATCCGTCAGCCGGATTGTGGCAAACCGTTAAAGATAAATCTGGCCCGGTCACTCTAATGGTCATGAGTGCCAGCGTGGTGTTGTTTGCACTTATGACGCTCGGTGGGTTTGAGGTTGTGGTGCGCAGCTTGCTGTTTCCGGCAGACAGTGAACAGCGCTGGCAGCTGTGGCGTCTATTCAGCCATGCACTGCTGCATTTTTCCGCGTTGCATATTATTTTCAACTTACTCTGGTGGTGGGTGCTTGGTGGTCGCATCGAGCGCCTCGGCAGCAGCAGTAAGCTGGTTCAAATCTTTTTATTCGCCGCGCTTTTCTCGGGACTCGGCCAGTATTGGTTGGAAGGGCCTTACTTTGGTGGTCTCTCGGGCGTGGTTTACGCGCTGTTAGGCTATTTATGGTGGATGACTTGGCTGGCGCCATCGCGTGGTCTCACGGTGGAAAAGCCGTATGTTGTCTTTATGCTGGCATGGCTGGTGATTGGCTTTTTCCAGCCGATGGGCATGAACATTGCCAATATGGCGCATTTATTTGGTTTGATCATCGGCTGTTTGCTAGCGCTTTGGGATGCAAAACGCCATTCAACGGGCTGAAAGGGGTCTACACGTGGTGGGTTTATCCGCCGTTGATAGAAAAAAGAGCAGGTATCTGCTCTTTTTTTGTTCGTAAGCGCAATTTTATTGCGTCAGATCTATGTTTTTATGTTCGCTTTCACGGTTTTTGTTTTCAATTTGAGTAATTATTCTACCTGTTGAGCGAATACGAAAATTTATTGCTCACTTCTTTGATTTTTATCCTTTTATAAATCCATCGCGTACATCTTACTGAGGACCCTCTCATGTTTGGAATCTTCCGTCCGGCTGCTCACCGGCAAAGATTGCCCCAGGCGCAGATCGGTGACACCTACACTCGACTGCGTTGGCAATTGTTTATTGGGATTTTTATCGGCTACGCCGGTTATTATCTCGTGCGTAAAAACTTTAGCTTGGCCATGCCGTATTTGATTGATGAGTATGGCTTTAGTCGTGGTGATTTGGGGGTGGCGCTCGCTGCTGTGTCCATCGCTTACGGCTTATCAAAATTCTTAATGGGCAGTGTCTCTGACCGCTCAAACCCACGTTATTTCCTCAGTGCTGGGCTGTTAATGTCATCGTTGGTGATGTTCAGTTTTGGTTTCCTTCCTTGGACAACCAGCAGCATTACCATCATGTTTATCCTGCTGTTTATTAATGGCTGGGTACAAGGCATGGGCTGGCCTGCCTGTGGGCGCACCATGGTGCACTGGTGGTCACGGAAAGAGCGTGGTGAGCTGGTGTCGGTTTGGAATGTGGCGCATAACGTCGGGGGTGGCTTGATTGGGCCGCTATTCTTGCTCGGCTTGTGGCTGTTTAATGATGACTGGCGTGCGTCTTTTTATGTTCCTGCGTTTTTTGCCGCACTGGTTGCTGTGTTTATCTGGTTAACGCTACGTGACACTCCACAATCGTGTGGCTTGCCACCGATTGAGGAGTATAAAGACGATTACCCAGAAAACTATGACGAGGACGCGTTCGAGAAAGAGATGACCGCCAAAGACATTTTCGTCACCTACGTGATGAAGAACCGTCTGTTATGGTACATCGCGATTGCTAACGCCTTTGTCTATTTGATTCGTTATGGCGTACTCGATTGGGCACCGGTTTATCTTGATGAAGCCAAAGGCTTTACCGTGGATAAATCCTCATGGGCCTACTTCCTCTATGAATGGGCGGGGATCCCGGGCACCTTATTATGTGGCTGGATGTCTGATAAATTCTTCAAAGGGGCACGGGCGCCAGCCGGTGTGTTGTTTATGGTGCTGGTGACCGTGGCAGTGTTGGTATACTGGTTTAACCCAGCTGGCAATCCGGGCATCGACATGGTCGCACTGGTGGCGATTGGTTTCTTGATTTACGGGCCGGTGATGCTGATTGGTCTGTATGCCTTGGAGTTGGCACCGAAAAAAGCGGCGGGCACTGCGGCAGGCCTGACCGGTTTATTCGGCTATCTGGGTGGCGCGGTTGTCGCGAATATCGCGCTTGGCTATACCGTCGACCACTTCGGCTGGGACGGTGGCTTTATGCTGCTCACCGGCGGGTGTGGGTTGGCCATCTTCTTCTTGTGCTTAGCCTGGGTTGGGGAGCATCGTGTGCGCCGTGACACAGCTGTGCACGCTGCCTAAATGATCTGTCTTGGCATCGCCTAGTGGCTAGGCGTAAACTAGGAAGCCCTCGTGTTCGCGGGGGCTTTTTTGTAAGGGGAGAAGCAGTGAAGCAAAACAAACGTCATCAGCAAATCATTGATCTGGTTAAGTCACAAGGATACGTGAGCACGGAAGACTTGGTTGAGCGCTTCAATGTCAGCCCGCAAACCATTCGACGCGATCTTAATGAATTGGCGGCAGAGAACCATATTCGTCGCCATCATGGGGGCGCAACGGTGCCGTCCAGCTCTGAAAATACCGCGTATGCCACCCGTAAAGTGCTTCAGCAGCACGAAAAAGACACCATCGCCCAAGCGCTTGTCCAACACATTCCCGATGGTGCCACCTTGTTTATCGATATTGGCACCACACCTGAAGCCGTGGCACGGGCGTTGTTAGATCACCAAAACTTACGGGTAGTGACCAACAACTTGAATGCCGCCGCGATCCTGATGCCAAAGCAGGATTTTACGGTGATTATTGCGGGCGGCGAAGTACGTAACCGTGATGGCGGGATTGTGGGTGAAGCCACACTCGACTTTGTCTCTCAGTTTCGGCTCGACTTTGGCATCCTTGGTATCAGTGGCATTGATGATGATGGCTCACTGCTCGACTTTGACTACCATGAAGTGCGGGTCAAAAAAGCCATTCTTGATAATAGTCGTTGTGTGATGTTAGCGGCAGATCATACCAAATTCGGCCGTAATGCCATGGTGAATCTGGGGAATATCACCCAGCTTGATATGGTCTTTACTGACGCGACGCCACCAGCACAGATCCGCGACATGCTAAGCGCGCAGGGGAGCCATCTTGAGGTGATCAGCCACCCTGGATGGGTCGCTGACGTCACCGCCGAGTCATCATTGGTATAAGTATTTAGTGAATAATAGGTCGGTGAGCATGCGGCGATTGGTTTCGGCGAGTAAGAGTTCGTTGACCTTCTCTAAACACTTTTTCCTAATCGTTTCCCGGCCAGACAAGGATTTTATCTGGGTAGCGGTTTGCTGGTTCAAGGTTTCAATAATCACATCGCGGATCAGGGGAGAGTGATACTCCAGCTCACTGACGAGCTTGGGGTTATCGACCATCAACTCCACTTTTATCTTGATAAAACCGAGCCGGCGACCTTCGGTCACATAGTTGGTGGTGATCTCAGGCTCCAAAGAAAAGTAACTGTATTTAGGGTTACGCTCACCCTCTTCTTGTGCATGGACGGCGGCACTAAGCCAGAACAACACGCTCAGTACGACCATTAATAGGGGTTGCTTTTTACTCATAGTGACCCAGTTATTCCGTTCATGGTGTGATAAGGGTAGGCCGAGCGCATTCTCCAAACGCAGCCAGCCTGATACAATTACCAGCCGAGTATAGCAACATTGTCCACCCCTTAGCGGTAAGGACAGGCGAATTTTGCGCGATGTGGCACAGGAACCAATGTCGGAATTAAATCATACCTATTTAGAAGCGCTGCAAATGGCACGCTGGGAGCGACCAGATATTGCGGCGCTAAAGCGCACCGCAGAGGGCAGTTGGTTACTCGAATCGCACTCGATGACAGCGAGGCTAAAGCGCCACTGTCATGACTTTGATGTGGATGTGATTGCTGTTTATCAATTAACCCCCGATAAACTGACCGACGGCGAAATCGCGCTGATTGGCCAAGAGGCTTGTGTGGTGCGCGAAGTGGTATTAAAAGGGGATGGGCGTCCTTGGCTGTGCGCGCGCACCCTGATGCCCGCTTCCACCTTAGAAGGGCAAGGAGGACACTTGCACGCGTTGGGCACCGAGCCATTGGGTCAACATGTATTTAAACAGCGCGCCTCTCGCCGCGATGCGATTGAAACCGCCAATGTGGCGTGTCTATCGCATCAGTTACATGCGCGTCGCTCTCGCCTTTGGCTTCACAATCGGCCAATGTTAGTGGCGGAGCTGTTTTTGCCAGACTCACCTGTGTATGGAAAGGAGATCCCGGCATGAGCGCAAAACTGGCGGCCTTTGGACAGTTAGCACGTTTAGACCGACCTATTGGCACCTTACTGCTGTTATGGCCCACTCTATGGGCTTTGTTTTTAGCGGCGGAGGGTCTACCGCCACTATCAACTTTAGCGGTCTTTGTGCTCGGTGTGTATATGATGCGCGCTGCAGGTTGCGTGATTAATGACTATGCAGATCGCCACGTCGATGGCCATGTTAAGCGTACTAAAGACAGGCCGTTACCGGCCGGACGGATCAACGAAAAAGAGGCCATTGGCTTTTTTATTACGTTGGTATTGGGCGCTTTTTTGTTGGTGCTCACTCAAAACCGTTTGACCATTCAACTCTCTTTTGTCGGCGTTGCGCTGGCGTTTATTTACCCTTTTATGAAGCGCTACACCCATCTGCCCCAGTTAGTGTTAGGGCTGGCGTTTAGTTGGGCGATCCCGATGGCGTTTGCGGCGGCGCAAAATGCGCTGCCCCCCGTAGTTTGGCTGTTGTTTCTGGCTAACATTTGTTGGACTATCGCTTATGACACCTTGTATGCCATGGTCGACAGAGACGATGACGTTAAAATTGGCATCAAATCGACCGCCATTTTATTTGGCCGCTGGGACAAAGCGGCAGTGGGTGGCTTGCAATTATTAACCTTGGGGCTGCTGATGCTCGCTGGGCAGTGGTTAGCGCTGTCTCCAGCCTATCAGTGGAGCTTATTGGCCGCTTTTGCCTTGTTTGTTTATCAGCAATACCTTGCCAGAGAGCGCGAGCGAATGGCGTGCTTTAAAGCCTTTTTGAACAATAACTATGTCGGCTTAGTGATTTTTATTGGTGTATTGCTGGGTGTATACGGTTAACCCAGTTTGAAGAGAAAGATAAGAAAGGCGCTTCTTGATAAAGCGCCTTTTTTGATCAGGGTTGATTGGTGAACGGACGGTTTCGCTTAGCTTTTGTCCGTCTTGTGCGTACCTAGTGGCTGATTAAGCACCGCTTGAATGGTCAATTGCACTTCCGGTGAAATTAACCCACACACCAGATCGTTGAGTGCGGCGATACGCTCGGCATTGGCTTTGGCATCATCATCCAAATAGCCTTGCTCACGGAGCGTATCGACGAAGGTGCTAAATACGCCTTTGTCAAAAAACTCAGGTGCATTAATACCGTGTAAGCGGCTCAGACGCTGTGCCAGCATTTGGCTGTGTTTTTCCAAATCGCGCTTATCAATGTGTGGCTGGTGGCTGAATAAGGTGAGCGTAATCGCGTAGCGCTGCAGCGTTTCGGCAATGGTACGGCCAAGTAATTGCAGCTCACCGAGCTTGGCATTATTCATGGTCACTTTGCCATCGTCACAACACAGCAGCGACTGATCGTGCATCGCATGTAGCAAGGCATCGAAATAGCTTTCGAGTCCCGCGTCATCAAAACTCATAAAAAGTTCTGCTTTGAGCAAGGGGTACAGCTGCTGTACGCAGGCGCGTAAGCCCGATTGGCTAATCGATTTGTGGGTCACCAATATTTGCGCGATCAGCGACGGCAGCGCCACCAGATGGATCACATTGTTGCGATAATAGGTCATTAGGATCGCTTGTTGGCGATCTAAGGAAATCACCTCGCCCATGGTGTCTTTTTCGACCACCAATTTGTTGAGTGATAACGCGTGATCGACCAAATCCGCCGGTGACGCTTGAGGCACACTGCTGCTTGGCGAGTAAGGCGCTTGCGTTAATAAAGCCTTATACACACCCAGTTGTGTTTCCAGTGCTTCACGGCTTAAGGCGCGCTGGCGCGAGGCGAGCAATGCAGTGGCACATAAGTTGAGGGCATTCGTGGCCGCCGCATCGTTAATGTGGGTCATCACCTTGGTGGCCAAATCGCTGACGACTGGGTTCATCCACGCCGGCTTTTGTGGCTCGATGGGGTTGACGTAGTCATGCCAGTCAGGGACTTGTTCATTAAGGTGCTGGTTGAGTGCAATGGGCTCGCCAAAGTTAACGTAACCGAGGCCATAATTACGCAGTTTGCGCACAATACCAAGCACCTGGCCAAAGCTTTCTTTCTCTTTGCGTTGGCCTTGGAGCTCTTTGGCGTAGGTGTTGACCTCCATGACGTGCTCGTAGCCGATATAGACAGGCACCAAGGTAATGGGGCGTTGTTGACCGCGCAGCATGGCTTGCAAGGTCATGGCGAGCATGCCTGTTTTTGCTGGCAGTAAGCGGCCTGTGCGAGAGCGGCCCCCTTCGGCAAAGTACTCGACCGAGTAACCTCGGGCAAATAACTCGGCCAAGTACTCGCGGAAAACGGTGGAATACAGGCGGTTGCCCTTAAAGCTGCGGCGAATAAAGAAGGCACCACCACGACGGAAAAGCGGCCCAGCGGGGAAGAAGTTGAGATTCACGCCAGCGGCAATATGCGGTGGCACCAACCCTTCTTTGTACAGCACATACGAAAGCAATAAGTAGTCCATGTGTGAGCGGTGGCAGGGCACATAAACGATTTCATGACCGTCTTGCGCTAACTGACGTACTCGTTCGGCATTATTGACGTTGATGCCTTGATAGAGCTTGTTCCAAAGCCAGGTAAGAATGCGGTCACTGTAACGGATCAAGCGATAGGAAAAGTTAGCGGCGATCTCTTCCATCATATCGACCGCTTCTTTACGAACTTTTTCAACCGATACATCACGGCTTTGCGCTTCGTCGTGGACGACTTTGTCGATGGCCTTTGATGCCAGCAGGCGTTTGAATAGCAGAGCGCGATTAGGCAAACGAGGGCCTGAAGCCGCGAGTTTTTGCCGCGAGAAGTGGATCATCGCCACCCGCGCCAATTTATGGGCGATGGCTTGGTCGGTGCCGTGCTTGTCGGCCATGTAGCGCAGCGACACCGCTTGGCTGATGCGCACCATGCCATCACGGCCACGAGTAAGAATGGTCCACAGCTTCTCGGGGCCATTCATCGCGCGCAGAATGGCTTGGTGGCGCTGGGTCTCATTGCCCGGATCGCGCTGCCAAAGCACCGAGGCAGGCACAAGTTGAATATCTAACTCGCTGTCTTGCCGGTGTAAGTGGAGTAAGTCTTTAAAATGCGCGAGCGAGCGCGCAGGCAGATCGTCATCACCGGAAAACACCTTGCGTCCGTGACTAATAAACACGTAGCGCGGCAAGGTGACATCGCCAATGGTCAAGGGCGTTAACGGATCGGGAAGCCCTTGACGCAGACAGGTACGCCGTAAGGTTAATAAATCCGAATGAGACCGAAACGGCAACACATACACGATGGGCCGTGCGAGTGACAGATTAAGCTGTTCGACCGGTTCAGAGGGAATGCATTGGGTTTTTACCCAGGCAGAAAGCGGCAAATTCAATAGCTTGTAATAAATCTTTTGCCAGAGCGCCATGATTGTCAGTGCCTCAAATTCAAAATGCGCGCCAAGGATAGCAGAAAAGTGCCGCGAACTTGCAAACAAAGGTCGAGATTGACCGCTCTGCTGCGCGTCATCGGCGGCGTTCACGAGAATGAGATCCGCTTCTCGTGGGCATAATTAGTGCTTTTCAAGCTGCAGTTTACTGGATATACTCACAGTTAACTGTATAAAAAGACAGGTAAGAGCATGAAGCCGTTAACCGCGAGACAGCAACAGATCTTCGATTTGATTAAAGCACACATTGAAGAGACAGGAATGCCCCCCACCCGCGCCGAGATCGCCCGTCAATTGGGGTTTCGTTCGGCGAATGCCGCTGAGGAGCATTTAAAAGCCTTGGCCCGCAAAGGGGTACTGGAGATTATCCCAGGCGCCTCGCGTGGTATTCGTTTGATCAGTGAAGAAGAAGTGGTGACGCCGGAAGAGCAAGGGCTGCCCTTAATTGGTCGTGTCGCCGCCGGGGAGCCGATACTGGCGCAAGAGCACGTGGAAAGCCACTATCAGGTCGATCCTGCGCTATTCAAGCCTAATGCTGACTTCCTGCTTCGTGTGAATGGCATGAGCATGAAAGACATTGGTATCCTCGATGGTGATTTGCTCGCCGTCCACAAAACGCAAGATGTGCACAATGGCCAGGTGGTGGTTGCCCGTGTCGATGACGATGTGACGGTCAAACGCCTTGAGAAAAAAGGCGCACAAGTGGTCCTTCACGCTGAAAACGATGAGTTTATGCCCATTTCGGTGGATTTAACCGCACAATCGCTGACCATTGAAGGCGTCGCTGTGGGGGTGATCCGTAATACCGACTGGATGTGATCCTGGCCTGGGCGGGCGAGAGCGTCCGCCATTAAAGCGCGGTTAAAAAAACACCTTTGCATTCTTGCTAAGTTAAACGATAATTATTATCATCAAAAATTATCGTGTGTGGAGGTGTCCGTGCGTACTCAACAGCATTCTGTTCCCAGTAAGCTATTTAAGCCAATGTGGCTGCGCAGTCGTGAGAGCCTGACTGACGACGGGGTGATCTATGATCCTATGGCGGCCGCGGCCTGTCAGGGGTGCGTGTTGCAGCCCGAATGCGATTGGCGCAACCTCGATCAAACCCAGCTGCTTTATGCCACACTCACTAGCCAATGTGATGCCATCGTCAAACAGTTTTTGGCCCAGCATCCCACTGCGTGGATTATTAACGTGGGTGGCGGATTAGATACCCGCTTTTATCGATTGGATAACGGCCGCTGTCGCTGGTTGGAAGTGGACGTGGACGAAACCCTGCTCTGGCGTGAGCGCCTCTTTCATACCAGTGAGCGGTTTCGGATGGTGCAAGGCTCGGTCAAGCAGCTTGACTGGCTGGCGCAGTTGGCGGTGCCGGCCGGTCACCCGACGATGCTGATTTGCGATCAAGCCTTGTTAGAATGCACTAACCAAGACATTTCTGCTTTTTGCCACCATATTAGCCGTTATTTCCCCCAACTTGAGGCTTGCTTGGTCTTGGCGGGGGACAAATGTCATACTCACATGGGCCAAAAGCTCGGCTGTGAGCGCTACCAACACGGGTTCACCGACCCCAGAATGGCGATTATTAATGCGTTACCTTGGGCGTGTCGCGTGGAGGAAAAATCCCCGCTCGATAAGCCGTGTCCGCGTTGGCGACTGTGGCAGCGTGCCCTGGCGGCGATGCCGCGTTACCGTCTGCGTTTTACCCCGGTGGTTCTGCACCTAGAACTGTAGTGCGGCGTGGTTCGCCGCCTGCCGCGCCTGCGTGATGTATCAGTATGTGCTTGGCATCACGATCTTTTTCTGCTGTTTTTTTGTCCTTTAGGCAAACCTCTCCTAAATTGAATGTAAATAAAACGTTAATGAACTTGACCGGCTGTATCGCATTTTTTCCTTAACGACGGCTTGCTGATATCGCCACTCTGACTGCTATCACGGCGTGAGACGTTGGTATGTGGCCATAGGCAGCGAGGCTTTGCATTGATGCCGTGAGGCAGGAGGGAGCCGTGCTGAGGCACCAACGACGAATCCTAGCATTGGGAATGGCTTTGCTCAGTGGCCCAGCGCTGGCCGCCGAGCGTGAAGGCTGGAACCTCACCCAAGGGGTGACGGCCATCAGTCAGCAGGTGTATGACCTGCACATGACCATCTTTTACATCTGCGTGGCGATTGGCGTGCTGGTATTCGGGGTGATGTTTTGGGCCATCATCCGCCACCGCAAATCCAAAGGCGCAAAGCCTGCCTCGTTTCATGAAAGCACCAAAGTAGAAATTGCGTGGACGCTCGTGCCGTTTTTGATTTTGGTGGGCATGGCAATTCCGGCCACCCAGGTGTTACTCGATATGGAAGATACCAGCGAGCCGGCACTCACGGTGCAGGTAACGGGCTCACAATGGAAGTGGCATTACCGCTATTTTGACCATGACGTTGCCTTCTTTTCACTGCTTGCCTCTAGTCCGGAACAAATCCGCAATGAAAGACAAAAGCGTGATACCTATTTGCTCGAGGTCGATCAGCCTTTGGTGTTGCCGGTGGGGCGTAAGGTGCGCTTTTTGATCACCTCACAAGATGTGATTCATTCGTGGTGGGTGCCCGCCTTTGCGGTGAAGAAAGATGCCAACCCCGGCTTTATTAATGAGGCGTGGACCAAAATTGATAAGCCCGGCATTTACCGCGGCCAATGTGCAGAGCTGTGCGGGAAAGACCACGGCTTTATGCCGATTGTGGTGATCGCCAAGCCCCAAGCGGAATTTGATGCTTGGGTGCAAGAAACCGCCTTGGCACAGCAGAAAGCGCGCGAAGAGGAGCAACGCTTGCTGGACATGGAAATGCCGATGGATGAGCTGATGGCGCTCGGCAAACAAGTGTATGACAGCCGCTGTGGCATGTGTCACCAAAGCGAAGGGCAAGGGATGCCGGGCGTGTTCCCCGCGTTGGCCGGCGCTGAGATTGCTACTCAACCGGATAGATTGGTCGACCATATCGATATTGTCGTCAACGGTAAAGCGGGCACTGCCATGCAAGCGTTTGGCCCGCAATTGTCGCTCAAAGAATTGGCAGCGGTGGTGACCTATGAGCGTAATGCGTGGGGCAATGACACTGGTGAGACCGTACAAGCTGCGCAAATCAACGCGGTAAAGTCAGGTGAAGATCTTTAGGAGCGCGTGATGACAGATACTACCCCAGATAACCTGCATGGCGATCATCACCACAAACCACGTGGGATCATGCGTTGGGTGTTGACCACCAACCACAAAGACATTGGCTCCATGTACCTGATTTTCAGCTTCACCATGTTTTTACTGGGTGGGGCAATGGCGATGGTGATCCGCGCCGAGCTTTTCCAGCCCGGACTACAATTGGTTGAGCCTAACTTTTTCAACCAAATGACCACAGTGCATGGCCTGATCATGGTGTTTGGCGCGGTGATGCCCGCGTTTACCGGTTTGGCTAACTGGATGGTGCCGATGATGATTGGGGCGCCGGACATGGCGCTGCCACGGATGAATAACTGGAGCTTTTGGATCCTGCCGTTCGCATTCTTGCTACTCATTGGCTCCTTGTTTATGGAAGGCGGCGGCCCTAACTTTGGTTGGACTTTCTACGCACCGCTGTCGACCACCTATAGCCCAGACAGTACCGGCTTATTTGTGTTTGCCCTGCATATCATGGGGATCAGCTCGATCATGGGCGCCATCAATGTGATTGTCACCATCACCAATATGCGTGCGCCGGGCATGACCTACATGAAAATGCCGCTGTTTGTTTGGACGTGGCTGATCACCGCCTTTTTGCTCATTGCAGTGATGCCGGTGTTGGCGGGCGCGGCCACCATGGTGCTTACCGATAAGTACTTTGGTACCAGCTTTTTCGATGCCGCGGGGGGCGGCGATCCAGTTTTGTTTCAGCATATTTTCTGGTTCTTTGGTCACCCCGAGGTCTACATCATGATTTTGCCAAGCTTTGGCATTATCTCGGCCATTGTCCCTGCGTTTTCACGCAAGCGCCTGTTCGGTTATAGCTCGATGGTGTATGCCACCGCCTCGATTGCGGGGTTGAGCTTTTTGGTGTGGGCGCACCATATGTTCACCACCGGGATGCCGGTGTTTGCCGAACTATTTTTCATGTTCTGTACCATGCTGATTTCGGTGCCCACTGGGGTGAAGGTCTTTAACTGGGTCGCCACCATGTGGCGGGGATCCTTGACCTTTGAAGTGCCCATGTTGTTTGCGATTGCCTTTATTGTCTTGTTTACCATCGGTGGGTTTTCGGGCTTGATGCTGGCCATTACCCCGGTCGATTTTCAGTATCACGATACCTATTTTGTGGTGGCGCACTTCCACTATGTGCTGGTTTCGGGGGCGGTGTTCTCGATTATGGCCGCCGCTTACTACTGGCTCCCCAAGTGGACGGGCCATATGTTTAATGAAACCTTGGCCAAGTGGCACTTTTGGTGTTCGGTGATTTCGGTGAATGTGCTTTTCTTCCCCATGCACTTTCTGGGACTGGCGGGGATGCCACGCCGGATCCCTGACTATGCCCTGCAGTTTGCCGACGTGAATGCGATTGTCAGTATCGGTGGCTTTGCCTTTGGTTTATCGCAACTCATCTTCTTGGTGGTGGTGATTCAATGCGCACGGGGTGGCGCACCAGCGGCCGCTAAACCGTGGGAAGGTGCCGAAGGGCTGGAGTGGACTGTACCTTCACCGGCACCGTATCACACCTTTGAGACACCGCCTGATCTCAAGGAGGTGCGAGATGGCCACTAAATCAACCCGCTCCGCTCGCCGATTACTGCTACTCGCAGTGGTGATGTTTGGCTTTGCCTTTGCCTTAGTGCCTTTGTATGACGTGTTCTGTGAGGTGACGGGGATTAATGGTAAAACCGATACCGAGGCGGCCGCATCCAGCGCAGGCATTGATCAAGACCGCTTGGTGACCATTGAGTTTATCGCCTATATCAACCCCGGCATGCGTTGGACGTTTGAGCCCCAAGTCAACCAGATGCAAGTGCACCCTGGTGCGACTCACACGATTAATTATCTCGCAACCAATAACGCGCGCTACGACACCATTGGCCAAGCCGTGCCTTCGGTCTCGCCGGGTCTAGCGGCGCAGTACTTGAACAAAATTGAATGTTTTTGCTTTAACCGTCAGCCATTACCACGTGGGGAGGATGCTGCGTTGCCCCTGGTGTTTTACGTGGATCCTGAGTTGCCGGATGACATTAACCACTTAACGCTGGCTTACACCTTGTTTGATGTGACCGCCAGCGCCGAGGAATAAGGAGACGCTCATGGCGACGCCTGAACGTTATTATGTCCCAGCGGCGAGTATTTGGCCGATTGTCGGTGCCGTGGCGCTGTTTTTAATCGCTGCTGGCGCGGGGGCGACCGTGGGTGGTTTATTTGGTGGCAGTGGCCCTTGGCTGTTGCTGGCAGGCACTGTGCTTATTTTGGTGATGCTTACCGGCTGGTTTCGCGACGTGATCCGTGAGTCCATGCAAGGGCTGTACTCGGCGCAAATGGACCGCTCTTTTCGCCAAGGAATGAGCTGGTTTATTTTCTCTGAGGTGATGTTTTTTGGTGCCTTCTTCGGCGCGCTCTTTTATGCCCGTTTTATCGCTGTCCCTTGGCTCGGTGGTGCGAGCAATAACGCGATGACCGCGGCGGTGCTGTGGCCGGATTTTGTCGCTCAGTGGCCGTTGACCCTCACGCCTGGTGGGATTGAAACCACTGCGATGCCGGCAATGGGACTGCCCTTGCTTAACACACTTATCCTACTGACCTCATCGGTCACGCTCCATATTGCCCATACCGCGATTGAAAAAAATCAGCGCGAGCGACTGAAAGGCTTTTTACTGGTCACGGTATTGCTTGGGGCGCTGTTTATGTTCTTTCAAGGTGAAGAGTATGTGCACGCCTACCAAGAAATGAATCTGCGTCTCGATTCCGGAGTTTATGGCAACACCTTTTATTTATTAACTGGCTTTCATGGCCTACACGTTACATTAGGCACCATCATGCTGTTGGTGGTGTGGCTGCGTGTGATGCGGGGGCATTTTAGCCCTGAGCATCACTTTGGCTTTCAAGCTAGCGCCTGGTATTGGCACTTTGTCGATGTGGTCTGGCTATGCTTGTTTGTCTTCGTGTATATCTTGTAGCTCAGTAAGGACGCGGGTTAGGGGCTATCCAGCCCATGGAGAGCGCAATCAGTAATAATACGAAGACAACTACGGAAAACAGCACACGCCGACCGAGATAACGCGATAAAGGCACGGAACTATCGCCTTTTAGGAGTACCGGCAAGGCACGAAAGAGATTAAACAGAATAAAAACCAGTAAACAAATCAGAATAGCTTTGACCAACATAAGCGCTCCTTAGCGCAATAGGTAATCATGAAACAAGGACGGCGAATGGGGTTTCTGATATTGACTGTGGTTGTGGTCTTGCTGCTCGTCAAGTTAAGCCATTGGCAATGGACGCGTGGCGAGCAAAAAGCCCAACATCTGGCACAGTTTGAGGCCAATCAAGCACCGGAATCGCTCTCAGGCTCGGTGCAAAAAGGGCAATACCTGGCGATTGATGGCCAGTTTCGTCCCGAGTTTGCCGTGTGGCTCGACAATCAGACCCATCAAGGTCGCGTGGGCTACCGCCTTTTTCTTCCCTTCATTCCAAGCCAGCAGCCATCGCAATGGTGGTTGGTGGAGTTGGGCTGGATGGCCGCGCCTGCGCTGCGCCGCTTGCCGGCGGTGCCAGAGTTGGCATCGCGTTACCAGCTGTCTGGCTTCGTTGATACACCGTCTAAGCGGGTGGTACTCAAAAAAGAAACGGCATCGCATGATTGGCCCGCTCGGAGGCAGCGCATTGACTTACAAGCCTTGAAGGCCCAATTGCCAACGCTTAATCCGCAGTGGCTGATACGGACAGAAAAACTGGTGGATGTGACCACGCCGAGCACAGATGCCTTGGCGCAAGCTGGGGTGACGCCAGTGTGGCAGCCGGTGGTGATGCCGCCAGCAAAACATTATGGCTATGCTTTGCAATGGGCATTGATGGCGCTCGCGGTCAGTATTGGCGCAGGTATTTGGTGGTACAAAACAAAACAGAGGGAAGCGATGTGAAAGGACGCATGACGCTGGTGGCACTGATTGGCATTTTTGTCCTGCCCGTGGTGGTGGCGAAATTGGTGCTGGAGAAAAGCTGGTATGAAAAAGGGGTCACCAATTACGGGCAGTTTCTCTCTGAGCCAGCGACCCTAAATTGGTTACCCGAACAAGGCCAGTGGCGGTTGATTTATCGGGTGCCAGAGCAATGTGATTCTGTGTGTGAACAAGCGCTGTTTCAGTTAACACAAATTCCCATTGCGGTGGGCAAAGAGCGAGACCGGGTCAGTAGCGTGGCACTGACGAGCACCGCCCAGAAAGCGCCGGAGGTACTGACACGGCAAACCCTGACGACGGAGCAAGCGCAGGCATGGCAGCAGCAAGCGTTTGATAAAAAAACCATTTATCTTAGCGATCCGATGAACAATGTGGTGCTGGCCTATCCAGTCAGTGACGATAAAACCCAGTGGGTGGCGCAAGGTAAAGGCTTATTGCGCGATCTCAAACGGCTTCTCAAGTTGTCTAAGGTAGGCTGATTATGGCAACGCGTCGCTACCAACTCGCCGTCTTATCGACACTGATGCTGGCCGTGCTGGTGGTTGGACTCGGCGCGTATACCCGCCTGACGGAAGCGGGACTGGGCTGCCCAGACTGGCCCGGATGCTATGGCCATTTAGGAGTGCCGGCCAGTGACAGCGCGCAATCGGTCGCCATGTCGCGTTTCCCAGATGCGCCGCTCGATATCAATAAAGCGTGGAATGAAATGCTGCACCGCTACG
Organism: Salinivibrio kushneri; assembly: GCF_005280275.1. Lineage (NCBI taxonomy): Bacteria > Pseudomonadati > Pseudomonadota > Gammaproteobacteria > Vibrionales > Vibrionaceae > Salinivibrio > Salinivibrio kushneri. Next base: position 106,086 of record NZ_CP040021.1, read on the forward strand.
TGGCCGGCACCCTAGGGCTGGCGATTTTTGCGTTGGCCTGGATCAGCTGGCGACGTCCTGACTATCAGGCGTTGCGACCGCTGACCACCTTGCTCAGTGTGGTGGTCATCGCGCAAGCCGCCCTAGGGATGTGGACGGTGACCCTAAGTTTAATGCCGGTGGTGGTAATGGCGCACTTACTCGGTGGTTTCACCACGGTATGCTTGCTGGTTTGGCTGGCGGTGGCAACAGGCGCGCTCCGATTGCCGGCAATTGCGGTGTCGTCATCCGCACGTCGTGTGGGTACCTTGGCCTTGGTGGCGGTGATTATACAAATCGGACTCGGCGGCTGGACCTCCGCCAACTATGCCGCCACTGTATGCACTCAGCTTCCTATCTGTGAAAGCCCTTGGTGGCAGCTTTTCACCCCTTCCGCTTTTCATCCTGTCAGTCCTCTTAGCGATACCTATCAGTTTGGGGTGCTGAACCATGCCGAGCGGGTGACCATTCATGCCACGCACCGTCTGGGCGCCATGGTGGTCACCGCGTTAGTGCTCGCTTGGGCATGGGGGCTGTGGCGTGCTGGGGCGCGTGCGCTGGCAATGAGTGTCAGCGCCGTGTTGGCGATTCAAATTACGCTGGGCGTGACCAATGTGGTCGCGCTACTGCCGCTGAGTGTGGCGGTGGCGCATAACCTCGGTGGATTGTCGCTATTGGCCACATTGCTCCTCACCCGATTTTTATGTCTTTCAGCGTCGACCCGACAAGGAGCCCGTGATGGCACAGTTTCAACGTACCGCTAGTGTTTCGACGCCTGCTGGCGCTAGTTGGCGAGATTATTATGAGCTGACCAAGCCGCGCGTGGTCGCCATGTTGCTCCTCACTGCGCTGGTGGGAATGTGTTTAGCCACCCCCGGCTGGCCACCTTGGTCGGCCGTATTGGTAGGGTTATTTGGCATTGGCGCACAAGCCAGTGCCGCGGCGGTGTTTAATCACGTGATCGACTGGAAAATTGACACGAAAATGCAGCGCACCCGCCATCGCCCCGTTGCCGAGGGACGAGTCACTCAAGGCGCCGCGTTGGCCTTTGCGGTAGGGCTGATGGTGAGCGGTTTTATCGCCTGTTGGTGGCTGAACCCGCTCACGGCTTGGCTAACGTTTGCTAGCCTGGTCGGGTATGCGTTGGTGTATACCCAGTGGCTTAAACCCGCGACCCCGCAAAATATCGTGATTGGTGGTTTGGCCGGTGCAATGCCACCACTGCTAGGCTGGACCGCGGTGACCGGAGAGCTTCACGCGCATGCGTTGCTGTTGGTGATGATCATTTTTACCTGGACGCCGCCTCACTTTTGGGCGTTAGCGATACATCGTCGCCATGATTATGCCAAAGCCGATGTGCCAATGCTGCCGGTCACTCACGGGGTAGGGTTTACCCAAACCATGGTGTTGCTTTATACCCTACTGCTGGTCATCGTGGGCATTTTCCCTTGGCTGACTGGAATGAGTGGTTGGCTGTATCTGGTAGGGGCGACCACGCTAAACCTGGTCTTTGTTGGCTATGCGTGGCGACTGAAAACCCAGTCGCAAAAAGGCATCGCGTGGCAGACCTTTAAGTTCTCGATATGGCATATCTTCGCGACCTTTGTGGTGCTGCTTGCCGACCACGCGTTGCGCTATTGAGTTGCGCTATGGGAGGGACTATTTTAGCCCTTTTGCCGACAGCACGGTGGCTTTGTCGGCGACAAACGAGACTTTGATGTGTTGACCATCGCCACCCCATACACAGTGGGTCAATCCCATGGTGTCGTCGCATTGGCTTGGCTCGCCAATGTGGCTCACAACCACGTCATAGCTCATGCCGACTTCAAGTTGATCATAGTTTTGCTTGGTGACTTTCGAACAGCCCGCGAGTAATACCACCAACACACAAGCAAAAAATACACGCATAACCCTTCCTTATTCATTCAGTGATGAGGGCAGTTGACGCAGTGTAACTGACCCAGTGTAACTGACGCAGTGCAACTGGCGCAGTGCAACTGGCGCAGTGCAACTGGCGCAGTGCAACTGGCGCAGTGAGGCTGCCGCTCGTCGATGAGATTGCTGCAATGGTACACTGCTGCACCCATCAGGGCTACCCAAGGATGTGAGCGCTTGTCGGTGCAATCATGTTCTTTATCAAAAATAGATTACCTCCCTCACTCAGTGTGGGTTCTTTAAGATTCAAAACGAGGCAGTATGTGGCAGTCTTTAACCCAGCGTGAACTTCACTGGCGCGTTTTATCGCTGGCTTTACCCATGGTGATCTCCAACATTACCGTCCCCTTGTTAGGGCTAGTGGATGCCGCGGTGATCGGCCATTTGGAGCATGCGTGGTATCTAGGTGGCGTGGCGGTTGGCAGCACCATGATTAATGTCACCTTTTGGTTGTTGGGCTTTTTGCGTATGGCGACCACCGGGTTTACCGCGCAAGCCTATGGCGCGAGTGATAACCGTGAGCTGGCGGCGACCTTTGTGCGTGGGGCGACCTTAGCGGGCTTGCTGGCTGTACTCTTAATCGCATTGCATGTGCCCATTTTAGAGGGGGTGATGCACTTTAGTGATGCCAGCGTTGAGGTGAAACACTATGCGAGCCAGTATTTCTCCATTCGGATCTTTAGTGCACCGGCGACCTTGATGAACTTGGTGATCATGGGCTGGCTACTGGGGGCCCAAAATGCGCGCCAGCCGATGTGGCTACTGATTGTGGTTAACAGTGCCAATATTATCCTTGATCTGCTGTTTGTGGTGGGCCTCGATATGAAAGTCGAAGGGGCCGCAGCGGCCAGTGTGGTTGCCGATTATCTCGGCCTCATGCTGGGGCTCTATTTTGTCAAAGGTATCTGGCAGTCGCGTCAGTTACCGACCGTTCGGTCGGTATTTGAGCGCGGGCTGACTGGGATGAGCCGTTTGCTAAAGCTTAATCGAGACATCTTTTTGCGCAGCCTTAGTTTGCAGTTGGCGTTTACTTTTATGACCTTCCAAGGGGCGACGCTTGGTGACGAGATTGTGGCCGCCAATGCGGTATTGATGAGCTTTCTGATGCTGATTTCCTTTGCGATGGACGGCTTTGCTTATGCGATGGAGGCGATGGTGGGGAAAGCGGTTGGCGCGCAGAGCAAGTCTGCGTTGTTGGTGTCACTGATAGGCAGCACTTTTTGGTCGTTGGTGATTTGCTTGGCGATCACGCTGGCGTTTGGCGTGGCAGGCCATCACATCATTGCGCTGATTTCCGATATTGAGGCGGTGCGTGACCAAGCGGCGCGTTATTTGCCTTGGCTGGTGGCCATGCCTTTGGTGTCGATGTGGTGCTTTTTGCTCGACGGTATCTTTATCGGGGCCACGCGGGGTAAAGACATGCGCAATGGGATGTTTGTCGCCACTGCAGGTTTTTTTGCTGCCTGGTGGTTAGCGCAAGGGTGGGGCAATCACGCATTGTGGTTAGCGATGCTTACTTTTATGGCGCTACGAGGGCTCAGTCTCGCGGTGTGCTTTGTTTACCATTGGCGACGAGACAGCTTTTTTGATGTCACCCACTGAGTCCTATCAACCAAAAAAACAGGCCAGTTGGCCTGTTTTTGCGATGGAGGGGACAGCGTCTTAGTAGTAAGAGTGATCGCCACGGGCGTGCTCGGTGACATCACGCACGCCGTTTAACTCACCGCTGAATTCGGCCAGCAACTGCTTTTCGATCCCTTCTTTTAAGGTCACGTCTACCATTGAGCAGCCATTACAACCGCCACCGAATTGCAAAATCGCCACCGCGTCATCGGTGATTTCAATCAAGTTCACATGGCCGCCATGGCTGGCAAGCTGTGGGTTAACTTGGCTTTGAATCACGTAATCAACCCGCTCCATCAAAGGCGCATCGGAGGCCACTTTCCGCATTTTCGCATTCGGTGCTTTCAACGTCAGCTGTGAGCCCATTTTATCGGTGACAAAGTCGATTTCCGCTTCGTCTAAAAAGGGCAGGCTCATCTCATCGATAAAGGCCGAAAACCCGTTAAATTTGAGTTCGGTATCGCTGCCTTCTATCGCTTCGGGGGGACAATAAGAAACACCGCACTCGGCGTTTGGCGTGCCTGGGTTAACCACAAACACGCGAATATTGGTGCCCTCGGGCTGTTGCTCAAGCAGCTTCACAAAGTGGCTTTGTGCATTTTCTGAAATATTGACTTCTGACACGACAAATACCTGACTAATCCAGTGTGTTTTATACAGTGTACTCCGGTTTGCGTTGGCTATCACCCCTTGAAGCATGTGGCTACTTTATGAGCATGGATAGCACGCTTTCCGTTAGGGTAGATCGGTACGTGCCAAACAGTAAATATCGATCGTTTCTGCGCCGGCTCGCCGCAATAATCGGCACAGCTGCGACACCGTTTGTCCGGTTGTTACCACGTCGTCAATGATAGCCACATGCGAACCTGGCAGCTCGCCGCTGATCGCAAACGCATGTTTCAGATTAGAGAGCCGCGCCTGTCGGCTTAAACCTTGTTGTGGCGCAGTATGGCGATGTCGGACTAAAACGTTATCGACGACGTGAGTATCCAGGTAGTCGGCCAGTGCCCAGGCTAAATGCCCGCTTTGATTAAAGCCGCGCTGCCAGCGGCGCCGCCAATGGAGTGGAACAGGCAGCAATACGGGGGCGGGGTGATGGATACGTTCACTTAACTGGCGGGCAAAAGGTATCGCCAATTCAAAGGCCTGTTGGTATTTAAATGCATGGATAAGCTGCGGCAGCGGATCCTCGTAGGCACTGATCGCGACCAAGCGGTCCCATGCTGGAGGGTGGCTAAGGCAGACACCACAGCGTGCTTGTGGGGTTGGGACCGGCAGGCCGCAACATTGGCATAGACAATAAGAGTAGTGCGCATCCCAGCAGGCGGCACAGCATAAAGCCGGGGTGGCACTCACGGGTGCGGCATCCAATGACAAGTGGCAAACCGGACACTGAGAGGGCAAGAGTTTGCCTCTCCAGTGGGTGAGTAAACGCGTGAAGCGCTGTGGTGTGATTGCTGATATCATAGGCACCTTGATTGAAAAGCAACCAAGGCAGTGTAAAGCATGGCGTTATGTGATTGGCAATCTCACGGGCAAGGTCCCGATCTGGTTCTCATTCATGGCTGGGGAATGAACAGCGCTGTCTGGTCAATGTTGCTCCCTTACTTGACCGCGCACTATCGTGTTCACTGTGTTGACCTGCCGGGTTTTGGCGACAGCGCCCATCAACCGGATCTTGATATCGAGAAACTGGCACAAGTGTTGCTTAAAGAATCACCAGCGCATGCAACTTGGATAGGTTGGTCACTGGGCGGATTAGTGGCAACACAAGCCGCACTGTTATCGCCACAGCGCGTGACTGGATTGGTCACTATCGCCAGCTCACCCAAGTTTGTCGCAGAGCCAGGGTGGCGTGGGATCAAGTCGGCGGTACTCACCGACTTTGCCGACCAGCTTGAGCGTGATTTTTCGCAAACGGTGGAGCGCTTCATGGCGCTGCAAGCCATGGGGTCACCCACGGCGAGAAAAGATGTGAAAGCGCTCAAACAAGCGGTATTTTCGCGACCGGCGCCTGACCCTCGCGCGTTGGCGGATGGCTTGGCGATGCTGGCAAACACGGATCTGCGCCAGCAGTGTGAGGCGATTTCCGTGCCGTGGCTGCGGTTATACGGGCGGCTAGACGGTTTGGTGCCTGCGTCGGTGGCGGAAGCTGTCTCTGCGTTAGCGCCTCATTCGCAATGTGCGGTATTGGCACACAGTGCTCATGCCCCCTTTGTGACGGAGCCTGACGAAGTGGTGGACAAGCTACTTGCCTTTTTAGGCACAAACTTGCCGCCCAAATAGTGTGCGCTGATCGTTTTTTGGTAGAATTGACTAAATCCTGTCATGGTTCTGCCGATAAGTTAACTATGTCACTTGCTCTGACATTAGGAGAGACCATAATGAACGTAGGTAACGTTGGGCAGTCTCAGGCGTATCATCAACAAACGATGAAGCCAAAAGCGCCGACACAACCGCAACAAAATGCGGACAACGCGGCCAAAGACACGAAAACAGCCAAGGCGGCTGAGACGCTTTCCGCTGCCGAGGCAGCAAAAGAAAGCAAAGATGTGAAAGCAGCGAAAAACGCTGAAGGTGTTAAAAAGCCAGAAGATAAATCATCGGTTGAATCCTTTACCTATGGTGCGTTGGGCATGGACCACCCGGACAAAGTGAAAGAAAACGATGATGCGGCCTATGGTGCGGGACAATTTTTGTCTGCGCTGGGCACAATAGGTACCATACTCGCGGTTGTCGTCTAAACTATAAGGAGACGAGGCCGCACTGACAATTAGGCCTTCAGCTGATGTTGGGAGGTAGCATCAGATGAATATATCGCCAGCAAGCGTCAGTATCCCAACTGTCGCGCCATCGGTGAACCCGCCAACTGAACAAGTTGCGCGGGACAATCGCATGCGCGAAAAAATTGTCCCTACCAAGCAAGCCCCAGAGCCAGAACACGGCAAAGCGGCCACCGATCAAGGCAAGCAGCTCGGCCGCTCATCTTGGGATCCGTCACAGCACCCCAACTATTCGCTCGACTACAGTCGCGAGTCCTTGTCCGACGCTGATTACGACGGTGCCAATATTGCTGGGCGTGTTGATGCCATGGCACGTAATGAGCCTGGAGAGCAAGCACGCAAAGACAACGGCTACCCCTTGGGGTTGAAAATGCCGGAAGAGGTGCTGGAGAAAGTTGAAGAGCTGAAAAGGTTCGAGCAAACGCGTGCGGTGGTTGCCATGCGTTATCAGCAAGCAACCGTGGCGAACATGCCCTCAGAGGTGCTGATTGTGATTTAAGTGGTGTCAATGATGCCACGATGAAAAAGCCCCACGATGTTTCGTGGGGCTTTTTGGTTAGGAGCGCTTGGCGCGGGCAAAGGCATCGGCCATGCTGCCCATTGCAGCGGGTTTGTCCTGGCGCTTTTTCGGACTTTTGTCACGCGGCTTAGGGGCGGCGGCTGAGGGTTCGCTGGCGGCTGGGGTATCGTCGAGGCGCATCGATAACCCAATTCGCTTGCGCGGCGCATCCACCTCCATGACTTTCACTTTCACCACGTCACCAGCTTTGACCACGTCGCGTGGATCGCTAATAAAGCGGTTTGATAGCGCGGAGATGTGTACGAGGCCGTCTTGGTGAACGCCGATATCGACGAACGCACCAAAGTGCGTGACATTCGTGACCACGCCTTCGAGTTGCATGCCTGGTTTTAAGTCACTGATTTGATTCACGCCCTCGGCAAAGGTGGCGGTTTTAAACTCAGGGCGCGGATCGCGGCCGGGTTTGGCCAGCTCGTTCAATACATCGGTGACGGTGATTTGGCCAAAGGTGTCATCCGCGTAGTCACTGGCGGTTAAGCTCTGTAATAAGCCCGTGTTACCCACTAAGGCATCGACCGCCTTGCTGGTCTTTTGGGCGATATGTTTGACCAATGGATAGGTCTCTGGGTGGACACCCGAGCGGTCAAGCGGGTTGGCGCCATCCATTACCCGTAAAAAGCCAGCGCATTGCTCATAGGCTTTCGGCCCAAGGCGCGGCACTTTCAGCAAGGTTTTACGGTCGTTAAATCGACCATTTTCATCGCGAAAGGCAACAATGTTTTGCGCCATGGTTTGGCTAAGGCCCGCCACCCGGGTGAGCAGCGGCGCAGACGCGATATTGACATCGACCCCTACGGCGTTCACACAGTCTTCCACCACGGCATCAAGCTTTTTCGCCAGCTGGTGTTGAGAGACATCGTGCTGGTACTGACCGACGCCAATCGATTTAGGATCAATTTTAACCAGCTCGGCGAGGGGGTCTTGCAGGCGGCGAGCGATAGAAACCGCGCCACGTAGCGAGACATCCAGATCGGGAAATTCTTTGGCTGCCAGCTCTGACGCTGAGTAAACCGAGGCACCGGCCTCACTGACCATCACGGTTTGGATGCTCAAATCGGCTTGTTTGAGCATGGTGGTGACAAAGTGTTCGGTTTCACGTGAGGCGGTGCCATTGCCGACCGCAATCAAGTTCACGCCATGGCGATCAATAAAACGGCGTAGTGTTTTACTCGCCCCTTCAATATCGTGTTTAGGCGCGGTGGGGTAAATGGTGGCGGTGTCGAGCAGTTTGCCCGTGCCATCCACCACCGCCACTTTACAGCCGGTACGTAGGCCTGGGTCTATCCCCATGGTGCAGCGAGGGCCAGCCGGTGCAGCCATCAATACATCTTTTAAGTTGGCGGCAAACACATCAATGGCGTCGTTCTCTGCGCGCTCTTTCAGGTTGGCCATGAACTCGGTCTCAAGATGCATCAAGATTTTTACTCGCCACGCAAAGGCGATGACTTGTTTGCGCCAACGGTCTGCCGGGGCGGTGCCCAAAGACAGCTGATAGTGTTGAGCAATCATGGTCTCGCACACGCTTTGCTTGCTGTCTGGTGCTTGGTCGGGGTCGGCAATCAGTGCCAGCTGTAGCACGCCTTCATTGCGACCACGAAGCATGGCTAAGGCACGATGAGACGGCACTTTGGCAATTGGCTCTTGGTGAGCAAAGTAGTCTTTGAACTTGGCACCGGCTTCTTCCTGGCCAGCAACCACGGTAGCGCGCAGCACCGCGTATTGCTTAAGGTATTGGCGCAGCGTTTCTAATAAGCTCGCATCTTCGGCAAGGCGCTCCATCATGATGGCGCGGGCCCCCTCGAGTGCCGCTTTGGTGTCGGCGACACCCTTTTCCGCATTGATGTATTGCTCAGCAAGTGTGTCAGGGTTGTGTGAGGCGTCTTGCCATAAGGCCTCAGCCAAGGATGCTAGGCCGGCCTCAATCGCAATTTGGCCTTTGGTTCGGCGCTTGGGTTTGTAAGGCAGATAGAGATCTTCTAAGCGGTTTTTACTCTCGGCAGCGAGAATATCGCGGCGCAAGCTCTCGGTCAGTTTGCCTTGCTCGTCAATCGATTTGAGAATGGTATCACGACGAGCGTCCAATTCGCGCAGATAGACCAAACGGGTCTCAAGGGTGCGCAATTGCGAGTCATCCAGGCCCTGGGTCGCTTCTTTACGATAGCGGGCGATAAAAGGGACAGTGTTACCATCGTCAAGCAGATCGACCGCTGTCTTAACTTGACCTGGTGCGACATTGAGTTCGTGCGCCAGGGTGTGTGTAATGGATGTGTGCATGTGTTTCCTTTTCTCTACAAGCACGGCAGGGGAACGCCCTGCCAAGGGATAGCATTTTTGACCGCGATGGGGACGAAGGTTCCCTCAGGTGTTACTGAGCGTCGCTGTCACTGGGTTTCGGGTAGGTAATGGTATTCACAAACCATTGCTTTTCGCCTTCAGGGGTTGAGACCACCACCTCGTCATCAACGGCTTTTTTTAATAGCGCCCGCGCCATGGGGGCATCGATAGAAATGTAATCTTTGCGTTCATAAATCTCATCAGGACCAACGATTCGAAATTGCTTGGTGTCGCCGGCTTCGTTTTCAATTTCCACCCAGGCGCCAAAAAAGACCCGTCCTTCTTGCTCGGGCGCGTAATCAACAATAGTTAAGTCATTGAGGCGTTTGCGCAGATAACGGACGCGGCGGTCTATTTGGCGTAACAAACGTTTGTTGTAGGTGTAGTCTGCATTTTCTGAGCGATCACCCAAACTGGCGGCCCAACTGACAATTTTGGTCACTTCTGGGCGCCGTTCGTGCCACAGGTAATCGTGCTCGGCTTTGAGCGCGTTAAACCCTTCTCGGGTCACCAATTTGGTTTTCACGTTACCTCTCCTTTCGCTAGCCATTCGGCGTCGCGCGATATAACCTTGTCCAGGAAAGTACAAGAAGCGGGCAAACTTGTCGAGGCAACACTCGGTAACAATTTACCCCTCGCTTGGCGGCAGACAAACACGCGGTCTGAAAGAGAACTGTGGCAAAATTCAGTATGATATAAGTGACGGTCAATCCATGGCCGGGCAACGATCAGCATTGAGGGCTTAGCATGCAAGAGAACTATAAAATTCTAGTGGTGGATGATGATATGCGTCTGCGCTCGCTACTGGAACGCTACCTGACCGAGCAAGGTTTTCAGGTGCGTAGTGTGGCCAATGCCGAGCAAATGGATCGCTTACTCGCGCGTGAAGCCTTTCACCTGATGGTGCTGGATCTGATGTTGCCGGGGGAAGATGGCCTGTCAGTGTGTCGCCGTTTACGCCAAGCGAATAACCAATTACCCATTTTGATGTTGACCGCCAAGGGCGATGAGATTGATCGCATTGTCGGTTTAGAAGTGGGTGCCGATGATTACCTACCCAAGCCTTTTAACCCGCGAGAGCTATTGGCGCGGGTACGCGCGGTATTGCGCCGGCAGACCATTGAAGCGCCAGGCGCGCCGAGTGCAGACTCAACCACAGTGACCTTTGGCGAGTTTCGCCTCAACTTGGGCACGCGAGAAATGTTTCGCAATGATGAGCCGATGACGCTCACATCCGGCGAGTTCGCAGTGCTTAAGGCCTTGGTCACCAATGCGCGAGAACCTTTGTCACGTGATAAGTTGATGAACATGGCGCGTGGCCGTGAGTATTCGGCGATGGAGCGCTCGATTGATGTACAAATCTCGCGTTTGCGTCGGATGATAGAAGAAGACCCGAGTAAACCGCGTTACATTCAAACCGTATGGGGGCTCGGCTACGTATTCGTGCCGGATGGAGAGGTATAGCGATGCGGATGTCACCGCGGACTAACTTTGCACGTACCTTGTTTATCTTGGCTGGCTTATTAATTGCCAGCCAAGTTTTTTCTTATCTAACCATCGTTAATTATGCCTTGCTGCCCAGTTTGCAGCAGTTCAACAAGATCCTCGCTTTTGAAGTACGCTTGATGCTGGAAGAAGACTGGTATCTTAAGGATGGTGAAGTCCTTCACCTGGGTGAACCCGTGCGGCGGCAATTGTTGGAGCAGATTGGGGTCACCTTGCATGCGCCCAACAGTGAGCCTGCGGCGGCGTTTAAAGACGCCATGGAAATTGATTATTTAAGCGAGCATATCAGCGAGGAGTTGGGCACCCAAACCGAAGTGCGCTTGGTCAGCGGTGAAGACAGTTACGTGCTGTGGCTGAAGTTTGACCAGATTGACGATTTTTTAATGCGGATCCCGCTTTCCGAGCTGCATCAAGACGACTTTGCGCCTTTATTTCAATACAGCTTAGTGATTGCCCTGTTGGTGATAGCGGGCGGGTGGCTATTTATCAAGATGCAAAACCGTCCACTCGTGGCTCTTGAGCGCGCGGCGTTAGATGTGGCAGATGGCCGTTTTCCCGATCCTGTCCCACCACGAGGGGCATCAGAAATTCAGGCGGTGACGGTCGCGTTTAATAAAATGTCAGCCGGTATACGCAAGTTGGAAGAAGATCGCGCCTTGCTGATGGCGGGCGTCAGCCATGATTTGCGCACGCCACTGACGCGCATTCGCCTTGCCACTGAAATGATGTCATCGGATGACGCCTATTTGGCCGATAGCATTACCGAGGACACCGAAGAGTGTAATGAAATCATCAACCAGTTTATGGACTACTTGCGCGCGGTGCAGCAGCAAGATCCTGATCCGGTTGATTTAGCCAGTATTTGCCGCGATGTGGCGAGTAATCAGCAACAAATGGGGGTCGATATTGATCTCGACCTGGGGGCATTGCACGGAGAGCTATTTGCTAATTCGGTAGCGTTAAAGCGTGCGGTGACTAACTTGGTGGTTAATGCGGTGCGATACGGTCATGGCTGGGTCCGTCTCGGTTGTGGCAGCAATGCTGATCATACCTATCAGTGGGTGGAAGTGGAAGATAATGGCCCGGGCATTGAAGCGAGCCTCGAAAATACCTTGTTCCAGCCGTTTACCCGCGGCGATACGGCGCGGGGCAGCGAAGGAACGGGGCTAGGGCTAGCGATCGTGAAACGGATTGTGGAACAGCTTCATGGTGATATTCGCTTGTCGTCACGTACTGAAGGTGGGTTAAGAATTCAGATGACGTTTCCTGTGGGCAATAAAAAATAACACCCTTGTGTGCGTGTGACCACGTTTTTGGCCGCGGAAGTCGCGGAACCAGGAGGGTAGGCCATACTGTCATAGAGACTCAATACACTGGGAAACGGCCATGCGTTTATCGCTAGATAGTCAGGATCCGACGCCTAAATTTCAGCAGCTGATTGATCAAATTCAACGGCAAATTGCCAGCGGCACCCTCTACCCCGGTGCGCGCCTTCCCTCGGTGCGGCAACTGGCCAAAACATTGGCGATGAACCCAATGACGGTGTCGCGCAGCTATCAACAATTGGCCGATGAGGGGTGGCTTGAGCGCTTGCCTGGAGTGGGCATGCAGGTGAGTGAAACCATGCGCCCGGCTGAACCCGAGCAGCGTTTGCACTACGTTGAAGGCGCACTGGCGCACTTTATCCAGGCGGCCAGTGAAGCGGGATACAGCAAGTCAGAAACCATGGCGCTGATCATGACGCATTGGGAGCGTTATAGCGGCGATCAGGCATTGGAGTAGTGGGTTTTATGCCCCAGCCAGCGGCGAATAATCGCTTGAGCATGTTGTGGGTAGTGTTGATGTAGGTGCGTGGCCAGTTTTTGCACTTCAGGGATCAGCCCCTGATCTCTGACCAAATCGGCAATCTTAAACTCAGCCAGCCCGGTCTGGCGGGTGCCGAGAAGCTCGCCAGGTCCACGAATATCGAGATCGCGCTGCGCAATCACAAAGCCGTCATTGCTATCGCGCAGCACCCCAAGCCGCTGACTGGCGGTTTTGGATAAAGGGGCATGGTAAAGCAGCACACAATGACTGGCGACGGAACCACGGCCGACACGGCCACGTAGCTGGTGGAGTTGTGCCAGCCCGAGTCGCTCGGGGTTTTCTATAATCATTAGGCTGGCGTTGGGGACATCGACGCCCACTTCAATAACCGTTGTCGCCACCAATAACTGTAACTCGCCTTGTTTAAACGCTTCCATGACCGCTTGCTTTTCTGCCGCTTTCATTCGCCCGTGAACTAAGCCAATTTCCAGGTTGGGGAGGGCTTCTTTAAGCGCGGTAGCTGTGTCTTCCGCGGCTTGCGCTTCTAAGGCATCGGACTCTTCAATCAAGGTGCACACCCAATATGCTTGTCGACCGGCTGCACATGCGGCGCTGACGCGGGCGATGATATCGTCGCGTCGGGTGTCGGGGACGGCGACGGTTTGGATGGGTGTGCGCCCCGGGGGTAATTCATCGATGACGGACGTTTCAAGATCCGCATACGCGGTCATCGCCAAGGTACGGGGAATGGGGGTCGCGGTCATGATAAGCTGGTGCGGATGGGCGCCTTGCTGCTCGCCTTTTTCACGCAGCGCGAGACGTTGGTGAACGCCAAAGCGGTGTTGTTCATCAATAATGACCAACGCTAGGCTGTCGAACTGGACGCTCGCTTGAAACAAAGCATGGGTACCGACTACCATTTTCGCTTCGCCGTCAGCAATGCTTGCCAGGGTTTGCTCCCGCGCTTTCCCTTTTAGCTTGCCGGCCAGCCAACCGACTTGAATGCCCAGTGGTTCGAGCCACTGAGCGAAGTTAGTGGCGTGTTGCTCGGCCAATAGCTCGGTCGGTGCCATCAACGCAACTTGATGGCCTTGTTCAATCGCTTGCAAGGCGGCGAGCACGGCGACCAAGGTTTTACCTGCCCCCACATCGCCTTGCACGAGGCGCATCATCGGAAACGGCTTGGCCAAATCGGCGCTGATCTCGCTCACCACCCGGGTTTGTGCGCCGGTGGGAGTGAAAGGCAGGTTGTCTAAAAGGCGCTGCCCTAATGACTGACTGGGCGCGAGGGCAAAGCCTTTCACTTGTTGGGCTTGGTGGCGCACAGACAGCATCGACAGGTGTTGGGCAAGGAGCTCTTCAATGATCAAGCGTCGCTGAGCAGGGTGTTGCCCTGCTAATAAGTCTTCCAACACGGTCTCGGGCGGCGGACGATGCAAAAGGTGTAATGCATCGCGCAGCGAAAGCTGTCTATCGTACAAGCCCTCGGGCAGCAGCTCGTCGACGCCACTTTTGTCTAACAAAGCCAGGGCTTGATCGGTCAGGCTACGCAGCGTCGCTTGGCGCAGCCCCTCCGTGGTGGGATACACGGGGGTGAGGGTTTCTTCCATCACCAATTCGGTGGGCTCAGAAAACACCTGATACTCGGGGTGAATGATCTCCAGCCCGTGCTTTCCGCGCTTGAGTTCACCGTAGGCTTTTACTTGCTTGCCTACGGCTAAACTGTTTTTCATTGCGGCATTAAAGTTGAAAAATCGCAGCGTTAACGCGCCACTGCTATCTTGCACCCGAACCGTGAGCATCCGGCGGCGACCAAACACGGTGTCATTGTGGGTGATTTCACCTTCAATGGTGGCATGCTGGCCGGGTAAGAGGCTGGCAACCGGCCATACTCGGGTGCGATCTTCATAACGATAAGGCAGGTGAAATAAAACATCCTGCACCGTATGCAGGCCTATTTTTGCCAGTTTTTCTGCCATTTTGCTGCCAACGCCACTTAAGGTATCAACAGTCACCGCACTTAGCATCGAAGATCGCATCTGTTTCTCTATGGGTTTGCTCTGGCTCGTGTGTCGGACTAACGTGGATGTTTGGCTGCCTGCATCTGTGCCCACCATGCCTCGTCGGCCACAATTTGACCGTGTGCATCTAAGGGCGGATAAGGCAAGCCTTTTTGTTTTGCCACGCGGGCAAGCACCGGGTGACCACGCTCGAACAAAATGTGGTGAACCTCGTGGTCGGGCAAGCGTGTCTTATCCAACTGATACATGCCAGCCGCTTGGCGTTGGCGCTGTGCTTCGTACAAAATCAAGGCACTGGCCACTGACACATTGAGTGACTGTACCATACCTACCATAGGAATGAGGATGTCTTGGTCCGCTTTGTCGAGCGCTTCGCGACTGATGCCTTGTTTTTCTTGCCCCAGCACGATGGCCGTCGGACGGGTGTAGTCGATCTCGCGAAAATCGACCGCGGTATCCGACAAGTTAGTGACTAACACCTGCATCCCTTGGGCGTGCATGGCATCAAAGGCTTCTTCCGTGGTGTTGTGAGTGACCACATCTATCCAGTTGCGCGAGCCGGCCGATGTGCCACCGAGGGTGCGCATCTTGGTGCCTTCTGGCCATACCGCATGCATGCGGTGAATGCCTACCGCGTCGGCCGTGCGAATGATGGCGGAAATATTATTGGGCTTGTGAACTTGCTCCATGCAGACAGTGAGATCAGGCTGGCGTTGGGCCAAGACCTGATGAATGCGTTCAAAGCGTTCAGGGGTCATGATTCAATTCCGTCAATAACAGGAAAAAAACGGTGACGCCCGCCAAAGGGCGGGCGACAGGTAATGATGGGTTGGGGCACTCAGTTTTTCTGGCGGCTCACTTTCACCACATTAGGCATGACGCGAAGGCGACGCATAATGTTGGCCAAATGCACTCTGTCTTTGGTCGTTAAGCGAACAAAGATAGTGTATAGGCGACCATCGCGCTCTTCGGTGGTTAACCCTTGGATATTGGATCCGGTTGCGGCGATGGTATTGGTGAGGTCGGCCAATGCTCCCTGGTGGTTTTGCATATCCACGCGTACCCGGGTGCTGAACTCTTGTTCAAAATCGTCCGCCCACTCGACCGGCATATATTTATCCGGCTCTTGGCGGTGGCCGCGGATGTTAGCACAGGTTTCACGGTGGATAACCAAGCCTTTACCTGGGCTGACATGCGCAATGATGGGGTCACCTGGGATAGGGCGACAGCAATTGGCATAAGTCACCAAGATACCATCCGCACCACGAATCGGCATTTTGCCCTCGGTAGGGGCGGCCGGATCTTGATCTAGCAAGCGACGAGCGATCACCACGCTCATGAGTTCGCCAAGACCAATCGATGCCAGTAAGTCGTCGCTGGTTTTTAGCTTCAAGTCGCTCAGTACAGCGTCAACGCGTTCAGGATTAATATCCGCTAGGTTTTTCTCTCCGAGCGCGTGATTGAGCAGGCGACGCCCTAGGGTGACCGACTCTTCTCGGCGCATGGTTTTTAGCACCTGGCGGATTTTCGTCCGTGCCCGCGCGGTGACCACATAGTTAAGCCAAGCGGCATTAGGACGCGCGCCTGGTGCGGTGATAATCTCAACCGTTTGACCATTTTTGAGCGGCTGGCTCAGCGGGTAAGGCTGACGATTAACCCTTGCCCCAACACAGGTGTTGCCGACATCGGTGTGGACGGCATAGGCAAAGTCGACCGCGGTGGCATCGACAGGCAGCTCGACAATCCGCCCTTTGGGGGTAAAGACGTACAGCTCGTCGGGGAAGAGATCGGATTTGACGCTCTCGATAAATTCGAACGAGCTGCCGGCGCTTTGCTGCAGCTCGATAATGTTCTGCATCCAACGCTGCGCCCGTTTTTGCGCGGTGGTGCCAGAGGGTCTGTCGGTGCCACTTTTGTACGCCCAGTGTGCGGCCACCCCTTTATCCGCCATTTGATCCATGTCTTCGGTACGAATTTGTACTTCCACCGGGACACCATGTGGGCCAATCATAGAGGTGTGCAGTGATTGATACCCGTTGGCTTTGGGCACCGCGATATAGTCTTTGAGCCGGCCTGGGCGTGGCTTATACAAGTTATGCATTTGCCCCAGCACGCGGTAGCAGGTATCGAGATCACCCACAATCACCCGAAACGCGTATAAATCCATGATGGTATGGAAACGCTGCTCTTTGTTCTTCATCTTGTTATAGATGGAGTAGAGGTTTTTCTCTCGGCCCAACACACGGGCTTTAATCCCTGCATCTTCCAAGCGGCCTTCAATTTCCGCATGGATTTTTTGGATCATCTCTTTGCGGTTGCCCCGCGCTTGCGCGATCACCTTTTTAAGCACGCGGTAGCGATTGGGGTACAAGGCCTCAAAGCCGAGCTCTTCAAGCTCGACTTTTATATTATGGATACCCAGACGATGGGCGAGGGGCGCGAAGATTTCTAGCGTTTCACGGGCGATACGGCGTTTTTTATCTGGGCGTAGCGCACCCAAAGTACGCATATTGTGGGTGCGGTCACTCAGTTTTATCAGGATTACGCGAATGTCATGGGCCATCGCCATGACCATTTTGCGGAAGTTCTCGGCCTGGGCCTCTTTGCGATCGCGGAATTTAAGCTTATCGAGCTTAGACACCCCGTCCACCAAGTCGGCTACCACATCACCAAAGCGTTGCTGCAGATCATCTTTGGTCACCTCAGTGTCCTCAATCACATCATGCAGCAATGCCGCCATCAAGGTTTCACAGTCCAAGCGCATTTCTGCCAAGATCCGTGCCACCGCGATGGGGTGAATAATATAAGGTTCGCCGGTTGAGCGAGTTTGCCCGTCGTGGGCATCCCTGGCTACTAGGTAAGCTTGCCGAAGCGCTTCAAGCTGTGACTCCGGCAAATACTGGCTAGCAACTTCTTTCAGGCTATCAAATAGATACAAACGGCCTGTCCCTGATAAATGCAGCGTTTAACGTTGACCAGAAATGGTGCTTACCGCGGCCATTTCAGCGGCTTCTTGCTCTTGCTTCTCCTGACGCTCACGTGCGTCGAGGACTTCTTTGTTGATCAGTCCTTCTTCAACTTCACGCAAAGAGATCACTGTGTACTTGTCGTTTTCTTCTGCGACGAGGGCATCTTTGCCGCCCGTTTGCATTTGACGGGCGCGGCGAGCCGCAACCAGAACGAGATCGAAGCGGTTACCAATTTTTTCAACGGCGTCTTGAACAGTTACGCGTGCCATGAAGGACTCCAGCTATGTCATCAATAGGTCATTCAAAATGACCGAAAAGTATACAAAAGGCCGCGACCTATTGCCAGCGTTGGCTGGGGCAATGGCCACGTCTCAATGTGGTGGTTAGTCAGCCAA
The DNA here is from genome assembly GCF_005280275.1 of Salinivibrio kushneri. Taxonomy (NCBI): domain Bacteria; kingdom Pseudomonadati; phylum Pseudomonadota; class Gammaproteobacteria; order Vibrionales; family Vibrionaceae; genus Salinivibrio; species Salinivibrio kushneri. Next base: position 124,056 of record NZ_CP040021.1, read on the forward strand.
CAGTTCGTCGATCATTGTATGATACTTGCTGGCTTGTTTGGCTTGTGCCATCCGCTCGGCACGGATGATGGCCTTAATATCCATCAATGCGACATCAAAGTCATCATTAATAATCAGGTAATCATAATCAGCATAGTGAGAGATCTCGGTGCGTGCTTCCTGCATGCGTTGCGCAATCACTTCCTCACTGTCTTGGCCACGTGTCGTGAGGCGTCGTTCTAACTCTTCACGGCTGGGTGGCAAAATGAAAATACTCTTGCTGTTCGGCATTTGCTGACGAATTTGCTCAGCGCCTTGCCAATCGATATCGAGAAAAATATCGACACCATTATTAAGCATTTTTTCAATCCATACGCGCGAGGTGCCGTAATAATTGCCAAACACTTGCGCGTGCTCTAAGAACGCTTCCTGTGCAATCAGTGACTGAAATTCTTCCTCGGAGACAAAATGATAATGCACACCGTTTTCTTCACCAGGACGCATAGCGCGCGTCGTGTGAGACACAGACACTTTCATGTCATAGCGAGGGTTATCATTCAGCAGCGCTGAAATCAGACTAGATTTGCCCGCACCACTTGGGGCGGAAACAATGTAAAGCGTACCTTGGCTCATGGATTGATCACTTTCACTGGCTGATGCCCATCCGCAGTATAGCGTATACGTACAGGCGTCGATCGACGAATAGATAGTTGTTCCCCGTGGGAGGCGCGCAGGGTAGCACGAACCGGCGGGGATTTGAACGCTAGAGCGTGAAGTTACTGACTCGATACACGCGTGCGCGATTGCCGGTGTGACACAAACTGTGCGCTGAGTCGATAAAGCATGGCTCTATCTAGAACATGCTTGCATATATGCAATTATTAATGATAATTGTTAGCGTTTGTATTTGGTGGTCGATTTAGATGTAGGGAGCACATTCAATGATAGGGAGTCAGCAGGCGTTACATCAGGGTGTTACCTCGCTGTATGTGTCACATCAGCGCTGGCTTTCGGGCTTTATTCAGCGACGAATGGGTTGCCCGTCAACGTCGGCAGATTTAGTTCAAGACACCTATTTGCGTTTGCTTAACTCTGGCCGTTTGCCTGATACAGACAGTGCGCGTGCTTACCTTACCCATATCGCCAAAGGCTTGATCATCGATTGGTATCGCCGTCGTCGCGTTGAGCAAGCTTACTTAGACTATCTGCAAGCGCAGCCAGAACTCATGGCCAGCTCGCCCGAGCAACACCAACAAACCATGGAAGCCTTGGTGGCGGTTGATGCGTTATTAGGGCATTTACCGGTCAAGGTGCGGCAGGCTTTGCTGATGCGCCAGCTCGAGGGAATGAGCTATAAAGACATCGCAAAGGCGCTTTCTGTCTCGGTTTCCTCGGTAGAGAAATATGTTGCCAAGGCACTGGCTGCCTGTGTACTCGCCGCGCAAGAGTGATTCATGATGTCGTCTTTATCACCTCATGTGGTTGAGCAAGCGGCACAATGGATGGCCCGTATGTGGGCGGACGATGTGTCTGAGCAGGATAAACAAGCGCTATCACAGTGGCGACGTGCTCACCCTCATCATGAAAAGGCATGGCAAGCGCTGGAAGGTGTGCAATCCCAGCTTCAGGATGTCTCGGGACATCATTCGGTCTTATTGCGACAAAGTGGCTTGTCGCGCCGGCGGTTTTTGGTGCTCGGTGGCATTGGTATTGGCGCAGGGTGCTTATTGGCATGGCGCTCCAATGCGCAGCGTTACGAACAGGGCGTTGCCTTGGCAAGCCGAGTCGGGGAACTTAAGCAGTTCACCTTGCCGGATCAGAGTCGTATCGCGTTAAACACAGATTCGCGGGTGTGGGTCGATTATCAAGGCGGGAAAAAACAGATTTTCCTTGAGCGCGGTGAAGTGATGCTCGAGGCGGCATCGCCTTTATCGGTTCTCACCGCCCACGGTCAGGTGTGGGTTGAGGATCAAGGCCAACTTGCTGTGCGCCAGTTTACGCGTTTCAGTGCTATACAATTGTTATCGACCAACGCGAGTATTCAGCCGTATCAGGGTCAACTGCGTCACATTCCCGCCGGGCATTCGGTGCAATGCACAGCCAATAAGGTGCAGCATCTTGCACCTTTAGAAACTCACGCGGTGAGTTGGTTGGAGCAAAAACTTGTGGCTGAACGCATGCCGCTTTCGGCGCTGGTTGAAGAGTTCTCACGGTATTTCTCAGGCTGGTTGCGCTTAGATGCACAACTGAATGATCTAACCGTGACGGGGGTATTTTCCACCCGTAATATCCAGCAAACGCTGGCGAATTTAGAAACCATTCTGCCTATTGCCCTGCGCTTTCGTACTGCGCTCTGGGTGCAAATTATTCCAGCCCAATAAAAAATGACACTCATCTTTACGGATCTCACGCCTTCGTTCGGTGTATCGGTTAGTTCATTCACTTAAGTGGAGCCGTATTGTGAAACTGCAGTCATCGATATTGTGTCTATCGTTAACCTTGGGCGTGCCTTTTTATTCCCCCGTTTATGCCCAAACAGACACGGTAAATACCTACCAGATTCCCGCCGGAGAGCTTGATGCGGTATTAAAAGCCTTTGCGCTGGCATCGGGTATCGAATTTCATCTGGATGCGCGTTTGTCCGAAGGTTTTTACAGTGCGGGGCTCGACGGACAGTTTACTCCAGAGCAAGGCCTCAACACCCTGCTGACCAGTACGGGGTTGACGGCACACCGACAAGCCGATGGCAGCTATCAAATTACCGACAGCACAGAGTCGCTGACGCTCGATACCCTAGATGTGTCGTTTTCGGAAGGGGATATTAGCCGCGATGAAGCGGGTAAATATGCTGTTTACGATGACAACCGGTCAACGGTGTACGCGGGCAAAAAAGAGGTTGAGCGATATAAAGGTAAAGATGCGGCTGATCTCTTGAAAGGTATGCCCAATGTGTACAGTGGCGATGCGCGCAACGGCGGAGGCATTGACCCAAATATTCGTGGTGTCCAAGGGCCGGGTCGTGTGCCTGTTCTCATTGATGGTACAGAGCAAGGGCTGACTGTCTGGCGTGGCTATCGCGGTGTCTCGAATCGCAGCTATATTGATCCCAACTTAATTGGTGGTGTGCAGGTCATCAAAGGCCCCAATACTGTGGCGAATGTCAAAACATCCACAGGCGGCGCGGTGGTCGTCAATACCCTCTCTGCGCAAGATATTTTGCTGCCGGGAAAAGACTTTGGCGGTGAGTTCTTGATTGAAGGTAGCAACAATGCGGTTGCGCCCACATTAGGGACCTTATACACAGGGCAAGACTATCGAGAAGTCGACGGGTTTCCGTCCACGCCACAATACCCTTACGCCGATCCTTCGCTTTGGCAGCCGATGAGCCACAACAAGAACAACAATCCTTTCTCGGGGGATGACTACGCTTACCGTCTTGCGCTGGCGAAACGAGGCGAAAGCATGGAATGGTTAGCTGCTTACGCTTATCGCTATAAAGGCAATTATTATGGGGGCAAACATGATAGTGGTTTTTATAAAAGCGGCGATTCGAAAGAAGCCTATATGACCAAGATCGATCCAGAGACCTTGGCTCTGCGCCATCTGCCGGGCGCGGAAATTCCCAATACGTCCAGCGAAACCGAATCTGTGTTGCTGAAAAGTACATTCCTTTTCGAGGGCGCGCAGCAATTGAGCCTTGGCGCGCGCTACACCGATGCCGAGTATGGTGAAATCATGGCGAGCCGCTCTGGCGACTTAGTCGATGGCAATAAAATGGCGCAATGGCCACTTAGCCGCGTGCGAGCGCAAGCTTATAACCTTGATTATCATTGGTCGCCAAAGGACCCTTGGATTGATTTAACGGCCAAGTTATGGACCACCTACACCGTCAGCGATACCAATACCCGAGGTGGGTTTCCTAACTATGCCAATAACCATGACCTGTTACCGGGCTACAGCACCCTGTTGCGCAATACTGCTGCGTCCAATGCAAAAGATAGCCGTATTGGCCTGAATATCAGCAATACCATGGCGTTCAGTGACACCTTATCTATGACTGCCGCAGGACGATATCAATACCGAGAGCAACGTTCTGATGATACTTATGATGCGAACAAAGCCGATGGTTGGGTGCACTTTCCACAAGAAGGGACCTATCAAGAATTTGATGCCAGCTTACAAGCCACTTGGCAGCCACATACCCAATGGACGCTTAACGCTGGTGTGAAGTTTCAAGGCTTTGATGTCAAAGATGACTTCCTTGCAGCGCGCCAAGCCGAAGGGGGCGATACCCTGTTCACGCAGCAGGCTGTCTCGCCGGGGCTTGAAGCCAGCTATAAAGTGCGGGTGTTCTTGAGTGAGGCTGAAATTCAGGCGAGGTTGGACCGTTATCGCGAAAGTTTGGAATTTTTTGGGGTGCCTGAAAGCCAGATATTGGTTGATCTTGCAGAAGAAGAAGCCAAGCTGCGCGAAGAAGGTAAAATAGAAGAGCGCACACAAGCTTGGTTACATGATGGAAACGGTAAATATAGCCGTGCGCAAAACCCCTGTGACCCCGCTAACGGACTATTACCCGACAACTACATTGAAGGGACGTGTCGTGCGACCAATCAATTGAATACCAAAGTGAATATGCGTCCCAAAACACACGATCACGAGCAGGGTTGGTCACCGTTTGCCTCCGTGGCATTTTCTCCCACGCCGCAAGACCGTATTTACTATCGCTACAGCCAAATGTTGCGCTTTCCAAGCCTCTTTGAAAGCACACTTAGCTTTTCCGCGTTAAATAATGCGTATACCAGCCTCAAACCCGAAGCAACGGTGAATCACGAGTTAGGCTACATTCATCATTTTACTCACGGTGATCTGAAACTGGCTTACTTTCACCACCTCACTGAAAACGTGATCGAGCGAGATGACATGCTGCGCTTTAGCAATATTGATTCGCAGACGCTGGCAGGGTTGGAGCTGCAAGCGAACTACGATGATGGTGATTGGTTTGCCGATTTAAATGGCGCTTACATGCTCACCAATAAAGTCTGTGATGAGAGCTCCGTCGTCACACGTTATCGCCCCGACGAGCCAGAATATTATCGCAATTGTCTGTTTGGCGGTTTTCCTGGCGGATATTTAGAATCGCAAGTCCCCCCAGCGTGGTCGACGTCGCTGCAACTGGGCCATCGCTTTTTCAATCGTCAGTTAGAAGCTGGGATCAAAGGCGCGTACCTTGCCAAAGCCAAGTCAGATGAGGTGGTCCAGCGCGACGATACCTTAACGTTTGATGCATTTGCCAATTATCAGCTATCACGCCACATCGCGCTTGAAGTCGTAGGGACCAATTTAACCGATGTCTACCACATTGACCCACTGGTGCGTTCCAGTGTACCGGCGCCAGGGCGGACTATTAAATTGATGCTAAAAGCAAAATTTTAACGACGCGGTTACGGGTTTGCCTGAACTGAACGGTAAAGAGGATGAAGCAAATAATTTGCTGGACGTTGAAATCATTTACCTAGGAGTCACATTATGCCTTACAAAACCGTCGTGATAGCACTAAGTGCCATTTTAACTACCACATCTGCTTTGGCTAATATTGTTGGCACACAAAGCGATGACGCCAATATTGAAGTCGGCACATCCAATGTGCCTTTTGGCCCCCATACAATGGGTAAGGCGGGGATTGGTAATGACAACCGTATCTCCTCGAAATTCAAAGTGGACTTTGAAGGGTTGACCCGTGCCAGCAGTACCCAAAAGCAAGGCGACATTTACACCAATGGCACATCACATGCCGGGGAAGCGGGAGTGTTTAACTTTGCGCAGGCCGGTGCGGGCGACGTGTGGTTTGGTGAATGGTCGCAAGACTTTGCCGGTAATGGTCAAGATCGCAGTGTGTATTATGCGGGCGATAACACCCAAACGAGTCTGCCCACATCGGGCACGGCATCTTATGCAGTGACTGGCTTGAACCGCTTTACTGGCAATAATGCATTGACTGGTGAGTTTAACGCAGACTTTTCCGCTAAAACCGTTCGCGGCACCATCAGTAATGCTGCGATGAAACTAAGCATTGATGCAGATATTGATGCGAAAACTGCAGCGTTTAAGGGTGACGCGCATGCTTTACGTAGTGGTCCAGGGGTTGTAGGGGACACACAAGGCCATTTCTTTGGTGCAGACGCCGCAGCCCTTGCTGGGGTTGCAACCTTTGCCGACCGCGATCTCAATACCGCCTTTGGCGGCACCAAAAAATAGCGTTTATTTTTTATGATGCAGAGGCGATGTGCCTCTGCTTTTTATTTGCGGGTGTTGCATGCGGTTTTATTTACTCGTCGGCGTTATTAGCTTGATGATCACGCCCACGTTGGTATTCAGTAGCCAATCCGAAACAGACCTTCGTATTGAACAACGTCAGAGACAACAACAAAAACAGTCGGAAGACAAAGCGCTGGCAGAGGCCGATTTAGCACTGCCCAGCACACCATCATGGCATGTTCCTTTAGAAACATTGGATGTGAATGCATTGGGAAGAGCGCTCTACCAAGCGATACGACAACACGCTTGGGATAGGGTGGCTGAAGGGCTGCCTTACTATCAAACATTACCCGGCCATGATGCGATGTTAATTCTTTATGCCAAGGGGGGCTTGGCCCGACAGGCAGGAAACCTCGCCCAAGCCGCGCATTCCTATCAAGCTCTACTTAAGCTTAAGCCTGATTTTTTACTGGCGCAGTTATCACTAGCGCGCGTGTTATTTGAAGATTACCAAAGCCGTGAGGCTAAACAGTACTTTGAGGCTATCGCGACAAGCATTGCCGGTATGCCTCACGCTGCTGGTGTTCAGCGAACCGTCTCGGCCTATTTACAAGCACTATCTTTGCGTCAGTCATGGCAAGGCTCGTTGGCGATTGGGCCTGAGTATCACACCAATATCAATAAAACGTCTCACAGTGAAACCTGTTTGCTATCGGTGGCTGCAGGGTGTGCTTACGTACGAAAAACGCCGGACGCGATTGCCAGTTATGGTTGGGGAGCCACGCTCTCGGCAGCAAAAACATGGGCTGTGTCTGGTCATCACCATGGCTTTATCCGCGGCATGGCATATGGTGCGGATTACGATAAAAATGATACCTATAACCAGTGGGACACCCAGTGGTTGATTGGGTATCGGTATCAAAATGCGGCTAATCAACTCTCAATAGGCCCTTTATTGGAAGGCACTTGGCAAGGAGGCTCGTGGATTTCCCATACCTTTGGTGTCAACCTTGACTACCTACGTATCCTTACTCCTGCATCGACATTTAAGGGAACGGTTGTCAGCAAAGATATCCGTTATCAAGGCGCACAGCTGAAGGCGCTGTCGGGGCAGGAAACCTATTTGTCTGCAACATGGTTCTCTCAGCTTCATCCCAACTGGTTAGCTTTTATCGGTGCAAACTACACGGATAGCCAAAGTGAGGATACTGTCTTTGACTGGCACAGCCTAGGAGGACGAGTCGGAGTGAGTTTTCAGCCGACGCCCGAACTCGATGGCCTGTTTAGTTATGCCTATCAAGATCGTAACTATCAAGAATACAACGCCATGTTGGGGGATAAGCGGCATGATATTCAACATACGCTGGTATTGAGTTTGCGCCTGCCTACGCTAACTGTGGCGGGTTTTTCTCCGGTGATCACAGGCCAGTATCATCAAACACGAAGCAATGTTGATTGGCTTTATAGCCATGATTACACGCGCATCCAAGTCCAGTTTGAAAAACAATTTTAAAAATTTTTACGGGTTTTCGTTATTCGTTCGGTATAGCGGGTAGACAACCGATATGGCGTATTACGCATGGATAATAAGGACTCAAAATGAAGCGATATTGGATAGGACTGGGGCTGTGGCTCTTGGTCATCACGGTGCATGTGCAGGCGAGTGAATCCACGGCACCTGCGGAGAGCGGGTCAGTGGTGACCGCTTCAGGCTCGCAGGCCACCCATTTGTCCGTTGATGCACTGTCTCCGCTCGGTATGTATCAGGCTGCGGATCCTATCGTTAAAGCGGTCATGCTGATATTGCTGGCGGCTTCCGGCGTGACATGGGCTGTACTCGTCACTAAGCAGTGGCAACTCGGTCGTGCACGTCGCCGCTTAGCGCCACTGGTGTCACTTTGCGCTCACGCTGAAAGCTTTGCGGCGGCCAAAGCGGCGGCATCATGTCATCAGGGCACTGGGCTGGCGTTTCTTAGTGCGGCGCAAACCGAGCTTGCACTAACCGAACAAGTAGATGCAGTCAGTCAAGGCGTTAAAGAGCGGGTACAAGCACGGTTGGAGCGGGTGCAGGTGGCACAGGCTAGCATGATGAATCGCGGCACAGGGGTGCTGGCATCGATCGGGTCCGTCGCTCCCTTTGTGGGACTGTTTGGTACCGTGTGGGGGATCATGAATGCGTTTATTGGCATTGCGCATACGCAAACGACTAATTTAGCCGTGGTGGCGCCCGGGATTGCTGAAGCCCTGCTGGCAACCGCTCTTGGCTTGGTCGCGGCGATCCCAGCTGTGATTGTGTACAACTATTTTACCCGTGCATTGGCTGCTTATCGTGCTCAAATGGGGGATTTAGCGGTGGCTATTTTGGTACTGGTGAGCCGCGATCTCGACAGTGAGTGCAATGCGCAAACTGAACTGGCGTGGCGACAGGCAGGGTAGAGAGATGAGCTTTCAATTTTCCTCGTCAGACCATGAACTACAAGAAAACCATGAGATTAATGTGACACCATTTATCGATGTGATGTTGGTGTTACTGATCATTTTTATGGTTGCGGCCCCGCTTGCAACCGTCAGCGTGCCGGTGGATTTACCCACCTCTTCGGCGAAGCCGAATGCATCGCCCAGTCAGCCTGTGTATTTGTCTGTAGGCTCTGGACAAATGCTGCAAGTTGATGAGCATCCTGCGTTTTCCCTTGAGGAAGCCAGTCAGAAGTTGCCTCAATGGGTGGCGAACAAACAAACCCGTTTATATTTGCGGGCCGATAAAACCTTGCCTTATCAGTCACTGTTGGAAGTCATTAATACGCTTAGTCAAGCGGGTTATCAGCAAGTCGGGCTGGTGGGCATTGCGCAGTCAGCATCGCGTTCCTCATGACGGTATTGGCTGGGTTGCCGCAAGGCTTTGAGTTAGACCGCACGCGAAAAGGCTGGTTAGTGGGGGCGGCAGTGAGCGTCAGTCTCCACCTTGGGGTGGCGATCGCGTACTTTTGGACACCGGCGCGCACGCTCGCACCGCCTCCCGCCGCGATGCCGATTGCCATTTCTGTCATCGCACCAGAGGTGTCAGCCCCAAAGGTGGAACAGCACGATGTGCAAGAGGGCAAACTGCAACGCGCCAGTCAGCCTGCTCATGCATCTGAGGCGGTGCCGGAAAAAGTGATGTCGACGCCAAACGCGACGCCTGTGGTTCAAGATGAGAAAAACGCGCAAGTGCAAAAACAGCCGCAGTCTGTCCCACGTCCTGCCAAGGAGCAGCCTAAAGCGATAGAGACGAAAAAAACGGTTGAGACACACAAGGTGCAAACGACTGAGCCTCGCCCCAAACCAAAGGAAAGCCCCAAAACGTCACGTGCATCGTCGGTCGCGCAAGAGGCGAGCGCGCCGAAACATGTTGATGCGCCAACACACAGTGAAAAAGTGACAGGCCCAGCGCAAGGACAGCTAACCGTAAAGGGAAAGGTTGCGAAGTTGAATTGGCAGCGACGGGTTCACGCGCACTTGGCTTACTATAAGCGCTATCCTCGATTTGCTCGGCGACTCAAACAGCAAGGCTCGCCTCGGGTAACCTTTACCGTCAATCGCCAAGGCGAGGTGCAATCGGTCAAACTCCAAACCTCGAGCCGCTTTGAGAGTTTAGACGAAGAGGCTAAGGAGCTTGTAAAGCGTGCGTCCCCGTTGCCGACGCCGCCAGATGTCTTGCCGGGCTCGACAATAACGGTTACTGTCCCTATTCGTTTTTCACTTTAAAAAGAAGAGGATATCTTTTGTCCGCGAGCATGGATGACAAAGGTTCACTCTCGATTGCTAACCTGTTAGGCTGCTCCCGAAACTCGCTTCGGGGTTGATTTCTATCGAGTCGCCCCGATGTGAAGCTGTATTCCACTCAATGCCCGTTTGGGCCTCAAATAGCGAGAAGATATCACTAAAAAACGAACGACATGAAGGAGGTGTCAATAATGGAAGGTACACCCGATTTGTATCCCTCACGCGTCAATGGAAAAGAAACCCTCTCCCCACGTCTAGACCCTGTTGTGTACGGCGGTGCGCAGCCAGAGGTACCGCATAGCTTGAGCCAACGTGATCTGGATACGTTTGATCGCCAAGGCTTTTTGGTGATGAATGACTATATGCCGGAAATGGTGGCACCGCTTAAACGTGAAATCACCCGTTTACGCGATGATATGGCCGGCTATGAAGAGCTATATACCGAGCCGGATAGTGACGAGCTGCGTACTATTTTTAAACCCTTTGCCTACAGTGACTTAATTGATCGCTTCTCACGTGATCCGCGCATTCTCAATAAAGTTCGGCAAATTTTGGGCTCGGATGCATATTTGATGCAATCGCGCGTCAATATTAAGCCTGCGTTTAAAGGCAAGTCGTTTCCTTGGCATTCTGACTTCGAGACTTGGCACGTTGAGGATGGAATGCCACGGATGCGAGCCGTGACTGTATGGCTAATGTTAACCGATAACACCGAGCATAATGGGCCTTTATATGTGATCCCCGGCTCGCACCATCACTATGCGTCTTGTGAAGGCAATACCGGCGAGAAGAACTATCAGCAATCGCTGAAAAAACAAATGCTGGGTGTGCCTAAACCAGAGACCATGGAAGCGTTGCTCGATGACAAGGGTATCGCCTCGGTAACGGGACAAGCCGGTACCTTGGTGTTCCATGATTGTAACTTGATGCATGGCTCACCCGATAATATCGCCAACGACCCACGTTCGATTTTAATGTTTGTCTATAACAGTGTGGAGAATAAACCGGTGACGCCCTTTAGTGGGTTGCCACTGCGCCCCCACTATTTATCTAATCCCGACCAACGCCCTCTGCAGGCGGTTGAGTCACTCTGGCCGCTAGCTTCATAGCCCGACTAACGCCCACGTTGTTGTGGGCGTTTTTAGTTTTTTTCGCTTTGAATCAGGGTTTTGCTATGCTGTCTCGGTAATTGAACAAGCGTTTAATTATCTCGCTAATTTCAACGACATTAAGGAGTTTCCGTTGAACACATCATTAAAAGCGACCCTGAGCGTGACAGCTACTGCCCTGAGTGTAGCCAGTGCCGTATCCTTCTCTTCTTTTGCTCAAGCCAGTGACAGTACGCTTAGCGAACAACTTGGCATTGCTGATCATGCGGTGATTGCTCACCGTGGTGACTCTTACAATGCGCCAGAGTCGACCTTGCCGGCCTACCAACTTGCCTGTGAAGTGGGCGCCGATTATCTCGAGCTTGACCTGCAGCGCACCAAAGACGGCAAACTGATCGCGGTGCATGACGACAACCTTAAGCGCAACACCAATATTGAGACAGTCTATCCTGAGCGTGCCGGCGACCCGGTCAATACCTTTACTTGGGCAGAGCTGGAAAAGCTGGATGCGGGCAGCTGGTTTAATCATTCATACCCAGAGCGTGCGCGTGAGAGCTTCCGTGGTTTGAAGCTAGTAACGCTGGATCAGGTACGTGAAATCGCCGAAAACTGTGCCCATCAGCCCGGGCTTTATATTGAAACCAAGGTGCCGGAGTTCTTCCCAGGGATTGAGCAGGATTTGAAGCAAGACTTGACCGAGCATGGTTGGTTAGATGACGACGCCAAAGGCAAAGTGATCCTACAGACCTTTAATAAATCGAGCCTTGAAGCACTGCAAGATGTGATGCCGAATGTGCCAAAAATCTTGCTGCTATGGGCAGGCGATGGCTACATTCCCACCAAAGACAGCGCGCCGAAAGCGGATGATGAGTCTTACGCTCAGTACTATGCGCGCCAAGAAGTGGCCTCGAAAGCCGGCTACGCAGAATGGTTGGATTATGCCAAGGAGCACGGTGCCATCGGTGTGGGGCCGTCGGGCACCCAAGCCAACTTTGATGATGCTTGGTCAAGCCAGTTTAGCTATATGGACTTGGCGAAGTCTTGGATGGTGGATATGAGCCATGAAAAAGGCTTGCTGATGCACATGTATACCCTGGACGATCGCGAAGATTTGATTCGTTACCGTGAGCGTGGCGTGGATGGCTTCTTTACCAACCGTCCTAACGTGGCGGTTAAAGCCTTAACCGATAGCGACGGTAAAGACATTGAAGCGACCTTAACGCAACTGGGTTATTAACCCCGCGCGTTAACAGTATTTACCCTTTGAGCCCGCCTGTTATTAGCGGGCTTTTTTCGTTGGGGGCAAACGCTAGAGAGGGTTCGGTTCGGCTTATTTCGCTAAGCAGACCCTCCGCGCCATGGATGGCGCGGCGGAGCCTCCAGGGATGGATTGACGGCGTGTCTATGTGCGACTGAGCCGATGCCCCAAGGTTAACTTTTTGGCTATCTACTCGCTCGCCATGAGTTTAGCCAGCGTACGTCGGTACATGGCATAAGCCACTGCGCCCGCAAGGAGGTTACCGATTAAGGCACCGGCAAACAGGCCAAACAGCTCGCCAATTTGTGCCCCCAGCCAGAGGCAGGGCAGGAAAAACGCAAATAGGCGAAGCGCAGAAATGGTCAGCGCGGTGTATGAGCGGCCTAATGCATTGGTAATCGACACCATCAACATACACACCCCTAGAGCGCCCAGGCTAAACGGCACTAGCGTAAGGTGAGTGTACAAGATATCGGTGACTTGTTGATCGCTGGTCATCAAGTCGGCGAGGGGAGCGGCGGCAAGCCAGGTCACCACGGCAATCAGCAATTGAAAGCCGAGAATAAACTGACAGGCTAACTTGACCAGATGGCGGACTTCGGTCAGATCGCCTTTACCCAGCAAACGACCCACCATGGGGGGCATCGACATGGTCAGCGCCAGCACCGAGACAATGGCAAAGAACTCAAAGCGCGAGCCCAGTGCCCAGGCGGCGACTGCCGCTGAGCCAAAGCTGGCGAGCAGCTTGGTGGCCAGCATAGATGACACCGGCGGCAGCAGCTGGCTGATCATCGCCGGTCCCATAATGTGGCCAATCGAGCGCACACTTTGTGTGACGTCTAAGTCTTGCCAGTCAAACGAAACCCAACCTTTACCAAACACGCGGGGCGCGACAATGGCGATGCCTGAGCCAAACGCAATTAAGGTGGCGACGGCCGCGCCATTAATGCCCCAATCGAGCCAAAAGATAAACACCGGATCGAGCGCAAGGTTTAATAAGCTGGTCACCACCATCATGGAGCCGGGCAACATGGTGTTGCCATTAGCGCGTGCTAGGCTATAAAAGAAGTAAAGCACCGCGCCTGTCCAGGCACTGATCAACCAAATTTGCCAGTAGCTATCAATCACCGGAAATACCTTGTCTGGCGCATCGAGCAACATCAAGATCGGGTGGCGTAAGGCATAGAGCAAGCCGGCAAACAATGCCACGCCTGTGGTGCCAATAAATAAAATCAGGCCGCCTAGTTGTTTGGCATAGCGACACTGATCGGCCCCGAGCGCGCGCGAGATCACCGCCGTGGTCGCAATCCCGAGTCCGACTTGAATGCCGATAATGATCATCTGAATGGGCAAGGTGAAGCCTTGTGCCGCGAGGGGGAGCACGCCCAACTGACCAATGAAGGCACTATCGACAAGTTGAAAACTCATCAGTGACAGTACGCCAAACAGCATGGGTAGGGTGGTCGAGAACAAGCGTTTTGCGCGAGAAGCAGACTCCATCAGGCACTCTTTACATTAATAGGGTGAAAAAAGCCGAGCACTGGCATGCTCGGCATAGTCGCACCAATTGTAGAGGATTGCTGAAAATTACCAACCCTTAATCAATGGGGTGATTCATGGTTGACGGACGCCATCTAAGACTTACTCCATGCCGAGCTGGTCGGCGAGATACGTATAGGTCCGCGCGAGCATCTTGGCACGGGTGGTATTGTTGGATGCGCCTGCATGCCCGCCTTCCATATTTTCAAAATAGAGCACGTCATGCCCCATCTCCTGCATTTTCGCGACCATTTTGCGTGCATGGCCAGGATGAACGCGATCATCGCGGGTTGATGTGGTAAAAAATATGCGCGGGTAAGCCGTTTCAGCTTCAATATTATGATATGGCGAATAAGTGCGAATGTATTCCCAGTCATCATCGCTGTCTGGGTTTCCATACTCTGCCATCCAGCTGGCACCGGCCAGCAACTGGTTAAAGCGACGCATGTCCAATAGGGGCACTTGGCACACGACCGCGTTGTAAAGATCGGGCCGTCGCATCGCGGTTGCGCCGACCAAAAGCCCGCCGTTGCTTCCTCCTTGAATGCCAAGGTGGGCTGGTGAGGTGATTTTGGACGCGATCAATGCTTCTGCCACTGCTTCAAAATCTTCATAGGCTTTGTGGCGTTGATCTTTAAGCGCCGCTTGATGCCAAGCGGGCCCATATTCACCGCCCCCGCGTATATTGGCGAGGACATAAACGCCCCCTTTCTCGAGCCAATTTTTCCCCGTTACCGCGCTGTAGTGCGGTGTCAAGCTGACCTCGAATCCACCGTAACCATATAACAATGTCGGGTGGGACTGATCCAGGTCGAGTGACTTTTTCGCCACGATAAAATAAGGAATGGCGGTGCCATCTTTTGATGTTGCAAACTGCTGTGTCACCTGAAGATCGTCCGAATTAAACTTGGCTTTAGTCGATTTAATCACGCGGGGATCTTGGCGACCTGGGGTCACTTGATAAATCGAGGGTGGGATCAGAAAGCTGGCTACGTCGACAAAAAAGTCATGGTGCTCAGGCGTCGCATTAAAGACCGAGAGCGTTGCATTATCTTCTATTGCCACCGTCTGAGTGTGCCACTGGCCAGTATCCTGTGGACGGAATAGCTGTATTTGCGACGTAACATCATTGAGCCAGCTGACCACAAGGTACTCGGCCGTGACGTCTAGCGCTTCAATATTGGCAGACGCCGTTGGTTTGACAAGTAATTGATAAGCCGGGGTCGGCTTGGCAAGCTCTGTCATTGAGGCATAGACAACACTGCCTTGCGGGAATGTGCGTTCTCCTTGGCGATAGTCAGATTTTAGCTGGAAAAACAATTGCCCCTCAAAATAACCCATGACTTCACTATCTGCGGGTAATGCCAATGGCACCAGATCGTCTGCGTTTAGCCAAAAGAGCTTTTGCGAATAAAAGGTCATACCCTCTGCAATTAACGTCACTCGGCTGTGGCTATCACGTAACGTCATGGCGCTGACGGAGACCGAGTCGGTAGCGCCTTGGTATAAGGTTGTCGCTTCCGATAAAGGTGTGCCCCGTTGCCATTGTTTGATGGTGCGTGGGTAGCCCGAATCCGTTAAGCTATCGGGCCCAAAATCAGTGGCTACGAGCAAATGATCGCGATCCAGCCAGGTGGTCCCGCTTTTGGCCTCGGGTAGTGTAAAGCCATCATGGACAAATGCCTTGTCGAGCATATCGAATTCACGTTTCACCGTCGCATCGGCGCCGCCGAGTGAGAGGGCGACCATACAGCGCTGGTAGTCAGGCGCGTAGCAATCGACCCCTTTTAACACCCAATCTTTTTGCTCTTGCTGTGCCAGGGCATCGATATCAATGACGGTTTCCCACTCAGGCGCTTTTTGTGCATAACTTTGCGCCGATATGCGTCGATAAATGCCCTTAACATGGGTATTATCTTGCCAAAAATTATAGTAGAAGGAGCCCCGTCGTGTCGGGTAGGCAAGCCGATCTTGTGCGTTAAGCACGGCCAAACTGTCTTCATAAAAGGCATCATACTGCGATTTTTTTTCTAAATATGCGTCGGTTTGGTTATTGTGTTTTTTGACCCATTCGAGCGCATCTTTGCCCTCGACGTCCTCAAGCCACAGGAAAGGATCCGCTTGCTCAGCGCCGTGTGCGGTTGCAACCGTCATGGCCAGTGCAGCCGCTGACAGGCATTTGGTTTTGTTTGTCATCGTGATTCTCCCGACATCATTGTCAGTGGGTGTGTCAATACATAGAAAAAAACCGAGCACAAAATGCTCGGCGTCGAAAAAGGTTCAACGTAAGCCGAAACGGCAGTGGTGGGATTTAACTGTTACTCAAAAAAGCGATCCATGGCGACGCCATCGGTTTGAGTGACTCAGACTGCGCCGCCTGCTTCATCGCTTTCAGCGCCGCTTGGTTATTCTCAAGCTCAAAATACGCCATGCCTTTTAAGTACTCGAGCTCTGCGCGTACATCTCCAGCGATATCTTGATTGTCGTCCGCAAAGGGAATGACTGCTTGGTACTGTTGGTCTTGTACCATCAGTCGGGCAATCTTTAGTTTGGTTTTTGGATCATTATCTATACGATAAGCCGCACGATACGCCTCGATCGCTTCCGGTAACTCTTTGGCTTGATGCCAATACTGCGCGAGTTTCTTTAAGTGATCATTGGTACGCTCGACAATGCCAGCGTCTAACGCTTGTGCCAGGGTTGTCGCTGCGCGATAAGGAATCGACTGGTAGGCTAAAAAGTCTGTCAGTCTCAACACTTCCTTTTCTTTATCGAGTAACCCCAAGCTATAGGCTGACTCCAAAGCGGCTAGAGCTGCTGCTTCATTGTTCCTTTCCATTTCAATACCGGACAGTTGTTTCCAATATTGCTTTTTCGTCGGGTTGATGGTGGTCAGCGTCGTTAACACTTGTGCCGTGTTCGCCAAATCGTTGGTTTGATAATAGGCCGACATCAGCATCATATACCAAGATTCACTCGGCGTATCACTGAGCGCAATGGCCTGTTTTATCTCGGGAATCGCTTGCTTAAACTGCTCTTGCTGTATGTACGCGCTTGCCAAGGTCATATAACTCATGGCGTCGGGTTTTTCCTCACCCTCAGCGAGTTGTATCTCGAACCACTGACGCATGAGTGAGACCGTTTTACCAAAGTCTTCTTGCACCATATACAACTGCGCCAAGCTATACCGCACTTGCTGCGCGACCGCAACGGGCAAGGCGCCAACTTCTAACGCTTTGGCGAAATAGGTAACCGCTTTGGCATAGTTATCTTCCATAGAATGGATATAGCCGAGTTGTTGTAAAAGTACTGCCTGATCATAATTTTTGTTACCGCGACGCTCGAGTGCCGATGCCAGCTCTTGCTTCGCCTCTTGATACGTCTCGTTAGCAATGTATTTTTGTACTTTGTTCACGGTACGGTAGGTGCGATCGGACAGCTCAGGCGTATCCGCACCATAGCTAGCGCTTGATAAACTGGCGGCAAATAAGGCCAGTGCCAACATCCGTGTCAGTTTTTTTTCCATGATGGCCATCCTAGTTAATTGAAAACTCTATTTCTTGAGAAAGTCGAGCTTTAACGGGGGCGCCGTCCACTACTTTAGGTTTAAAGCGCCATTGCTTAACGGTTTTTTGCGCCGCGCGGCGAAGTCCCATGCGGCGCGGATCTTCTTTGAGCACCGCCACGTTTTCGACGCCGCCTTGCTCATTCACCGTAAACTCAAGCAATACTGTGCCTTTTTCTAGCCCAGCGCGTGCCGCTTTACGTGGCATTTGCGGTAAGAAGGTGGCAAGCGGTGTCGGCCCTTGGTTGCCGCTCACTCCGCCGCCGCCTTGGCTGTAATGCCCCAGCACCGATCCGCCACTGACATTCACGGGTAAATCCAGGTCAGGCATATCTAAATCCACCTGGTCCATTTGCGGCTTCACCGTTGATGTCACTTTCATTTCCGGTGGTGGTGGTGGCTTTTTCGGCGGTTTCGGCTTAGGAAGCTCACGCTTTTTCTCTTTAACCGTTTCTTCGGGTTTGATCCGCACAAATTCGATGATTCGCTGATCGTCATCAGAAGCTAGCTCATGGCGTTCTTTGTTGACAATTTTATCCATGCCCCAAAAAAGCCCCAGCGAGACGAACAGCGCGATCACTATTGACGCCAAATAACGCATACGCTATTCCTTGCTTTTCGCTGCAATCGAGATGCTATCGACGCCGGCCATCTTAATTTGATCCATCACATCGACAACCACACCCGCACTGGCCTCTTGATCGGCTTGGATAACAACCGCGCCCTCTGGGCTCTCCGCTCGTAAACGCTCAATATTGGCGCGTACGGCATCAACATCGACGCGGCGTTTGTCCACCCATACATCGCCAGCAGGACCAACCGCAACCATGATGTTGCCTTTACTGACTGTTTGTGCAGTATTGGCACTGGGTCGATTGACGTCTATCCCCGCCTCTTTCACAAATGAGGTGGTGACGATAAAAAAGATCAGCATGATAAAAACGATATCCAACATGGGAGTCATGTCGATTGCCGCTTCTTCATTGCCTTCATTGCTATAACGTCGTTTCATATCGCTACCTTAAATCCTTTTACGAGGTAACATGCTTAAGCTTATCTTCAAGCTTGCGCGTGGATAATTTGGCGAGGTGATCCAGCCGGGTACTAAAAAACAGCCCTGATAAAGAGGCAACCATGCCCGCAAGTGTCGGGATAGTGGCTTTGGAAATCCCTGAAGCCATTGCTCGTGGGCTGCCTGTGCCTACCACGGCTAACGTATCAAAGACGTGAATCATCCCTACCACGGTGCCAAGTAAGCCCAATAAAGGACACATGGCGATCAGTACTTTGACAATAGGCAGTCCGCGCTTGTTTTCAATATCACGTTGTGAAACTAGCTCCTCACGGATCCGCTTAGACGCCCAGCTTTTATGGTCCTTGCGTTGTTGCCACTGTGTGACGACCGACTTGGCCGCGCGTGGTGCCACAAAAATAAAGTAAAACCAACGCTCCAATAATGCACACCATAGAAAGACACTCAGGATAAATATGGCGACGAGGACATCGCCGCCCATACCGAGAAAGTGTCGAATCGACTCTAGTTCAGAGAGTATCCATTGCATGACATCTCCTTAGCTTTCAGCGGTGTGAAGCTTTTCCTGGTAACGCGCAATAAAGCCAGCGCTTTGCTCTTCAAGCGTTTGAACCAGTCGACGACCTTTGCTGTGGACAAAGGTGTAGAGGAACAACAAAGGAATCGCAACGACAAGGCCAAGCATGGTAGTCACCAAGGCTTCGGAAATGCCGCCAGCCATCAGTTTAGGATCGCCCGTACCAAATAGGGTGATCGCCTGGAAGGTCCCAATCATCCCCATTACTGTACCGAGTAGGCCGAGTAGCGGTGCCACCGATGCAAATAACTTAATCGATCCGATAAAGCGCTCAATTTTCGGTGCATTGCGCATGATGATCTCGTCTAGTTTGGCTTCTAGATCTTCGAGGCTGGCACCTTGGTGCTCTTTATAAGCCGTGATCACTTCACCCAGCGGGTTACTACCAATCGCCTCTTCACTTTTCTTCTGCTTGCGTATTTTGTTACCGATAACCGATAGACGCAGATAGCAGAATAGGGCAATGAGCAGGCCAACGGCACCCATGGCGAGAATGATATAACCGACAATCCCGCCTTGGTCGATACGCTCTTGAACGTTTGGACTTTGCACCAGTAATGACAGAATCACCCCGCGTGATGGGTCGATATGTAAGGGCGCATAGTCACTAGAGGCTGACTCAAAGGCGGCAACATTAGAGAGAATCGAATCGACGGGTTGACGCGCTAATTCTTCAAACTTGCCGGTTTCTGGCTCATAAGTCAGGTATTTACCATTGGCAATGGCATTAAACTCACCAATCAGAGTGACATCATCTTGGGCTTCGCTGCCTTCGCCGTACACCACAGTGGCCGGTACGGTCGAGGTGTCACCTGAGACGATCATTTGCTCCATAATGATCTGCCAAAACTGCTCGAGCTCGGTAATCGACGGCAGCTCTTTACTTTCAGCGAGTTTGGTTAGCAGTGCTTCCCGCTCAGGAAATTGCACCGCATTTTGAGAGGCGCTGAACAAGCCGTTAAATTCGCCGGAGAACTGGCGAACGACGCCAAACATCTCACCTAGCGATCCTGAGCGTTGGCGCAGGGTCTCACTAAGCTCAGTGAGGGTTTTATCATTACTATCAAAGGTCGCTTTGAGATCTTCACCTCGCTGCGATTCGAAGGCGAGCTCCTCTTTAGCTTTGGCCAATAGCGCCGCTTGGTTTTCTTTATCGGCTAAAAACGCGGCTTCACGTTCGCGGTTTTGTTGCGATTCGGTAACGCGCTCGCTTTTAATTTGGTTGAGTAGCTCATCCAAGGTATTGGCTTGCACGTGGCTTAGCGATAATGTGACCGCGGCAATCCCTGCAAATAGATACTTGATTCCTTTCATGGTTACTTCTCCCCTGTAAAGACAGGCAACTCGATCAATGCGGGTGGCGCTTGTTTTTTCGCAATCCGCAGCCCTTGCGTAATTGCATCACTGTAGCCTTCGGGTAAGGCTTCCCATTGATTGGTTTGCTTATTCCACATGCCGGTTTCGGCGCCATCGGGCGATTGGAAGAAAAGTGCCGTTCGACCTATGCGAAGAAAATCATAGGTTTTAGTGTCACCATTACGTGCCATACTGGCTTTGTAGGCCTCAATGTTACGTGAGAAGCCTTCTTCAATTTGGTAAGCCTCGAGCACGCGACGGAACTTCTCTGATGTGGTGACATCCGCGCGATCCATCATCTCGCGGAGGCTGGCAATCCGTTTTTCCCGTTCGTCTAATTGGAAAGGTAAATCGAGCTGCACAAACTGATCGAGTGAATCAATCATCTTGAGTGTCAGCGGCACGATTTCCATCGCGGTTTGATCAATTTGTTCAATTTGCTTTTCCAGTGATGCGAGCTCTTTATTTTGCGAGTTCACCATTCGTTCAAGCTGGTTGTTATACACACGCATGCTATCGAGCTGACGCAGTACGGCTTTGTACTCGGCCAGCATGCTGTCGGTTTGTTCGCTGTATTGATCAATTTTTTGTTGCGATGCTTGCCCTGCGTTATTTTTACTTTCTACCGCTGACACCACGTCATCGGTAGAGGTAGCCATCGCAAACGAGCTCGTCAGCAACAGAGAACTGACAATGGCGTTACTTAATCCCTTACGTACCATATCCGTTACCTGTTAATTGTGGAGAAATAAGGCGCGGCTAGGCCGCGCCAGGTTTGAGTTAGAAGTTATATTCGGCTTCAACGTAGAGCTGACGTCCCAGAGGGCTGTCATAGTCATTGGCATAGAATGGTGATGTATCACTCAGCGGATCTGCTGGTGGTTGTTTATCAAACATATTGATAGCTCCCAAAGTGACTTTACCTTGCTCATTGAAGGCGTAAGTTGCCGTCAAGTTCCAAGTTGTCATGCTCGATACTTTGGTTTGCTGTCCAGCATCTTTAGCGTCTTGGCAGGTATCGAAATAGTATCGATTGGCATAGCTCGTACACATACTATCGCGGTATTTACCAAAGACATTGACGCTGTAATCGCCCATGACCCAGCCAAGGTTTAGTGTGGCTGTATACTCAGGTAAGAAGTCGGTTTCATCGATGAGCGGTTCACCATCGTTCTCGCGGTATTCAGCGTCAATGATCTTAGTCACTGACAGTTTAGGGCTGAAGGTACCGTAATTTTGAGTATCGTGAGAATAAGAGACTGATAGGTCGATACCTGAGCGCAATTCGGACGCTTGGTTGACCGGACCATAAATCACATTATCGATCTCGCCATCACTGTTGCGCTTCACTTCCGCACCGGCATATTTACTTGGCTCATTGATTACATCTTGATAGCTTGGTGCTGTGACCACGTTTTCCATCTTGATGCGATACCAGTCTAGTGTCAGACCGAGATCTTCAACAGGCTCCCACACCAGGCCCAAGTTAATATTGGTGCTTTCTTCTTCTTCAAGCTCTTTGTTTGGCCCAGAAGTGACATCGAAGTTTTGGGTATCACACTCAGGGATTGAGTCGCTATCCTGTGGGCCGTTGCCCCCAGCATTCTCACATAACACAGGGTCAAAGCCGCTACCAAATGCCTTGGTCTCATCGCCGAACAGGCGTTTCAGATCGGGGGCACGGAACCCAAGTCCGTAACTACCACGCAATAGCAAGGTATCGGTAGGACGATAAGCTAGAGAGGCTTTTGGCGTAAAGGCCCCACCGGTTGCCGAATCGTCAAAATAGTGGTCATAGCGACCCGCGAGTGTCATTTCAAGGTTTTCAATTATAGGAACTAAGGCTTCAACGCCCAAGCCGATCTGATCTCGGTCGCCACCACCTGATGAACCGCCTAAACCTTCAAAACGGCCGTTTTTGGTATTTTCATCGATGGTTTCGAGATAATCAGTTCGGTTCCACTCGCCGTATACCGAGAAGCTCGATATGCCCGCGGGAAGTTCAATTAAATCGCCACCCAATGAGGAGTTCACTGAATAAAGCTTAGTGCGTGCGTTTTTGGTCGATTTTCCCTTGTATTTTTCTACGGTCTCAGGAGAAAGACGAGCAAGGAGATCGATTTCGTCGTTTTTCACCGCATCGCCGATACTGGCAAAAATGGCTGGATTATCCGTTTCAACTTTCTGCTCTGAGTAGCTTGCATAAGCATCCCAGCTATAGTCGCTCATGTAGCCATCGAGCCCGACGGTGACACCATAAGAGCGCGATTCTGTGTTGCTCTCACGATTGCCAAATTCGACCATGCGTCGAGTATAGGTACCTTCTCCACGGCTGTGACTCGCATCGGTTTCGACTTTTAATGCGCCAGGCTCAAACGTGGAGTTGGTTTCTTTGTGGTTAAAGCGTGCTTCCGCAGTGGCCATCAAATCAGGGGAAATATCAAACTCACCGCGAAGCATTAGATCAGCTTGCTTGTTTTCAGGCTTTAAGGTCCGACGTGACGATCGGTTAAAACCACATTTTCCATCCGCACGCGCGACGCCGTCCCCCTCGAGAAAATCTTTACAGTTTTCACTCGGTAAGATGATATTGTCGCTCGCATCCACGAAGCTTGCCCCGTAGCTCGAGTAACCACTCAAGGCTGAGCGTGCTGAGTTATCGTCACCAGCCCAGCTTTTGTCTTTTTGCTTGAGAATATCGTTGCCAGCAAATTGGCCAACGAAGAACACACGTTTTGAATCGAAGTCTTTACCGGCGACCACATCGAGACGATCTGCTGAATACCCCCCGCTGGTTGTTTGACCATGGCGACCTTTAACAGAAACACCGTCAAAGCCTTTTTTCATGATGAAGTTGACTACCCCACCAATGGCGTCTGAACCATAAACGGCTGACCCTGAATCTGTGAGTACCTCAACACGCTCAATGGCAGCAACGGGGATCTGGCCAATATCTTGGAAGTTTGTTGAGCCATTTTGTGCTAGTGGGTATTGAGGTAGGCGACGACCGTCAATCAAAATAAGTGTGCGCGATGCCCCAAGGCCACGTAGGTTCACTGACTGTGCGGCTGGGGTGAAACTAAAAGAGTTCGTTTGCGACAGGTTACCGCCGGTATTTTGAGTTAAGCTGTTGAGAATGTCTTGCGCACTGTTAAAGCCTTTGGCTCGAATATCCTCACTGCTGACTACAGTAATGGGACTTGGCCCTTCCACTTCAGCACGTGATATACGTGAACCGGTCACTTTCAGCTTCTGCAACTCTTGGGCTTGTTCTTGAGACTCTTCCGCGATAGCGGTTGAGGCGAATGTGACTGATCCCACTGCGAGACCAATGGCAACAGACAGTGCCGTTGTTCTTGTCTTCATCCTTGATTGCTCCCTGTCATTTGACTATTTCTCCAGCGCGTATTTTCAGTACTGCTCTTATCCCTGAGCGCGCATGACAACCAGATATACCGAATGTTTCGTCTAAGCGTCAAACAAGTGACAGCGACACCCTCTATCCGCGCTGTCATGGTTTATTTCGCTTATTTTGGTGGTTTGTTTTGATGTGCAGCGCATAAGCATGTCTATATAACTGGTCTTTTACTTATTGTTAGAGAATTGTTTCATGTGAGGCAGGGTTAGCGTGCTTGGTTGTGCGGTAAGTGGATATGCTGGTAATAGATGAATGTAAAGAATATACAACTATTTAACATGGTTTCGTTTCTCGTCGCATAATTTACCTAATGTGTGCATCGGTAATAGTGGCGTTCAAGCGTTCAACGGAAAAGCAGTTAGTCCAGTTTTAAACTGACATGCGTTAACAAAAAATGACATTTATTTGACAATTGTGTTTGTAGCGTCTATGGAAATTTATGCACTTTTTTTGCTTAAGCGTCTAGAGCAAATGCTCAATTGATAGGTTTGTCATATTCTGTAATTTTACTGTCATGTGAATGAATGTTGTTTTTTTTATTTTGTAAGTGGCTGGTATCGAAAGAGAAAAAAAATCAGGTCTCATGGACATGGACCGTTGATCGTGGTGATAAATCAAGATAAATATAGGAGCCTTAAGTATCGTGTGTCATGAGGGGAAAGCCCCACGGTGCCTAGGATGGCACTGACAACTCGATACCATAGACTAATAAAGCGGCTCGTTTAGATGTCGTTGAGTCTAGACAGTCAACAGGGAGTAGTGGACTATGCTGTCGTACTTTTTACGCCGGTTACTGTTGGTGATACCGACATTTCTCGGCATTACCATTTTGATTTTCGGTATTACTCGCCTAGTACCGGGTGGGCCAGTTGAGCGAATGATGACCCAAATGCAAGCACAAGGTGATGCTGGGTCGAGCTTGCAACGTGCTGGTGACAGCTCGGCGTTATCGGACGATCAGATTGCTGAACTCAAGGCATTTTACGGCCTCGATAAACCCGTTCTAGAAGCCTATGTCGATTGGCTGGGCAAACTGGCCAACTTCGATTTGGGTGAGTCGACTCGCTATTACGAGCCGGTCGCAGATATGATTGCCGAGCGCCTGCCGGTGTCGCTGTTTTACGGCGGCATGACCTTCTTTATCAGTTATTTTATCTCCCTCCCGCTTGGCTATTACAAGGCCCTCAAGCACGGCTCGGTGTTTGATTCCTCCTCCTCGGTGCTGATCTTTATCGGGTTTGCCTTACCCGGCTATGTGGTCGGGGTATTGCTGATCACCTTGTTTAGCTATCACCTCGAATGGTTCCCGATGGGGGGCTTTGTGGGCGATGCTTACTACGACGCGACCAGTTTTTGGGAACGCGCCAAAGATGTGATGTGGCATGCGGTACTGCCGCTGATTTGTTATCTGATTGGTGATTTTGCCACCCTGACCATGACGATGAAAAACAACCTGATGGAAAACCTCTCAGCGGATTATATCCGCACGGCGATTGCCAAAGGGTTACCGTTCCGCTCGGCGGTGCGCAAACATGCACTGCGCAACAGCTTGATCCCGATTGCTAGCCATTTTGGCAACTCGTTGCTGTTCTTTATGACCGGTGCATTTTTGATTGAGGTGATTTTTAACATCAACGGCATTGGTTTGCTCGGCTATGAATCAATTATGGAGCGCGACTATCCGGTAGTGATGGGGATTGTTGCCATCAATGCGCTATTACTGTTGGCGGGCAACATTATCTCCGATATCTGTGTTGCCTTGATTGACCCTCGCGTGAAGTTTGGATCTTGATATGTTGACGATTAGCCCTTTAACTCAAAAGAAAATCCGCAGTTTTAAGCAAATTAAACGCGGTTATTGGTCGTTTATCATCTTGACCACCATGTTGGTGTTATCGCTGTTTGCCGAGCTGTTAATCAATAGTAAAGCGTTAATGGTCAAATACGACGGCAACTATTACTTTCCTGTTATTAGCGATGTGTACTTGGCGCGCGACTTTGGTCAAGTGGGCACCAGCGAAGCCAACTATCGTCAACTTGCCAAAGCCTTCGAGGCACAAGGTGGTGATAACTATGTGGTCATGCCACTGGTGCCGTGGAACCCGCTCGAGCAGGACTTTAGTGGCGACTTTCCGCCCACAGCGCCAAGTGCCGCAGACAAGCATTACCTCGGTACCGATGATATTGGCCGCGATATTCTCGCCCGCCTGGTATACGGCTTTCGTATTGCTATGGGCTTTGCGTTACTGACCATGGCGGCGTCTTATGCGATTGGCACCGCCGTGGGCTGTGCGATGGGATTTTGGGGCGGCAAGTTTGATCTGTTTTTCCAACGCTTTATCGAAGTTTGGTCGATGGTGCCGTTTTTGTACGTCATCATGATTCTAGTCTCGATTCTCCAACCCACTTTTACCTTGTTCGTCGCGATTAATGTGCTATTTGGCTGGATGGCGATTACCTGGTATATGCGCACTATGACGTACAAAGAATCAGCGCGTGATTATGTGATGGCGGCGCGTGCATTGGGTGCCTCTACTAGCCGGATCTTATTCCGGCATATTTTGCCCAACACCATGGTGATGATTGTGACTTTGGCGCCCTTTACCATCGCCCTCAATATTACCGCGTTAACGGCGCTGGATTATCTTGGCCTAGGGCTGATGCCACCGACGCCAAGTTGGGGCGAGCTGTTACAGCAAGGTAAATCAAATTTGGACGCGCCATGGATTGTTGCCTCTGTAGTATCGTCCCTGGTGGTGGTGTTGGTGATGGTGACCTTCATTGGAGAAGCGGTACGCGCCGCGTTTGATCCGAAAAAATTCACCCGTTATGACTGATTTTAAATACAACAAGCAATGTGTGCATCAAGATAAGGACATCAAGATGAAAAAACTGATCCTTGCTACTTCCGTCTCCCTGTTTAGCCTCAGCGGCTGGGCGGCGGAGTTGCCTGAGAACCTCAATTGGCAAACCAACTGGGATGCGCCTAAAATCGGCTCTCCCGACGCCAAGCGCGGCGGTACCTTGCGTACCCACTTGCAGAGTTTTCCGCAGACATTACGCACCGTGGGGCCGGATTCTAACTCGGGCCTGCGCAGTTACTTTCTTGATGAAATGCCCTCACTGGTAAAGCGCCACCCAGATACACTGGCATGGATCCCGGATTTGGCCAACGAGTGGGCCTATGGCGACGATAATAAAACCATTTATTTTAAGCTCAACCCTGAGGCAACCTGGTCGGATGGCGAGCCAATGACCGCCGATGATTTTGTCTTTATGTTGCAGTTTTATCGCTCCAAAGACATTGTTGCCCCTTGGTACAACGACTATTACACCAACACCATCGCTAGCGTAGAGAAAATCGACGACCATACTGTAGCCATATCGACTGCAACAGAAAAAAACCAAGAAGAATTGATGTATACCTTGGGAAGTTTGGTCCCGCGTCCCGCGCATTTTTACGCCAATCCGCGCAAAGATGAAAACCAAGACGGCATTGCTGACGACTATGTGCGCCGCTATAACTTTAAGGTCGAGCCCACCGTGGGGCCCTATGAGCTGGGCCGTGTACAAAAAGGACGCCGACTCACCTTTAATCATGTCGATGATTGGTGGGGCTATACCAACCCCTATTACCAAAATCGCTACAATGTTGAGCGTATTCGAATGCGCGTGATCCGCGATAACGACATTGCCATGAAGCATTTTGAAAAGGGGAATTTGGATGTGTTCGATTTGGTTCTTCCTGATATCTGGCATGAAAAAACCCAATCTGAACCCTATAAAAAAGGCTATATCACCAAGTTCTGGGGGTATAACGAAGTGCCGGTTGGCGCGGGCGGTTTGTGGATGAACTCGGCCATGCCAATGCTGGATGATATCAATGTGCGCAAAGGGATTCTCTATGCTACCGATTTTGACGGCATGATTGAAAAAATCACCCGTGGCGATTACTCGCGTAAACCGCATGCAATGGGCTTTGGTCATGGTGAATACGACAATGACGGTGCGACGCCGCCACCGTTTGATCCTAAAAAAGCGATCCGCTATTTCGAACAAGCCGGCTTTGACCAGGTTGGCGCCGATGGTATTCGCGTCAATGACAAAGGCGAGCGTTTAAGCTTCGCGATTACTTATGGGTATCAGCAGCACACACCACGCATTGCTTACTTAAAAGAGCAGGCTAAGCAAGCAGGACTGGAATTTACTATTAACTTGGTCGATGGCTCATCGGCGTTTAAATACGTACTCGAGAAAAAGCATCAGTTGGCGTTTCTTAATATGGGTACCTCGGAAATTCCGGCCTATTGGGAGTACTTCCACTCGGATAACGCTAATAAAACGCAAACAAACAACCACTCTAACTACAGCTCACCGGCATTGGATAAGCTGATCATGGCCTATAAAAGCGAGTTTGATACGGCGAAAAAGTATCAGCTGTCGCATCAAATCCGCGCCAAAATTTCAGAGGCCAGTGTGATTGTACCTGGTTACATGGTGCCGTATGTGCGTCAAGGTTTTTGGCGTTATGTGCAAATCCCAGATAACGCGATGACCAAGCGCACCGAAAACATGGTCACCAGCGGCCGCGTGATGGGCTTTGGCACCTTCTGGATCGATGAAGAGATGAAAGACGCCACCGAAGAGGCGATGGAGGACGATAAAGCCTTTGAGCCGGTGACCATCATTGATGACAGATACAAGCTGTAGAGGCGCTTATGACCCAGGATGTCATTCTTTCGGTTAAGGATTTGACCGTTAATTTTACCACTGACGATGGCCCCCGTGAGGTACTTCACGGGGTGAGCTTTGAAGTAAAAGCCGGGCGCACGCTCGGCTTGGTGGGCGAGTCGGGCAGTGGCAAAAGTGTCACGGCAATGTCGATCATGGGCTTGCTCCCTAAGCCTTACGGACAGGTGACCGGCGGCGAGATTCTGTATCGCGGGACAGACTTGGTGACCTTGCCCGCCAAAGAGCGCTATGCAATGCGCGGTAATCGGATCTCGATTATCTTTCAAGACCCAATGACGGCGCTGAACCCTGTGCATACCATTGGTCGGCAAATCAATGAAGTCTTGATGTTGCACCGCCCGGAGCTGGATAAAAAAGCCCGGTATGCCTTCGCATTGGATATGATGAACAAGGTAAAAATCCCACTGCCTGAAAAGCGTCTCAATGAGTATCCGCACAACCTGTCTGGTGGGATGCGCCAACGGGTAATGATCGCCATGGCACTGGCCTGCAAGCCTGATATCTTGATTTGTGATGAGCCAACCACCGCCTTGGATGTGACGGTACAGGCCTCGATTTTGGACTTGATTAACGAGCTGCAAGAAGAAACCGGCATGGCGGTAATTTTTATCACCCACGATCTGGGGGTGGTCGCCGAGGTGTGTGACGATGTGGCGGTGATGTATGACGGGCAAATTCGTGAACGGGCAGATATTTTTACCTTATTTGACAACCCTGCCCATCCATATACCAAGCGTTTGCTGGGGTTAATGCCGGGGCGTACCCACCAACCCAAGCAGATGATTGATATTCGCCCGTTGGAAGAGTTTGATGCCGCGCCATCATCCCCGTAGTTGCAGGAGAACGCGAGATGAGCAAGGAAGTCCTCAGAGTAGAAAATCTGAAGCAGTATTTTGTCTCGGGCAAAGGCCTGCTTCGTCAAGGTTATACCATTAAAGCGGTCGATGGCGTATCGCTGTCGGTATCCCAAGGTGAAACCCTCGGGCTGGTGGGCGAGTCGGGGTGTGGCAAAAGCACCCTGGGCCGTACCATGCTTAAACTGTTTGAGCCTACCGAAGGGAAGATCTTTTTTGAAGGTAAAGACATCACCCAGTTGTCGCCACGTCAGATGCGGCCACTGCGTAAAGATATGCAGATTGTCTTTCAAGACCCGCTCGAATCGCTAAACCAGCGTCATAACATCGGCGGGATCTTAGAAGAGCCCTTTATCATTCACAATATTGGCACCGCGAAAGAGCGCCGCCAATGGGTACTTGAGCTATTAGACAAAGTCGGCTTGCCCCATGATGCGGTTAACCGCTACCCGCATGAGTTTTCGGGCGGTCAGCGCCAGCGGATTGGTATTGCCCGGGCGATCGCCCTTAAACCGAAACTGCTGATTTGTGACGAGTCGGTCTCCGCCTTGGATGTGTCGGTGCAGGCACAAATTCTTAATCTGTTGCTGAAACTCCAGCAAGAGATGAACTTGGCGATGATTTTTATCTCGCACGACTTATCGGTGGTTCGTCATATCTCCGATAAGGTGGCGGTGATGTATTTTGGTCATGTGGTGGAAGAAGGGCCGACCGAAACCGTCTACCATCAGCCGCAGCACGAGTACACGCAAAAGTTACTCTCTGCCATTCCGATCACCCACCCAAAATACCGCAAACACAAGCGCCGCGCCGAGCAACCGGTGGCCGAAAAAAAGCCTGAGACTATCGGCTAAGTGTCGCCCTACCCAATTTCAGGGTGGGGCTCCTTTCATGTCTAATGATTTGATGAGAGCCAAGTAAACGGTGAGCCCATCATGTGGCTTGCCTCACATTTCCCTTCTTCCCATTATCGCTTATGACAAGCTCGTCAATAACTGTGAGTGCGATCTCTGTTCATGTATTAGTGTTACCGGTAACTTTACGGCGTAGAAGGTTGGTAACATAACAATTACATCCAGCGTTTCGACCACTCGCATTCCAGCTTGATGGAATAAATGGAAATAAAACAAGGACATCCTACTATGAAAGCAATAACGAAAACCCTGCTCGCTGCCTCTCTCTCTGGCTTGTTCTCTATGTCAGCGATGGCGGCAGATTTTAATCTGAAAATCCAATCGTCTGATCCCTCGGGCGATCTCAACTTTAAGGTTCAGCAGCGCTGGGCTGACCGTGTTGAGACCATGTCTGATGGCCAAATTAATATCGATTTACTGCCTGTTGGCTCTGTGGTGAAACACACCGAGACGCTCGGGGCGATAAAAATGGGGATCCTGGACGGCCATGTCACTGCCACGGGCTACTTTTCCGGCAAAGATCCGGCCTTTGGCTTGATTGGTAACATGGTCGGTGCCTGGTCCGATACCACCCAGCTGCTGCAATACATGAATTACGGTGGTGGGAATGAGCTGATGACTGAGCTTTACGCCCCGTATGGTGTGCAGTTTGTAGGCGCGTCGACCACAGGCGTTGAGTCGTTTATTTCCAAAAAACCGATTGATGGCGTGGCTGATCTGAAAGGACTCAAGCTGCGTGCCCCAGAAGGCTTGGTGCAGCAAGTGTTTGCCGCCGCCGGTGCTACACCGGTTAACTTGCCGGGCTCGGAAGTGTTTACCGGTCTGAGCAAAGGGGTAATTGATGCGGCCGATTACACCGTGTTTTCCACCAACCAAAAAGCGGGGATGAATGACATTGCACCGCACCCAGTGCAGCCAGGCTTCCACTCTTTGCCACTGATTGACATCTCTATCGCGCAGAAAAAATGGGACAAGATGCCGGAAGACTTGCAGACCATTTTGAAAACCTCTGTTCGTGACTTTTCTTACGACATGACCACCCAGCTGAAAATGGCGGATATGGCGGCGGTGAAAGAGGCCAAAGCCAACCCAGAGATCACTATCCACGATTGGTCTGACGAAGAGCGTAAGAAGTTTCGTGAAATCGCCAAAACCCAATGGAAGGTGTTTGCCGAGCGCTCACCCAATGCACAAAAAGTGTATGACTCAGTCACTGATTTCTTAGAAACCAATGGCTTGTTGTAAGCCTTAACCCTTGTCTTGCCAGTGATAGGAGGGCGTTGCCCTCCTGATTGTGGACCCATTTTATGACTGAACAAACGCCTCATACCCCGCCCGAGCCCGACGAGCACCCAAGAAACGTACTCGATAGGGCGATCATTAAGGTGAGCCATTTATTAAGTTGGCTATTTATCGCCACCGTTTTTATCTCGTTTTACGAAGTGGTGATGCGCTACCTGTTTGATTCACCCACCACCTGGGTACATGAAACCGCCTCATTTATCGGCGGCTCCTTGTTCATTATCGGTGGCATTTATGCCTTCGCGGCCAATCGCCATGTGCGTGTCGTCCTGATTTACGACGCGGTGTCGTCACAAACGCGCAAATACCTCAACCTGGTTCATCACCTCGTCGGACTCGCGTTTGCCAGCATGCTGGCCTATTCATCCTACTCGCTTGCCAAGGAAGCCTGGTTTGCGCCTTGGGGCGAATTACGGCTTGAGACCTCGGGGTCTGTGCTCAATGCGCCCTATCCGGCGCTGCTTAAAGGGCTGATTTTTATCGCGCTGTGTATTCTCGTGATCCAGTTTGTATTGCATCTCATCCAAGAGCTGATGGGGCTGAGGAACAAAGACGATGTTTGATTTATCTTCGATTGGACTGGCATGGGGAAGCCTGCTCATGCTGGTGATGCTGATTGGATTGCTACTCACTGGGATGCAATTGGCGTTTGTGTCTGGGTTTGTGGCGATCTTTTTTACCCTCTTTTGGTTTGGCCCCGAGGCGATGCCATTAATTGCCAGCCGCACCTATAGCTTTGCCTCCGGTTACGTCTTCTTAGCCGTGCCGATGTTCGTATTAATGGCGGCACTGCTTGACCGGTCAGGCATTGCCAAAGATCTTTTCGATGCCATGAAATCTCTAGGGCGCAAAGTGAGAGGTGGGGTCGCGGTTCAAACCATTTTAGTCGCGGTGCTGCTAGCTTCTATGTCTGGCGTGATTGGCGGTGAAACCGTGCTATTGGGGATCTTGGCGTTACCGCAAATGCTCCGCCTTGGTTATGATCGCAAGCTGGCGATCGGTACCACCTGTGCCGGGGGCGCGCTGGGGACCATGCTGCCGCCCAGTATCGTACTGATTATTTACGGCATGACCGCCAGTGTATCGATTGGCGATTTGTTCAAGGCATCCTTTCTCCCCGCCTTTATTCTTGCCGCCTGTTACATCGCTTATGTGTTGATTCGCTGTAAGTTAAACCCATCTCTGGCACCGATCCCAAGCGACAGCGGCGAAGAAGAGGAGCCGCAAGTGAGCTACTTTAAAGCGCTATTTTTCCCGCTTTTCTCGGTAGCCGTGGTACTTGGCAGTATTTACACTGGGGTGGCCTCGGTCACTGAAGCATCGGCGCTTGGCGTGGTGGGGATCATGCTGTCTGCGATTGTCCGTGGTGAGATGAACCTTTCGATGCTCAAAGAGAGCGCGATTGCCACCATGCGCACTTGCGGGATGATCATGTGGATTGGCATTGGTGCCAGCGCCCTGGTGGGAATCTACAACCTGATGGGCGGGATTGATTTTGTTGAACAAGTGATCCTGAGCCTAAGTGGCGGCAGTGCGATAGGTACCTTGCTTATCATGATGGTGATCTTACTCGTTTTAGGAATGTTTTTAGACTGGGTCGGGGTGGCGCTGTTAACCATGCCGATCTTTGTGCCCATTATCACCGGGCTTGGTTTTGACCCCATTTGGTTCGGGGTGGTGTTCTGCCTCAACATGCAGGTGTCGTTCCTTTCGCCACCATTTGGACCCGCTGCCTTCTACCTTAAATCGGTGGCCCCGAAAGACATCAGTCTTGGTGAAATCTTTACCTCACTCCTGCCTTTTATCGCCCTGCAAGTGTTCGTGCTGTCATTGGTGATTATCTTCCCTGAGTTGGCAATGTGGTGGCAATGATCATGGTATTAAAACAGCAATATCGAGTTCTCAAGGTGTTATCGCTGGTGTGTGGCCTAGCTAAGGGTTGTGGTGTGCAATGAAAGTAAAAAAACTATTAATCATGGGGGTTTCAGGGTGCGGCAAAAGCCTGATTGGCAGTGAAATTGCCCGTGCACTCGACCTGCCTTTTTATGACGGTGATGATTATCATCCCGCTGACA
Organism: Salinivibrio kushneri; assembly: GCF_005280275.1. NCBI lineage: Bacteria > Pseudomonadati > Pseudomonadota > Gammaproteobacteria > Vibrionales > Vibrionaceae > Salinivibrio > Salinivibrio kushneri. The sequence continues at coordinate 157,804 of NZ_CP040021.1, forward strand.
ATGTAGAAAAAATGCGGCAAGGGATCCCTCTGACTGATGCTGACCGTAGTGGCTGGTTGCGCACTTTGAACCGCCTGTACACCGACAACGAAGCGGCGGTGATTGCCTGCTCAGCATTAAAACCGGAGTACCGCGACGTTCTGCGACAAAACAACCCAGAGTTAGTGATTGTCTACCTGCAAGGGGATTACGCCACGATTTGGTCACGGCTACAAAAACGGGCTAACCACTATTTTCATGGTGAAGCCATGCTGCGTAGCCAATTTGACGCCTTGGTCGAGCCCAGTGCTGAAGAGGCCTTGTTTGTCGATATCTCTTGCTCCGTCGACACCGTGGTCGCGCACGCGTTGCAACAAATAAAGGAGATGGAGTCATGATGCCATCACAGATAAGTCTGGTTGGATTAGGTGTGATGGGGAAAAGCCTGGCTTTTAACCTTGTCGATCATGGCTTTAATGTCGCAGGCTTTGATATTGATCCGCATCACCGGCAAGCGGCGCATGAGGCCGCGCTACCCCTGAATATGGCGTCGGGAAAAGGCCAGCTAACGGTGGTCGATTCGCTATCTCAGCTGCTGGCCTGTTTGCAAACGCCGCGCGTTATCGCCTTGTCGGTGCCCGCCGGCGAGGTGATCGACACGGTGATCCGTGAGTTGCTAGCAGCGGGACTTGCACCTGACGATATTGTTATCGACACCGGCAACAGCCTGTGGACGGATAGTGAGCGACGCGCTCGCGACTACCAAGGGCAGTTGCGCTTTTTTAACACTGCCATCTCCGGTGGGGAAGTGGGCGCGCGTACCGGCCCCTCGCTGATGGCCAGTGGTGATGCGTCAGCGTGGGCGCAGGTTAAACCCATGTGGTTGGCGATTGCGGCAAAAGTGGATCACGCCGGTCAGCCTGTGGGCCAGTTTGAGCAGGGGGAGCCGTGTGCCGCTTATTTAGGCGGGGCGGGGGTGGGTCATTATGTCAAGATGGTACATAACGGCATTGAATATGCGGACATGCAGTTAATTGCGGAAGCGTATCATTTTATGTCGCAAGCACTAGGACTGTCGGCGGTAGAAATTGGCCACTGTTTTGCTCGTTGGAACCAAGGGCCGCTCAATAGTTACTTGATGGCAATCAGCGCCGAGATCTTGCAAACCCCAGACCCTATCACAGGTAAGCCGTTCGTCGAGGTGGTGCTGGATAAAGCCGGCCAAAAGGGGACAGGCATGTGGACAGCAGTGAATGCGCTGCAAACTGGTGTCGCGGCCCCGACCATTGCCCAGGCGGTGTTTGCACGCGCCCAAAGTGGCTTAAAAGCGGTGCGAGTGGCGGCAGCGAAAACCCGCACCAACCCAGCGTCTGTTGCGTATGATGATATTGATACACAGCTTGAAAACCTACACGACGCCCTGTATTGCGCCAAATTATCGGTGTATGCCCAAGGGTTTGATCTGATCAACACCACCGCGCAGCAACAAGGCTGGACACTGGATTTTGCGCAAATTGCCAAGATTTGGCGCGCAGGGTGCATTATCCGCGCACAATGTTTAAGCGAGATTGCCAGCGCGTATCAACAGACGCCAGATGTCGCTAACTTGCTTCTTGTCGCGCCCTTTGCCGAGGCGGTGAACCGCCAAGCTCCCGGCTGGCGCGCGACCGTTGCCAGTGCCGCACAAGCAGCGGTGCCTATTCCCGCGATGACGGCGTCATTGAGTTATTTTGATGCCCTATACAGCGAGGTGTTACCCGCTAACTTGCTTCAGGCTCAGCGCGACTATTTTGGCGCTCATGGCTATGCACGCGTGGATGACGATGAGTCACGCCAGTACCATTTAACCTGGAGTGAGCAGCCAAAGCGCCAGCAAATACGATAATAGAAGGCGCGCTGTGATGGGCGCGCCTTTTTGTTACACGTAACAACAAAAAGGGTCAAAGAGTGGGTATGATGGAGCCAAAACAAGACTGCATCAACGACAGACCCAGATGGCGAATAAGAAAAAGCGACCGACATTACAAGACATTGCCGACCGAGTCGGCGTCACCAAAATGACAGTAAGCCGCTGTTTACGCGATCCGGCGATGGTCTCGGACGCCGCCCGTGAAAAAATCCAATTGGCGGTAGAGGAGCTGGGTTATATTCCCAACCGCGCCCCCGATATTCTCTCCAATGCGAAATCCCATGCGATTGGCGTGCTGGTGCCTTCCCTGACCAACCAAGTCTTTGCCGAAGTGATCCGCGGGATTGAATCCGTCACCTCACCAGAGGGCTATCAAACCATGATTGCCCACTACAGCTACAGCGCCGCGCTCGAGGAGCAGAGCATTGAGTCTTTGCTCTCGTATAACGTCGATGCGATCATTTTGTCCGAAAATGTGCATACCGATAGAGCGCGCAAAATGCTGCAAACCGCCTCGATTCCGGTGATTGAAATCATGGATAGCGTATCGCCACGCATCGAGCAAGCGGTCGGTTTTGACAACACCAAAGCCTCGCGCGATATGACTAAGGCCCTGATTGAAAAAGGCCGCCAATGCATCGCGTATTTTGCCGCCCGTATGGATGAACGCACGCGCCTAAAGCTGGAGGGCTATCATCAAGCGATTGCTCAAACCCAGCAAACGCCGATCAGCCTGCAGACTGAAGACGCCTCATCATTTACCTTAGGGGCCAAGTTACTCGGTCAGCTGCTTGAATTACATTCCGAGGTGGATGGCATTGTTTGCACCAACGATGACCTGGCGATTGGTGCTTTATATGAATGCCAACGACGCGGGATCAAGGTGCCGGAACACATTGCGATTGCCGGTTTTCACGGTCACGACATCAGCCAAGCCATGCTCCCCAAACTGGCGACAGTGATCACCCCCCGAGAAGAAATCGGCCGTGTCGCCGCCACCGAGCTTATCGCCCGACTCCGCGGCGCCGACACCTGGCCGAGCCACATCGATCTTGGCTACCGCATCGAACACGGGGAGAGTATTTGAGGTAGGAGCCATGGCACAGCGGTGAGGCGTTGTCTGTGAAAGCGTTAACCGCTATTTATCGCCAGCGTGAGCCTGGTTGCCAGCAAGCGCACGAGCAAGCAAATCGCACTTGCCCTAGTGGCTACGATGCGGCATCACGCTATTTGCATCAGCTCTTTGAGGCCTATCAGCTTCACGATAATTCTGCGTCCTTTGAACGGTGGTTTAAGCGCTTTGTAGCAGCTAATAGCCGTCGTAAGGTGTTATTAGCAAAATTATCGTTCAGTTTTGATTGGCTGAAAGCCTTTTTGTCCGCCTATAGGTCTACACATTGTTACCTATAAAGTAACTTTGTGTAGACCATTTTCTTGCGCTGGTTTAATAATAGGTCTACGCTAAGTGAGTTATTTGGTAATTTAGTGTAGACCTATGGCAAAGTCTGATGAGCTACTAAACGTATTCGCAAAAGCGGTTCGCGCTGGCGGAGGCGTTCACAGTGCAGCTGAGCTTGCTTTTATGTTGGGTGTGCCCTGTGATCCTGCTTTTAGAAAACTCCTCGCAGATAGCGTAAAAAAGGGCTTGCTAAGACGGGTGGTAAAAGGGTTCTATGAAAGCATGATTACCCCTCCTGAGCCTGAGACGGCTATTTATAAAATCATCAAAAAGTTACGTAGTGGGGTATTGAATTACATCAGCTTGGAAAGCCAGCTCAGTCATACCGGTGATATTTCGCAAATTGTGATGGGCAGGACCACGGTAGTGACTAAAGGTCGAAGTGGTTGTTTTAATACGCCTTATGGCGTGATCGAATTTACCCATACTAAAAGGCCAGTCGAAAAAATCGCCCCTAATTTATACTATGACCCCGACATCCAAATGTATCGCGCATTCAAAGAACAAGCGATTGCAGATCTAAAGCACTGCCGCCGCAATCTACATATGCTGGAGAGCTAAGTATGGGGGAGCGTGTAGGAGATAGCGTATGCTGAAGCAACAAATTCGCCAAATCGTACAGTCAAACCCTGACTATGCATCAGTCACGCCCGTGATCGAAAAAGAGATCTTGCATCATGACATTATGGATGTGCTGATCAAGCAAGGCGTTCTGCAGCGGTTAACCTTTATTGGCGGCACCTCACTACGCATGTGCTACAACAGCAGTCGATTGTCAGAAGATCTTGATTTCAACGGTGGCCATGACTTCAAACCGTCCGAGTTTGAGGGGCTGGAGTCTGAGATACAGACTTATATCCAAAATAAGTATGAAACTGAAGTGTGGGTCAACAAGCCCTCTGGCGAGCAGCAAGGGGATACCGTTTCGTGGAAGGTTAGTATCGTGAAAGCGCCTAATCGTCCTGATTTACCAAGACAAAAAATGCATATTGACGTCTGTGCCATACCTTCATTCGATATCGAAAAGCGTCCTTTAATCAATCATTACGATATGGTTGTACCGACAGAAGGTATCTTAGTTCCTGTTCAATCACTACAAGAAACATTGGCCGATAAGCTTATTGCATTAGCGTATCGAGCAAGGCGTATCAAGCCTCGTGATATTTGGGATATTGTTTGGATTAAGCAGCGCGGGATTGATTTATCCAAGATATTGGTTGAGAAGAAACTCAACGCCCGACACAAGCAAACAGATGACTTTCGACAGGCGCTGTCTGCTGCGTTAACCAAGCTAATGTCGGAAGAGGAAGTACACAATGACTTCAATATGGAAATGAGCCGTTTTATCCCTCAGAAAATTAAAGAAAGAACCATCGATAACTCAGAGTATTGGGCATACGTTCAGGGTGAGGTAACAGCCATCGCATCTGAGTTACTTGATGACGGCACACCCAAAAATCCATTTGATATGGGCTAGCTTTACATCGTCGAGCGGCATTAACTAGGCCGATAGGCAAACCGCTTTCGCTGCAAACACCAGTGACCAACGCGCCACATTTCCCAGTAAATAAATATATTAAAATCATATATCTAGATCGAATGGAGAATGTAAGGATATTTACTGAGATCGAAAAGTCTACGAAGAAGCAGTGGTGTGCATAAGCGTGTTCTATCAATTATGCAGAAGGTAAATTAGACGAAAATGCAGTTGTTCGGTTTTACCGAACAACTGCGTCAGGCGGTAAGTCTGATAACATTCAACACCTTGGCCTGTCCTTGGTGATAGCCGTTAGTTATCGAGTTCGCTCGAGTCGTGGTGCTGAGTTTCGTCAATGGGAACGCAAACTCTCCAAGCATACCTCATTAAAGGGTTTGTAATGGATGACGAGCACCTAAAAATCCATCCATTGGTCACTTTCAGTGTCCACGCCTATGCACGCGCTAAAAGATGATGCGCCGCTCCGTATCACCTTACCTTGAGTTAACAGCCTAAGCGCCAGTATGTACGACAACGAAAAGCGCGTGTCGTGACGGATGAGGCTTTTCGTTATCTGTAACAACAAAACGGTGTAAAGAGTGGGTATGATGGATTCAAACAAGACTACATCAACGAAAGACCTCAGATTGTGATTAAGATAACAGCGCCAAATTCTAAGATATTGCCGATCGCGTCGCCGCCACCGAGCTTATCGCCCGACTCCGCGGCGCCGACACCTGGCCGAGCTACATCGATCTTGGCTACCGCATCGAACACGGGGAGAGTATTTGAGATGAAGCGTGGCAGAAAAGGGACTACAAAGCGGTTGTTTATATCGATTGGCCTAGTATTATTCTCGGGCATTTTTACTTGTAGTAGTGTTACATCATGAGAGCCGATGAAATTCTTGTAATTGACCTGTTTGCTGGCCCTGGAGGGCTTGGTGAGGGGATCTCGTCTGTTACAGACGAAAATGGATATCGTCCTTTTAAAATAGGCCTCTCGGTGGAAAAAGAGTCGTCGGCTCATTTGACGCTGACAACGCGCGCACTATATCGGAAACTTAAAGAAAATAAACAGGGTTTACAGAGTTATCACGATTACCTATGTGGTCAAATAACGCGCGAGAAGCTGTTTGATCAGCATCCTGAAGAAGCAGAAGCCGCTCGAACTGAGACACTATACAAACCAAGAGCTCTGGGTGACGATAACGAGTTTATTCACGAAAGAATTAAACAGTTAGTCAATGCTCATGGTAATAGGCCCAAAATCGTTATTGGGGGGCCGCCTTGTCAAGCATACTCGTTGGTCGGTCGCTCAAGAAATGCGGGAATAAAAGACTATAAGGCTGAGACTGATAAGAGAAACTTTTTGTACAAAGAGTACTTGAAAGTGCTATCAATAGCCCAGCCGGATGTGTTCGTCATGGAAAATGTCAGGGGGATCCTTTCTGCCAAGGTTAAAGATAAGCCAATATTCCCCCAGATGCTTAAAGACTTACGTAACCCTGAACAAGTGACGGCCATACATGGAGCGAAATATAACGTTTACTCTCTAGTTAAGCCTGCTAATGATCCTGCCAACCCAGATTATGATAAGACGAGCGATTTTCTTATTAAGGCGGAGGACTATGGTGTGCCTCAGGCGAGACATCGAGTAATTTTACTGGGCGTGCGAGAAGACATTGATAAATATCCTGATACTTTGTTGCCAAGTAGTGAACACGTTACTGTTGAGCAGGCAATTTCTGACTTGCCAAAATTAAGAAGTGGACTATCTAAGCAAAAAGATGACAACAAGGCTTGGGAGAAGATCGTTGAAAGGCATGCCAAAACAGTAAAACGGCTCCTTAGTAAATCCTTCTCGAATACAGAAGAGCTAGATTTAAAGCCGAGAAAAGGTTTATCTCGAAGTAGTAAGGATATTGCTGGTGTGGACCCAAAGGTCCCTAGGCACCTTTGGGATTGGTATATAGATAATAAACCCAAATGTGTTCTAAATCATGAGACCCGCGCCCATATGGAGAGTGACTTGTTGCGCTATGCATATAGCTCTGCATATACCTACCTCAGTGGTGGCTCTTCACCAAAATCTAAGAGCTTTCCAGATCAGTTAGCTCCTGCTCATGGTAACTGGAAAACTGGCGCGCACGACGATAGGTTCCGTACTCAAGCAGCTAATAAGTGCTCTACAACGGTAACGAGCCACATGTCAAAAGATGGTCACTACTTTATTCACTATGATCCTAAACAATGCCGTAGCTTAACCGTGCGTGAAGCCGCGCGATTACAGACGTTCCCAGATAACTACAAGTTTGAAGGGAATAGAACGCAGCAGTATGTACAGGTAGGAAATGCTGTGCCACCATATTTGGCACAGCAGATAGGCAAGGTTGTACTGGAGTTACTCCGTTAAAAATTAATTTAGATGAGAGTAACCTGGAGTACCGATACGGCGGAATCCGCGTATGCCCAAAACACGAATGGAGTATTGGAGACAAAAGCTTGAACGAACTGTTCAGCGAGACAAAGAAAAGAACAGGGAATTAGCTGTTGATGGTTGGCACGTTTTTACTGCTTGGGAATGTGAGTCAAAGGAAGCTCCGGGAAAGATCGTAGAACAGATTCATAAGTTTTTAAGGGAGTGAAAAGTTAATGGCCAGAGAGTATACATTGCCACCAAGTGCTTCGTCATTGTCTGAGTCTATGAGAGACCTTGGATATTCCTTGGCGACAGCTGTTTCTGACATAATAGATAACAGTATCACGGCTGGATCGACTGAAGTCGATGTCTACTGTGATTTGACTTGTGAAGAGCCGACACTGGTTATCATAGATAACGGAAGTGGAATGACACAGGACGAACTTCTACTTGCAATGAAACATGGCTCAGCTAACCCCAAGCAGACTAGAGAGCCTAATGATCTGGGTCGCTTTGGTTTGGGTTTGAAAACAGCTTCATTTTCACAATGTAGAAATTTGACGGTCGTCAGCTCGATAAATTCAATAGTTTGTGGAGCTGAATGGGATCTAGATCATGTAAGTAAGAGAGACGAATGGTGCCTGTCAATTCTGGATGACGGTGATATCAAAAAAATACCGTACTTAGGGCACTTAGGTGAGACTGGTACAGCGGTTGTCTGGACTAAGTTAGATCGGTTGTTTGAAGACCAGTATGGTAGCAAGCGAGATGAAGTTGTTTTTGAAAAACTAGATCTCGTTGAACGCCATTTGTCTCTGGTTTTTCATAGGTTTCTAGCTGGTGAAGTTAAACATCATCCCAAACTTAGCATTCGTATAAATGGTAACCCCACAGATGCATTCGATCCATTCTGTCGAAAAATAAAAGCGACGCAGATACTGCCAAAGGAAATAGTCCGCGTTGATGGTATGGAAGTAGTTATTCAGCCATACATCCTACCGCATCATAGCAAGCTCACGGCGAAGGAATATGATTTCTACGAAGATCGTAGCAGCTTCATCTCAAATCAGGGAGCATATATCTACCGAAATGGCAGGCTTATGGCTTGGGGAGACTGGTTCAGGTTAGTTCCCAAAGGTGAAGCGACCAAGCTTGCTAGAGTTCAGATTGATTTTCCAAATGCTCTAGATGAAAGCTGGACAATTGATATTAAAAAATCGCGAGCAAGACCGCCGCATGAAGTTAGAGAAAGACTTAGACAGATATTATCTAAGGTTACTGGCACAAGCACCAGAATTCATCGAGGTAGAGGGCAGAAGCTTTTCCAAGATTCTCCTGAGTCAATTTGGGAGCGTTATGGTGATAGAAATCGAGTTCGTTTTGAGTTGAATTTATCTCATCCTCTTTTGCAAATATTAAAAGAGGGGTTGTCAGACCAACAGTCTTCAACTTTACGTTCATATCTGGAAGCTGTTTCAGCAGCAATTCCGGTAGAGATGATCTACTCGGATTACTCTTCAGCGCCTAAAAGCGTTGATCAATTCTCAATAGAGAAAAACAATGTTTTACAAAAGCTCGAAGAGCTTAGAAAGTCCTTATTTGGTTCTGGTGAGATGAATGTTGATATGTTTCGGAATGTTATTGATTCTGTACGTATGTTTGATGCTCACAAGGAGCTGGTGGAACAATATTTTGAAGGAATAAAAAATGGAAAATGAGAAAGAGAATTTGGAGGCAAAAAAAAATTTTACTGTTTCATTGATCACTGCAGCAAAAACGCGTTGGTCAGAGTATGTTCCAAAACGCGAAGAAGTTGATGCTTTAGCAGTAGATCTGGCAAAGGTGTTAGGTCTTGACGAAGGTGATGCAATCAGTTGTGCAAAGGAAGCCTACTATGAAATAGATTCTCGAATGGGGTTGGGTGTTTCACTTGTCGATCCCGAAGCAACTCATGATAAAGAGTGGGTATATAAGCGTAAAGATATTGAATGGTATTATTCTGATGCATATGAAAAGCATCTTAAGAAAGAGAAATGGTCTCCTACAGTAGTTCAGTCTTTGAGTGATGTAGGTACGAAAATACTTGGCCATCTTCAAGATCCAACGTCGCCTGGTGTGTGGGATAGACGTGGATTGGTTATTGGTCACGTGCAATCGGGTAAAACTGCGAATTACTTGGGGTTGGTGGCAAAAGCGGCAGATGCTGGATACAAATTCATTATTGTAATCGCAGGTGTTCATAATAACCTCCGTAAACAGACGCAGGAACGAGTTGATGAAGGCTTTGTTGGTAGGACACGCGTTGAAGACAAGTGGAAAATTGTTGGTGTTGGTCATGACGATTATCCGCATCCAGCAACTTTGACTAACATATATGCAGATTTTAATAAGAGGACAGCAGATCACAGTGGTTGGAGTATCAACGACTTTAGTCAGCCGGTGATACTCGTTATTAAAAAAAATGTTTCAACATTAAAATCACTACACCGTTGGTTAGATGAATTGAATTCTAAAGGGCATGGAAAAATTAAGGACGTTCCTATGCTGATGATCGATGATGAAGCTGATAACGCGTCGATCAATACTAAAAAGGAAGATACTGACCCTACACAAACAAACCGAAGAATTAGAGAAATTTTAAGTTTATTTGATAAGTCTTGTTACGTAGGGTACACAGCAACTCCGTTCGCTAATATTTTCATTAACCCCGATGCATATGGTGATGAACAGTTGCGAGAAGAGCTCTTTCCTCGGGACTTTATTTATTGTCTTGATGCTCCGACAACATATTTTGGTCCTGACAGGGTTTTTTTGGATGAGGATAGTTCTGATCGAATTTTGGAAACAATTGATGATGCAGAGAACTACATTCCTTTCGTCCATAAAAAAGATTTCGATGTTCAAGATCTTCCTCCATCGCTTTATAGGGCTATACGGCAATTTGTTGTAGTAAAAGCGATCAGAAAGATAAGAAGGCAAGATGAAAAGCATTGCTCAATGCTTGTCAATGTGTCGAGGTTTGTGGATGTTCAAAAGTTAGTTCGCACACACATCAGCGTATATCTAAAAAAACTGAAGGAAGCTATCAAGGCAAACTATTTGATGCCGGATTCAGTCTCTCAAAAAAATGAAAACATGGAAAAGTTGAAGCAGGTTTTTGAAGCTGGTTTTAACGATGCAGATGTTTCTTGGGAAGAACTAAAACGTGCTTTGTATGATGCTGTTGAATCCATAAGAACTTTTGTTGTTAACAGTAAGTCCGATGAGCCACTTGATTACAAGAAATATGAAAGAGATGGTCATGGTTTAACAGCTATTGCTGTAGGTGGTTTAAGTCTTTCACGTGGTCTTACAATTGAGGGCCTATGTATTAGTTACATGTACAGAAATACTCGAATGTACGACACGCTTATGCAGATGGGGCGTTGGTTCGGTTATCGTTCAGGTTATGATGATTTGTGCAGGGTTCACTTACCCCAAGACTCCATAGATTGGTATTCACACATTGCAATATCTTCAGAAGATTTGCGTGATCAGGTTATTCAAATGAGGCTTGACGGTCTAAGTCCTAAAGATTTCGGTTTATACGTGATGTCCCATCCTGATACTTTGTTAGTTACTGCTGCTAATAAGATGAGGTCTGCTGAAAGCATAACTGTTAGGCAAAACTACAGTGAAAAAGCTGTTGAAAGTGACATTCTTCCAAACGAGAGGTCAATAAACGACTTTAATCAGAGGCTGATCGCTGAGTATTGGAAAGAGAACTTTGGTGTGGAAGATAGAAAAATATTACCAACTGTAGGTGGGAAGGGTTGGTATTTAGGTGATGTTGATACGAATAAAATAGTCGAATTTTTAAACCAATTTAAGTGCTCACCTAAGACATCGGAAAAGCGGAATTTTGCTTTAAAGTATTTGAATTCAATCATAAATAAATACGCATGTTCTGATGTGGCTTTAGTATCAGAAAAGCCTGGTACATTAGAGCATGACTATACCTTGTCTCCAAGAACTCGCAGGGCGACCTTTGTTAAAGGTGAAAGCAACTGGAGGGTGAATCAAGCGCGCGTTGGAGGAAGACATGAGCATTATGGGTTGTCCCAAGAGCAAAGAGATGCCGCGATGGAGAAAGCGGTCGCTGATGCTAAGGAAAAAGGAAGGGATATAAAGAAACCAGCAGACAGGTACTATAGAGTTGAAAGAAATAAGCCCCTCCTTATCATTTATAACTTGAATCTGGTTGATGGCGATAACGAAAACGTTTCTGTTCCTGCATTCGTTCTTAGCTTCCCCAAAGTAGATTACTTTCATACTGTTTCAGTAGTGGCGAATAGAGTTTACTTGGAAAAATCTATTGGAATAGATCTAGACACTTTGATCCAAGATGAGGTCGAAGACGATGATGAATAGATTTAGACCTTGGGATGATATTAAAACTCCTTCAGAAGACTTGAGTGTAAGGCTAATAAGAGAAAGTAAACATCTTCCGTTGTACTGGGGAAAGGACTCTAGTGGTCACTGTATTTTTATTTATGAAATGAGTGAAGATGGAACAGAGTTCTTCCAGAAAAACTTGGTATCGATCCATGGCATAAATATTGACTACAGAATGCTAAGCACAACGGGAAATCAAGGCCTGATTTTGGTTCTTGAGAAGCATGTCGACCAAGACCTCTTTTACAGCTTATGCGAAACGTTGGTGCAGGAACTTTCTGAGATCTCAGACCCATTGGTTGGGTTGTCTGTTGCCCTGTCCCAAATAAAACGCTGGAAAGCATTTATGGCAGGGAAGAAAGGCTGGGTGCTTAGTGCAGAAGAAGTAAGGGGGCTTTTCAGTGAACTTAAGTTCCTGGTACAAATGCTAAGTGAAATGAATAATGAGCTAGACGCGTTAGAAGCATGGCAGGGACCTGAAACCTCTCATCAGGATTTTATATTTTCCGATACTGCTGTTGAAGTTAAATCTCTTTCCGGTCGTGAGAGAAATACAGTTAAAATTTCATCAGAAGATCAACTTGAAAGTTTGAGCAGTAGCTTGTTTCTCAAAGTATTTAGATTGATTGACATGCCCGAATCAAACGCTTCAACTTCCTTGAACGAGTTAGTAAAGGCGGTTGAGAAAAGCCTCACTGACGCTGAAGCTATAGAGATGTTTGGTACAAAGCTGGCTAAAGCTGGCTATGTGAAAATGCTTGCTTACGATAAGCCTAAATTTATTGTCACTGAAGAGCAAACATACCATGTCGACCGTGAGTTTCCAAAGATCGTAAGAACTGAATTACATACAGGCCTTACGAGAGTTGGTTATGAAATTAAGTTAGAAAGCGTTCGAGACTTTTTATGCGCAGATAAGGATGTATGGGGAAGGTAAAATGGAACAAACCATCCAAGATTTTTTTCATGATTTCAAGCAGGACTTGTTAGCTGGGGCGGAGGCCAGTAGTAGCTTTCAATTGTCGCAGTTTGTAGAAACCGTTGCTCATGAGTTGATGGATACCGGGTTTTTGGGAGGGTTTGAGCTTTGTCACTATCGCGCACAAAGAGGAATGAGAGTTGATGGTTACTGGTTTAATGATGAGGGTACTTTAGATCTTATCATTGCAGATTTCGATTGTAGAGAGGAGTTGGCTTCTCTTACGGGGACCGAAGTAGATAGCACTTTTAAGCGAGTTACGAAGTTTTTTGAAGCAAGTAAACTCAAGGAGTTATTCAAAGATCTCGAAGAGACAGCCCCGGAATATGGGCTATCAAGGCAAGTTTATGATCGAGGACGCGCAATTCAAAAGGTAAATTTTTATCTGTTCTCTGAGCGAGTTTTGAGTGGTCGAGTAAGCGTCATTAAAGATGATGAGGTTTCAGGAGTTCCAGCATCGTATCATATTTGGGATGTTTCCAGGTTGCAGCGGCAACAAAGTTCCCGAGGCCAAAAGGAAATTCTTGATATAAATTTCCCTGAAACTTATGGAACAGGGATTTCGTGCTTGCCTGCACATTTAGGCTCAGATACTTACAAGTCTTACTTGATGGTAATTCCAGCAGCTATTTTATCATCAATGTATGAAAAATATGGAGCTCGATTATTAGAGCAAAACGTACGATGTTTTTTGCAGGCTCGAGGGAATGTTAATAAGGGGATAAGAAGTACCATTATCAATGAGCCGCAAATGTTCTTTGCCTATAATAATGGTATTACTGCCACAGCTCAGGAAGTAGAAGTTAGGCTAGGAAGTTCCGGACTTGAAGTGGTGCGGATGAAAGATCTTCAAATAGTAAATGGCGGTCAAACCACTGCTTCACTATTTCATACAAGTCGTAAAGATAAGATTTCCTTGGAAGGTGTTTTTGTTCAGATGAAGCTATCAATAATTGATAGCGAACAAAGTGAAGTCGTCGTGCCGAAGATTTCTGAATACGCAAACACTCAGAATAAAGTAAATGCTGCTGATTTCTTTTCAAATCATCCGTTTCATATTCGTATGGAAGAGTTCTCGAGGCGTATATGGGCCCCCGCTCAACAAGGGGCGCTAAGAGAGACAAAATGGTTTTATGAGCGTGCCCGTGGTCAATATACTGATGCGCAAAGCAAGCTAACTCAAGGCGAAAAGAAAAAGTTTCAGGCAGAAAACCCCAAACCACAGATGTTCACTAAAACTGATCTTGCTAAGTTTGAGAACGTTTGGGACGAAAATCCAAGATTCGTTAACCTTGGAGCTCAGAAAAACTTTGCTCAGTATGCCAAGCGTATTGGCTCTGAATGGGAAAAATCATCTAAATACTTTAACGAGTTTTATTACAAAAGAGCTATTGCTCGCGCCATCATTTTTAGAAAAACAGAAAAGTTGGTTTCAGCTCAGCCTTGGTATAATGGTGGTTATAGAGCAAACGTTGTTGCTTATACATTAGCACTATTGGGCTATTACTCTTCAACGCTCGACAAGTCTATAGATTTTATGCATATATGGAATAAGCAGCTTATATCAAATGATTTAGAAAGGGCCCTAGAAATAACTTCAGAGTTTGTCCATGATGAGATTACTCGACCGCCACAAGGAATATCTAACGTTACCGAGTGGTGTAAAAAGGAAGGGTGCTGGCAAAGGCTAAAAGAGAATTCAGAAAGCTTGGTTAAGCTATTGCCACAGGGTTTTAAAGACAGCCTTGTCTCACAAGAAGTTATACAGAATGAAAAAAAGCAGGCCCAAAAAATACAGAAAATGGACGATGGAATTGAGGCTCAAAAAGCGGTCTTAAAAATTGAGCCAAAACAATGGACTAGCCTGCTGCTTCAGTGTGGTTCTTTAGACGTTTTTACCGAGAAAGAGCTTGAAATTATGAGAGTCGCTACACAAATTCCTAAAAAAATACCAACGGAGAAACAAAGTAAGTTACTCATTGAAACCTTGAAGAAAGCTGAAAGTGAAGGGGTTGTAATAAAGTAAATCAACTGTATAGCAGCTTCACATCTTTGTCTCCTTTACAATAACTAAGACCGCGTATCTATCTAGATACGACTATCCTTTGAGGCTGTAGATGCTAAAAAACCTAAAAATCTAAAAACACCCATTTGGATTACTCTCCTCGTCGGCAACGCCCGATTGTATCATTAGCCATACGGCCACCCCTTGTACTCACTAATAGTTCGAGATTAGCAGTGAAAAATACTCACCAATTGAATGAAAACCCACCATAAAGTGAGTTTTTTAATTGGAGGTGTGTTTTTTGAGTGTTAGTGAGTTTTATTCAATATTCTGGATCTGCTCAAATAATAAAGATTTTAAGCCTTAAAAAACAAAGTCTTATATTATTTTTTAGTTATTCATCACCCACAACTACCCATTCTACTACCCAAAAATAGAAAGTTTATCTCTGATTGGCCCAATCGGTTACTACCCATGATTATAAACTGGGATAAGTGGGAAACTGGGAATTCCTGATCCTTTTCCGGCTGCCTACCACCTCGTCTCAACCGAAGAAAACCTGCCAGCAAGTCTAGCAAGAGCGGCGCTCCTAGCGCATCTCTTCTAATTCAACGAAGTTTGTACTTAAAGTACAAAGTATTGATTTAATTGATTATTTTTTATTTTGTCTCTTGCATATTTGAAACTTTGTGCGAGTATTTTAGTAAACGCAGGAGTTCAAAATGACCCAGTTGAAGACCCTTTTTTTTGCTGTAACTACAGCCGCGCTCGCGGGTTGCGCTGCTACGCCTCGGAAGTATGACGACGAATCATCCCGCGCACTGAACCTGGCACGTGCCGGTGGCGTTTACGATCAGGATCTGCGGGACTCACCAGACGGCACTCGCTCTTACCGCAAAGGCTTGTTTACAACATTGTTAGATGTCGCCAGCTTGGCGACTTCATTTGATGCCCCACTTCGACATTTGTCTGGAACCCAGACTTTTATGTTTAACGCGACTGACATTATGGCGACCCCGGACAACCCTTCGGCGCGACCCAGTCTTATTGGCTGGATGCCGGGGTCACTGGCGGCGAATCAGGATGACGCCTATGAGCACTATGTTACGGTCGTAGATGAGGCTATCACCCATGCCGCCGAGTCGATGTCAATTACGGCAACGAAACTCACAGACGTAAAGACGCCGGAGATTGACGAGCACCCACTCATGTTGTGGTCGGTAACATCGGAGCGATATGACTGTGGTAAGAGTAACTGCATCATCGCCTACAACATCCAGCAGCCGACTTACTGGAAGACTCCAAGCTATGTCACTGGGAGAGAAGCTGCCAGTTATAATATCGCTGCCAACCATCCCGAGGAATATTCTCGGCTGATATTTCGGCAGTCCGGTGACGAACGCACCTTTCCAGTAGGTGAGTTCTATAGTGCTGTCAGCGCCGACATGCCTCCCTGGATAGTGATGTACTTTCCACCAAACACCGTATTTCAGGACGGAGAGCCGCTCACCTATCCGGTGTTGTATGAACAGGGCCAACAGCTGATGTTCAAGGAGCCCAACCATGAGTGACTGGCATGATGAACTTGAGTTCGCGCTGTTGCCGCTTGAAGACGCCAAAATCGCTAGCGACTGCCTGACCTTTGTGATCAGCAACGCCCTGAGTGAGCAAGGCATCTTCCATCAATGTCGTATCGGATACGCAGAGGACCGACTGAGCCGAATGGCCACTGCTCCCCATTGCTGGATCGAGCTCGAACAGGGTTGGTGTATCGATCTGCGGCTCAGACAGTGGCTGGGCGATGAGGACGACCTCCCTCATGGAGTATTCCAGCCATCCAACTATCCGCGAGTTCGATATCAAGGTAGTGCGCTGCTGGTTCCAAACCTAGGCTTAGAGGATCTGATGGTGATGACAAATGATTTCTACGACAAAGTGAAAATGCCATGGTTGTTCGAGCAGGTCAGAGCGGTTCAGAGCGGCCTAATGCTTGGCAAAACTTGCATTTTCTCAGGTTCTGGTAGCCTCGAAGTAAAGAGCTATCGGGGGCTGAAACCATGATGAGGGTGACAAGAATAGTAGCAGTGGGGCTCGCCGGGATCGGAGTTGTGGAGCTCGCCTTAAGGGGTACCGATGCAGCGCTTTACGCATGGTATCTATTGTTCGTGCTCTGGGTGGTCCTACTGCTCATTCGCTTCGCAATGGCCGCAGTCGATGCTTACAAGACGGTTTTCACCAAGGGGCCCGATGGGCAAATGACGTTTCCTGAATTCGAGAAAAAGATGGCGTCGTTTAGTCGAGATGGTGGTAGGGAAGAAAATGGTCCAAGCAGCACGACAACCTCCGGCACCGGGAGTCAAAAAGACGCAGGCGATCCGTTCGATGACTTCAGAGTCAATCCGATCCTCCGAGAAGATGATCCGTTCGGGGAGTTTTTCGACTCTTGAGGTGGTTCCTGATGGGTACACATCAGGAGAACCAACAATGCAAGCCGTTCAACATGATAAGGAACCATTTAAAACAGACCGGCCAGGCGGAACCACCTATAACAGACCAAGGAGGCCTTAATGTTTATACGCGCCTATTTGAGAGCATCGACCCAGGAACAAAATGCCGCGAGGGCCAAAGCATCGCTAATCCAGTTTGCCGAGCAACACGATCAGCGCATTGCTGCCTTTTATACCGAGAACGTCTCCGGTGCCACGCTGCATCGCCCCGAACTGATGCGACTGATCGCCGAATCTGGTGAAGGTGACATTGTGCTGGTAGAACAGATAGACCGGCTTGCCCGTCTGAAAAAGCAGGACTGGGATACGCTCAAACAGAAGTTGGCAGCCAAGCGATTGGCGATTGTCTCGCCCGAGTTACCAACGAGTTGGCTGGCATTGGACAAAAAAGACGACACCGGCTTTACCGACTCTATCTTGCAGGCTGTCAACAGCATGATGCTCGACATGCTGGCAGCGGTAGCCCGCAAAGATTACGAGGATAGGCGTCGACGCCAGAACCAAGGGATCAACAAGGCTCGCAGCGAGGGTAAGTATCAGGGGCGTCAACCTGATCTGAAAAGGCGGCAACACATAGCCAGTTTACTGCGCTCCGGTCATAGCTATAGTGAAATCCAGGACATCCTGGGTTGTTCGCGCCATCTGATTGCCTCTGTCGCAAAGGAACAAAGGGAGTCAGATGCAGCATAGGCTGAAATTTGCACTCAAAGAACGGAAACAGGAGAACTCACATGATCGATATGTCCGTCACACTCATTGCGTTCCTCGGCTTTGTTGCCGTTATCCTGGCGATTTGCGGCATCTCATATCTGAATGCTGACAAGCTGGAAGCATTTCTCAACCGGAAGCTTAAAGCACGCCGCCAAGTCGATAAAAATTCCAGATAATTTGGGGTAAACGGCTACTTTTGCCCAAATTGGCAAATTAGGGACCCGTGGGTTTGTCTCTACTACCAGTAGCATTTTTCTTGAACATCAACCAACAGGAGAATGCTAATGAACAAACCCAATACTATCGAGGAGATTACCGAGCAGTGGCACGAGATGGCGCGTGCCAAGGAATTTGATCATTACCAGGGGCGGCGAATGGCGCTTGATCACTGTCGACAGTACCTACAATCGCTATTCAAAAGCCTGGACATGGAGCGAGCGCGTCTACGCTATCTCGCTCAGCGACTGTCGGACCATTTTTGGGCGCATAATGAGGCTCATCGAACCAAGGAAACGAGAGGCTACCCTGGCCATCATGGCTGCCGGGTGAGAATGCTGCGTGGTAGTTTAGAAATGCACTGGTACTACAACAGCTTTGTACGGGTGAAAAACGGTAAGGGGCATGCGGTTTTCAGTGAACATATCCGTCGAGCCCTGAAACACCGGTACTCAAAACCCGCATTTAACCGCGCTCACGACTGGGAAAGGCCCATCATTGAAGAGACCGAAGCCGGTTTTGAGATGGTGCGTATTATGAATGCAAACCTCACTCACATGCGCCGTCTCGTCAGAGCAAACCTGAAGCAGCTGGATCGCTTGGAGGCGCATTTAGATAGCCTACAGCCTCCAGAGCACTGATTTAATTAATAGTTTTCCGCTAGCCCGTCCCAAGCTGACGGGCTTTTTACTAAAAGGACCAATCATGAAGCTTTTAAAACTGCAACAAGTTATGGAAAAGACCTCACTGTGCAGCAGTAGCATCTACAACTTGATGAAAGAAGGCGACTTCCCCAAAAACATCTCCGTGATGGGTAAGCGTAAGGCCTGGTTGGAGAGTGAAGTCGAAGAGTGGGTGATGGCAAGAATCGCGGAGAGGGATAGTGAGGTGCGATAAAGGTAATAGTTTTTGTATTGCCGTTTATAGCGCCCGCGCCTCAGCTTGTTACGTGTCGACCTATCCAGAAACTCGGAATTGCCTGTTTGATACCTCTGTCGTATCATTCGACATCTAAATTGGAGCTAAGTATTTATTCTGTCTTCATAACTTGCTCGTATCCGAAAGCTCAAAAAAACGATTGGCACCAGGAGTCTGTACATGGCGATTAGTCAGGCACGCATTATCGAATCCATGGAGCAGGCCTGCTCCAACCTCAATCCGAATGAGTTCATTTTCTCCTTCCTTGATGCCTACGGATTTCCGAAGAGCACCATAACTCGCCTTCGTAAAGGTGACGATAGCCGGAACGTTGCAAGCGGTAATGATATTGGGCTGAAGAAGAAGCTCTATTTCCGAACCGTTCCAGAGGGGATAGATTTGAATGCCGAAGCCGACTCGCTCAAGGCAAGCGAAGTTGTGTCAAGGAACGATATCCGCTTTGTCATCGTCACTGACTTCAATAGCCTGGTGGCTTTCGATCTCAAGGCAGAAGAGCGCCTTGAGACTACGATGGGTGAACTGGACAAACAGTATGCCTTCTTTCTCCCGCTGGCTGGATACGAGAAGGCAGTCATGTACTCAGAGCATCCAGCTGACGTTAAAGCCTCTGAGAAGATGGGGCGGCTGTTTGATCTAATCCGAGAACGCAATGACCTCTCGAAGGCTGAGGACATTCATGCTCTAAACGTTTTCCTGACTCGCCTGTTGTTCTGCTTCTACGCCGAAGACACCGGCATCTTCGCTCATGGCCAGATGACATCTGCCATTCAGTCAACGACTCAAGAAGATGGCTCCGACGTCGATCAGTTTTTCTCAGATCTCTTCACTGTCCTGAATCTGGATGATAAGGCACCTGAGCGAGCATCTATGGCTGCTCACTTCCAGGAGTTCCCCTACGTTAATGGTGGACTCTTTGAGGTGGATGAGCCTATTCCAGAGTTTGGCAGAAAGGCCAGAAGACTTCTGATTGATTGCGGGAGCATGGATTGGTCTGAGATAAATCCAGACATCTTTGGCTCGATGTTCCAGGCGGTCATTGATGATGACCAGCGGGGAAGCCTTGGGCAGCACTACACCTCTGTCTCCAACATCATGAAGGTGATTCAGCCACTTTTTCTCGACAAGTTGTATGCCGAGCTTGAGAAAAGCCGGAAAAACGGGCGAAAACTTAAAAAATTGCTTATACGTCTCCAGAATCTACGCATCTTTGATCCGGCATGTGGCTCTGGCAACTTCCTCATCATTGCGTACAAAGAGCTTCGGAAGCTCGAAATGGAGGTTATTGATGCACTGAATATAGTCTCGGACCAAACTGAAATGTATTACTCAGGGATTAGGCTATCTCAGTTCCATGGGATCGAGATCGATGATTTCGCACATGAAGTGGCCATGCTTTCGCTTTGGCTGGCTGAACATCAGATGAACGTGGCTTTCAAGAACAAGTTCGGGTATGTGGATGCTGCACTACCTTTAAGAGATTCCGGAAATATAGTGTGTGGAAATAGTTTGCGTATGGAATGGCGGGATGTTTGCCCGACTTCGGACAATCAAAACACTCCCCGAGAGGTTTACATTTGTGGCAATCCTCCATTCGTTGCAAGTAGAAATCGATCTCCTGAGCAAAACTCTGACATGGACTTCGTATTTAGCTCCTTCAGAAAATATAAAATGCTCGACTTTGTAAGTTGCTGGATTTGGAAAGGGGCATCTTACATTAGGGGAAGTAAGTCAGAGTGTGCGTTCGTATCGACCAATTCTATTTGTCAGGGGGAGCAAGTTGCAACTATCTGGCCTTCTGTTCTGTCAGGTGGATTAGAAATATCCTATGCTTATCAATCGTTCGCCTGGAGAAATAGCGCAAAGGGTAATGCAGGCGTTCATGTTGTCATAATAGGGCTTCGTGATAAAAGCAATGTTAATAACGGATCTCCCAAAAAACTTTTTACAATGTCAGATAAAAAATGGAGATTTCGAGAAGTAAGCAACATTAACCCCTATCTGATAGAGGGTAGCGATATAACTATATCTAGTAGGACAAAACCTCTTTTTGAGGTTAGCCCAATGATATATGGGAATTACTATAGCAAAAGCGCACCATTAACGCTCTCGGCCTCAGAAAAAATTAATTTGGTAAAAAATGAGCCATTAGCGGAAAAATGGCTTAAGAGGCTCATTGGTGCGGATGAGTTTATTAATGGCATTGAACGATGGTGCTTATGGCTAAAAGATGCGAATGAAGAGGATATTGAAAAAATGCCTCTCGTGAAAGACCGCATAGAAGCCACACGCCGTGACCGGCTCGCTAGCAGTGATAAGTTAATGAAAGAGCTTGCGTCAGAACCTCATTTGTTTAGGGATACTCGAAATCCGGAAAGGTATTTAGTGGTTCCGATCGTCTCTTCTGAGAGACGGCCTTATGTCCCCATAGGGTATTATGACAAGTCATATATTGCGACGAATAAAGTGTTCACGATCCCAGATGCAGACATTTTTACCTTCGGAATTGTTTCCTCCGCATGCCATCTGGACTGGATGCGATTAACTTGTGGTCGTTTAGAAAGTCGTTATAGCTATTCGAACAAGTTGGTCTATCACACCTTTCCCTGGCCAGAAGTAAGTGGCGAACAGCGGAAAAATATTGCTGATATTGCCGAAGATATTTTATTGATTAGGGAAGATTATCCCGAAAAGTCATTAAGTGAACTGTATGATCCATCAAAAATGCCTGATGCCCTTCTGGCCGCGCACAAAACACTGGATAGTGCAGTAGACTGTTTATTCAAAGGAAGACCATTCCACAATACCACTGAGCGTTTGGAGCACCTCTTCGCCCGCTACGAAACATTGATTGCGGAAGAGAAAGCACAGAAGCCTGCTAAGAAAACAGCCAAAGGGAGTAAGTGAACATGGCTGATCTAATGACCGTCCAGTACAAGCAGACTGGCAAAAGCTCGAGCCTGAATGAGATGGGCATGCGTGAAATGCAGGCTCGGGCGTATGAGGCCCGTGATGCGCAATATCTGCTTCTCAAGGCTCCTCCGGCATCGGGTAAATCCCGGGCGCTCATGTTCCTAGGCTTGGACAAGCTGCACCACCAGGGATTGAAGAAAGTCATTGTGGCTGTTCCCGAAATGTCCATCGGTGGCTCTTTCAAGGATACTGATCTCATGAGCGCTGGCTTCTTTGCTGACTGGGAGGTGCAGCCGAACTACAATCTTTGCGTACCTGGTGGAGAGGACCGCAAGGTCAAAGCGTTTATACGCTTCACGGCTGATCCGAACGCAGACATTTTGATCTGTACCCATGCAACTCTGCGAAACGCATACAAGGAATTGGTTCCATCGGACTTCAACGACACCCTGCTGGCAATTGATGAGTTCCACCATACATCTGCGGACGGCGAAAACAGGCTTGGAGAACTAATTGATGGTGTTATGGCAGGCTCTAACGCCCACATCGTAGCAATGACGGGGTCGTACTTCCGGGGCGACGCCGTTCCGATTCTGTTGCCCGAGGATGAGGAGAAGTTTACCCAGGTTACCTATTCTTACTATGAACAACTCAATGGCTACAGGTATCTGAAGTCACTAGGGATTGGCTACCACTTTTACACCGGTCGGTATCTAGATGCAGTGCATGAGGTTCTGGACACATCGAAGAAGACGATTGTTCATATTCCAAATGTTAACGCGGTCGAGTCTACGAAGGACAAGTATTCTGAGGTCGATTGCATCATCGATGCTATCGGTGATGTCGTCGAGAAGGATATGAAAACCGGAATTATTACAGTGAAGGATCAGTCTGGACGGCTTTTGAAGGTTGCCGATCTGGTCGACGATAATCCTCTTCGTGTAGAAGTGCAGAACTATCTCAGGAATGTTTCCAAGGCAGACGACATGGATATCATCATTGCCTTGGGAATGGCGAAGGAAGGATTTGACTGGCCTTGGTGCGAGCATGTTCTGACCATTGGCTATCGTTCCTCGCTCACCGAAATCATCCAGATTATCGGACGTACGACTCGCGATTCAGAAGGCAAATCACACGCCCAGTTCACCAACCTGATTGCCCAGCCAGATGCAGAGGATGACGACGTCAAAACATCGGTCAACAACATGCTCAAGGCGATTACCGTATCGCTACTGATGGAGCAGGTCTTGGCTCCCACTGTTAACTTCAAACCGAGGTCTAGGGTTCGGCCTGGCGAAGAAGTCGATCCTGGCACTATAGTCATCGAAGACACCACATCGCCTGTCTCCGACAAGGTCATGAAGGCACTGGAGAATATGGATAACATCAAGGCCGCTATTCTCCAAAAGCCTGAAGTCATGGCACCGGCAGTGACAGGTGATGATGACCCGGAGGTTATGGAGCAAGTGGAAATTCCGAAGGTCGTGGAAACGCTTTATCCAGATATGAATGACAACGAGATAAGCACTCTCTCAGAGGCAGTACACGCTTCTATGGCTATCCAGTCTACAGGAGGGCTGTTCGATGAGTCTGACCTGCCTGAAGGTGCTCAGATCATTACGCCTGAAGGGGTGCAAGAAGATGAACTGGATTATCAGGGAGATACAGATAAACCGTCGATTCCCGACGCTGGTGCTGGCAACAGTGAGCCTAATCGCAAGTTTGTTCGTGTTGGGAAAAAGTTTGTCAATATCGAGAGCCTAAACATTGATCTGATTCGTCAAGTGAACCCCTTCCAGGGAGCTTACGAGGTTCTTTCAAAATCCGTGACGCCCTCAGTGCTCAAGACCATTCAAGACACCGTAGTTGGTATGCGATCACAGATGTCTGAAGAAGAGGCAATAATCCTCTGGCCCCGAATTAATCAATTTCTCAACGAGAAAAAGCGAGAGCCCTCGGTGACGGCTGGTGATCCGTATGAGCGTCGCCTAGCGTTCGCGCTAGCCTATCTTAGAAAAAAGGATCAGGAGCGCAAAGCGCAGGCTCAGATATTGTAAGAGGGATATGATATGCCACCGATCTATCACAACAGCAGGAAGACCGCTGGTCGGCCTTCACTAGATGACGTATTGTCCGGCCCAGATGAATTCGGTCTTTTTGACGCCGAGGCAAAGAAATCTAGTTCAGGCACAACACCTCTTGAGGTTTCTCGATTTGAAGAAATCAGTGCGTTCGTCGATGAGAAAGGAAAAGCTCCGCAGGCTGATGGCCATGACCTAAAGGAAAAGCTTCTCGCTCGAAGGTTAAAAAGCTACGCTGAGAAGGAAGAACTCCTGTCAGCTTTGAAAACATACGACCGTCATAATCTTCTTCCCGAGTCCGCACTGTCGTTCAATCAGGAAGAAACTGGCGCACATGATGAGCAGACGGCTTCCCACGTCTTGAACAAGTCGGATGGGTCAATACCGAAAACAGACGTGAGTCAGGCGGAAAACGTCACCTCACTTGATGATATTTTTGCGAGTGAGGTATTCTCAGCGCTTGAACAAGGTGACCAGTCCCTCTTTGATCCGGTTCATGTTTCATTTGCGAGCAGTCGAGAAGAACCTGATGAGATCGCTCAACGAAAAGTTTGTCATGATTTTTACGCATTTGAGCCGATCTTTAAGGAGCTGCACTTAAAGCTTAGGAAAAGCGATGCAAAGACCACTCGATTTCAATATGCCACGCAGGTACAGCCTGGTGATGCTTTCATTCTTGAAGGAGTTATATGCCTAATAGACGAGGTTGGAGAGCACCGAGAAGATCGTGACGGTCGCTATAACCCTAGGCTCAGAGTAATTTTTGAAAATGGGACGGAGTCTAATCATCTCCTGCGGTCTCTGGCAAAACGACTTTACCAAGATCCCAACGGACGGAGTATCATCCGTGATGCTGAGTCGATCGTCGATGCTTTCAACAATGTAAATCACAAGGATAAGAGGGTTGGTCAAATTTATTTCGTCACGACGTTGAGCGATAAGCCAGCACTTAGGGAAATTCCGAATCTACTGAAAATTGGTTATACCGAACTGACGGTAGATGAGCGGACAAAAAATGCGGAGCGAGATACAGCGTTCCTTGAAGCACCAGTCAAAAAACTTGCGTCGATAGAGTGCTACAACTTGAATCCGAACAAGTTTGAGACCCTCATTCATGGGTTCTTGCACGCTCAGCGAATTAAGATGACGCTCACCGGAAAAGACGGAAAAGAATATCACCCGAAAGAATGGTTCTCTGTTCCGCTCGAAACCGCTCGGGAAGTCGTAAAACGAATCATTGATGGAAGTATTGTTGATTACCGTATGGACAATACTACTGGGCGATTGATGAAGAAAAAGGTATGAGTGAGGCGCTACTCTCAACGCCAGTTCAAAACGGACCCACTAACACACTTACCCTCTCCTGAGTGACAGGGTAAGTGTGTGGGTATGTATAGCTGTAAGCGACCATTTCTCCCCACATTCAGATAACCGCGATGACCTGATATTGATATAGCTCCTTCACTATGCCACTACGCCGATGAGGAGCTTTAATCGAGAAAGCTAAGTCGCCTCAGAGCGAAATCTGGTGCCGCTCTAACTTTTTATCGAGGAGAAATGTAAATGGAGCCATGGGAAGAGCTCTTTTCTGCGCTGGAAGCGTTTGACGAGGAACAAGCAGAACAAAAACGAGAGGGACGGAATGACTTCAACCTGCTCAGCTCGGTTCTGTCAGTCAATGATGAAGTCCGGCTTCATACCCGGTTTATCTATGCGCTGCTAAATCCAAGGGGGAAGCATTATCAGGGAACGCGGTTTCTGGAACTCTTCCTGGAGGCTATCGGACGACAGGATTGGCTGGATCCGACATCTGTAACCGTACTGAAAGAACATTGTCCGGATGGCCAAGGAGATCAGATTGATCTGTGGATAACTGATGGTAAACGTCAGATCGTTGTCGAAAACAAACTCAATGCGCAGGACCAGCCCCGGCAGGTTGCGCGTTACCTTGAGGTGATTAATGCTACGGATCCGGCACAGGCAGATGAGACGCTGTTTATTTACCTGACTAAAAATCGACAGACCCCCTCTGCCTTTGGTTTGGGTGGGTTAACGGTTTGTCACCGGACGTCCCGTTTACTCAACACCTGCAGCCAACCGGTCGCTCACTATCAAAATCTCAGTTACCGAAAAAATACTCAACAAGCCAGCATTCATACTTGGCTTGAGTCATGCGTCAATGCTGTTGGCCGACAGTCTCATATCGCTTGGGCGTTGCAGGATTATCAGGCAGTGGTTGAACGGGCAACGAAGGAGTATGTGAGCAAGGTGAAAACGCTAAAAGACATTCTCGAAGAGGGCATTGCCGAGGGAAAGCGACACCACGAGCAGGCAATCCAGTTGACCAGAGAATTACCTGCCATACACGCAAGTTGGCTTGAACAAGCATTAACAAGCAATCTCGAAGAGCTATTCGAGCCGTTTGTCAGTAAAGGTGACATGACCAGGATTGGGCCGGAAAACGTAGAGTTGCTGAGCCCCTTCGTCCATACCGCTTTTCAAAAAGATGCTTCCGGCCTCCTTTACGCGCCTAGATTTAATTTTTTCCGAGCGCGTAATGGGACGCGTAACCGTGGCGCTTTCTATCGACTGGAGACCGGTCCATGGGCCAAAGAGGCGGTTCTTATGCTGTTTTACGGCTCCAAGATGCTCCATGTGGGCTGCCTGCTGACAGAGGATGCTGATCGCTCTATAGAGGGCCTGATGCCGACTCTGAAGCTTTCAGAGCCTGCTGCACTGAAAAGCAAGATATTTCCTCGGGTTATGACATACGCCGAAGCCCTTGAGTACCAAGGCATCATCCACCTTGCCGATTTTTCTAATAGCCCACAACGGGGCGTTCTGGACGAACTTTTAACAGGCTTGAGTTGTGCTGACAGCACGACTTTATCAGGAGGAAACGAGATATGAGCTACGACGCTAACTTCGATCAAACCCGACTAGACCAACTGGCGGAACAGTACCTGGCAGATAACCAAGTAGAAGGGGAAGTGTTTTTTCTGAGTGATTCCGATGATAACCGTCTCGATCATGCCCGTTGGCAGTTCGAGGAGACTGAACACGATTCATTGAAGGGTTCCGGCTTCAAAATGCATTTGATGGAGCTTCTAGACACCTTGCTGGTTTATCGTGCCGAGCACGGTAAACCGAACGCTAGCCAGGGCGTTGTAAAAGTTTGCGGCCGTGATCTGGCGATTGAATGGCTGCCTCGGGGTAAGTTTGAAGAGTTACGGAATGCGTAAGCCTGTACTGACGTGTCATTAGTGCCGGCATCTACGCAAGGATATTTCTCCAGGACGAGAGGATTACCGCCCTGGAGGACTTTCCAATTGCTACACATACCTATCTGATTTGGATAACACTGAGCTCATTCCATGCGCTCAAATAGGCCGCCTCTTGGAGATATGACCTGCACATACGCTATCAATCTGGATAAATTGTCGCCGGAATCCCAGTGCGTGAGTTTTCCAAATCAGATGGAACCGATGGGCGTTCAGTCCAGTGACCTCCCTGCCAGCGCTTCTGCGACTGGTGCACCCTAAAGCGCCTCGAAAAAGACCCGCTGGGCACTTGTTGAAGTTAGCCAGACTCGACGTTTACTAATATGACGTGAATGGGTCTCTGAAACGGCCTTCATGAGACTAATTTGAATAGCGATCGCCTGATGCTGTTCATTCTTGCTTGAAACGACTTCGCAAAGGCCTTTCTTAAAGGAGGCAATTTGGGGTCGAACTCGTACTGTCACCCGTGAATCAAAATATGATTCTAAGACCGGAAAATGACTTTCACATGTGAAAGTCATGCAGCTAACTTGGTCATTAAATGTACAAAACCCACTCATGTAAGCCCTAATTTTGCGATTATAACGTTCTTTTTCTGGTTTTTTGTGATTTTTATTTTTTAATAATCAATGTCTTACTGGGCAATCTCTCCTTTGCGCCCTTTTTGGGCAATTCTGCGGTTCTGGTGTTTCTCTATGATTACTCATAATCACTCCTGTCCGTTAAACAACGAATCAGGAGTCATGATGAAACACATGTTTTCGACCGATAACAACGAGCGTTTACTCACCTACGAAGAAGTCTGCACCGTCACTCAGCTTTCCCAAGCCACACTGCGTCGCTACGTCCGGTCAGGTCGCTTTCCTGCTCCTATCAAGCCGAATCCGACTGGACGCGCTGTGCGATTTCGAATCCAAGATGTTCGTGACTGGCTTGATCAGCTGTGATGGGGGGGGAAATGAAATTTCAATTGAGAGACTCAGGGCTATACTTCTTCAGCTCTGATGCATGGCAAAAAGTGGGCGGGTACATTGAGGTTATTGCCAGAACCCGACTTTCCAACAAGAAGCACGGCCATGGTGCACTCCTGCAGTGGAAAAATCTGGATAACGTCCTTCTCCGCGAGGTGGTTTACGCGCGACACCTGAACGGCGATAACGCGCGTCAGATACGAGAGTTATTGGTGGACACCGGCTATTCGCTCGAACCAGGCACTACCAGTTGGGCACGCCTGCAGCGCTATTTGCTTGAGGAGAT
This sequence comes from Salinivibrio kushneri, assembly GCF_005280275.1. Lineage (NCBI taxonomy): Bacteria > Pseudomonadati > Pseudomonadota > Gammaproteobacteria > Vibrionales > Vibrionaceae > Salinivibrio > Salinivibrio kushneri. The sequence goes on from NZ_CP040021.1 coordinate 186,369, forward strand.
GGCCAAGGCGCCGCCGGCCACAACCGTCGACCGTACCGGTTGGCATGGCCCGGTGTTCGCGACGAACGGCTGGACAGTAGGGCAGGCGGATGAGCAGCACCATTTTGTCGGGCAGCTATCTACCTCGCCGCTACTGCAGGAAAGCGGGTCGCTGCAGGAGTGGAAAGATCAAGTAGGGAGTCTGTGTGATGGCAACCCGCTGGCGATCCTCAGCGTCGGGGTAGCCCTAGCTGCACCCCTGCTGAAGCATGCTGAGCTTGAAAACGGAGCTTTTCATCTTGTCGGCAACAGTTCAACTGGGAAAACGACACTATTACAGGTAGCCGCGAGTGTTTGTGGAGCTCCAGAATTTTTACGAAGCTGGGTATCCACTGCCAACGGACTGGCCGCTGTAGCGGCTGAGCATAATGATATGTTGTTGGCTCTCGATGAAATCGGTCTGGCTCGGCCCGAGGATGTGGACGTCGCGGTTTATCATATCATGAACGGATCTAGTAAGCTTCGGGCGAATATTTCCGGAGACCTGGCAACGCAAACACATTGGCGGACGTTGGCCCTGAGCACTGGTGAGATCTGGCTTTCTGAGGTTTTTCAGCAGATGGGAAAATCGGTGAGGGCCGGGCAGGAGACTCGTCTAGTTGAGATCCCCGTTTTTGGGCGATTTGGCGCATTTGATGAATTGCATGGGTTTGCCAGCTCCCAGGAGCTGGTCGATGCGCTGAAAAGTGGCTCCAAACATCAGCATGGCACGTTATTCCGGCAATGGGTCGAACTGCTGACAGAAAATACGGAAGAGTTAACCGGTTACATTCAGCATGAGGTTGTCCGTTATACCGATCAGTGGACAACGTCGCATATGGCGTCGCAGGTCGTCCGCGTGATCAAGCGATTTGCATTGATTACCTCAGCTCTATGTCTGGCGTGTCGAAATTACCTGTTGCCCTGGACGGAGGCAGAATCTGAGCGAGCAATGCATCAAGTAGCTGACGCCTGGATAAAAAACAGAGGGCACATATTCAATAAGGAAGATCATCGGATCCTGGTGAAACTCAACGAGTATATGAATTCCCGGAAATTCAGCTTCGCCCCTATCGAGACGGGCATCGCCGAATCGCCCTACGAAGGATTCAAGCGAACGGTGAACGGTGAAAAGCAGCTACTAGTAAAGAAAGCCAATTTCATAAGGTTTTTTGGGCTGCCCACTCGGTATATGCGTGAAATCGAATTCTTGATTCAGAAAGACCTGTTGGAAACCAACGAAAGGAGTCGTGGAACCCTGAGAGTAAAGATCAATGGGAAATTTGAACGATTTTTCGCTCTATGGCCTGAGCGAATCAGAAAATATCTGAATTCGCTGTCAGATCTTGATGGGTTATCCCAGTTTCCCACTTATCCCAGTGTTGATTCGGAGGTAACGGAGAATGAGTAACAAAACCTTCAATCCGCCTTCGGAGGAGATGCGCACCAAGCTGCTGGCTCGTTCGGGACAGTGTGAGCGATTGGTCCGGGAGCGGGATCGTCGTGCGATTACCGGCATCAGCCGCACTCAATGGTGGTCGCTGGAGCGAAAGAAAATTGCTCCAGCGCGACTAAAGCTCGGCTGTCATTCGGTAGCCTGGCGATTATCCGATCTGCTGGCCTAGATTGAACAGCAAGGGGCCTGAACTGGCCCCTTTTATTCTCCAGAACTGACCTCACCACTGACGATGGGAGCGAGCCAATCACAGAGGGCTTCGTGAGCCTCTCTTCGTTCTTCAAAGTACGCATGCCTGTTATAGACCCGGTCCGTCCGGTTGCCGGGTAGTTGATTTAGGCAGCGTTGAGCCAGATTGTCATCAAAGCCGAGTTTTCCCAGCTTGGTTCTGGCAGTACCCCGTAGATCGTGGACGCGGCGCTTGTCGAATGAGAAGAGCTCTTTTTCAAAGAGCTTCTTAAGCGCGTGGTTCAGCGTATTTTCACATACGTGCGGAGTTCGTGCTTTTTTACTGATCCTGCGGGCTGGGAAGACCCACTCACTGCCGCATGAGCGCATCTTCAGTTCATTTAGCCATTCCACTGCCGGTTCTGCCAAAGGAATATCGATGGCTCTTCTTTTTTTTGTCCTCTCTTCGGGCAGGTACCAAATACGGTTTTCCAGATCGAATTCTGACCAAGGCGCGGCCAGCAATTCCATCTTTCTCGTACAGGTCGCAATCAACAAAGCACAGGCCAGATAGTTTTCACGGCTGAACTGCGTCGGAATAACTCGGAGTTTGGTGAAGAATTCGGTGACCTCATCTTCATTCATTGGGTAGTTGGCTGCCTTCTCCTCCCCACCGGCATCCCTGGGACGGAATGGTGAGGCTGGATTGAACCGGGTGACGTCGAGCTTGATACCGTGATCAAACAGATTCCTCAGTAGGCGCATCAAGTCATTTGAGAGGGTCGGGCGGGGCTTATTAGCATCATAGCCATTGGCTACGTCGCGTAGGATTTCACTGATATCGACAGGACGGATCTTTTCCAGCTCCACCTTGCCAATACGCCAGGCAACCTCGCGCTCGTATAGGCTTTTCTCTTTCTGGTGAGACGCGATCTCTCGTTTGCGAAGCGCGTAGTAGTCGGCGTAAAGATCATTAAGTGTTTTGAAAGGGTTTTGGTTAACCTTGTGCCGCTCCTGAACCGGGTCAGCCCCCTCACGCTTGATCGCCAACCTCAATTTCGCCGCCTCATCACGAGCATCTGCCAGTGACCAGTCCTCCACCTTGCCGATGGTGTATTCACGCCGCAGCTTGGTAGCTGGCGTGGTGTAACGCAGCATCCAGTAGGCATCGCCGCGCTTTGGTGTCATTAGGTAGAGGCCGTTACCGTCAGCATGCCGAACAGATGGCTTTTCTCGGATAAGTTTTTTGACGGTTTTGTCGTATAGTTTGCCCATTTTCGTGCCTCAAAAAAATTGGGGAGTACAATCTCGCCGATACAATATAGCGAGAAAATACTCCCCAATCTACTACCCATCACTACCCAAACTAAGCAGAACTTACATGAACGCGGTGACCGTTAAAATTTAATAAGCCTTTGATTTTTAAAGGACTAAATAACAGTGATGAACATCTAAGAACATCACTCAATATTCTGGATCTGCTCGCGCATTTGTTCGATAAGCACTTTGAGCTCGACGCCGGAGGCGGTGATCTCGGTGCTGATTGATTTGGAGGCGAGGGTGTTAGCTTCGCGGTTGAACTCTTGCATCATAAAATCCAAGCGTCGGCCGCAGGCGCCGCCTTTTTGGAGGATTTTGCGCGCCTCTGAAACGTGTGAGTCCAAGCGGTCAAGCTCTTCTGCAACATCCACTTTTTGCGCCAGCATCACCATTTCTTGCTCAACTCGGGCCGGGTCGAGTTCCACTTGTGCTTCTTCTAAGCGCGTGGTCAAACGTTCACGCTGCCATTCAATCACGGTGGGCATCTTTTCACGCACTTTGATCACTTCGGCGCTAATGGCATCGAGTCGCTGCTCAATCAGGGCTTTCATGTTCTCGCCTTCGCTCGAACGCGCGGCGATAAAGGCATCGAGCGCTTCATCAAGGCCTGCTAATAAGGCGCGATGCAGCTCATCGGTGTCTTGCTCCGGCGCTTCCATCACCCCTGGCCAGTTCAGGACTTGAAACGGATTGATGTTGCCCTCGCCCGCGGTCTCTTTCACCCATTTCGCCGCGTGAATCACTTGCTTGGCCAAGGCTTCATTGATGGTGAGCTTATCTTGGCTGGCTTGTGAGGTATCAAAGCGCAGGTTGCATTCCACTTTGCCGCGGGCTAGGCGCTTGCGAAAACGCTCGCGTACCACAGGTTCAAGACTACGCAGCTGCTCGGGCATGCGAATGTAGGTTTCGAGATAGCGCTGGTTAACGGAGCGGATTTCCCAAACCGCGTTGCCCCAATCGCCCTTGAGTTCTTGTCGGGCGTAGGCGGTCATACTGTGGATCATGTGTACCTGCTCTTGTGTGCTGAAGGTGAATGGCAAAGATTATACGCATCCATGCCCTTGCCGTCAGCTGTCTTGGTCTGTGGGGCGGACAGGGATCGCAAGCGGGCGGAGAAACACGTATAATCGCGCCTACATTCTTACAGTCAATAAGGTAACTTGCATGCGCCCAAGTGGAAGAGCACTCGACCAAATTCGTCCCGTTAGCTTTACCCGCGGTTTTACGGCCCACGCAGAAGGCTCTGTGTTGGTGTGCTTTGGTGATACCAAGGTGATCTGTAATGCCACGATTGAAGAGGGCGTACCGCGCTTTTTAAAAGGCAAGGGCCAGGGTTGGGTGACTGCCGAGTATGGCATGTTGCCACGAGCGACCCACACCCGTAACCGTCGTGAAGCGTCAAGCGGTAAACAAGGTGGCCGTACCGTCGAAATTCAACGTTTGATTGGGCGCAGTTTGCGCGCCGCGGTCGATTTAAAAGCACTGGGTGAGCGCACCATTACCGTTGACTGTGACGTGATTCAAGCAGATGGCGGCACGCGCACGGCGTCCATTTCGGGGGCGAGCGTGGCCCTGGCGGAGGCGCTTAACGCGCTGGTACGCGATGGCAAGCTCGCGGCCAACCCGATGCGTGGCCATGTGGCCGCTGTATCAGTGGGTATTTATCAACAAACGCCGATTTGCGATCTCGAGTATGTGGAAGACTCGGCGGCAGATACCGACATGAATGTGGTGATGCTCGAAGATGGCCGCATGATTGAGGTGCAAGGCACTGCCGAGGCCGAGCCGTTTACCCCCGATGAGCTAAACGCGATGCTCGCACTGGCCAGTAAGGGCATTGATGACATTGTCGTCGCGCAAAAATCGGCGCTGGCCGAATAATCCTATTGCAATGGCTCCCATCTCGGGGGCTATTTTTTTATCTATTAACCTGAGATGGGCGCGCGTCGCGAACGCCCGATAATAATCACAGACAGCAAGAGAGGACTGCATGAAAGCCTACCAGCGCCAGTTTATTGAGTTTGCCTTAGAGCGTGAGGTATTAAAGTTTGGCGAGTTTACCCTTAAATCAGGGCGGAAGAGTCCGTACTTTTTTAATGCCGGCTTGTTTAACACCGGGCGCGATTTGGCAAAGCTGGGTGAATTTTATGCGGCCGCGTTGATGGATGCAGGGATTGATTACGATGTGTTGTTTGGTCCCGCGTACAAAGGGATCCCCATTGCGACCACCACAGCGGTAGCGCTTGCTACGCATCATGATGTGGATACGCCTTATTGTTTTAACCGCAAAGAGGCCAAAGACCATGGTGAGGGCGGCAATTTGGTCGGCAGCGCGCTGAGTGGCCGTGTGATGTTGGTGGATGATGTGATCACCGCCGGTACTGCCATTCGCGAATCAATGACACTGATTCAAGCGCAAGGGGCGCAGCTGGCCGGTGTCTTGGTGGCGATTGACCGCCAAGAGCGTGGCCAAGGCGAGTTGTCGGCGATCCAAGAAGTAGAGCGTGATTTTGGTTGCCAGGTGGTGTCTATCATTAGCTTAGCGGATTTGGTCACTTACTTAGAGCAAAGCCAAGCCGATCCGGATCAGCTAGCGGCGGTGAAAGCGTACCAGGCGAGCTACGGGATTTAAGTTGCGTGCGTGCAGCTGGCAGAGCCATTTAGCTGAGCCTGTTGCACGACGCCAGTTGCACTGCGCTCGTTGCACTACGCCATTTACTGCAGTTGATTGGTGAGCAGTTGCCAGTATTGCTCGAAATTGGCAGTCGGCAGCTGCTTAAATGATGAGCGCACGTAGCGACAAAAGCCGCCTTCCACTTGGCTAATCAATTGGCTGGCGAGCACTGCTTCATCCAATGGGAATCCTTTTCCTTCGCGTAAACGACGCTCGCGCAGTACTTGCTTTAGCTGCGCCTCGACGCGTTCAAACAGCTGGTTGATCCGCGCTTGTAATCTATCTTGCTCAAACATCAAGGCATGACCTGTCATGATGCGCGTGAGCCCCGGGTTGCGCTCGCCAAAGGCCAGCAGCAATTGCAAAATCAGTTTGAGGCGCACCAAGGTATCCTTTTCTTCCTCAATGATCAGGTTGATGCGGGACAACAGTGAATCTTCAATAAATTCGATGAGCCCCTCAAACATCCGCGCTTTACTGGGGAAGTGGCGGTAGAGTGCCGCCTCAGACACCCCGACTTGCTCGGCGAGTTTGGCCGTGGTGATGCGTTGGCTGCCTTGGTTGGATTCCAGCATTTGCGCGAGCGCTTGAAGGATCTCTTCGCGGCGATTACTTTTTTTTGGGGCTGCCATGGATGCGATTCCTTTGTCTTTTTATCTGTCACACTGGCGACCGGTAAAGGAGGCATCATGGAGAGGTGCCGCCATGTGTGGATTTTTCCCCTATCTTAGCGACGAGGTCTCTGTATTAAAAGCAAAAAGCGTGGCCATGGCGCACGCTTTTGAACTTGTATTTTGGCGATAAGTAGGTTGCCCTCTCACCCGCGTCAGTGCTCATCCTGGATGGTTTGCTGTAAATAGCGGGCATGTATGTGCGTCATCACCTCGTCGGCCAATGTGCGCTTTTCCGTGACCGGTAGGGCTTTGTTTCCCCCAGGCCAAAACAGATGTAAGGCATTGCGATCGCTGTTAAAGCCTTGATCGGATTGGGACACATCGTTAGCACAAATCATATCAAGCGTTTTGCGCGTCAGCTTGTCACGCGCGTAGGCCGCTACATCTTGGGTTTCGGCGGCAAAGCCGACCGTAAATGGACGATGTGTTGTTAAGCCCGCTACCGAAGCAATAATATCGGGATTTTTCACCATGGTGACCGTCATTGTGTCTTGATTGGCCTGCTTTTTCATTTTCTGCTCGGCCATGGTCTGTGGACGGTAGTCCGCGACCGCGGCACAGCCGATAAAAATATCTTGGTCGGTGATGCTCGCATGCACCGCATCATGCATTTGTTGGGCGCTGGTCACATCAATACGCGTGACACCTGTCGGCACTGGCAATGCGACTGGGCCAGAGACTAAGGTGATATCGGCCCCTAAACGGGCTGCCGCCTCGGCGAGGGCATAGCCCATTTTCCCTGAACTGTGGTTAGACAGATATCGGACTGGGTCTAGCGCTTCGCGGGTAGGGCCGGCGGTAATCATCACACGCTTGCCTGAAAGCGGTTTGGGGCCGGCCCAGTGTTCGCATTCAGCCACTAAGGCCAAAGGCTCGAGCATGCGCCCGGGGCCGACATCGCCGCAGGCTTGCGCGCCACTGTCTGGGCCCCATATCAGGCAGCCGCGTGCGTGCAGTCCATTTAAGTTCGCCTGGGTGGCTTGGGCGCGGTACATTTGCTGGTTCATTGCTGGGGCAATCGCCAGAGGCGCATCGGTGGCCAAGCACACGGTAGTGAGCAAATCATTGCCCATGCCCGCGTGGATCCGAGCAATTAAATCGGCAGTTGCTGGGGCAATCAGCACGAGATCCGCCCATTTAGCCAATTCTATGTGCCCCATAGAGGCCTCAGCCGCGGGGTCGAGTAAGCTATCCGATACCGGATGGCCAGAAACGGCTTGCAGGGTCAATGGCGTAATAAACTCTTTTGCAGCATGAGTCATCACCACCTTGACGGTGGCCCCACGCTCGATGAGGCGGCGGGTAAGGTCGGCACACTTATACGCGGCAATCCCGCCGCCCATGCCAAGCAGAATACGTTTACCGGCCAGCGTCTGGGCTGGCTGCTGTGAACTATTGGCCATAATGCTCTGTGTGTTTGAACGACAATGACGAAACCATACCATAATCCTTAGCGCAAAAAGCTTGTTTGAGCGCATGAATCCGCATGGGGTGTGATGTGCGTTGGATGTGATATGGCTAGCGCGTGGCTGAAAGCACTGATGGTGGCACATGATAAAACCACGAACGCGCCGCAGTTACATGGAAAAGCTATTGCGGCGTGGAGGAGGCTTACTTTAACTGGCGGCAATGTTGAAGAGGAATCACCATGAGCCTAAAAACCTTGCCGCAAGATTGTCGCCCCAGAGAACGCTTGTTAGCACGGGGAGCGGAAAGTCTCTCAGATGCCGAGCTGTTGGCGATTTTTTTACGCACGGGCGTCACAGGGATGAGTGCGGTGGCGCTGGCCGACCATCTGTTGCAGGATTTTGGCTCGCTCCGGGCGCTGATGGGCGCGGACCAAGGGGCGTTTTGTCAGCGAAAAGGACTGGGTAGCGCCAAATACGCCCAGTTGCAGGCGGTACTGGAGTTGAGTCGACGTTATTTAAAAGAAACCTTGAGCAAAACCGACGCATTGACCAGCCCGGACCATACTCGCCGTTATCTCTCGACCTTACTGCGTGACCGGCCTCGCGAGGCCTTTTACGTTTTATTTCTTGATAATCAGCATCGCGTGATAGCCGATGAGCAACTTTTTGAAGGCACGCACAATGCGGCGAGCGTTTATCCACGAGAAATTGTCCGTCGCGCGCTTGAGTTGCATGCCGCAGCACTGATTTTGGCCCATAACCACCCATCGGGCGTGGCAGAGCCGAGCCAGGCAGACCGACATATTACCGATAGAATTGCCAACGCCTTGTCATTCGTGGATGTTCGCGTGCTTGATCACCTAGTGATTGGGGACGGAGATGTGGTATCGTTCGCCGAGCGAGGTTGGTTGTTATCCCCTTAAGGATCGCCATTGGCGAAAAAAACGATCAAAAAGCGCATAAAAGGATCTGCTCGGGACTTGAGCAATGTGAATTCAGTTAGTATAATGCGCCACCTTTGATAGCCTTGACCTTCGACCTGACCTTAACGATGCAGGACTGGCGGACAAGGTTGATATCGAGCCGAAACGATTTTGGAGAGACTTTCATGTCACGAGTATGCCAAGTAACTGGCAAGCGTCCTGTAGTTGGTAACAACCGCTCTCACGCTAAGAACGCCACCAAGCGTCGTTTTCTGCCGAACCTGCAAACTCATCGTTTCTGGGTAGAAGGCGAAAAACGCTTCGTTAAACTGCGCCTATCCACTAAAGGTATGCGCATCATCGACAAAAAAGGCATTAGTTCTGTACTGACAGAAATGCGTGCCCGCGGTGAGAACGTATAAGAGGAATTAGAGAATGGCTAAAAACGGCGTTCGTGAGAAGATTCGTCTAGTATCCTCTGCAGGTACTGGTCACTTCTACACCACAGACAAGAACAAACGTAACATGCCTAGCAAATTCGAGATCAAAAAATTTGATCCTGTAGTTCGCAAGCACGTTATGTATAAAGAAGCCAAAATCAAGTAATTTGATTGACGCTTTGAGAAAGACCCAGCTTCGGCTGGGTTTTTTTATAACTAAAATCTGGTCACATTTGCGGTTATACTGCGAAAGACACGCGTAACGTCCTCAGGTGAACCGACATGAAGCTAAAGCGGCAGACATGGAATAACATCCTGATTCTCTCAGTGGTGGTTTTTTTTGGCTTAATGCTGCTGCCAGACTATTTGCGCCATCAACGCCAAGCACAGGCGACGCCTGAGGGAGTGATAGCGCTGGTTGAATCGCGCAGTGATGTGCTGGCGTTGCGGTTTTCTCATTTAACCCTGACGCGTACGTTAGAGGGTTGGCAATCGGATAAACCCTTAGTGATTAGCCCGACAGAGCTTGCTCAGCGCTGGCTGGGGCTGACTGGGACACAAATCGATGACACCACCTTGCAGTCGTTGCGACCCCAATTAACGTCTCCCCGTACGTTGGAGCTTACCCGCAGCCCCGACCAAGAGCCCATTCGCATTACCTATTATCAACAACCCCAGTTTTGGTTGATGCAAAACGAACACGGCCAATGGTTAGCCGTGTCAGTGGATAGTCGGTATCTTTTCCCGCTATCAAAGTCGTAAATATTAAGAGCTGTGTTATGCCCGAGTTACCTGAAGTAGAAGTAAGTCGTTTAGGTATCATGCCGTATGTCGAAGGGCAAACGGTCACCGAGATTACCATTCGTCAGCCCAAGCTACGTTGGCCCATTCCCGAAACGTTACAACAGTTAAAAGGTCAGGTGATCCGCCGGGTGACCCGTCGGGCCAAGTATCTTTTATTGGAGACGGATGTCGGTACGGCGATTGTGCATTTGGGGATGTCAGGCAGTTTGCGGGTACTTCCCACGTCACTGGCACCGGAAAAACATGATCATGTTGATGTGACACTCAGCAATGGTCGCTTAATTCGTTACCACGATCCGCGCCGCTTTGGCGCCTGGTTGTGGCAGGAGGGAGATTTGCCGCATCCCGTGTTGGGAAAACTCGGCCCTGAACCACTCACCGATGCGTTCAATGCAGATTATTTGCTGGCCAAGGCGGCAGGCAAAAAAATGGCGATGAAAAGCTTTATTATGGACAACGCCGTTGTGGTAGGTGTGGGGAATATTTATGCCAACGAATCGCTGTTTTGTGCTGGTATCCATCCTAAACGCCCTGCCGGTAGCCTGACGCAAACAGAAGCGACGGCGCTGGTGGATGAGATAAAAACTGTGTTAGCGGCGGCAATCACACAAGGCGGTACCACGCTGAAAGACTTTACCCAAGTAGACGGGAAGGCCGGTTATTTCGCTCAAGCGCTACGTGTTTACGGTAAGTCGGGTGAGCCGTGCCCAACCTGTGACACGACCCTTGAGCGCATAGTCATCGGCCAGCGAGCAACCGTGTTTTGCCCGCAATGCCAGCCTTTATGAACGCTTGTCTTGCAGCTTTTCTTGCAAGGCGGTCAGTACGCTAGGCGCGACAAACTCACTGGTATCACCGTCGTGTAACGCCACTTCTTTGACCAACGTCGAGGAAATAAACGAATGCTCCTCTGATGGAGTCAGAAAGACGCTTTCCAGTGCCGGCATCAGCCGGCGGTTCATATTGGCGAGTTGAAATTCATACTCAAAGTCGGAGACCGCCCGCAAACCGCGCACTAGAATGTTGGCCTGGTACTGCTTGGCAAAATTGACCAACAACCCTGAAAAGCCAACCACAGAGACATTGGGAAGGTGCGCGGTGACCGCTTGCGTGAGCGCCACGCGCTCATCCAGATCGAACAATGGTTTTTTGCTCGGGCTAGCCGCAATCCCCACAATCACATCATCAAACATTCTCGCCGCCCGCTCAATCAGATCCAAGTGACCGTTGGTGATGGGGTCAAATGTGCCTGGGTAAATCACGCGTGTATGTTGTTTGTGTGTCACTGGCTTATCCTTAAAAACGTTGATCTGGAAAGAGGTTATCAAATCCTTGTCCATCACGCATTGTTCTCGCAGCGCCGTGACCTCTCGCCTGTGAATCCATTGACGAGCAAGGTACACTAATACGCGCTAGCGTGAGTGCGCAAACAGGAAAAACCGTGAGTATAGAAGTAGAGCAACGCGACAACGAGTGTATTTGGTACGATCCGGCTTTAGTGGAGGGCGACCCTCGCCAGTATTTTGATATTCATTTTTGGCACCAGCAAGCCGCCGTCACCGGTTCAGCCAAAGGGCGCGGTACCACGTTCTTTATCCGAGGGCCGAAAATGGAGATGGCGTTGCGTCATTACTATCGCGGTGGTTTGTTTGGTAAATTCGTGAAGGATCAGTATTGGTTTCAAGGATGGGAGGCGACCCGTTGTGGCGCTGAGATCAACTTACTGGCCTATCTTCGCGAGAAAAAAATGCCTGTGCCTCGTCCTGTTGCTGCACGCGCGGTAAAAAACGGCCGTACTTATCGTGCTGATATCTTGGTGGAGAAAATTCCAGGCGCGCGCGATCTGGTTGCTATCTTGAGTGAAAATAGCTTACTTGCCCATGATTATCGTGCCATTGGTCGTTTGGTTCGCCGCCTACACGACGCTGGCGTGTGTCATACCGATCTGAATATCCACAATATCCTCCGTGATAGAAAAGGAAAGCTGTGGCTGATTGACTTCGATAAGTGCCAACAGCGCGATGGCGAACAGTGGAAAGAGGATAACCTTGCCCGCCTTCATCGCTCGTTTAAAAAAGAAAAAGAGAAGCGTCAGATCCGTTGGCAACCCGAAGACTGGGCTGCCGTATTAAAAGGCTACAATCATATCCGCAAGTAAGACACGAGTGCGGGCGCTAGCGCGGGCGATTAAGCCAGGGCGCGAGTGCCTGCAAGGTGCGTTCGACCGCGCCACGATTTTGCTCTACCACAGAGAGGCCAGCGTTACCCGCTTGCGCGGCAAGAGCGGGGGCATTAAAAAAGGCACCGATTTTGGCGGCGAGGTCTTGGCTATCGTTACATACCTGTAGGGCGCCAGCGTCAATCAGCGCGTCGCCAATCACTTGGAAATTATAATAGCTTGGGCCGGTTAAAAGCGGCTTGCCTAACGCCGCGGGTTCAAGCAGGTTATGCCCACCCACTTTGCTACCCAGAAAACTGCCCGCCATCACTACCACATCTGCGCCAGCAAGGTAGGTCATCATCTCTCCCATGGTGTCCCCAAGGTAAACTTGATTACTGAGTGCCAGCGGCTCACCCTCGGTGCGTCGTTGCACACTGAGGCCTTGGCTAGCCACTTGCTGGGCAACATCATCAAAACGTTCAGGATGGCGAGGGACCAATATCAGCAAGGCGTCTGGGTAGTCGCGCAGTAAAATACCGTGAGCGGCGAGCAAGGTGGCGTCTTCTCCCGCGTGAGTACTGGCACCTATCCAGCAAGGGCGCTCGCCAAGTGCTTGGCGAAATGTGGCACCCAACGCCGGATCCACGGCTTTAATATCAAATTTCACCGAGCCAGCCACTGCGAGCTTGTTGTCATCAACCCCGAGACTAGCAAAGCGCGCTTGGTCGTTTTGATGCTGGCAAACGATTAAGTCGATATGTTTACTCATGGTTTGAAAGAGCGGCGCAATTTTCTGGTAGCGCTGGCAAGCTTTTTGAGAAAGCCGGGCGTTGATGACCGTAATGGGGATGCCCGCTCGACCCACATGATGCAAGGTATTTGGCCAAAGCTCGGTTTCCATGATCACGCACACCCGTGGTGACACCGCGCGGAGAAAACCTTTTACCGCAAATGGAAAATCAACCGGCATATAGCGGTGTATGATCCCATCAAGACGCTCGGCCTGCTCTGCGCCGGTGGCGGTGGTGGTGGTGACCAGGATCGGCACGTCTGGATAGGCTTGTTGCAGCGCGCTGATCACCGGCTTTGCCGCGAGAACTTCCCCCACCGACACCGCATGGAGCCAAATAGGCTGACCGTCTATGTTGGGCGTACCGCCAAAGTGTTCTCGCCACCGCTCGCCAACAGCAGGCTTGCCAGGCCGTTTACGGTACAGCCCAACAAGCAAAAAAGGGGCGGCAAGCGTGAGTAACAATGTATATATCCAGCGCACAAGTTGGCTCTCGAACTGACCACAAATAAGAATGTTATGATACAGTTGTCACAGCATTTATTGAACAGCGCTCTTTATGAAAAGTAAATCCGCCACCTTGATTGTTTCCTTTTACAATAACAGAAACGCTTTAGAGTTGATTTTTCAATCACTGGCTGAACAGTGGAATCATGACTTTAATGTTGTGATCGCTGATGATGGGTCGAAAGAGGAGGTAAAAAATTGGTTATCTGTAAGAGTAGAACAACTCCCATTTTCTGTTACACATGTTTGGCATGAGGATAAGGGGTTTAGGAAAAACAGAATTCTTAATAAGGCGATACTCGCCTCAAAAAGTGACTATTTGATTTTTATTGATGGTGATTGTGTTCCTCAGCATGGGTTTGTCAGAGATCATCTGCAAGCAGCTGAACGGGGGACCGTGGTGTGTGGACGTAGAGTAGAGCTGTCTAAGAAGTACACGGGTTTACTGGTGAAAACTAATAAAAAGTCGACATTTAGTCATAAGTATATGTTATCCATGCTAGTTGACTATCTAGTTAATCGAAGGGAGAAAAATACGACAGAGTACACGGGCAAACACCTCAAAAATGGTCTGTGTCTGCCTTGGTTACAACGTTTAACGAGCCTTTCCTCGAAGCCAAGATCGATTATAGGATGTAATTTTTCTATATATAAGAAAGACTTAGAAAGAATAAACGGTTTTGATATGAACTATGAGGCGCCAGCAGTGGGTGAAGATACAGACATAGAGTTCAGACTGAAAGGCGTGGGTGTACGAACCAAGGCTATCAAGTTTGGTGCGGCGTTGTTACACATGTACCATCACGAATTACCTAGGCTCTCAACTAACAAAGATATCTTTCATAGAACCGTTCAAGAAAAAGCGTTTTGGGCTTCTAATGGCCTCAACAAGCTGAAAAGTTAACCCTTTATTTCTTTATATAGGGCTTCATATTTTTTAGCGCACTCAGATATGTCAAATTGATTTATCCTCGCTTCGGAGTTTTCCTTTATGAAGGAAAGTGTGACATCATCTTTCCTGATATTGTGAATCCTCGCGGCGAGGGATGCACTATCCCCTGGTGTGATTAAATAGCCACTAATGCTGTCTTCAATGATATCAGGGATCCCACCCGCTCGGGCGCCTATCACGGGCAGCCCTGCCGCCATTGCTTCTAAAATAACTGAGCCCAATCCCTCTGTATAAGAAGGGTGGATAAGCAAATCGGCCGCCGCGAACCAATCTCCCATATTGGTTTGTTTACCCATAAACTGCACATTCGTGAGCCCCTGAGCTTGCGCCTCGAGTGACGCTCGTTCTTTGCCGTCACCGAGTAAGCAAAACTGAATGTCAGGTGATGTGTCAGCCAGTAACCGTGCAGCTTCAATCGTGACATCAAAGCCTTTATGCGCATACATATTGGCGGCATGAATCACCAAGAACTTCCCACGAAAGTGCGCTTTGATTTGCTCAACCTTATCTTGTGAGACAGGGTAGGTGACAGGAGAGCTAGGGATTTTGACTAACTTGGCATCAGGGTGGCGTTTTTCTAGTTGATGGATAATCTCCGAACTCAAACCGACCAGCGCGCTGGCTTTGCGGTACGCCAGTTGAGATAACCACTTTTTCTTTAAAGGGTTATCAATGCGGCGTGTCACTATGTAGGGTACGCGGTGCAATAGGTGTTGAAACAGTGCCCAATAAATGGCGCGGCCTTCGTGAACATGGATCAGATCGCATGTTGCAGTGATTGAGCGCCCATGTTGCCGAGTATAGTGCGGACAAAGCACGATTTGGCATTGAGGTATCGCGCGAAGCTCGTCGACCAGCGGGCTTTTAGGGTTCACCACCGCCGTGAGCTGGTAGCCCATTTGGGCTTGTTGCTGGATTAAGGTGAGGGTTTGGCGTTCCCCACCACTAAAGCCTGACGCGAGATTGACGTGACAAATATGCATACTGTCACCACACCTTATTGAAGTCTTCGTTTTCTAGCACTTTTGGATCGCGTTGGAACTCGAGTAATTTGGCATATTTCAGATAACTATTTACCGCAGAGCTGAGTGCGACTGTCATACCATCGACTCCACCCAAAAAGCCGCGCTGAAAAATATACTTACGAATAAAGGCGTTGAGGCCATGCACAAAAGGAGAAAACGCGTTGGCACGTTTTCCTTTTTGGTACATAATTTTAGCTGCTCTCCCGCTAAAGTTGCGTCCCGGCTTGGCGAAAAGCTGTCCGAGGTTCTCAAACGAATAGTGGATAAGATCACAGTCAAGCTGTTTCGGGTTTTTGGCCTCAACTGCCGCGTGTTGCTTAACTTCGGCAAACCGCGTTTTTGACTTGTTATACAAGCGAATGCAGTAGTCTGGATACCAGCCGCACTGTTTGATCCAGCGGCTACCGATGTGGTTACGGCGACGAAAGGCAAAGGCATCATGCGCTGTATTGGCCAAATCTAGCGCTTGGATTTGCTGCACTGCTTCTTCGGTAAGACGTTCGTCAGCATCAATACTGAGGATCCATTGATTGTCAGTGTGCGCCAAGCCAACGTTTTTTTGCAGACCATCACCGAGGTAAGCTTGAGTGACTACGGTGGCACCGAGTTGCTCTGCAATGGCAAGCGTGCGATCTGTGCTTTGCGAGTCAACCACCACAATGTTAGAGCACACCTGCTGAAGTGACTCGATACACGCTTTGATGTTTTTTTCTTCGTTGAGCGTAATGACGACGCCTGTGATCATGATGACCTCTAATAATTAATACCGGGAACGAGCTACGCGTGACGCGCACCAATGTGACAGTTTTAGAGCTTTCAGTTTGAGCTTGAACGTGTGAGAGTCTTCTACGCCATATTTTCTTTTTATATACTGCTCATAAGCTTCAAATGGTGCATTTTTTCTTTTGAGTTGCTTAAGAAACTTTAAACAAGTTTTATAAAAAGGGTAAGCAAGATCAGGCTTTTTTTGGGATAATGGATAGATATAGTCGATAATACTAATATAATTGTATTGGTATCTATCACTGTAAGACGACTTTTTAGTAATGGATCCGACTCTTTCCCTATAAAAAATCACGTCTTCATCAATAGTTTTTACTTTAGGTGATCTGGAGAAAACTTGCCAATAAAACTCTTCGTCTTCATGTATTAGGCCTTCTTTAAAACGAATCCCATTGAAAATTTCTTTTCTATATAGTTTGTTCCAAACTACAATTTCAAGCTGAAAAAAATCTTTATTAAAATTTATTTTTGAGCTTCTTCGTTTTTTGTAACGACGAAAGTCCCCGTTGGATTCATTATAGGCTAAAACCCCACCCGAAATGACATCATAACCTTTAGATGCGTTGACCAAAGAACTAATAGCACTTAAAGATAGCCAATCATCGGAATCAAGAAAAAATAGGAACTCACCTTTCGCATCTTTTATTCCCGAGTTTCGTGCACCAGAAAGGCCTTTATTCTTTTGATCAATGACCCTAACTCTGTTATCTCTTTGAGCAAAGCTGTCACATATACCTTTACTGCTATCAGTAGAACCATCATTGATGCAAATAATCTCAAGGTTTTCATATGTCTGATTAATCACTGACTCTAAACACTGAGCAATAAAATCTTCAACATTATAAACAGGAATAACAACACTTACTTTAGGGTTATACATAAGAAACCTTTTTATACTCAGATACGATTTTCTCACCACTAAACTCAGTCAATTTTTCCTCAATGTAGGATTTTTCTTTATCGGACCATGACGAACTGAGTGATTTATACATTTTATCAGCGAGTGGTTCAGGCTCTTGTGCGCTGAGGTATTTTTCCAATTCTCCATCCATGATTTGACGAACACCACCGTCTGAGTCAGTGCATACTATACGACTATCACAGGCAAGCGCCTCGAGCAATACCATACCGAGCCCTTCAAATCGTGAACTCAGCACAAACAGGTCGGCATGCTTAAACCATGGGAACGGATTTTTGCGCGCGCCTTTAAAAAATACCCGATGCTCTAAATTGTGCTCTTTTACAGTATTTTCGATATTTTCTCTATCTTTTCCTTCGCCAACAATAACCAGATCTTGATGGATACCGCACCTATCAACGAGGTGCGCGTAAGCCTTAACCAGTAACGTAAAATTTTTTACCTGTGTCAATCGTCCCAAGCCAAGGATAAAAGGTCGAGGATGCATATCTGGCTCCGTTCTATCTGCTTGTTCACGAATATAGGGTGTATTGTTAGGATTGCTTATAACTTTCGAGATCAAGGGTGATATATTGTGAATGTTGGCGAGAGATTGAAAGCTCTTATGGGCTCCCTCGGAAACGCAGACAATATTTTTATAATCAAAAATCGCACGGTAAACGATACTGGAAAAAGCGCCGTAATGGTGAGGCTTGATAATGTTTTCACAGACATAAACAAAGCGGTCATCATGTAGCGGCCAAAGTTGTTCAAAGGTGCCTTGGCCACGAAAAATGACCAGATCAAATTTTCCTTTTTCCGCCTCAAGCTGTCTAAGTTTTCGCTTGAAGAAAAAAGAATTTGGATAGGCAAAGAGTAGCGGGAAGGTTTTGCTGACCAGCGCATTAACCAGCTTACAAATAAAGTAATAAAGCGCACCTATGCCGGTTTTTAATACTGACTTTTTAAGATCAAACAGGCGGACGTCCACATCCGACGTCGGCTTTATATCTTGTGGTCGATTTTTGAGGTAGATTAGCGTGGCATCGTCACCATGGGCGGTGAATGCATCGGATAAATTTACCGCAACTCTCTCCATCCCACCGAGTTTGAGACAATTGACGACAATTGCGACACGCATATCAGTCTTCACCCTGTGTGTTGTTTTTGGCGCTAGTTAGTGAGTAAAAGCAGCCCGATATTATGACAAAGGCAAACACACCAAGGCTTCGGCTGTTAAAGGTTTCGAAGGCATTAATGGTTAGCCAGTAGATAAAAAAGGCGATAGAGAAGAATGCGACTATCTTACCGTTTTCCGACGTATCGCGAGCGACAAAGCAACGCTTAGCGAGCTGGAAGTAGGTAAATAAAATCAGTGCAAAGCCTGCCAAGCCATAGGCGACCAGTGTTTCTATGTGGTTACTATGTAAATGCGATAGGTTGCTATACTTAGGCACCGTTTTTTTCAGCTCTGAAAGTTTCTCAGAAGAAGAGATAACATACCCAATACCGTTTTCACCCAGACCTACCAAGGGACTCTTTTGAAATACATCCCAAGCCGCTAACCAAGAGTTCAGCCTGACACCGACACTGGTCATCGGGATGTTATCTAGGTTGCCTTGGACCACGCTCGAAATAACCGAGCTCTCCTTTAACGCGCGGCTTTGAATATAGTCAGATTGACTGACTGCAAACAGGGTGACGACGACAAATGCGTAGCCAAGAAGTAGCTTTTTCTTCCCTTTAATGAGCCCAACAATAAACATCAGCGCTGGCGTTAATGCGATGACGATCGCCAGAGCAAGCCACACTTGTCGCGACTGGCTGACCAGTGTTAATGCGAGACCCAGGACGGCTGAAAGTGCAAAAAACGCACGAATCGTCCAGCGACTTTTGTCGGCGAGATAAAAGCTAAACGCCGAAATAATCGCGATCACACCGCCCAGCATCGAGGTGTACTGCGCATTCTTTAAGCCAAAGTCGACGCGGTGTGTGTGGAGCAGTCGCTGAATCTGGCTTGAAAAGTCGCTTTGTGTGTAACAGGCGATAAACACGCCCAAAACAAAGCAAGCAGCGAGCGTGATAACAGCATCCTTGCGCCCTTGTAAGGCGAGGCCGATGGGGACGAGCAAAAACAGTTTTGCCAATCGATCGACATGTGGGTAGGCATTGGCAACATCAGGAATATGCGTCAAGCTATTTGCCCAACTTAGACACTGGACAATAATGACACCAAAAAAAGCCCACATTATGGGGTCTTTTTTAAGCTGTGGCCAATGGGTATAAAGCAAGGGTAGGCTTAATAACAAAAAGCCTGCGCGGAAGACTTCACCCACGTCAGGAAATGCGATGGCACACAAGGCATAACCGAATAGGAAAAAACGGGTGATTTGGTAATACAGCTGATGACTAAAGTATCGAGATACGGATGGTGTCGTGTTATTGGTGCTCACGGTAGAATCCTTTTTACAACTTGGCTCGGGGCGAGGTCGTTTAAACATTTTAAGTGCCCTAAGGGACATTCGCGCTGGAAGCAAGGGCGGCACTCGATATCCGTGTGCACAATATCGACCTTACTGGTCAGCGGCGGGGTGTAATCGGGTGATGTTGAGCCGTAGATGGCGATCACTTGGCAGTTGACCGCTGCGGCGATATGCATCAACCCCGAGTCATTGCTGACCACAGTTTGACACGCGCCCAAGAGGTCGACGGCTTCGATTAAGTTAGTTTTGCCTGCCAATACATGAATGTTAGGCGCGTTTTCTGCGAGAGTGGCAATGTTTTCACAGGTTTCAACATCTTTTGCCGAGCCAAATAGCCAGATTTGGTAGCCTTGTTGATGTGCTTGGCGTGCCACTTCAGCATAGTGCTGCTCAGGCCATTTTTTGGCGGGCCCGAATTCGGCACCCGGGCATAAGCCAATCACAGGTTTATCTTGGTTTAGTCCCAGCTTGGTGATAACGGCCGCTTGTGCGTCAGGGTCAATGGTTAACTCAGGTTTTGGCAGGCCTTCAAGACCGCCCAGCGAGGCAGAGTTTTGCATCTCGGCGCGCGGGTGAGCGAGGGCAACATAACGCTCAACCATGTATTGAAATGCTTTCTTGTTGGGGCGCAGGTCGTTGAGCAAGCCATAACGCATTTCACCTTTCCAACCAGTGCGGGTCGGGATCCCTGCAAACCAAGGGGTCAGTGCCGATTTGGCCGAATTAGGCAATACGTAGGCACGGTCATAGCCACGCTTTGCCAAGCGCTTGCCCAGTTGATAGCGCTTACCCAGTGCAAACTCTCCATGGCCGAGTGGCATTTCAATGCTGCGATTAACCTCGGGCATACGCGCGAGAATCGGCGCGCACCAAGCGGGCGCCATCACATCAATCTTGGCATCCGGGTGCTGTTGCTTGAGGGCTTTGTACAAAGACTGCGACATCACCATGTCGCCGACCCATGATGGACCAATGACTAAAATGCGTGTCATGATGCCCGTTTCCTCTTTGCCTCTTGGTAGATATTACGACCATCCTCGCGGGTGCGAAGCAGCTGTAAGATCCACATATATTGATCTAACTGCCCGTCGAGCATGGTTTCTATTTGTTGGTTCATCATGCGTGCGTCGGTGCTACTGTTTCCTGTTGGGAAGTCATTAAACGCAGGGTGCACCTCGATCATGAACCGACCGCTTTTCGCATCAAAGCCGGAAAGCACAGGGATAATATGCGAGCGGGTGACTTTGCTTAACTTGCCTAGACTCGGCAAGGTCGCTTTGGTGGTAGCAAAAAACGGCACAAACTCGCTGCTCTCATCGCGCATATCTTCGTCGGGCAAGTAGTAGCCCAAAAAGCCGCGTTTAACTGCGCGGATAAAGGGTTTAATCCCTGCTTCGCGCTCATAACAATTGCCGCCATATTGCACGCGTTGACGGTGCATGAGCCAGTCCAGCAGCTGATTTTTTTGCCGTTTTGAGAATGCCGCCACGGGGAGCCCTTGCGAGGCAAATAAAATCGCGGCGGCATCAATGGCCCAAGTATGGGGCACAAAGAGGATCACCGCTTCGTCGTTATCAGTGTGCCGAGTAATATGTTCCATGCCAATCACATCACAGTGGTCCTGAAACCACTGGCGACTGCGCAAGGTGATCAGCGGAAAGCTCAGCAAAAAAGCCCCGGCGGTGGTCAAGGTGTCGATTAATACGGCCTCACGCGCTTGCGCGGATTTCTCGGGAAAGCAGGCTTCCAGATTAAGCCAGGCGTTAAGGATCGTGCCTTTTTTCTTTTTAACCAGCTTGCGTGCTACCCAGTGCGCGAAGCGATGCTTAGCGCGCGCCGGCACCAGGAGGCTGAATGGCATAGCGATGAGTAGCATCAGCCATGTGCCCCAGTATTTGGGCGCTAAGTAAGCACGCGAGAACTCGGGGTTATACGCGTGCGCGTCGTAATCGTGTCGCTGTTTTGTCATTGCTCTTTACTCGCACCCCAGAACGTCTGAGGCGAACTGCTGTGATTAGCGATTGATTTCGGCTAGGTAAGCGGCGACACCTTCTGCCACTGTCTTAAAGGATGCCGTGTATCCCGCTTCACGTACCTTGGTCAGATCGGCTTGTGTGTAGGCTTGGTAGCGACCTTTTAGGTGGTCGGGAAAGGGGATTTCCTCGATCTCTCCTTGACCGTGGAAGTCAATCACCGCGTTGGCAACGGCGCTAAAGGGCTCTGCACGACCGGTACCGCAGTTGTAAATACCGCTGATCTGTTGTTGCCAGAACCAAATGTTCATTGCGCAGACATCACCGACATAGACAAAGTCACGCTTGAACGTATCACTGCCCTCAAAAAGTTTAGGGTTTTCGCCTTTTAGAATTTGTTGATTGAGGTGATAAGCCACTGACGCCATGCTGCCTTTGTGCTGTTCTCGCGGACCATATACATTGAAGTAGCGTAAGCCAGTAATCGGTGGCAGTGTCTCGCCATGGGCCTTAGCATCTTCTTGCACGCGACGGACATAGTTGTCGAATTGCTGTTTGGAATACCCGTACACATTCAGCGCGCCTTCATACTCTGGCGCTTCAATAAAGTCACTGTCGCGGCCACCATAGGTGGCTGCTGACGAGGCATAAAGAAAGGGGATATCGCGATCAATACAATAATGCAACAGCTCTTTGGAGTACTCGTAGTTGTTGAGCATCATGTATTTGCCATCCCACTCTGTGGTGGCCGAGCAGGCACCTTGGTGGAAAATGGCTTCGATCGGGCCGAAGTTCTCACCGGCCATGATTTGGGTAAGGAAGTCTTCCTTATCCATATAATCTGCAATGTCGAGGTCAACCAGGTTAACGAATTTGGTGCCGTCTTTGAGGTTATCGACGACCACGATGTCACGGTAGCCTTGCTCGTTCAGTGCTTTTACTAAGTTGCTGCCAATCATGCCAGCACCACCAGTCACAAAAATCATATCGTTACCTAATTCATCTTTATCTGACGACAGACCCCGTCGCCATTACTGTTGACTGTGATAGTATGGTTGAGCATCAACCGGGCAGAGGACTGAACCATACATGAAAACCCGAGACCGAATTATCCATGCTGCACTGGCTTTATTCAATCAACATGGTGAGCCGAATATCACCACCAACCATATCGCGGCAGATCTCGGGATAAGCCCGGGCAACCTTTACTATCACTTCCGTAATAAAGAAGCGATTATACACAGTATATTCGACCAATACGCGCAAGATCTTGCCCTTGCCTTTGATCCTAGTCAGCCTCGTGACGATACCCAAGCTTTATTGCAGCACTATCTCGACGCGACCTTTAGCTTGATGTGGCGCTATCGATTTTTTTACGCCAATTTGCCGGATATTTTGCGCCGAGACGATGCACTGCAGCAAAAATACCTGGGGGCGCAGCAACAGCTGCAAACCAACTTGATGACCATCTTGCACCACTATCGGCAAGCCGGTTGGCTGAGCCTCAATGACAGCGCCTTGTCTGCGGTGGGAGAAACGCTTAAGCAAGTGGCGTCGAGCTGGATTTTTTATCAAAGTGCACAAGCTCCCCAAACGCAAATTCATGCAGGGGTGATCTACAAAGGTATTTTGCAGATGCTGGCATTGTTACATCCGCTGACATCGGCACAGGGACAAATGGCCATTACTGCGTTAATAGACCACTACGAGCAGCAGTTAGTTCGCCAAGACTCACGCTCACTGGACACATTGAACTGAGCTATCTCTCTAGGCGGTGATCGCATTGCGCGATATTCGCCCAGCTTGTCAGTGATTACACGATATGAATCACTGTCTCGCGCCCCTTATTGGCACAAAACGCGCGAACGTGCCATGATAGCAAGCATTCATTCGTCGTACACAATGTGTGCGGCGGCCTTCCCAAAGTAATCATCACAGCACGGAGATTGCGATGACGGCTGCCTTCTACCAGCAAATCCGTCATCAGCTTGAGCAAGTTAAAGCTGATGGCTTGTACAAAAGTGAACGCCTTATTACCTCACCACAAGCGGCCAGTGTCGCCGTCAATCATGAACAGCAGGTACTGAACTTTTGCGCCAATAACTATTTGGGGCTCGCCAATCATCCTGAGTTAGTGGACGCTGCCAAAGCAGGGATGGATGAGCACGGCTTTGGTATGGCGTCGGTGCGGTTTATTTGTGGCACGCAAGATGCTCACAAAACTCTGGAAGCCAAGTTATCTGACTTTCTCGGGATGGAAGATACCATCCTGTATTCCTCATGCTTTGATGCCAATGCGGGATTGTTCGAGACCATTCTCGGCCCAGACGATGCCATTATTTCTGATGCGCTTAACCATGCGTCAATTATTGATGGCGTGCGCTTGTGTAAAGCCAAGCGTTTCCGTTATGCCAATAATGATATGGATGAGTTGGAAGCCCAGTTAAAAGCGGCGAAAGCGGCGGGTGTGGCCAATATCTTGATTGTCACGGATGGTGTCTTCTCGATGGACGGCGTAGTGGCGAACTTGCCGGCTGTGTGCGATCTGGCGGAGCAATATGGCGCGTTGGTGATGGTGGATGACTCCCATGCGGTCGGCTTTATGGGCCAGAACGGTCGAGGCACCCACGAATACCATCAAGTGATGAACCGCGTTGACATCATCACTGGCACCTTGGGCAAAGCCATGGGCGGTGCTTCAGGAGGCTACACCTCAGGCAAAAAAGAGGTGATTGATTGGTTGCGTCAACGTTCGCGCCCTTACCTTTTCTCCAACTCGCTGGCCCCCGCGATTGTATCTGCCTCTATTCGCGTACTGGATATGCTGGCCGAAAGTGATCACTTGCGTGAGCAGCTTTGGGATAACAGCCAACACTTCCGTGCACGCATGACGGAAGCTGGCTTTACCTTGGCGGGCGCTGATCATGCCATTATTCCTGTGATGCTCGGTGATGCCAAAGTGGCCAGTGAGTTTGCCGAGCGGATGATGGAAGAGGGCGTCTATGTGGTGGGCTTCTCCTACCCAGTGGTGCCCAAAGGGCAAGCACGTATTCGCACCCAGATGTCAGCCGCGCATACGCGTGAGCAACTGGACCGTGCCATTGATGCCTTCATCAAAGTGGGCAAAGAGATGAAATTGATTGGGTAATGTCATGACACAAACAACCATGAAAGCCTTGGCCAAACTCAAGGCGGAGCCCGGCATTTGGATGACGGAGGCCGAGCTTCCTGAGCTGGGGCATAACGATCTGCTGATCAAAATTCGTAAAACGGCCATCTGTGGCACCGATGTGCATATTTATAAGTGGGACGAGTGGTCACAAAACACCATCCCTGTTCCTATGGTGGTCGGCCATGAATATGTCGGTGAAGTGGTCGGCATTGGCCAGGAGGTACGCGGTTTCTCATTGGGGGATCGCGTATCGGGTGAGGGCCATATCACCTGTGGGCATTGCCGTAACTGTCGTGGCGGTCGTACTCACCTGTGCCGTAACACGGTTGGTGTGGGCGTCAACCGTGAAGGCGCGTTTGCCGAGTACTTGGTGATCCCTGCGTATAATGCGTTCAAAATCCCCGATGAGATTTCGGATGACTTAGCCTCGATTTTTGACCCATTTGGCAACGCCGTCCATACCGCGCTCTCGTTTGATTTGGTCGGTGAAGACGTATTAATCACTGGCGCAGGCCCGATTGGCATTATGGCCGCTGCGGTGGCGCGCCATGTTGGGGCGCGTCATGTGGTGATCACCGATGTGAATGAATATCGCCTCGAGCTTGCCCGCAAAATGGGCGTGACCCGCGCGGTCAACGTCGCCAATACCTCGCTGGAATCGGTGATGGAAGAGCTGGGGATGAGTGAAGGCTTTGATGTTGGCCTCGAAATGTCCGGCGTGCCGGCGGCGTTTAATAGCATGCTGACGGCCATGAATCACGGTGGCAATATTGCGCTTCTTGGGATCCCACCCAGTGATATGGGGATTGATTGGAACCAGGTGATTTTTAAAGGCTTGGTGATCAAAGGCATCTATGGCCGTGAGATGTTCGAAACCTGGTACAAGATGGCGTCGCTCATCCAATCAGGATTGGATTTAACCCCAATCATCACCCATCACTACAGTGTGGATGACTTTCAACAAGGCTTTGATGTGATGTGCTCAGGCCAATCAGGCAAGGTGATCCTCGATTGGCAGAACTAAATGCCACGATTGCCGCGCCAATGTTGAACCGTGGCGATGGGCTCTGCTAAATAACAAACACGCCCGCCTATCTGGTGGGCGTTTTTAATCCAGCCAAGGGATGGGGTTGGTGGTGTTGCCTTTGCGGCGTATTTCGAAATATAAAGAAGGGGTGGATTGGCCACCGCTGTCGCCCACCAAGGCGATAGCTTCCCCGGCGGTCACCGTATCGCCCACATCTTTGAGCAAGGCTTGGTTGTAGCCATACAAGGTCATGTCCCCTTTACCGTGATCGACGGCAATCAACAGGCCATAGCCACGCAACCAACTCGACAGCACCACTTTACCGGCATGGGCGGCTTTGACCTCGGTACCGCGCTTGGCACCAATCACGATACCATTCCATGATACCTCACCGGATTGGCGCTCGCCAAAGCGGTGGAGCAGCTTCCCTTGAGTGGGCCAGTGAAGTTTGCCTTTGGCCTTGCCGATGCCCGCCATTTTTACTTGCGCACGCCGCGCGGCCGCGGCGATCTGCTCTTGCAACCGTTGCTTATTGGCCTTGAGTTCAGCTAAATAAGCATTGTCGCTGGCAATTTTGGCCCGGATTTTTTTCGCGGTCTGGCTTTGCGAGGCTTGCTCCCGTTCCAACGCTTGTTTTTTCTCGGTTAACTCTGCGACCAAGCTTGCCTGCTTATCACGTTGCTGTTTGAGCTGATGGGCCGTGAGTTGGTAATCGGTGCGAGTCGCAGCTAATAATTCGATCGCCTCCCGCATGGTGCTTGCAAGCACCTCAGCGTACTTGGTGAGGCGGTCAAGTTTCGCGGGTGGCTCTTGGCTAAGCAGACGTTTAAGCTGATCATGCTCGCCTTGGCGATATTGAGCATCGATCAATTCGGCCAACTGTGCCTGCTGGGCAATCATCTCTTGTTTGAGTCGCGCTTGTTTTTTGCTTAGGCGCGTGATTTGGACATCGGTCTGCTGCAGGGTTTGCTGGGCTTGGCGCGTTTTTTTAGACAGGGTATCAATGCGTTTCGACTGTGTTTTTAGATCGCTTTGTAACGCATTGAGCTTTTTATTGTGCGCCGCCAATTGCGATTGCTGGCGGGCAATTTCATCGCTCACTCCCTCTAGCTCAGAATTAGCATTGGCTGAGCCAACGAATAGGCAGAGAAAAACGCCAGTGCATAATGCACTGGCGCGGAGGGTTTGACTTAAGCGTGTTCGTTTTTCCCGCATAGGGGGATTATTTCAGATCGAACAGTGGCTTGCCAGTCATCTCTTCAGGAATCTCCATCTCGGTCAATGCCAGCATGGTCGGTGCCAGATCAGACAGCTTACCGCCCTCTTTCAAGCTTACCGGCTGACTCCCCACATACATCAGTGGGACAGGCAGGTTGGTGTGTGCGGTATACGCACCACCGGTCTCTTCGTTGACCATCATTTCAGCGTTACCGTGGTCGGCGGTGATTAGCATCTGACCATCGACTTCTTTGATGGCTTCCAAGACACGGCCGATGCAGTGATCGACAGCTTCGCAGGCCTGTACTGCAGCGTCATACACCCCAGTGTGGCCAACCATGTCGCCGTTTGGATAGTTACAGATGATCATATCGAACTTACCAGACTTAATCGCATCAACGAGCTTGTCGGTCAGCTCTTCTGAACTCATTTCTGGTTGCAGATCATAGGTAGCTACTTTCGGTGAGGCGACCAAGGCACGCTCTTCGCCTTCAAACACGGTCTCGATACCGCCGTTGAAGAAGAAAGTCACGTGTGCGTACTTCTCGGTTTCAGAGATACGCAGCTGAGTTTTACCATTTTTTGATAGCCACTCGCCAAGCGTGTTGGAGAGGCTTTCAGGTGGGAAGGCCACCGTGGTATCGATGTCGGCTGCATATTCTGTCAGCATCACAAAGTCAGACAGCTCGGCGTATTTTTTACGCGTAAAGCCATCGAAATCCGGCATAAAGGCGCGCGTCATTTGACGAGCTCGGTCGGCACGGAAATTCATGAAAACGACCGCATCGCCATCGTTGATGGTCGCTTTGTTGTCACCGTCACGGTAAATTTCCGTTGGGGCGACGAACTCATCATTTTCTTCACGTGCGTAAGCCGCTTCCAAGCCTTCTACGGCGCTGGTCGCAGTGAATTCACCTTGTGCTTGGGTGAGCAAGTCATAGGCGCGTTCGACACGGTCCCAGTTGTTGTCACGGTCCATGGCGTAGTAGCGACCAACCAGTGATGCGGTACGGCCTTTACCCAGCTTTTCAAACAGGGCATCGAAGCGTTCTAGCGATGCTTTTGCACTGCGTGGCGGCGTATCACGGCCATCCAAGAAGCAGTGTAGATAAATCTGATCGGCGCCACGCTCTGCGGCCAGTTCAACCATGGCGGCAATATGATCTTCATGGCTGTGCACACCGCCTGGCGACATCAGGCCCATGATGTGCACGGCTTTGCCCTTATCGACGGCTTTATCAACGGCGGCCGTCAGCGCTGGCGTTTGATTAAACTCACCGTCCGCAATGGATTTGCCAATACGGGTCAAATCTTGGTAAACCACGCGGCCAGCGCCGATGTTGACATGGCCAACTTCTGAGTTACCCATTTGTCCATCAGGCAGACCCACATCGAAACCGGAGGCTGAAATCAGTGTGCTGTTATCGTCCATTAGGCTATCGATCACAGGCGTGTTGGCGTTGGTAATCGCGTTATCACTTTGAGGGTCGCGATAGCCCCAGCCATCGAGAATCACCAGTGCAAGTGGTTTTTTCGCAGACATGTTACGTCCTCTTAATTCAAGCAAAAGACTGACATTGGATGCCAATGACATTGGATGTCATGGAGCAACCACTGAGGCATGGAGCCAGATTCATGGCTAGCTTCAGGACTCAGTGTGTGCGTAATTTTACAACATTTTACGGGCTGATATGTAGGCTAAGATCAATTATCCCAGCTGACAAGTTAACCAGCAAGCCTTGGTTCACTTGCCTTCGACCCTTGACTCCCCTCATTATGGCGAAGATCGCCGCTGTGCGCGAATGGCTTGGCTCAATTTCTGCGATTGATGAAACCTTCTTTCTTTTCAAGTTATTGAGCGGAAGGTGAAAACGCGTGGACGTACGTATGAGTGAGCAAACGCGCGATTTCGTCTCGGCAGGCTGTAAAACCATGGCGAGCAGGTTATACTCGACACCATTTTCACCCTTGATGGACTCTCGCCTTTGGCGAGACAAGCAAGCAGTATAGAGCAAAGGTTATGCAGGAATATATTGATTTTGTCTCCAACAACATGATTCTCACCCTTGTCTGGGTGGGTTTGGCGGCCGCTTTACTGATGTCGCTGATTAAACAAAAAACGGCTGCCTACAAAGTGGTCGGTCCTAATGACGCGGCGATCCTTAACAACCGAGAGAATGGGGTGTTTGTCGACATTCGTAGCCACGATGAATTTCGCGCTGGTCACATCACGGGTGCGCTTAATGTGTTACCGAGCGAAATCAAATCACAGTCGTTTGGTGAACTTGAAAAACACAAAAATGACCCCATCATTGTGGTATGTAAAACCGGTCAAACGGCGACTGACAGTGCCAATCAACTGGCGAAAGCGGGCTTCGAATCCGTGTATATTCTCAAAGACGGGTTGACCTCTTGGAACGATGCCAAAATGCCACTTGTTCGCGCCAAAAGCGGCAAGGGCAAAAGCAAAAAGAAAAAGTGATCCTTCACTCAATTCTCGAGCGACCGCATGACGCGGTGGCTCGCATTTTTTAATGTGCCAGTCGCATTTGCAATTTTTTAAATAAGGACGAACCATCATGGCTGAAGCCGAAAACAACCAACAAGCCGAGCAAAATTTTGCCATTCAACGCGTTTTTCTCAAGGACGTGTCTTTTGAAGCGCCAAACTCTCCAGAAGTGTTCCAGCAAGATTGGGCGCCAGACGTTAACCTTGATTTGGACACGCAAAGCCGCGAGTTGGGTGAAGGCATCTATGAAGTGATCTTGCGTTTGACCGTGACCGTGAAAAACCAAGAAAGTAATGCCTTCCTTTGTGAAGTGCAGCAGGGTGGTATTTTCTCTGTGTCAGGGATGGAGTCACCACAATTGGCGCATTGCCTGGGCGCGTTCTGTCCAAACATCCTTTTCCCATATGCGCGTGAAACCATTTCTAGCCTCGTTGTGAAAGGGACCTTCCCGCAGCTAAACCTGGCACCGGTTAACTTTGATGCCTTGTTCATGAACTACCTGCAGCAGCAGGCAGGCGAAGCATCTGGCGAAGAAGATGCACAAGCATAAGGTGTGATGATGACAGATCTTGCTCCCACTCAAGACGCAGCGATTACGGTTCTGGGCGCTGGCTCTTACGGGACAGCGCTAGCGATCTCGTTGGCCAGAAATGGTGCCAACGTGGTGTTATGGGGGCACGATCCGAGTCATATCGCACAGCTGGAAATTGATCGCGCCAACCAAGCGTTTCTTCCCGATGTCGCGTTTCCAGATTCATTAGTGCTCTGTGCGGATCTTTCTGTTGCGGTCAATGCTAGTCGCGATTTGCTTGTGGTCGTCCCCAGCCATGTGTTTGCTGATGTACTGAGCCAGGTGCGCCCTCACTTACGGGCCGACTCTCGCATATGTTGGGCGACCAAAGGCTTAGAGCCGGAAACCGGGCGCTTATTGCAAGAGGTGGCGCGGGAACAATTGGGTGACGATATTCCGCTCGCGGTGTTATCGGGCCCTACGTTTGCCAAAGAACTTGCCGCGGGCATGCCGACCGCGATTTCGGTAGCCTCGCCCGATGCAGCGTTCGTGAGTGATTTACAAGAAACCATTCATTGCCAACATAGCTTCCGTGTGTATGGCAATCATGATTTTATCGGCATGCAACTTGGCGGCGCGGTGAAAAATGTGATTGCCATTGGCGCAGGGATTTCCGATGGCATTGGCTTTGGCGCCAACGCACGGACGGCATTGATTACCCGCGGGCTTGCCGAAATGACCCGGCTGGGTGAAGCACTGGGCGCCTCTCGAGATACCTTTATGGGGATGGCGGGGTTAGGGGATTTGGTGCTGACCTGCACCGATAACCAGTCGCGTAACCGTCGCTTTGGCTTGGCCTTGGGGCAAGGTGAAGATGTGCAAGGTGCCCAAGACAACATCGGCCAAGTGGTCGAAGGCTATCGCAACACCAAAGAAGTATGGGCGCTGGCCCAGCGTGCGGGGGTTGAGATGCCGATTGTTGAGCAGATTTATCAAGTGCTGTATCAAGGCAAACTGGCCCACCATGCTGCGCGCGATTTGCTGGCACGAGACAAAAAGTCCGAATAACAGCAAAGACAAAGAGAATAACGCGCGGGGTGAGAACCGCGCGTTTTTTTTATACACTGGCGTGGGGCGGTGTTGTCGCCTGAGTGGTAGATCATTTGGGATAAGGATGAAGGCAGTGAATCAGGCCAAAAAACAATGCCAACAAGATCGTGTCTGGCAAGCAGTGAAAAAAGAAGCGCGTGAGCATTCAGAGCGTGAGCCGATGTTGGCGAGTTTTTACCACGCCACCATTATTAAGCACGACAATTTAGCCAGCGCTCTGAGCTATATTCTCGCCAACAAGCTTTCCACGCCCTCGATGCCTTCAATGGCGGTGCGAGAGGTGATAGAAGAAGTCTATGCCAACGATGCTTGTGTCGCGGAATCCGCGGCGTGTGATATTTGTGCCACCGTGGAGCGCGATCCGGCTGTCGAATTGTATTCAACGCCACTTTTATACTTGAAAGGCTTTCATGCGTTGCAAGGCTTTCGGGTTGCCAACTGGTTATGGCGTCAAGGGCGCAAAGAGTTAGCCACTTACTTACAAAACCAGATTTCGGTGACCAGCCAAGTGGACGTTCATCCAGCGGCCTGTATTGGTCGTGGTATTATGTTTGACCACGCCACGGGTATTGTTATCGGTGAAACCGCGGTCATTGAAGACAATGTGTCTATTCTCCAAGATGTCACCTTGGGCGGCACCGGCAAAGAGGGCGGTGACCGCCATCCGAAGATCCGTACGGGCGTGATGATCGGTGCCGGGGCGAAAATTCTGGGTAATATTGATATCGGTGAAGGCGCGAAAATTGGCTCCTGCTCTGTGGTGCTTAACCCCGTACCGCCTCATACCACGGTGGCTGGCGTACCGGCAAAGATCGTAGGTCGACCCAGCTCGCACATGCCATCGCTGGATATGGATCAAGAATTTAATGGCTCGCACAAGACATTTATCTCGGGAGACGGGATATGATGCGGCTTGCATAAGTGCGGATTGCATAATCGCGGCTTGCATAAGTGCGGATTGCATAAGTTCGGCTTGCATAAGTGCGGCTTGCATAAGCGCGAGTATTGTTTTCTAGCGTGACGGGATAATGCGCCGACTCAAGTGTGGGGCCAGAACGAAAAACGGAGCCGAGGGCTCCGTTTTGGCAATAGATGAAAGCTTCGCCGCGAGTTAGAACAGCTTTTCAGCGACTTCATACAGGTCGTCGCGGAATGGGCGCTTCATGTTTTCAATCGCATCAACGATGTCATGGTGCACCATTTTGTCATTCTGAATACCGACACAGCGTCCCCCTTCACCTTGTTGCAGAAGGTCAACGGCGTAAGCGCCCATGCGTGAGGCAAGAATGCGGTCAAAGGCACCCGGTTGGCCGCCACGCTGAATATGACCAAGAATGGTCGCGCGTGTTTCGCGGCCAGTTTCTGTCTCGATGAACTTCGCGAGTTCATTAGCGTCGGTCATCAGCTCAGTGATCGCGATAATCGCGTGTTTCTTACCTTTGTAGATGCCTTCTTTCACTTTGGCGAGAAGCTTGTCTTTATCCAAGCCAATCTCTGGGGTGATGATGTATTCACAGCCACCGGCAATCGATGCCATCAAGGTTAAGTCACCACAATGGCGTCCCATCACCTCAACAATAGAGATACGCTGGTGAGAAGACGAGGTGTCGCGCAGGCGGTCAATGGCGTCAATCACCGTGTTCATCGCCGTCATATAGCCGATGGTGTAGTCCGTCCCCGCAACATCATTATCAATGGTGCCCGGCAGGCCAATACAGGGGTAACCCATTTCGGTCAGTTTCTTTGCCCCCATGAATGAGCCATCACCACCAATGACGACCAAGGCGTCGATGCCGTGCATCTTCAGGTTCTGAATTGCTTGCTCACGGACTTTTTCGTCGGCAAACTCAGGAAAACGTGCCGAACCTAAAAATGTCCCGCCGCGGTTAATCACGTCGGAAACACTGGTGCGGTTGAGGCGTTCAATACGGTTTTGATGCAGGCCGAGAAAGCCATCATAAATACCACATACTTCTAAGCCTTCGCTGAGCGCGCTGCGAACCACACCGCGAATCGCTGCGTTCATACCTGGCGCATCACCGCCACTGGTCAAAACACCAATTTTTCTAACCATGGTTACCCTCTAACTGTTCGTCACTTAATTCGTGCCGATTGCGGTAATGGCAACCTGCTTGCCCCAGTGAACCCGCAATGACGATCGCTTAAACTGTAATTTTCCTACTTCTGTAATAGTATTACAATTGCTATAGAAAAAAAGTTGATACATGTCAGCCCGATGAGCTTTTGTTCACGTTACCTCTCACGCCTTTGCCTCTTTTGGCACCACGGATTTGGGATCTTGATGGATGATCACATCTGCCCCGGGAAAGGCGACGAGCAACCTATCTTCCACTTCATCGGCAATTGTATGTGCATCCACTAAGGGTAGCTCGTCATCCAGCTCTATGTGTAACTGGATAAACTTTGTTATCCCCGCCTGACGTGTGCGCAATTGATGAATGCCGTGCACCCCAACCACTGAGCTGGAGAGCACGGCAATTTTTTCTTGCTCTTCAAGCGGTAATTGCCTATCGAGTAGTGATTGGATGGCCTCATAAGCCATTTTAAGCGCTTGCGATAAGATAAACAGGCTGATGGCAATCGCAAACCAGGCATCGGCGTGTGTCCAGCCGTACCAACTCAGTCCAAGGGCAATAATAATCGCGACGTTCATTAATAAATCAGATTGATAATGAAGGGCATCGGCGGCGATGGCGGGGCTGGCGGTTTTGCGGATCACCCACTTTTGAAACAGCACCAAGCCGAGGGTGATCACGGTGGCACCGACACTGACCATAATCCCTAGTTCAGGGGCGGCAATCGGTACAGGCTTGAACAAACGTTCGAGTCCACTGAGGAGCAAGAAGGAGGCGGAGCCAATAATGAAGGTGGATTGCGCCAAGGCGGCCAGTGATTCGGCTTTACCGTGGCCAAAACTGTGTTCGCTATCTGCCGGTTGTACTGCATAGCGCACCACGAGCAAGTTGGTGAGCGAGGCGAGCAAATCGAGCAATGAGTCAACAAACGAGGCCAGCACACTGACCGAGCCGGTGAGCCACCACGCGATGAGTTTGGCTAACAGGAGAAGGGTCGCCACACAGGTGGCTGCCCACGCCGCGGCTTCAACCCAAAACGCATACTTTTTTGTCATACAGAGGGCAGTCGGTTAATTAACACTGCCCTCAGTATATATGCCATTGACGGCAAACGTATGACACGGCGCAGGTTTAGCGCCAACAGTCACCTTTTTGACCCGGTTGACGATGCTCCCCTTTACCACGGTGACCGTGGCCGCGTTGTGCCCGCTTTTCCGTCATCGCATCAAAAAAGGCGCTCTGTTGCTCAGCGGTCAGCACTTGTAACATCGCATGCTGATGGCGGGCATGGCTAACGCGACGCTCAAGATTAGGTTGTGACTGAGACGACAATAGGTCGCGCACCGCTGCTTCATCGAACGTCTCTTGGGTAAGCAGTGTATGCATATTGGTATGGAAGTCGCTTCGTGCTTGTTGACGCTGGGCGCGATAGTCATCTCGCAATGCTTCAAGCTGCGTCTTTTGCTCAGCGGTCAAATCCAGATCACGCCACAGACTGCGGTCCATGCCACCACTAAAGTGCGGGGCAGCCAAGGTGGGAAGGGTCACTGCCGCAAGTGCTAAGCCAATCGTAAAGCGTTTCATCATCTTTCTCCTGAATGGAATGTTTACCCTGTTAGCCTAGGTACTGGGATGTAAAGTGACGTTATTGGGTGTAAAGATGGGTAAAGTCACGCATGTGTGTGAGCCGCTATGATAAAAATACACCCTGTTGGGTGTCACAAACACGCCACCTTGGGAGTGAGTGTAAAAGCATGTATCAGGTTTTAATCATCGATGATGACACAGCGTTAACGGACCTTCTGAGCGAACTACTGTCTTTGGAGGGATTTGCGGTGCGCTGCGCGGATAACGGCCAAGTGGGGTTGGAGATGGCAAATGCGTCACCGCCCGATATCATTTTGCTAGATGTGATGATGCCAGTGCTCAACGGGATGGAAACCTTGCGCCAGCTACGCGCGACCTCCAACGTGGCGATTTTGATGCTCACTGCGCGAGGTGAGGAAGTGGATCGTGTGATGGGACTAGAATTAGGCGCGGACGACTATTTGGCTAAACCCTTTAGTGATCGTGAACTGCTTGCCCGAATGCGTGCCATTTTACGCCGGACGCAGGGAGATGGCGTTGAACCGACGCAATCGGATGAGGAACCTGTCCTCGCCCACCATGACGTGCGGGTCTACCCACGCCGGTTGGAAACCCTATGTCAAGACAGGGCCGTGGAGCTAACGGGGATGGAAACCGAAATGCTCGCCTGTTTACTCCATCACCCTGGCGAAGTGGTAAGTAAAGCCCTGCTTAGCGAACAAGTACTGGGCAAGCGCTTAATGCCGTTTGATCGGGCGGTCGATGTGCATATCTCCAACTTACGCAAGAAGCTGCCCGAGCGCCTTGATGGTAAGCCAAGGATCAAAACATTGCGCGGGAAAGGTTACTTATGGGTCGATTAATAGCGCTGCGGCAGCGTCTCGGTGAACGTTGGGCGCGATTACCATTTCTTGGCAGCCTTTATGGTCGGGTTTTTATTATTTTTTGGCTCACTTTGCTGGTGGTGCTCGCGGCAGTGATGTGGGCACAACGTGGTGACCCGCGTAGCTTACATGCGCTCCCATCCGTCGAAAAAGCGCGCATACAAGCTCAGATTGAGAAATTGATGGCCATCGCGCAGCGCCGAGAGGTACCGCTCTCTGTGCTGGTGGCACGGCAAAATCAATATCACGGACACCGCCGCACACCGAACAAGCTCTACTGGGTGCCTGACAGCGCACCGCTCGACGCGCTTCCTCGCGAGTTACGCCACTTTATGTCACGAACGTCAGACACTGCCGAGCCTTTGCAACGCCTCTATCATCGCCACATGTTCGCGGGGCCGTTTCCGGTCCAGACCTCCGATGCGTCGGGGCGTTTTTATCACGCCAGACGCTGGCAGCCCAGACTGCCCTTTGTCCTGAAAATATTGGAAAAGCCGGAGCACTTATTAGGTGTCACCATGTTGGTGAGCACACCTTTATTATTGTGGTTAGCGTATACCTTAACGCGCCCGGCCAGGCGCTTTCAGGCGGCCAGTCAACGGGTGGCCCACGGGGAGTTAGTGACAGACTCTGATCTTGAGCAAGGCCCGAGGGAGTTTCGCGACGCGGGGCAGGGCTTTAACCAAATGGTGACCGCGCTTAATCAGATGGTGACCGGACAACAACAGCTGGTCTCAGATATTTCTCATGAACTACGCTCACCGCTCACGCGTTTGCAAATGGCGCGGGCCCTCGCTGCGCGTGAGCTGGGCGATAGCGAGGCGTTAGCGAGAATTGAACGCGAAGCGAGCCAACTTGAGGCGTTGATCAGCGAGTTACTCACTTTGTCACGCTTACAATCCCAAGGCCACCTGGCGCGAGAAAGAATCAGTGCTGATGCCTTGTGGCAAACAGTGATAGAGGATGCCCAGTTTGAAGCCGGTCAACAGGGTAAGCAGGTCACCAGCAATGGGATCCCAGATGCCATGCTGACCGTCAATGTGCGCCTGGCGCGTAGTGCCTTAGATAACGTATTACGCAATGCCATTCACTATGCCGGCCAACACGTTCACATCAAGGTGGAACGAGACGCGGGACAGCTCTGCCTCTCGGTTGTTGATGATGGGCCTGGGGTGCCAGAGAGCATGTTAAAAGACATTTTCCGCCCGTTTTACCGGGTATCGGCCGCGCGCGATCGCCACAGTGGCGGCTCAGGATTGGGACTGGCGATTACCGCACAAGCGATTCAACAGCACGGCGGGCAGGTTAACGCATCCAACCGTCCAAAAGGTGGGCTAGCGGTGTGTTTATATTGGCCATGTGGTTAATATTGCGCAATCCACAAGCGGTTGCGACAATACCGCCTTTGCTGGATTTTGCAGGTTACTGCCATGTTTGATATTGCGCTCTATGAGCCTGAAATTGCACCGAATACGGGCAACATTATTCGCCTGTGTGCCAATTGCGGCGCGCACTTACATCTGATTGAGCCGTTGGGTTTTGATCTTGACGAGAAGAAAGTCCGTCGCGCGGGATTGGATTATCATGATTTGGCGCGTGTGACACGTCATCAGGACTACACGGCGTTTGCAAAAGCGATGGCCGGCCGGCGGATCTTTGCGTGTACCACCAAAGCCACCCAGTTTCACACTGAGGCGACGTTTGCGGACGGTGATGTGTTGTTGTTTGGGCCAGAAACGCGCGGCTTACCCGATGCGTTGATCCAAGCATTACCAGACGCGCAGCGATTACGCATTCCAATGCAGCCAGAGGCACGTAGCCTTAACCTGTCTAATGCCGTAGCGATTATTGGGTATGAAGCGTGGCGGCAGTTTGGTTTTAATGGCGCGCAATAAAAAACGCCCCCAGCGATGGCTGAGGGCGTGGATCTTTCATGTCTTCGGCGCGTAATTTACGCTTTTTTCGCTTCTGCCGCGGCTTTAGCAATCGCCGCAAAGCCAGCAGCGTCAAGCGCGGCACCGCCAACGAGCGCGCCGTCGATGTCTGGCATTGCAAACAGCTCAGCGGCGTTGCCGGCTTTCACAGAACCACCATATTGAATCACGACTTTGCTTGCCACGTCTTCACTATAAGACGCAATATGCTTGCGGATCGCTGCGTGGATATCTTGTGCTTGCTGCGCGGTCGCCGCTTTACCGGTGCCAATTGCCCAGATTGGCTCATAGGCGATCACGGCATCGTTCAAGGCTTCAACCCCTTGTGATTGGATTACAGCGTCAAGCTGACGTGCGCATACCGCGAGAGTTTCACCCGCTTCGTTCTGCGCGTCAGACTCACCGATACACAACACAGGTGTGAGGCCGTTTTCTTTCAAGAAAGCAAATTTCTGCGCGACAAATTCGTCAGACTCTTGATGATACTCGCGACGCTCTGAGTGGCCGATAATGATATGGGTCGCACCAAAGTCTTTCAGCATCTCTGCAGAGATATCACCGGTGAATGCGCCGCTGTTGTGTGTATCGACGTTTTGCGTACCGAGTTTAATCGCGCTATCAGCCAGCAGTTGCTCAGCTTGTGCCAAATACATCACTGGTGGCGCAACGGCCACATCGACGCCTTCAACGCCTTTCAGTTCAGCGTTAAGGCCGTTAAGCAGTTCAGTGACCATGGCTTTGCTGCCATTGAGTTTCCAGTTACCCATTACCAATGGACGGCGCATAGGAATTCCTCCGCGGTTTAGTTGATTTGAAGTCAAAAGATGTAAAGAAGGTAGTCTATTGTAGCGCGGCCTTCTCTGTTTAAAATCATAGAATGGCGAGAATGCTTTCGTTTTTACCCGTTTTAGGCCAAAAAGGGAACCTTAGGTAGTAAATTTTCATCATAAGGGCAGGCGGGTATCGACAAAAGTGTGACAGTCGCGCTCGTGGTAAGGCAAGACTTTCGGCACTATACGCGTGGGCGTGTTTAATGGAGGGAGGTTTTATGCCCCATCTGGTAATGGAATACACAGACGCACTGGCCGAGCGCGTCAATATTGATCAACTGGTGGATGACTTACACCGTGCTGCGATTGCTACCGGCAGCTTCGACCCCGAGGCCTTAAAATCACGCGCGGTACCGTGCGGTGTGTGGCGTGTGGGGGCACAGGCAGATCGCAGTGAGTTTGTTCATGTTGAATTTCGGTTACTCGCGGGGCGCAGCACCCAGCAAAAAGAAGCGATCAGTGATGCGTTGACCGTGCCGCTGCGTGAGCATGCCGGGCACGTCAGTAGTCTTACGGTAGACGTCCGTGATATGGATACCAGTAGCTACCGTAAGTGGGTGGGTACCACGCGCGCGATGTAGCGCATTTATGCGGGTGTAGGACACTCACACAAGGGTGGCTAAGTGGGACGGTCCGTTCCTTTTGTCACGTCTTTTTTCGCGGCTTGCCCAACGCGAAAGTCCATAATGTCCGCCTGATGACGGCATAGTTCATCGGGGGCGGTAAACGCGGTGGCAAAGCGCGAATACTGGCGCGTCAGTGCTTGGAACAACATCATATTGACGTGTAATGGGTTCTTACCATGATCTATCATTCGATTGATATGGCTTAACATCGCATGTAGCTGAGGTTGGGTGGCGTAAGATGCATTGGCGATGACATCTTCACTCATACTAAGCCTCAATGCTTCTAATGCGTGTGGGTCTGACTCAGCCAGTGCCGCCAACTCATCGAAAGAGGGTAGGGTCTTCATCGCTTACTCCTTACACGCCGCCGATCATCTGATCGTGTTACCAAAGCGTTAATTTAACTATGAGCCGGAGGCTGGAGGGGATCAAATAAGCGATGTCTGGCTATATTGGCGGCCTGAATGAGGATGCAGACGGAGGCGGGGGCAATCGACTGAATCCGAATGGGTTTTTGTGATTAATTCTCGTCGATAAAAATGCCCTGCTTTACCGTATGCGTGTCAGCAAAGCAGGGGATCGGCTTACCAGTAGTGCTCGGTGGTCACGTTGCCTGGTTTACGGCGCAGGTTTTTGCTCAGTCCTTTACCTTCTAAGAGTGTTTTCACTTCTTTGACCATGGCCGGGTTGCCACACAGCATCACTTGGCTGTGTTCAGGCGTGAGGGGCAGACCCACGACCCGCTCGAGTAGCCCATCTTCCAGTGCGTGGGTCACGCGTCCAGAGAGCGCGCCCGCGGTTGGCTCGCGGCTGACGAAAGGTTGAACCACCAACTGATCGGGATACTTTTCTTGCAGCGCGTTAATGCGTGCTTGATAGGTTAAATCGGCGGCGAAGCGTACGGCATGCACCAATATCACTTTACGAAAACGTGACCACAGCTCGCCTTGTTCCATGAGTGAGATGTACGGGCCGATTGCCGTCCCAGTGGCAAACATCCAAAGGTGTTGGCCTTGCGGCACTTCATCGAGGGTAAAGTAGCCAGCCGGATCTTGCGTAATCATCACGTTGTCACCCGGCTCAAGCGCGTGGAGGCGGGGTGACATTAACCCGTCGGCGACACGGGTGGCATAAACTTCTAAATATTTACTTTGTGGAGGATTCACGAACGAGTAGGCACGCTGGATCAACTTGCCATCGATCTCCATGCCGAGTTTTGTGAATTGGCCTGCCTTAAACGGCTCGACAGGGGCGGATAACACCAGGCTGAAGAGATCCTTTGTCCAATGTTGGTTCTCCACGACCTCAGCCTTGATCCAAGTGGCCATATTACCTCCTCACGTCTTTTCTCCAATACGATATGTGCAGCGGCGCTGTCCAGAGACAATGTGCTCTTCGCGTTCGACCCGATAGGCCTCACCGAGCAGGTGGCGGAATAACTGGATTTCTGAGCGGCATAACGCCGGACAGGACTTCGCTGCATGACAGATAGGGCAGTGATGTTCAATCAGTATATAGTCGGTGCCGTCTTGATGAAGCTCGGCCATATATCCCTCGCTCTCTCTAAGATACGTCAAGGTTTGCAATTTAGCCTCTAAATTATCGCAATCTTTGAGCGCGTCTTGATATTGGGCAAAGGTGGCGGCTTCACGTTGGGCAATGACATCGGCAACACCTTGCTCGCCAAACACGTTTTGCACGGAATCGATAAGGGTAATCGATAAATCATGGTGGCTGTCGGCAAACCGCCGATGACCCTGGGCGGTTAGGGACCAATGACGAGAAGGTCTGCCCACTTTAGCGCGGATATCCTCAAAGTCGACCAAGCCATCGCGCTCTAAGCTTTGCAAATGCTGACGTACGCCCATGGTGGTCATGCCGAGCTGATCGGCCAAGACTTTCGCACTTACGCTGCCTTCGCGTTTGATGGTGTGTAGAATGCGGTCAGTGGACTTCATGATTCGATTTCGATTACCCCAATCGTGTCGTCGCAAATAAGTAAAGTAAACTCTTTATAAAAGGATAATCGAAATCGACGGGCTTGACCAGTCTAGGGCCGTATTCACGGCCACTGGGGTTACAGGATGTGCGGTTTGATCGCCGTATCTTTGCGACTTAAATAATGGGTCGAACGGATCCGACGAATGGTGCGGCATTGCCCGCGTACCACCAAGGTTTCTGTGGTGGCTAAATCCCCGTGTCGGGTAATGCCATCGAGCAGATCGCCTTTGGTGATCCCAGTCGCCGCAAATACCACATTATCACTGCTGGCCATGTCCGATAGCGTCAACACCTGATGAGCGGTAATCCCCATTTGCGCGCATCGTGTCATTTCTTGTTCACCGAGCAAGCGGTTGTCTGGGGTATCCCCTTTCACGTCGTGACGTGGTAGCAATCGTCCTTGCATATCGCCGCCCAGGGCCCGGATCACGGCCGCGGATACCACACCTTCTGGTGCACCGCCAATGCCAACCATCACATCGACTTCACTTTCTGGCATACAGGTGAGAATAGAGGCCGCCACATCCCCATCGGGGAAGGCAAAGACACGGATCCCTTGCGCCTGCATGCTGGCAATGATTTCATCATGACGCGGTTTGGCCAAGGTGGCGACCACCAAGCTGTCGAGTGGTTTACCCAACGCTATCGCGACGTTTTCGAGGTTGTCGAGCAAAGGCTTATTGAGGTCAATCGCCCCTTTGGCACCGGGGCCGACCACCAGTTTTTCCATGTACATATCAGGGGCTTTTAAAAAGCTGCCTTTCTCGCCAGCGGCGAGGACTGCCAATGCGTTGGCTTGCCCCATGGCTGTCATTCGCGTGCCCTCAATCGGGTCAACGGCGATATCGACCGCATCGCCGCCTAAACCGACCTGTTCGCCAATGTAGAGCATGGGGGCATCATCAATTTCACCTTCCCCTATCACGATTTCACCGTCGATATCGGTGAGGTTAAGCAGGGTGCGCATTACTTCAACCGCCGCACCATCTGCCGCGTTCTTGTCTCCACGCCCCAGCCATTTGTACCCAGCCAATGCTGCGCCTTCGGTTACGCGCGAGAATGCCAATGCGAGATCACGTTTCATCAGTACTCCGGAAATGTCAGCCACACTAAGACGGGCCTTAGCCCAATTTGCGCGCAAGTCTACCAGAAAGAGAAAACGTTTGCGTGGAGTCGGGGCGGGCGTTTTTGTCTCATCCGGAAGGGCGATGACAAAAGGCGCTGCTTTTTTGCGCACTTGTATGCGAGCAGGTAGCGAGAACAGTGGCAGTCTGGTATCACCTGAGTACAATAAAGCCGGGGTGCACGTTCCGTTGCACGGGTTGCTGCGCATGAGGCAGTAACGGGATCAATCGTCAGAAATAAGGTGGCCTTGATGTCATTGGAAGTATTAGAACAACTCGAAGCTAAAGTACAAATGGCGGTGGATACCATTTCGCTGCTACAAATGGAAATCGAAGAACTCAAAGAAAAGAACGGCTCACTAGAGCAAGATGCCGTCGCGGAAAAAGAGCGCCGTGAGCAGCTTGAGCAGGAGAACGCTAAACTGCGCGATGAGCAGCAAGCATGGCAAGATCGCATTCGGAGCTTGCTAGGTAAAATTGAGAACGTTGAATAAACAAAAACAGAGCCAATTGGCTCTGTTTTGCTATTCGGTATCAGACGACGAGTCAGTCGTCGTCTTCCGCATCGTCGAGGTCTTCGTCTGCCATGGTCAGCGCATCCGGTGAAAGGATCACGCCAGTGGTGTCGGCATAAACATGATCATCGGGCAAGAAAGTGACGCCGCCAAAGTTGACGGGTACATCCGTTTCACCGATACCTTGCTCATCAGTCCCCACTGGAATCGAAGCCAGTGCTTGAATGCCGATATCGATTTCATCGATGGTATCGACATCACGAACACAACCGTAAACAATCATGCCAGCCCAGTCGTTGTCAGCGGCAAGCTGCGCAATCTCGCCGTCAATAAGGGCGCGACGTAACGAACCGCCGCCATCAATCAGCATAATTCGCTGCTCGCCGTCTTGCTCGGCCATTTCACGAATTAACCCATTGTCCTCAAAGCATTTTACTGTGGTAATTTGGCCACCAAACGAGCTGCGGCCCCCATAAGAGCTAAACATTGGCTCCACGACATCCACGTGTTCGGGGTACATGTCGCATAGTTCCGAGGTATTATATTCCATAGTCTAACTTCTTGTTGAGGCAGAAAAAGGCTGGCAAGCTAGCGTTGCCAACATGGCAAGTCCAAGTATAACGAGCCCATAAGGGTTTGCAATGTTAAAGCGGCCAATCTGTGGCCTAATTAGACCAACAGCATACCCGTCATAAATAGGCCATTAGTGATCAGTGCACAACGCACCATGGTTCCCATCATGGGGCGCAGGGCGCTGGCATTAGTGGCTTGATAGACGTCACGCCCGTGGCGCGCCAGAAATGGGACACCAGCGAGGAACAACCAACCCAACCAAGCTTGCAAGGTAAGGGCAGCAAACAAGGAATAACAAACGATAGCGCCGGCCAGCAAGATCACGTGATACTGACGCCCGCGCTCCGGCCCTAAACGCACCACCAAGGTATGCTTACCACAAGCGCGATCGTTATCAATATCTCGTAAATTGTTGATGTTTAATACGCCCACCGCCAGCAAGCCGCAAGCGGTGGCAGGAAGTATGATTAAAGAATCAATATGGCCGACCTGCAAATAATAGGTGCCGGCCACCCCGAGCCAGCCAAAAAACATCAGTACCGATAAATCCCCCAGCCCGCGATAGCCATACGGTTTGTTGCCCACGGTGTAGGTAATGGCTGCCACAATCGCCATCACGCCAAGCAGCAAGAAACTGATAATGTCGGTCGGTTGTTGGCAGGCTATCGCAATCAGTGAGCCACCACTGAGTAGGGTCAAACCAATATTGAGCATGAGCGCGCGGCGCATGGTGGTCAGGCTGACATGGCCGGATTGGATAGCGCGCATGGGGCCGATACGCGTCGCGTTATCCGTGCCTTTTAGTGCATCACCATAGTCGTTCGCGAGGTTAGACAGGATCTGCAGCAATAAGGCAGTCACCAGCGCCATCAAGCTGATTGACCATGACAGGCTCCCTTGTGAGGCGGCGACAGCACTGCCGGACAAAATCGAGGTAACGGCCAGCGGTAGGGTTTTAGGTCGCGCCGCATCCAGCCATATCGCAAGAGTAGAAGGCCGCATAGCGATCCTCAAGACGAAAAAACGATGCCACTATTATCGCGCAAGCGGGGAGAGGAGTAACCCATTGTTGGCTGAAATCCGACTTGCTATTGCGCTAGCTCAACTTTTGATGCAAAAAAGGGCAGCGTTTGCTGCCCTAGTGTTGTGGTCTCTCGCACGCTTAGAGGATGAAACGACTCAAATCTTCGTCGTCAACTAACTCTTCGAGGTGGCGGCGGACATAATCGGCATCGACGGTGACGCTTTGACCGGCACGCTCGCTGGCGTCGTATGAGACCTCTTCCATCAAGCGCTCCATCAAGGTATGTAGACGACGGGCACCGATGTTTTCGGTTTTCTCGTTCACACGCCATGCGGCAGAGGCAAGCTCATCAATACCACTTTCCTCAAACGTCAGATCAATGTCTTCGGTTTTCAGCAGTGCGGTATATTGCTGGGTGAGCGAGGCATTTGGCTCGGTGAGGATCCGCTTGAAGTCATCGGTAGATAGT
Source organism: Salinivibrio kushneri (assembly GCF_005280275.1). Lineage (NCBI taxonomy): Bacteria > Pseudomonadati > Pseudomonadota > Gammaproteobacteria > Vibrionales > Vibrionaceae > Salinivibrio > Salinivibrio kushneri. The sequence goes on from NZ_CP040021.1 coordinate 231,037, forward strand.
GCTTCAAGCTCAACACGGATGGGCAAGCGGCCTTGCAATTCCGGGATCAGATCAGACGGCCGTGATACTTGGAAAGCGCCTGAGGCGATAAACAAGATATGGTCGGTTTTGATCATCCCGTGCTTGGTGGACACTGTGCTGCCCTCGACCAATGGCAAGAGATCGCGTTGCACCCCTTCGCGAGATACATCGCCACCGCTGGTGTTGCCTGATTTACAGATCTTATCGATTTCATCCACGAACACGATACCGTTGTTCTCCACCATGTGGATGGCTTGCTCTTTGATTTCTTCTTGGTTAACCAGCTTGGCGGCTTCTTCCTCGGTCAGTGCTTTCATGGCGTCTTTGATTTTCATCTTACGCTTTTTGGTGCTGTTGCCACCGAGGTTTTGGAACATGCTTTGCAGCTGGTTGGTCATCTCTTCCATGCCTGGTGGCGACATGATTTCTACGCCCATTTGTGGGGCGGCGACATCGACTTCCACTTCTTTATCATCAAGCTGGCCTTCGCGTAACTTTTTACGGAAGCTTTGCCGCGTTGAAGAGTCCTCTTGGCTGTCCTCGTTTTGGCCCCATGCGTCGCGTGCGGGTGGCAGCAAGATATCGAGGATACGATCTTCTGCTTGTTCTTCTGCGCGGAATTTGACCTTTTCCATCGCTTGCTGCTGGGTCATGTTCATCGCCACATCCGCGAGATCGCGAATAATGGTTTCTACTTCTTTCCCTACATAACCCACTTCGGTGAATTTGGTGGCTTCCACCTTGATGAAAGGCGCGTTCGCGAGTCGTGCCAACCGGCGAGCGATCTCTGTTTTGCCCACACCGGTTGGACCAATCATCAAGATGTTTTTTGGGGTGACTTCCGCACGCAGCTCTTCGGCAAGCTGCATTCGGCGCCAGCGGTTTCGCAGTGCGATCGCCACCGCACGTTTGGCATTGTCTTGACCGATAATGTGACGGTCAAGCTCATGCACGATTTCGCGTGGAGTCATTTCAGACATCACTAATCCTGTTTCTTACTCTCGAGTTCTTCAACCGTGTGTTGCTGGTTAGTAAACACACATATATCACCGGCGATGGTTAGCGCTTTCTCTGCGATCTCGCGGGCATCTAACGCCGTGTTTTCAAGCATAGCAACGGCGGCGGCTTGGGCATAGTTGCCGCCAGAGCCAATGGCGATCAAGTCGCGCTCTGGTTCAACCACATCGCCGTTACCGGTAATGATCAATGAGGCGGTTTCATCGGCGACCGCCAGTAGGGCCTCTAATCGACGTAGCGCGCGATCAGTACGCCATTCCTTAGCAAGTTCAACGGCCGCTTTGGTTAGGTGCCCTTGGTGTAATTCAAGCTTGCGCTCGAAGCGCTCAAATAAGGTGAAGGCATCAGCAGTGCCGCCAGCAAATCCGGCGAGTACTTGGCCGTTATACAAGCGGCGAACTTTTCGGGCATTGCCTTTCATGACAGTATTGCCGAGTGACACTTGGCCATCGCCAGCAATAACCACTTTACCTTCGCGACGAACGGAGACGATTGTAGTCACGGGAACCTCTTTCTTTGTGTCTGGTACACCAGATGGGTGATTACTGTATGAGGTTGGGCTTTACCGATCACTTTTCAAGGGGTGAGGAGAGGATTTCAATCAAGGCTGGGCAAGGAATAGACTTGGCCCAGCCGATACAATGCAGCAGTGTTATTCCCAGTACCAAATGGCACAAGGTTCAACTCCGGCGCGTCGGAGCATATTACGGTCACGCTCTGCTTGACGCTTACGCGGGTAAGGACCCAATACCACGCGGTACCAGGTGCCTTTTTCCCCTTGGCTTATCTTGATTTGGCTTTCTAGCCCTTGAAAGGCAATGATCGCTTTACGCTCATTCGCCTGATCTTGACTGCGGTACGCGCCGCATTGCATCAGATAAGGACGCGTGGATTGTGGCAGTGCTTTGGCCTTCACTTCCACCTCTTTACTCTCCAGCTCCTCGATGTAACTCCATTTTTCTTCAGGCTTTTTAGGCAGATGTGCCTTATCGCTCTGCGCGGAAGGCTGAGGCTGTGCGTTTGTTGCCGGTTTAGGCGCGGGCGCGTCAGTGTTGCTCAATAGGTACAGGCCATAGCCAAACGCGCCAACCAAGCAGACAGCCAGTAACGCCCACTTTAATGGGAAACGAGCACGCGCTTTGGGTGGTTGCCGACGGGTATTTTTTTTACGCGGTGCTTTACCACGTTTTACGTAATCACGAGTTGCCACAGCAAATATTCAAATTCAAAAAGCCAGTAAAGCGTTCATGTTACTGGCTTCGACCCGTGCTGACCAGTCTTACTACCGAGACGGTGGGGCAACGCTCTCACGGATCACTAACTTGGCATCTAAAAGCCGTGATCCTGCGTTCACTTCACGCCCTTGCAAGGTGTTGAGCAGCATTAACATGGCCTGACGACCAATGTCATAGCGAGGTTGGGAGACGGTGGTCAGGGGAGGATCGCAATATTCCGCGAACTGGATGTCATCAAATCCGACAATCGAAATATCTTGCGGTACGCGCATGCCTAAGCGTTTGGCTTGTTGCATTGCGCCCACGGCCATCACGTCGCAATGACAGAAGACGGCGGTGGGTGGCTCGGGCAGGGAGAGTAGGTTGGTCATTGCCCGTGCCCCCGAGGCAAAGCTGAAATCCCCCACCACGCTGTAGGCTGGGTTGACGGTAATCCCCGCGCGCTGTAGTGCTTGCTGATAACCTTGCGAGCGGAATTGTGTCAGTGCGGTTTCTGGTACCCCAGTAATATTGGCGATACGGGTGTGGCCGACTTGGGTGAGGTAATTGACCGCCTCAAACGCGGCAGTTAGGTTGTCGATATGCACCGTCGGCAGTTCAAGATCCGGGGCATACTCACAGGCCATCACCAGCGGCGGCAGGTTTTTCTGCTCGGGCTTACTCACATCAAAGGGCACATCGGCGCCCAGCAGTAGCATGCCGTCTGCCTGCTTGGTGAACACCAAGTTGACGAATGAGTTTTCGCGGTGGTGTTGTTGGGCACTATCGCCGAGCAAAACCAGGTAACCGTGCTCCATCGCCGCTTCCTCGATCCCGCGGATGATCTCACTAAAGTAAGGATCGCAGATATCCGGGACGATAGCGACGATGGTTTTGGACTCGTTGCGGCGTAAATTACGCGCAAGTGAGTTAGGGGAATAGCCAGCTTCTACGACCGCTTGCTCAACCTTTTTACGGGTTGTGGCCGAGACCTTTTCAGGGTTCATCAGCGCGCGTGATACGGTTGCTGTAGATACACCGGCAATGTGGGCAACGTCCTTCATTGTCGCCATAATGACAGTCCTCTTGTTATCTGTATTGTGAGATCAGACAGTTATTAGCTCATCTGACCTGTTCTCTTAGCCAATTGCGGCCTTATTCTACCTAGCCTTGTCCGATTTAAACACGGACAAGCTAACACTTATTGCAATGAAAGTGTGATTGCTGTCGCTTTAATGCAAGGGAATATTAAGAAAGGTCTTGCGGCTCGACGTCTAATGACCATCTGACTTTACGTGACAAGGGGAGCTGTTGGATGGCCGGAAGTGCCACCTGGAGCCATTGCTGCATCACTTTTCGGCTGGGTGCTTGAATGAGGAGCTGCCACCGATAGCGACCCGCGCGTTTCGCCATGGCGGCGGGCATCGGCCCCATAATATGACATTCATCCTGTTGAACCGGTGAGGCAGCCAGTGTTTGACGGACTTGTTGTAAAAACTGCTGGACACTGTTTTCTTCATGCCCATCGGCGCGAAAGAGGCTAAGAAACGTGTAAGGCGGCAGCCATGCCTGACGCCGTTCATTTAACGCCGATTCGGCAAAGGCTTGATAGCCTTTGTGCACTAAAGATTGGATCAGGGTGTGTTCTGGATGATGGGTCTGTAATAACACGGTACCTGGTTTGCTGGCGCGGCCGGCGCGCCCGGCCACCTGAACCATCAATTGGGCTAAACGCTCAGGCGCGCGAAAATCATTGCTGAACAGCGCCCCGTCCACATCGACTAAGGCGACCAGGGTGACGTTAGGAAAGTGATGGCCTTTGGCGAGCATTTGTGTGCCCAGTAGAATTTGATACTCACCTTTTTCAATATCGGCCAAGTAACCTTCAAGGCTCCCTTTTCGCCGGGTATTATCGCGATCAATGCGAACGGTATTGTATTCGGGAAACAACTCGCCAAGCTGGGATTCGAGTTGCTCGGTGCCTACGCCAACACTAATCAACTGGGTAGAACCACAGTCGCCACATTGCGGGGGCACTCGTTTTTGGTGGCCGCAGTGATGGCAGCGTAACTCTTGGTGTCGCTGATGAAGGGTGTAGTAGGCATCACAGCGTTGGCAGTTCGCCAGCCAGCCACACTCATGGCACATCATCGCCGGCGCATAACCGCGGCGATTTAAAAACAGCATCACCTGGTTACCTTGTTGCAAGTGCTGGCGCATTTCAGCAATCAGCGGCGCAGACAAGCCGGCTTCCAAATGATGGCCTTTGATATCGAGTATCCCTTGCCGGGCGGTGACCGCATTACCAGGACGTTGAGTCAGTTTGAGGTACTGGTATTTGCCGGTCTTTGCGTTATGCAAGCTTTCTAGCGACGGCGTGGCTGAGCCCAAGATCACCGGTACGTTTTCTTCATGCCCCCGCATAACGGCTAGATCGCGGGCGTGATAGCGAAAGCTATCTTGCTGTTTATAAGAGGGGTCGTGTTCCTCATCGATAATGATGATGCCAAGCTTTTCCATGGGGGTAAAAAGTGCAGAGCGGGTACCAATCACAATGGCTGCTTGGTTTTCGCGTGCGGCCAGCCAAGCGTTGAGACGGTCGGTATCGCTGAGCCCTGAATGCATCACGGTCACAGGGACAGCAAAGCGACGCTCAAAACGGCGAATGGTTTGTGGTGTCAGGCCAATTTCTGGCACCAAGATTAGCGCTTGCTGGCCGCGTGCGAGCACCGGTTCTAGCACATTGAGGTAAACCTCGGTTTTGCCTGAGCCTGTGATCCCCTCTAATAACGCGCAGGCAAAACCATCGCTGGCATTGAGGGTGGCAACCGCCATCGCTTGCTCGTGATTAAGCGTCGGCTTTTCTTCAGTGACCGCAAAGCTTTTTACCCAAGCATTGGCCTGAGAAGGGGGCGAGTAGGGCGCGATCCAGCCTTTTTCTGCCACTGTTTTGAGTACCGGCGCGCCGATGTCTTGTTCGATTAAGTCGGCTTGGGTGGCCGGGCCGTGAGTGAGCAGCTGCAACACTCGGGCTTGTTTGGGGGCGCGGCTCAGGCCTGATAGAGGTTGGTTTTGTCCTGATTCGGTAATTTGCCACCATTTTTGTTGCTGTAATGTCGCCGGGCGTCCTTTACGCAGCGAAGTCGGCATCACCGCCCCCATCGCATCGCCAAGCGGGTGATGGTAAAAGCGACTGGCCCATTGCAAAAGGTTATAAACGGCGGGGGTCCAGACCGGTTGCGCGTCGAGTACGGTATCAATTGCTTTGAGTTGGCTGGTTTCCACACTGGCCGTGGACGACAAGCCGGTAACGATGCCGACTTTATGCTGGCGTCCAAACGGCACCTTGACGCGCCCGCCGACGACCGGATGCTGATCGTCTGCGATACGGTAATCAAAGGTTTTCGGCAAAGGGACAGGCAACGCTACCTGAGCAAATTGTTCCATCACAACATCTTATTGGCCAGAAGGAATCTCAGTGTAACGGTTAGCCACACGTTGGCAAAGCCTTGATGCCTTTCAGCTGGCGCTATGATTGCACAAAAAAGTTGCGAAAAAGAGGGCGCTTGATTAGAATTGCGCGCCTTAGAAAATGTTTGTTAACGACGTGTGGTGCCCGGCTTAGGATCGGGAGAGCGACACGGCCTTCAAGATGAGGTTATCCCTATGAAAGCTGGTATCCATCCAGAGTACAAAGCCGTCACAGCAAAATGCTCTTGCGGTAACGAATTCGCGTTCAGCACAACCCTAGGCAAAGACATCTACCTAGACGTGTGTGACAAGTGTCACCCATTCTACACTGGTAAGCAGCGTATCCTTGATACCGGTGGCCGTGTTGACCGCTTTAAGAAGCGTTTCGGTGCCCTTAGCAGCAAAAAATAAGCCGCTATTGACCGAATACAGAGAAGGGACGCATCAGCGTCCCTTTTTTTGATCGTATCGTCCTTGTATTGGGGTAACAGGTCCGAGCATCATCGTGAATGCGTGTTAGCACTGGTGGACGTTTGCTCCCTGCGTTACCATCTTTATGCGAATGCAAACCTTCCCTGTGTGGTTTGTCGAGTGTCTGGCTAATATCGTTCACGCTTCCCTGGCGATATTGGTTATCTATCCCTTCACGATAATAATTAGGAACACTAGATGTCGGACGATAAACGCCAGCAAGCGCTGGATTATCATGCATACCCTACTCCCGGAAAAATTTCTGTTGAATTGAGCAAACCGGCCGACTCGGCCGCGGATCTCGCCCTAGCGTATAGTCCTGGTGTGGCTGAGCCAGTGCGAGAGATAGCGCAAGACGCGGATGCGGTTTACCGCTATACGGGTAAAGGCAACATGGTGGCGGTGATCTCAAACGGCACCGCGATTTTGGGATTGGGGAACTTAGGCCCGATGGCTTCTAAGCCCGTCATGGAAGGTAAAGCGTTATTATTCAAGCGTTTTGCCGGTTTGGACTCGATTGATATTGAAGTGAAACACCGCACTATCGATGAGTTCGTTGATACCGTGGCCAATATTGCTGACACCTTTGGCGGTATCAACCTCGAAGATATTAAAGCCCCTGATTGTTTTGAAATTGAAAAACAACTGATTGCACGGTGCGAAGTGCCTGTATTCCATGATGACCAACACGGTACTGCCATCGTGACTGCTGCCGGCATGCTTAACGCGCTCGAGCTACAAGGCAAAGATATCCGTGAGGCGACGGTGGTGTGCATGGGTGCTGGCGCGGCCGCGGTTGCCTGTATGGAACTATTAATAAAATGTGGTGCGCAGCGAGAAAAAATCTATATGTTGGATCGTAAAGGCGTGATCCATACGCGCCGTGATGATATCAACAAATACAAGCAGCTGTTTGCCAATAACACCGATAAACGTACCCTCGAAGATGTGATTGAAGGCGCGGACATGTTCGTTGGCGTATCTGGCCCAGACTTACTCTCACCAGAGGCCTTGAAGCTGATGGCAGACAAGCCCGTGATATTTGCCTGCTCGAATCCGGATCCTGAAATCCACCCGGATGTGGCACATCAAGTCCGTGATGATCTGATCATGGGAACCGGGCGTTCGGATTACCCCAACCAGGTCAATAACGTACTCTGTTTCCCGTTTATTTTCCGTGGTGCATTGGATGTGCGTGCCAGTGAAATTAACGATGCGATGAAACTGGCCGCGGTCGAGGCCATTCGCAGTTTGGCCAAAGAGCCGGTGCCACAAACAGTATTAGACGCCGCCGGCTTGTCTTCGCTGAGCTTTGGTCCTGATTACATCATTCCCAAGCCCATGGACGCGCGTTTGTTGCCGAAAGTAGCACGTGCAGTGGCGCTGGCGGCCGTCGAAACCGGCGTAGCTCGTATCGAGATGCCAGAAAACTATATGATGTAGCGAGGCATGTTGTCATGCGTAAGTGGCAGACAGCACGATGCTGCAGGTAATGAAAAACCCGCCGGTTGGCGGGTTTTTTTAGTATTCGCTATCGTCGAATTCGATACCCAGCTCTTTCATGATCCGACGCGCTTCGGCGGGGATGCTGTCGGGTTTATCCTTACGGATATCGTCATCGGTTGGCAGAGGTTGACCGGTGTAGGCATGAAGAAATGCCTCACACAACAACTCGCTGTTGGTCGCGTGACGCAGGTTTTGCACCTGACGACGAGTGCGCTCATCAGTAAGAATTTTTAGTACTTTTAATGGGATAGAGACGGTGATCTTCTTTACCTGCTCTTTCTTTTTACCATGTTCGGCATACGGATTAATGTAGTCGCCGTTCCACTGCGCCATGTCTCACCTATCTTGATTAAGGAATACCCAGGATGATGCTGCGGAGATTTTAGCTATATTAACCGCCACATGCAAAGGAGTGTAGACGTCTAGAAGTGTTGACGTCCCAAAAAGCGACGGGTAAGGTGGCAGTATGACGCCTGGATCACGCCCACCATGCGCAAACCAGACTAGCAAGGACAGATCATGACAGAGAAAAAAACCGACACCATCGCCGTTCGCACTGGGATTGGCACCGACACCCAGCACCATGCGGTAGTGCCTCCCTTGTATTTATCGACCAATTACCGTTTCCCGGCTCTGGGGGATGTGCCTACCTACGACTACGCGCGAGGCGGCAACCCAACCCGTGCGCAGTTGGAACAAGCGCTGACTGACTTAGAGGGGGGCGCGGGTGCGGTAGTGACTAACTGTGGTATGTCGGCGATAAACTTGGTGTTATCTCTATTGGAGGCAGGTGATCATATCGTCGCCCCGCACGATTGTTATGGCGGCACCTATCGCTTGCTCGAATCACGCGCCAAACAAGGCATTTGGCAGGTGAGTTTTGTCGATCAATCCGACCATGAGGCGTTGGCGCAGGCATTGGCTAAGCAGCCCAAGTTGGTGCTGGTGGAAACTCCATCCAATCCACTCTTACGCGTGGTCGATATCGCAGAAATAAGCCAAAAGGCTCATCAAGTTGGGGCCTGGGTGGTGGTGGATAACACCTTTTTATCGCCCGCCTTGCAAAAGCCGTTTGCGCTGGGCGCGGATATGGTGGTCCATTCCACCACCAAGTTTATTAATGGTCACTCCGATATTGTCGGTGGTGTGGTGGTCGCGCGTACGGATGAATTGGCAGATGCACTGGCTTGGTGGGGAAATTGCTTAGGGGCGACGGGCAATGCCTTTGACAGTTATATGACATTGCGAGGGTTGCGTACACTGGGCGCGCGCGTTAAACAACACCAGCATAACACTGAAGCGGTACTGAGCTACCTACAAACGGTGCCGGCGGTGCGGAAAATATACTATCCCGGGTTGGCCTCTCACCCTGGCCACCAAATTGCGGCGCGCCAGCAAGCGGGGTTTGGTAGCATGCTGAGCCTAGAGTTAGAGACCGACCAAGCCGGTGTGGCGCGGTTTATCGACGGCCTTTCGTTATTTGCTCTGGCCGAATCGCTAGGGGGCGTGGAAAGCTTGATCACTCACCCTGGCTCGATGACGCACCGAGCTATGAGTGACGCAGCGCAAGCAGAAGCCGGCATTTCGCCGACCTTATTACGCTTGTCGATTGGATTAGAAGATGCGCAAGATTTGGTCGCCGATTTGGCGAATGCTTTTGCCCGTTTAGGGGGCAACCCCCGATAGAGGCTGCGCAGCCGTGCGCGCCGTTTTACCGAGATTGATAGACATTAAGAGAGACCTTGCCATGCATGCGCAACCGATGGAAACGTCCCCAGAGTCACCACGCCAATTACACAAGTTTGGTGGCAGTAGCCTTGCGAGCCCTGATTGCTATCGCCGCGTGGTCGATGTATTGACCGCGCATGCGAGCCAGCAAGACTTGATCGTGGTATCTGCGGCAGGAAAAACCACTAACCAGCTGATCATGTGGTTGGCGCAATTAGACAAGGATGGACGAGTGGCGCATGAGACCTTGCAAACGGTGCGCGCCTTCCAGCAAGATTTGATTGAAAACTTGGTGGATGGAGAGACAAAACAACAGCTGGTGGATGCACTTTATGCGGATATTGCCACCATCGCGTCGCTGGGCGATAAGGGCGTGAGTGAAAATGACAAAGCTTACGTGCAAGGTTTTGGTGAGGTCTGGTCGGCGCGCCTGTTGGCCCAGTTATTGAAGCAGCATCAGCGTGCGGCGGTGATGTTAGACTCACGCCAGTGTTTGCGCGCCGAGCGCGCCGCTCAACCAGAAGTGGATCGGGGTGCGTCCTGGCCTTTACTGCAAAATCAGCTTTCGCAGCATAGCGATACACATGTGGTGATCACCGGGTTTATGGCACAAAACCAAGCGGGAGAGACGGTGCTGTTGGGGCGCAATGGCTCCGATTACTCGGCTACTGTCTTGGGGGCGCTGGCGGGCGTCAGCCGTGTGACTATTTGGAGTGATGTCGCCGGGGTGTATAGCGCCGATCCTCGCCATGTTGATAATGCCTGTTTGCTACCTTTGATTCGTCTTGACGAGGCGGGCGAGCTGGCGCGTCTGGCTGCCCCTGTGCTGCATAGCCGCACCTTACAGCCGGTAGCGCAAAGTGCCACCGACCTAACCTTGCGTTGCACCCAAGCGCCGGATAGCGGCTCAACACGTATTGAACGCGTATTAGCCACCGGGCGCGGGGCAAAAATCATTACGGCGTTGGATGAGGTAAGCTTACTCCAGTTTGATGTTGCGCGAGGACAAGACTTTCAGGCGATAAAGCAGGAGCTTAGTCGGATTTTGTCACAGCTGAAGGTGCAGCCACTGGCAACCGATTATCAAGACGATCAATACCGAATATTGTTGGCATTTACCACAGAAGTGGTGGCGCTAGTAATGGCGCAAATTCAAGATGCTGGCCTTTCGGCTGAACTCAAACTGCGTGAAGGTTTTACCATGGTGGCGGCCGTAGGAGCGGGCGTGGTGAACAATCCCGTCCATTGCCATGGCTTTTATCAACAACTGAAATCCCAACCGGTGGAGTTTATCAGTGAGTCTGCGTCCGGGCTGAGCATGGTGGCGATCCTTCGCCAAGTACATACTCAAGCCCTCGTCGCTAGCTTGCATGATGCCTTGTTTCAAGCCCAGCGCCGTATTGGTTTGGTGCTAGTAGGGAAAGGTAATATTGGTACCCGCTGGTTAAGCCTTTTTGCCGATCAAAAAGCACACCTGGAAAAACGCCATGGCAAGGAAGTGTCATTGATCTCAGTGGTGGACAGTCGCAACCAGTGGCTTGATTTCGCCGGCATTGATGCCACGCAGGTATTAGAGGGGTTTGATGAGCGTTGCGAGCCTTATTTTGATGACGAATGGCTCACCCGCCTACTTAATCACCCGTATGACGATGTGATTGTATTGGATGTCACCGCCAGTGCGTCATTAGCGTACTTGTACCCGCGACTGGCAGAGCATGGCTTTCACTTAATCTCCGCGAACAAAGAAGCGGGGGCCGCGCCAGCCGAGCAGTATCACGCGATTCAGCAGGCGTTTAGCAAAACCGGGCGCCATTGGCTCTACAATGCGACCGTGGGCGCAGGGTTACCCATTAACTACGCGGTGCAAGATCTGCGTGAAAGTGGCGACACGATTGTTGCGCTGTCTGGGATCTTTTCTGGCACCTTGTCGTGGCTGTTCTTGCAATTTAGTGGTGAAGTGCCATTCAGCGTATTACTGGAACAAGCATGGCAGCAAGGGCTCACCGAGCCTGATCCGCGGGATGATCTGTCGGGTGCCGACGTGGTGCGTAAATTGGTGATTTTGGCACGCGAAGCGGGCATGTCGCTTGAGCCAGAGCAGGTCAAGGTCGAGTCCCTGGTGCCTAAATCACTGGCTGATCTGTCTTTGGATGCGTTTCTTGATCATGCCCACCAAATGGATGAACAACTACAAGAGCGATTAGACAAGGCGCATAAAAACCGGTCAGTGCTCCGCTATGTCGCGCGCTTAAATGCTGATGGTAAAGCGCAAGTGAGCCTAGAAACCTTACCCAGCGAGCACCCATTGGCCCACCTGTTGCCGTGTGACAATGTGTTTGCGATTGAAAGCCAATGGTATCGCGAAAATCCATTAGTCATTCGTGGCCCTGGGGCGGGACGCGATGTTACGGCGGGCGCCATTCAATCCGACTTAAATCGCTTGATAAGTCGCCTTCACTAGTCTGCTCTTGGATAACCGTGATCAAGCTGTCTACGCGTTGCGTAGACAGCTTTTTTTGTGTGAAACATGGGCAATCTAGGCGCATTTTGGTGGCCGCGTCGTCTATCTTCATCACACCATGAGTATTTTTCATGGCCCGTATCGTTGACATTTTCATCGAATCACGACAATCTTTAGACATATGGACGTCTAAACGTATAAGTATAAAACACAGCAGATACAGTCATACTGAACAGCGCCGTTCGGTGTCAGGGAGAGGATATGAGCTACACGCACGCAGGCCACATTGATGCACTCAATCAGAATATTGCTGACTTAGATGGCGATATTAATGTCTCATTCGAGTTTTTTCCGCCCAGCACCCCAACCATGGAGGAGACGCTGTGGAACTCCGTGCATCGCTTAAAAGCGCTCAAACCTAAGTTCATGTCGGTGACCTATGGCGCCAACTCGGGTGAGCGTGATCGCACCCATGACATCGTGAAAAGCATTCATGATCAAACCGGTATCGCCGCTGCGCCCCATCTAACCTGCATTGATGCCACTGAAGATGAGCTTCGCCACATTGCCCGCGACTATTGGCAGAATGGCATCCGTGACATTGTGGCGTTACGCGGGGATTTACCCTCGCCAGAGAAAAAGCCGGATATGTATGCGGTGGACTTGGTGCGTTTGCTCAAAGAGGAGCATGACTTTGATATCTCGGTTGCCGCTTACCCTGAGGTACATCCAGAAGCGAAAAGCGCACAGGCGGATTTAATTAACCTTAAACGCAAAGTGGATGCGGGGGCCAGCCGTGCCATTACCCAGTTTTTCTTCGATGTTGAAAGCTATCTGCGCTTTCGTGACCGCTGTGTGGCCGCGGGGATTGATGTGGAGATTGTGCCGGGGATTTTGCCCGTCTCTAACTTCAAGCAGGCGTCACGCTTTGCCAAGATGACCAATGTGCGTGTGCCGCAGTGGATGCACAAACAGTATCAAGGATTGGAAGATGATCCCGTCACGCGCCAGATGGTGGGCGCCTCGATTGCGCTTGATATGGTGCGGGTGCTAAGCCGCGAAGGGGTGAAAGATTTTCACTTTTATACCCTTAACCGTGCGGAATTAACCTATGCCCTGTGTCATACCTTGGGGGTTCGCCCACTTGCGGTCACACCTTAAAAATGCGCCCCGGTTATGTCGGGGCGTATTAGGTTGCGTGTTGTGTTTGTTGTATTGATTAAGCACTGGCCGCGAGCATAGTGAGTTCGTCGCGCACTTCCTGCGCCCAGGCCAACCAGGCGCGGCGTTGATGAATACTGCGTCGCAGTGCGAGGCGCATTAAACGTTGTTGTGAGGTCAGTAGTGTGACTTGGCCATATTCACGTTGTTCCAGTAGCGTATAGTGATTAAGTAGCTGCTGAGACTCGGCAATCAAGTTATTCACATGATCCAGCATGGGAGCGGGGTCGAGCACCTCACAACTGAGTAATCTTGCCACGTACTCGTCACGCGGTGGCGCTAACTTGGGCGTTTGAATAAACCACGCTTCTAGCATGTCGGTGCCAACAGGCGTGATGGCGTACACCTTTCTATCCGGTTTCCCGACTTGCGGTTCAAGCCGGTAGGTGACCGCACCTCGATCGGCGAGCTTATTGAGTTCACGATATACCTGTTGATGGCTGGCTTTCCACACATTACTGATGGTGGTGGAAAACGCCTTGGTAATATCATAACCCGTCGCCTCACAGTTGCTTAGCACTGTCAGTATTACATGGGGAAGTGACATCTCTTATATCCACAGTTTTGTTGGTACAACGATTGTTTAGCCCGGGAGCGGCTAGCCTTCTTTGGGCTATTTCGCCGTCGCCAAGGCTTGTTCTAAGTCGGCAATGATGTCATCGATATGCTCAATGCCGACACAAAGACGGATCATCTCGGGTGTCACCCCGGCTTTCGCTTGCTCTTGCTCGTTCAACTGGCGGTGCGTGGTCGAGGCGGGATGGCACGCCAGTGACTTGGCGTCACCAATATTCACCAAGCGCTTGAAAAGATTCAGCGCATCATAAAATTTCACTCCCTCGTCAAAGCCGCCTTTTAAGCCGAATGACAGCAATGAGGCCGGCAGTCCACCGCGGATAAGCGACTTAGCACGTTGGTAATGAGGGTGATTGAGTTGACCGGCATAGTTGACCCACGCCACGGCCGGGTGATTGGCAAGGTAATCGGCCACGGCTTTGGCGTTCTCGCAATGGCGCTCCATACGTAGGCTTAAGGTTTCTAACCCCTGCATCAACATAAAAGCATTCATCGGCGAGAGGGCCGCGCCACTGTTACGTAGCGGCACTGTACGTGCGCGGGCAATAAACGCGGCTGGGCCAAAGGTCTCACTATAAACCACGCCGTGATAGGCCGGCTCCGGTTGTGAGAATTGCGGGAAGCGGGCTTGATGTGCCACCCAGTCAAAGGTGCCGCCATCGACAATTATACCGCCAAGGGTAGTGCCATGACCGCCAATGTACTTGGTGAGTGAGTGCACCACGATATCGGCACCATGCTCAATCGGTTTGCACAGAACAGGCGTGGCGACGGTATTATCGACGACCAAGGGGACCCCATGCGCGTGAGCGACCTTGGCAAAACCGGGGATATCCGCGATATTGCCGGCAGGGTTACCAATCGACTCGCAATAGACCGCTTTGGTGTTGTCATCAATCAGCGCCTCAATCGCACTGGCGTCGTCACTGGGGGCAAAACGTACTTCAATGCCTTGCTCGGGGAGCATATGGGCAAACAAGGTATAGGTGCCCCCGTAAAGCTGTGGTGTGGCGACGATGTTATCACCGGCCTTGGCGAGAGTTTGCATGGTATAGGTGATGGCGGCCGCACCAGCACTGACACAAAGCCCCGCGATACCGCCCTCTAATGCCGCCACCCGTTGCTCCAACACGTCGTTGGTCGGGTTCATTATCCGAGAGTAGATATTGCCTGGAACATCAAGGTTGAACAGGTCAGCACCGTGTTGGGCATTATCGAACTCGTAAGCGACGGTTTGATAGATAGGGGTGGCCACCGATTTGGTGGTAGGGTCGGTCTGGTAGCCGTGATGAATCGAGAGGGTTTCGTCTTTCATGGCAATTCCTTTGCGTTGTTGGGTCGCGTCAGTGCGACCTTCAATAGTAATAATATTATCAATGTAACAGCAAGCATTCGCTGACGCTTTAGCGAAAAAAAACGAGCAGCGGTCTCTGTGACACGACAAATCGATACAAAAACAAAAAAGCCGCACCCGAGGGTACGGCTTGACTAACAAGGATTAGCCGGTATTACGCAGGCCGGCGGCAATCCCCGCGATGGAGATCATCAAGGCATCGTCGAGCGATTGGTCCGGATCCGCTTGCTGACGCGTGCGGTATAACAGCTCGGCTTGCAGCATATTGAGCGGCTCGACGTAAATATTACGTAAGCGAATCGCTTCCGCCCCCCACGGGTTTTGCTCCATCAGGTTATCGCTGTTTTCCACCGCCAGTACCACTTGGATATCTTGGCGCAACTGATCCCGCAAGGATTCACCCAACGGCCAGAGGCTTTCATCGACCAAGCGCTGATCATAGTACTTGGCAATATCGAGGTTGGTTTTGGTAAACACCATCTCCAGCATCCCAAGACGGGTGGAGAAAAACGGCCATTCGCGGCACATTTCTTCCAGCTGGGCTTTGTGGCCTTTTGCAATGGCGTGATCGATCGCTTGTCCAGCCCCCAGCCAAGCCGGCAGCAATAAACGATTTTGACTCCAGGCGAAAATCCAAGGAATCGCCCGCAAGCTCTCGACACCGCCATCGGGATTGCGTTTGGAAGGGCGCGACCCCAATGGCAGTTTGCCTAACTCAAGCTCCGGCGTGGTAGAGCGGAAGTAAGGCACAAATTGCTCATGACCACGCACCACATCACGGTAGGCTTGGCAGGAGATGTCACTCAAGGTGTCCATCAGCTGACGCCATTCCTGCTTAGGCTCCGGTGGTGGCAGCAAGTTCGCTTCCAAAATCGCGCTAGTGTACAGGTTTAAGCTGTTAACGGCGACGTCGGGCAGCCCCAGCTTGAAGCGGATCATCTCCCCTTGCTCGGTCACCCGTAGGCCACCTTTTAGGCTGCGAGGAGGCTGTGAGAGCAAAGCCGCATGTGCAGGCGCGCCGCCGCGGCCAACCGTCCCGCCGCGGCCATGGAAAAGGGTGAGATTAACCCCCTGCTCATCGCATAAATTGACCAAGGCTTCCATGGCGCGATATTGCGCCCACCCGGCAGACATTACCCCAGCGTCTTTGGCGGAATCCGAGTAACCGATCATCACCATTTGAACGTTCTGGGTAAAGCCACGGTACCAATCAATGGCTAGCAGCTCCCCAATCACTGCCTCGGCATTATTCAGATCATCCAAGGTTTCGAACAACGGACACACGTCCATACGGAACGAGCAGCCGGCTTCTTTCAGCAATAGATGCACGGCCAGCACGTCGGAGGCGGTGCGTGCCATGGAAATCACATAGGCACCCAAGGCTTCGCGTGGCTGTTCGGCGATCACGCGGCAGGTGTCGATCACCTCTTGTACCTCAGGTGACGGTGACCAATCACGCGGCAGCAACGGACGTTTAGACGCCAGTTCGCGGGTTAAGAAGGCTTGCTTGTCTTGCTCGCTCCATTGGGCGTAATCGCCCATCCCCAAATAACGGGTCACTTCTGAGAGCACATCGGCATGGCGGGTACTTTCTTGGCGAATATCGAGCTTGATCAGGTGTACACCAAAACATTGCACGCAGCGAAGCACATCAAGCAACTTGCCGTCGGCAATAATGCCCATGCCACAGTGGTGGAGAGACTGGTAACACGCCAGTAATGGTTGCCACAACTGCTGGGTGTCGGTCAGGATCCCTTGTGAGGAGGCGCGCTCGCCTTTCAGTTTGGCGTCCAAATAGCTCAGGGTGTGCGTTAGCTGACTGCGCAAGGTTTTGAGGATGGCGCGATACGGTTCGTGTGCCTCGCCGGCCATCTCACGCACAGTGTCATCACACTGGGTCATTGACAGTTCACTGATCAAATCCTGGACATCGCGCAAATACAAATCCGCCGCTTTCCAGCGTGATAACAGCATCACTTCACGGGTGACCTCGCTGGTGACATACGGGTTACCGTCGCGGTCGCCACCCATCCACGAGGAAATTTGTACTGGCTTGGCATCAATGGGCAAGTTGATATCGAGATGGCTTGCAAGCTGCTGATCAAATTGGCGTAAAAACGCGGGCACCGCTTGCCACAGTGAATTTTCAATCACCGCGAAGCCCCACTTGGCTTCATCAAGCGGGGTAGGTCGGTCTTGGCGGATCACATCGGTGTGCCAGGCTTGCGCAATCAACTGCTCGAGACGTTTCTCGGTTTTGGCGCGCTCTGCCGCCCCCAAATGTTCACTGAGCTCTAATTTCGATAAACATTTATTAATCTGCACCAAGTTATGAATGGTGGTACGGCGTGCGATTTCGGTCGGGTGAGCGGTCAGGACTAACTCAATTTTTAAATCGGCGATCGCTTGTTGCGCGTCATTGGCATTAATTTCACCTTGGCTGACACGGCGGAGTAAATCGTCGATAGCATCCGGGCTGCACTCCAGCGCGTCGCATTGACGCGATACGGTGTGATATTGCTCGGCGATATTAGTCAGATTCAAAAATTGGCTAAAGGCGCGGGCGACCGGAAGCAGTTGGTCAGCCGGCAAGTTTTGCAGCACGGTTTTCAGCTTAGCATGATCGTCCTGATTGCCAGCGGCAGCCGATTTTGAGAGCTGACGAATTTCCTCAACTTTTTCTAAGAGTGCGGGGCCATGGGCATCTTGGATGGTGTTACCCAGCAGGCGGCCAAGCATACTGACATTGCTTTTTAAGGCAGAGTACTTTTCGTTCATAGCGTATCCATTCTGTAACAAAGTTACATCCTACTGTGACTGTAAAGAACCAATCTAGCGAATATTGCGCGATCGGGTCAACTTAACCGCAAATTAGCGCGAAAACTGGCCGCCGGATTTGATGCTTATCATAGAGCCACCCCAAAAGCTGAAAAAAAGTTTCAGCTTTCAGGTTTGCCAGTCTTCCGAGGGCTTCTCCGCGCCCGCCATATCGCGACTTTCTCGTGAATAGCGTCAGTGTCATTTGCATGGTTAGATGGAATTATTGCTCTAATATGAATGAATAGACATTAAAAGTGATTTTTTACTCTTTTTGGGGTTGACGGCCAAACGGGAATGCGATAAAAATAACCATTCACTATTTATGAATAAAAATATTTTATTGAGAGTTGACCATGATGCCACTCGCTGCCAAACACAACGCCCTTTCTGCTCGACGACGCTAGCCTGCTTTGCGTGGCTATCGGCTACGCCCTCGATCCTCTGCTGCCCCGCAGCACGCCTTAAACACCCATAAAGAGAGACACCCATGACACTTAACACCATTATTGTCGGTGCCAGTGGCTACACAGGAGCCGAGCTTATTGCCCTTGTCCATCGCCATCCGCAATTGCACTTGGCCGGTTTGTATGTCTCGGCAGGCAGTGAAGACGCTAATCGCCCTGTGAGCGCGTTGCACGGCCAACTGCGTGGTGTGGTGGATAGGCCACTGATGCCGTTGTCCTCGCCACAGGATGTCGCCAAGCAAGCCGATGTGGTGTTTTTAGCCACCGCGCACGCGGTCAGTCATGACTTGGCGCCGATTTTTCTGGCTCAAGGTTGCGTGGTGCTTGATTTGTCGGGGGCGTATCGGGTCAATCAAGCCGATTTTTATCCTGCCCATTACGGCTTTGCGCACCAATCACCGAAATGGCTTGAGCAAGCCGTGTATGGCTTGGCGGAGTGGCAACAGGAAGCATTATCGGCAGCACAGCTGGTCGCCGTGCCGGGATGCTATCCCACCGCCAGTCAATTAGCGCTCAAACCTGTGCTGGATGCAGGCTTGTTGGATAAACAAATGTGGCCGGTGATCAATGCCACTAGCGGCGTGACGGGCGCGGGGCGCAAAGCGAGCCTGACCAACAGTTTTTGCGAAGTGAGCCTGCATGCCTACGGGGTGTTTTCTCATCGTCATCAGCCAGAAATTGCCGCACACCTCGATACGCCGGTGATTTTCACCCCGCACCTGGGCAGCTACAAGCGCGGCATTCTTGCCACCATTACCGCCAAATTAGCCCCAGGTGTCAGTGAGGCCGAGGTGGGGCAGGCACTCTCTCACGCCTATCAAGAGGCGCCGCTGGTACGGGTGCTCCCAGCCGGTGAGGTGGCCAAGCTGCAAGCGGTGCAGCATACCGGCTTTTGCGATATTGGTTATCAGGCCGCGCATGGGCACCTGATCCTCACCAGTGCGATTGATAATTTACTGAAAGGCGCGGCCAGCCAAGCCGTGCAGTGTTTAAACCTCAAGTTTGGCTTTGCCGAAACCACAGCGATTGTCTAGGAGAAACGGATGAAAACGCCATTAGTGATTAAGTTAGGCGGCGCGGCACTGAGCTGCAGCGAGACTCTCGCCAAGGTTTTCGGCGCGATCAACACCTACCGCAGTGAGGCTGAGCGTCCGTTAGTGCTGGTGCACGGTGGCGGCTACTTGGTCGATGAGCTACTCAAAAAGCTCGCCCTCACCAGTGTGAAAAAACAAGGCTTGCGGGTCACGCCGGCCGACCAGATTGATTATGTCACCGGTGCCCTCGCCGGGACGGCGAATAAGCTGCTGTTAGCCGAAGCGCGTAAGGCGAAGATTAAAAGCTGTGGCTTGAGCTTGGCCGATGGCGGCTTGTGTCAGGTCAGTCAGCTGGACCCTGAACTAGGTGCAGTGGGGGAAGCTAGCGCCGGGGATCCTAGCCTGCTACAGGCGGTATTGGCCGCCGATTGTGTCCCCATTATTAGCTCGATTGGCATCAGTGACCAAGGTGAGCTGATGAATGTCAACGCCGACCAAGCGGCGGTGGCGGTGGCAACCACGCTAGGCGCTGAGCTGGTGCTGCTGTCAGATGTCAGCGGCGTGTTAGACGGCAAAGGCCACTTACTGCCTTGCCTCACCGAGTTAGATGCACAGCACTTGATGGAAAAAGGCGTGATCACCGATGGCATGGTGGTCAAGGTCAACGCCGCGTTTGCCGCCGCCCGCGAATTAGGTAAACCGGTAGAGATTGCCACCTGGCGTTATCCAGAAAAACTCACGCAATTATTCGATGGCCAGCAAATCGGTACCCGGTTTAGCGCCAGTTAATAAGACGTATAACGACGCGACGACACCGTCGATTTAGGATTTAAGGAGAGCAAAATGAGCAAGGTAAATAAAGTGGTACTGGCCTATTCGGGTGGATTGGATACCTCGGCCATCATTCCATGGCTAAAAGAAAACTACGACTGTGAGGTGGTGGCTTTTGTTGCCGACGTCGGTCAAGGCGAACAAGAGCTCGAAGGCATTGAGCAAAAAGCGCTCGCCTCTGGGGCATCACAGTGTTTTATCGCCGATCTGAAACACGAAATGGTGGCAGATTATATTTACCCTAGCCTAAAAACCGGTGCGGTATATGAAGGTAAATATCTACTAGGCACCTCGATGGCGCGTCCGATCATTGCCAAAGCACAGGTCGAGTGCGCCCTTGAGGTCGGGGCAGATGCACTTTGCCACGGCTGTACCGGCAAGGGGAACGATCAGGTTCGTTTTGAGAGCACCTTCTCCGCGCTGGCGCCGCAACTCAAAGTGATTGCGCCGTGGCGGGAGTGGGATCTCACCAGTCGTGAAGCCTTGCTCGATTACTTGGCCGCCCGCGACATTCCCTGTACGGCGAGCCTTGAGAAAATTTATTCACGTGATGCCAATGCTTGGCACGTCTCAACCGAAGGCGGTGTGCTGGAAGATACCTGGACAGCGGCCAACCAAGATTGCTGGGTATGGACTGTCGCGCCGGAAGAGGCACCCAACACGCCTGAGTTTGTCACCTTGGGTGTACAAAGCGGGGAAGTGGTCTCGGTCGATGGTGAGTCCATGTCGCCTTATGACGTGCTAACGCTATTGAATGACAAAGGGGCAGCCCACGGGGTGGGACGGATTGATATCGTTGAGAACCGTTTGGTGGGGATGAAATCCCGCGGCTGCTATGAAACCCCAGGCGGCACCATCATCATGGAAGCGCTGCGCGGCGTTGAACAACTGGTGCTGGATAAAGAGAGTTATCAGTTCCGTGAGGAGCTCGGTTTAAAAGCCTCTCACCTGATTTATGATGGGCGTTGGTTTACCCCGCTTTGCCAGTCGATTGTTGCCGCGGCCAATTCCCTTGCCGCGCCGGTAACGGGCGAGGTGGTGATCAAACTCTATAAAGGGCAAGCGACTGTGGTACAAAAGCGCTCGACCAATAGCTTGTACTCGGAAGACTTTGCCACCTTTGGGGATGATGATGTCTACGATCACAGCCATGCCGAAGGCTTTATCCGTTTGTATTCGCTGTCGAGCCGGATTCGTACGCTGAACAAACAAAAACAATCCTAATTAAAAAAGCATCGTGAGCAGTAAGGAGAGACAGCATGGCATTATGGGGCGGACGCTTTAGTCAGGCAGCCGACAAACGGTTTCAAGCGTTTAACGATTCACTGCGCTTTGACTATCGCCTAGCAGAGCAAGACATTGTGGGCTCCATTGCTTGGTCGAAAGCCTTGCGTTCAGTGGGCGTGCTGAGTGATGACGAGCAACAGCAATTGGAGCTGGCGCTCAATGAGCTCAAGCTGTCGGTGATGGAAAATCCTGAGCAGATCTTAAACTCAGACGCCGAAGATATTCACAGCTGGGTCGAGCAGCAACTGATCGATAAAGTCGGGGATTTGGGCAAAAAGCTGCATACCGGACGCTCGCGCAACGATCAGGTGGCCACGGATCTTAAACTCTGGTGTCGGCAACAAGGCCAGCAAATCTTGCTGTCTCTCGACAAGCTTCAGCAGCAGCTGGTGGATGTGGCCAGCCAGCACCATGATACCGTGCTGCCCGGCTACACCCACTTGCAGCGTGCACAGCCGGTGACCTTTGCCCATTGGTGTTTGGCCTATCTGGAGATGTTTGAGCGCGACACTACCCGCTTAAAAGATGCACTTAATCGTCTTGATACCTGCCCGTTAGGATCTGGGGCGCTGGCAGGCACCGCGTACCCGATTGACCGCGATGCCTTGGCACAAAATCTGGGATTTAAACGCGCCACCCGTAATAGTTTGGATTCGGTCTCAGACCGAGATCATGTGATGGAGATGATGTCCGCCGCATCTATGTCGATGCTGCATCTCTCACGGATGGCCGAAGATATGATCTTCTACAATTCGGGCGAGTCCGGGTTTATCGAGCTGGCGGATACGGTGACGTCAGGCTCGTCGCTGATGCCACAAAAGAAAAACCCCGATGCGCTAGAGTTGATACGTGGCCGAACGGGGCGGGTGTACGGTGCTTTGTCGGCGATGATGATGACGGTCAAAGCCTTGCCGCTTGCTTACAACAAGGACATGCAAGAAGACAAGGAAGGACTCTTCGATGCCATGGACACTTGGCATGATTGTTTGGACATGGCGGCCTTGTGTTTTGAAGGTATTACCATTCACAAAGACAAAACCTTGCAAGCGGCGCAGCAAGGTCATGCCAATGCGACCGAGTTGGCTGATTATTTGGTGAGCAAAGGGATCCCGTTCCGTGAAGCGCACCATATTGTGGGTGTGGCGGTGGTGTCCGCTATTGAGCAAGGCTGTGGACTGGAAGATCTACCGCTCGCCACCTTGCAGCAATTCTCGCCGGTGATTGAAGACGATGTGTATGCCATGCTCACGATTGAATCCTGCTTGGCCCAACGTCGTGCACTCGGTGGGGTCGCGCCCGAGCAGGTTAGCTTTGCCATTCAAGAAGCGCAAAAGCGTTTGGATAAGCGCTTTACCCCCAAAGTCACGGTGCGCTCAGCGCGGCTCACCGATCTCGATACCATCGAAGGCATGGTGGTGTATTGGGCGAAGTTGGGGGAGAACTTACCTCGTGATCGCCATGAATTGGTGCGTAATATCGGTCTGTTTGCGGTATCCGAGCATCAAGGGGATTTGACCGGCTGCGGCTCGCTGTATATTTACGACTCAGGGCTGGCAGAAATTCGCTCTTTGGGAATCGAAGCTGGCTGGCAGCGCCAAGGTCACGGTACGGCGTTGATGATGCACTTGATTAAAAAAGCCAAGCAAATGGCGATTGAGCAAGTCTTTGTCCTCACCCGAGTGCCAGAGTTTTTCACTCAATTGGGCTTTACCCCAGTGTCGAAATCGCAACTGCCTGAGAAAGTAATGAAAGATTGTGAAATCTGTCCGCGCTTCCACGCCTGTGACGAAGTGGCGCTAACTTATAACATTGCTGGGCCAGCCACGATCTCGACCTTCTCTACGTTGGAGTAGGCTGACATCGTCTATTGCCTGACGATATCAGCGTCGTCGTTATCCCTCCCTAAGGCTGCGTGCTGACTAAGTCGCAGCTTTTTTTGTGTCCTCGTCATAAAAAATTCATCAAAATTAGCCGCTTACAAATTGTTACATTGTACGGTTTGTCACAGAAGCGTCACGCGTAATGATCATCATGCCCGCGTTTTCTCGTTAATAATGGAGATTTTGTGGTGAAGACAATTCTTACGGCCGCGGTGGCCTCAGCCTTATTAGCGGCAACTGCACACGCGGCAGTGCCTCAGCAAAACGATGTCTGGTATCAAGACGCGCAAGCGGCATTGGCGGCCGCTAAAGCTAACCCACCTATCACGGGCAAAGCCAAAAATGTGATCCTCTTTGTCGGCGATGGCATGAGCGTGGGGACAATCACAGCGGCGCGGATTTATCAGGGCCAGCAGCAGGGGCAAACCGGTGAGGAAAACCGCCTTGGCATGGAAAGCCTGCCGCATGTTGCGCTCGCCAAAACCTATAATACCGACATGCAAACCCCTGACTCGGCTGGGACCGCGACGGCCATGGTCACTGGGGTGAAAACCAAAGCCGGGATCATCAGTGTTGACGATAACGTTCAGCGTGGTTTTTGCAGCACCGCAAAAGGTAACGAAGCGAAAACCCTATTTGAAATGGCGGGCGAGAAGGGCAAAGCATTAGGTTTGATCTCAACCGCCCGTTTAACCCACGCCACCCCAGCCACCACTTATGCGCACAGTGCGGATCGCAATTGGGAAAACGATAGCAAGTTGCCCAACATTGCCAAAAACCAAGGCTGCACCGACATTGCCAGCCAGTTTGTCGACTTTGACGCTGGAGAGGGGTTTCAGGTGGCCTTCGGTGGCGGACGGCGTGAATTTATTCCTGCTGATAGCGTCGATCCTGAGGGCAAAAAGGGCAAGCGTAAAGATGGACGCAACTTGATTGAGGCATGGCAAACCCGCCACCCTGATGGCCAATACATTTTCGATAAATCCGGTTTTGATGCCATCGATCCGGCGACCACTTCACGCGTGTTTGGTTTGTTTGAAAGTAGCCACATGAAATACGAAGCGGATCGCCGTGAAAGCCAAGATGAGCCGTCATTGGCGGACATGACCAGCAAGGCGATCGATATGCTTAGCCGCAACAAAGACGGCTATGTGATGATGGTGGAAGCCGGACGTATCGATCACGCTCACCATGCGGGCAACGCCGCGCGAGCGTTAGAAGATACGCTGGCTTACGATGATGCCATTAAAGTGGCATTAGCGAAAACCAACCCAGAAGACACTCTGGTTATCGTTACCGCGGACCACGCTCACACCATGGTGATGAACGGCTATGCGGAGCGGGGCAATCCCATTCTCGGCCTGTCACGTCAAAAAGGGCGCTTGAATCAGGATGACTTTGGTAAAACCTATACCACCATCACCTATGGCAACGGCCCGGGGGCGGTCAAAGGTGAGCGGGAAAACTTGCAAGAAGGGCAGGTGCGTAAGCTGGATTACAAACAGCAATCCTTGATTAAGCTCGGTTCGGAAACCCACTCTGGTGAAGATGTGGCTATCATGGCACGTGGGCCGATGGCGTGGTTATTCCAAGGGGCCGTGGAGCAAAACTATATTTTCCATGTGATTAACGAAGCCACGGTTCTGGCTGATTAATCATCTGGTGTGTCTGACGACCCGTGCTTCGGCGCGGGTTTTTTATTGCGCCGAAATGGATAAATCAATAAATGAAGCATGAGCAAGGCGCTGGCACTGCCGGCGGCGAACAACAAGGCAATCGACTCCACTTGTCGTGGTGTGTCGGCATAGGCCCACCACCAAAGCGGCCAAAGTATGGCAGACATGATAGCAAGTTGGGCCATACAGCGCGTGCAGCGTCCCAGCTTCTGCTTCCAAATGCTAGATTGACAGTATTTGCAAGCCATGTGGTTTCTCTTGGTCGGTAACGGCGATAGCTTATTGTGACGCAGTGAACCGCGGGATACAAAAAAGCCCTCCGCGAAGGAGGGCAAAGGTAAGCAAGTGCTTGGGGAAGCAACAGGCAGTGCCTGTAAAGCGCCGAACGTCGGCGAAAAGGGCAGTGGATTAGCAGCCAGGGCCGCAGTCCATGCAGTGTTTGATCATTTCAGGACCGAGCTTGAGCTTGGCATTCGCATCTCGCAGCGCGGTGCGCACGCCTTCTTCAATCACTGGGTGATAGAAGGGCATATCCAACATTTGCGAAATGGTCATTTGGTTTTGATGTGCCCATGCCAACAAGTGAGCCAAGTGCTCGGCGTTCGGGCCAATCATTTCAGCGCCCAAGAAGCGGCCAGTGCCTTGTTCGGCATAAACGTGTAACAAGCCTTTGTTGCGCAGCATCACCCGTGAGCGGCCTTGCCCTTCAAAAGAGACCACGCCGGTTTCAAAGCAGCCGCAGGGGCCGAGACGGTCGGTAATTGCTTTGTAGCTTTCGCCCACCATCGCAATTTGCGGGTCAGAGAAGACCGCAGAGAGCTTGCTGCGGCGCAATCCAGCACGAATATCTTTGCCGCGTCCGGCGTTGTCACCAGCAATGCGCGCTTGGTCAGCCGCTTCGTGCAGCAACGGAATTTGATTACTGGCGTCGCCGGCAATAAAAATGTGCGCTGCCGTGGTTTGCAGGGTATAACTATCGGCAACCGGCACCCCGCGGGCATCCACTTTGATGCTGGTCACGTCAAGATTGAGCTTGTCGACATTGGGGCGACGACCGGTGGCGGCAACCACATAGTCGACCCAACGCAATTGGCTCTCGCCCTCTTTATCACGATAACGGATTTGCACCTTATCGCCTTCACGTACCATCTCTTCCACCTTGGCATCGGCGTCGAGATAAAACTCCTCGCTGAAGGTTTTATCCGCATATGCCATGATGTCTGGATCGGTGAGGGGGCCCACCTGGCCGCCGACGCCAAACATAGTCATCTCGACCCCGAGGCGATGCAGCGCTTGACCCAGTTCAAGGCCAATCACGCCCGGACCAAACACAGCGACCGAATCAGGCAGATCGTCCCATTCAAAAATATCATCATTAACCACTAAACGATCGCCAAGGTGATCCCAAGCGGACGGCCAGCTTGGACGCGAACCTGTCGCGATCACGATACGATCAGCATGGATGGTGGTGTGATTGTCAACCATTAAGGTGTGATCATCGATAAAACGTGCATAGCCATCGATTTTGTCTTGGGCGGGAATGTCATCGACACTTTCCAGTACAAAGCCGACAAAGCGGTCACGCTCGCGTTTCACCCGATCCATCACTTCACGGCCATTAATGTCCGTGGCGCCGCCGGGATACACACCGAAGCCGGGCGCTTTGTCGATATGATGCGCCGCTTCAGCCGCCGCAATTAACAGTTTGGATGGCATGCAGCCAACCCGTGCACAGGTGGTGCCATAAGGGCCGCCTTCAATCATCACCACGTTATCCGTATGCGCTTTGGCTGCGCGATAAGCACCGAGCCCGGCGGTCCCGCCACCAATCACAGCCACATCAACCGTTAATGTTTTCATTGCTTTCTCCTGGGAAAATAACGGGCGGCAACAATGCCGCCCAAACAGCGGATTACTGGTTTAGATAGGTGTCGAGTTCTTCACTGCCACCGATGTGACGGCCACCGATAAACACTTGTGGCACCGTGGCGCGACCGCTGACCGCACGCAAAGAAACCGTGGTAGCGTCTTTGCCAAGGATAATTTCTTCAAACTGAAGGCCTTCGTCGATCAGTGTTTGCTTGGCTTTGGCACAGAACGGACAGCCTGGCTTACTAAACACGGTGATCGAGTCTTGCAGTTTGTGTTCAGGGGCGATGTAGTCAAGCATGGTGTCAGCGTCAGACACTTTGAACGGGTCGCCTGGCTCGTTGGGTTCGATAAACATTTTCTCGACCACGCCGTTTTTCACCAGCATGCTGTAGCGCCATGAGCGTTTGCCAAAGCCAAGATCGTTTTTATCGACCAGCATGTCCATGCCATCAGTGAACTCGCCATTACCGTCAGGCAGGACATGGATGTTGTCGGCGTCTTGGTCAGCTTTCCACGCGTTCATCACAAAGGTGTCGTTGACGGATACACAGACAATGTCATCGACGCCGTACTGTTGAAAAACAGGGTACAGCTCGTTATAGCGTGGCAGGTGTGAAGATGAACACGTTGGGGTAAACGCACCTGGCAAGCTGAATACAATCACGGTTTTATTGGCAAAGATGTCATCGGTGCTTACGTCTTTCCATTGGTCGCCTTCGCGAGTACGGAAGGTGACTTGTGGTACGGGCTGACCTTCTTTTGTTGCTGTCATGAATCGTTCCTTTTGTTTTCAATCTAAGTGGTTAAGCGAGAAGTGACTCGCTGTGTTTTGATGGGTCTAGTATTGCTAAATAAGATTGATAGCTCTAATCGCTTGATGCTATGGTTTTGATAGTTATCCCCTATAGAAGAGGCAACGATGAACATTCGTGACTTGGAGTATCTAGTCGCGTTGGCTGAACACCGCCATTTTCGCAAAGCAGCTGAAGCCTGCTTTGTCAGCCAGCCGACCTTAAGCGGGCAAATTCGCAAGCTGGAAGATGAGCTGGGTGTGAGTTTGTTAGAGCGAACCAGCCGTCGTGTGTTATTCACCGATGCCGGTATGAGGTTAGTACAACAGGCACGTAACGTATTGCGCGAAGTCACAATTTTGACTGAGTTGGCCAGTGAGCAAGGGGAAAGCATGACCGGCCCTTTGCATATTGGCTTAATCCCCACTGTCGGCCCTTACCTGCTGCCGAAAATTATCCCGCTACTGCGTGATCGTTTCCCTGAGCTGGAGCTGTTTATTCACGAAGGACAGACGCAGCAGCTAGTGCAGCAACTGGAAGAGGGTAAACTCGATTGCATTATTCTGGCCTCA
Organism: Salinivibrio kushneri; assembly: GCF_005280275.1. Classification (NCBI taxonomy): domain Bacteria; kingdom Pseudomonadati; phylum Pseudomonadota; class Gammaproteobacteria; order Vibrionales; family Vibrionaceae; genus Salinivibrio; species Salinivibrio kushneri. Next base: position 259,304 of record NZ_CP040021.1, read on the forward strand.
GTGGAGGAAACGCAGCATCTAAAAGAGCTGCCTCTTTACGACGAGCCGATGCTGCTCGCGGTCAATGAAAAGCATCACCTCGCCGATTGTGCCGAGGTGGCGTTAGATGTGCTGCAAGGCGAAACCTTATTAATGCTCGGTGATGGCCATTGTTTGCGTGACCAAGCGATGGGTTTTTGTTTTAAAGTGGGCGCGCGTGAAGATCAACGCTTTCGTGCCACGAGTTTAGAGACCTTGCGCAACATGGTGGCTGCAGGAAGTGGGATCACCTTATTACCGCAATTGTCTGTTCCTGCTGATAAGCGAGATGGTGTGGTGTATATACCCACCACGTCACCAACGCCATCTCGCCAAATCACGCTCGATTACCGTCCTGGCTCGCCGCTACGAGGACGTTATGAGCAGCTGGCTGACGCTATCCGTGAACAAATGACCGACGTGATGAGTGATCACCACCGCCACTAGCTTATCGCGTGACGTGGATATAAAAAGACGCCCGCATGATGATGCGGGCGTCTTGATGTGAGGAGGCTATTGACGATGCGACCGGGTCAGAACAGCGACTCTGTGCCTGACTCATAAATGTTGCCATCCGGCTGTGACGACACATACTCGGTGGGTTCAGTGCCTTTTATAAAGTACTCAAACATCGACGTATGATCGGTTTTTCTGGTTAAAAGCCCGGTCTCACGGTCAATCCGCACTTTCACAATACCAGGGGGGACGGCTTTATTCTGCTCAGGCACATCCGCGAGAGCATGCTGCATAAAATCAATCCATGCCGGTTCCGCTGTTTTTGCGCCTGATTCTGCCCCGCGGATAGGCTGACGCTCGTCGCCTAGATTGGCATTGCGAGTGGTGCGCCCAAGCTTGCGCGAATGATCATCAAAACCGACCCACACGGTGGTGACAATCCCTGGGCTGTATCCGGTATACCAGGTGTCCTTGGAGTCGTTGGTGGTACCGGTTTTACCGCCGATATCGCGTCGTTTGAGGGCTTGTGCGCGCCAGCCCGTGCCATTCCAGCCTGTCCCATAGCGCCAATCACCGCCACCCCAGATGTTGCTTTGCATCATCTCGCGTACCAAAAATGCATTTTGTTCATCAATGACTTGTTTGGCATGACGCTGTGTGGTGGTGTCATCTTGCGCGAGCAAATTCTGCTCATTAAACGGATCGGCTTGTTCCGTTTGCTGCTCGCAATTATCACAAATCACTGGTGGGTTAGCGCGATAAATCTCTTCACCGAATGGGGTTTCGACCCGATCAATGATAAAGGGCTCCATAAAATAGCCGCCATTGGCAAACACGCTAAAGCCCTGTGCCATCTCAACCGGCGTCAAGCTCCCAGCGCCAAGTGCAATCGCCTCTGCACGCGGCAAATCATCACGCTTAAAGCCAAAGCGGGTGAGATAATCTAGGGTATCATCCAGTCCGACACGACGTAGCACCCTTACCGCCATCACGTTTTTCGACTGTGCCAGACCCAGTCGCGCTCGCAGTGGCCCTTCATAACGTGGTGGCGAGTTTTTCGGCCGCCAGGCCACGCCTTGACTGCGATCCCAGCGATTGATGGGGGCGTCATTAATCAAGGTGGCGAGTGTCATGCCCTCATTCACTGCGGCGGAGTAAATAAATGGCTTGATACTTGAGCCCACTTGGCGAACTGACTGTGTGGCACGATTAAACTTGCTATGGACAAAGTTAAAGCCGCCCACCAGTGCTTTGATTGCCCCCGTTGAGGGTGACATAGAGACCAAGGCTGTATTAGTGGTAGGGACTTGAGCCAAATGCCAGCTGTTATCCACTTGGCGAATAAATATTTGTTGGCCACTGGCGAGGAACTCGTCAGCACGTTTGGGCGCTGGGCCTTGGCGACTATCAGTGATATAAGGTCGCGCCCAGTCTAGTCCTTTCCAAGGCAGTTCGATTTCACGACCATTGGGCCCAATAACCTGTGCCGATTGCGCTTGGACATCGATCACAACCGCCGGCTCTAGTGGGCCGTAGCTGGGCTGCTTGGCAAGATGGTCGACAATCCGCTGGTGCTGCCAACGCTGGCTTGGCGCTTGCCACAAGGTCGCAACGGGGCCACGGAAACCATGGCGGCGATCGTAGGCGAGAACGTTTTCTACTGCCGCCTCATTCGCGGCGCGTTGCTTATCAGCATCGACGCTGGTGAAGATACGCACCCCTGAGGTATAGGCGTCTTCGCCAAACTGCTCAACCGCCCATGCGCGGGCCATTTCTGCCACGTAAGGTGCGGACAGTTCAATTTCAGCCCCATGATAGCGGGCCACAATCGGCTCATTCTTCGCTTGCTGATACTCGGCATTGGAAATATACCCCTCTTTCAGCATCCGCCCCAGCACCACATTCCGGCGATCGGTGGCGCGCGAGAGCGAATACAAAGGGTTCATGGTGGAGGGGGCTTTGGGTAATCCGACAATAACCGCCATTTCGCTCAAGGTGAGTTGATCAAGGGTTTTGCCAAAGTACACCTGGGCGGCTGCTCCCACCCCGTATGAGCGATAGCCTAAAAAGACCTTATTAAAGTATAGCTCGAGGATTTCTTCCTTGCTAAGCAGTTGCTCAATATGCACCGCGATAAAAATCTCTTTTATCTTGCGCATAATACGTTTTTCGTTGGAAAGGAAGAAGTTACGCGCCAGCTGCTGGGTGATGGTACTGGCCCCTTGCTTGGCCGTACCTGACATCGCCACTACCACCGCGGCGCGGACAATGCCGATAGGGTCAATCCCTGGATGTTGATAAAAGCGACTGTCTTCTGTCGCAATCAATGCATCAATCATGGGCTGAGGGATGTCCTCGAGCATGACGGGGATGCGACGCTTTTCACCAAACTGGGAGATCAACGCCCCATCGGCGCTATAGACCTGCATCGGAGTCTGTAGTTCGACACTTTTGAGTGTCGCTACATCGGGCAGGTCAGGTTTTACATACAGGTAAAACCCAAAGATTGTAGTGACTCCAAGCACTGTGCAAACCAGTGCAAAGATAAGCAAACGCTTTATGAACTTCACCTGAGATTTCCCGTTCTATTGCCATTGAGCCGTTCAATAATCATACGTGAGTAGTATAAAGGCACCAGCATTAAAAATAACCCGTGATGCGGTCAGTTTTGTAAATACTGACTTCACGCTAACGTTGGGAGCCTAACACGAAATGATGCGAAGTTCGGCAGTTTTAGGTCTCGCTTTGGGCCGACAGACGAGTCATGCGGTGGCCATTCAGCCATCGTCCGCGACTCAGCAGGTAGTCAGCTTACACACACTGGCTACCGATCACGATGATCACTTGGTTGAGTCAATTAAAACGTTGAAAGCCGACATGCTCGAGCCGCTGCCTTGGTACCAGCGCTGGATGACGCGTGTAGTGATTGGTGTCGATGACGACACTGTGATCAGCAAAACATTAACGGCGGCGGATGTCGATGATCCGCTAGAGCAAGAAGCGATGGTCGGACAGGCGCTGAGCCAAGCGCTCAATATGGACATCAGCGATCTCCTGTTCGACTTTTCTAAAAAAGACGTCGGGACGCAGCCTGGCGACGCACATTACCAGGTAACCGCATGCCGCCAATCCACGCTAGCGCCCATCCTTGCCGCTTGTCACCAGGCCAAGCTAAACGTGAGTGTGGTTGACCGACAACAGCATGGTCTTCAAGCATTGTATGAGGCGTTAGTGGCCTACCATCAACCCGATGCTTGGCCCCTTTGGTTACATGTGTGTGCGGGGGCACTAACGGTCACCGGAAAACGCACCGATGGGGAGGATTACCAGCAGCGATTATCGCTGACGTCCCCGAGACAGGCTGACGCCGATGACCTGTCCTATCAGGTGCTATGCCAACATATTGAACACGCCTATCACGCCTACCTGACGCAATCTGGTAGTCACTCTGATGCCAGCGTTTGGTTAAGTGGTGATTGGCCGGAAGCGATGCGCTTTCCGGCTCAGATAGCGTGCCATTCTATCAATCCTGGTGCGCCGTTTGGTTGTGAAAACTTGAATGCCCCCGCCACTGTGGCACTTGGGCTGGCTCTGCGAGGTGCGCAATGATGGCGATTAACTTATTACCGTGGCGGGCACAAGCACAGCGCCGCCAACAGCGTGCCTTCGCCATGGCCACACTGATGGTCGTGGCGGTAACACTCCTGTTTGGCTGGACAGTCACGGCAGTACAGCAGCACAGGATCGCGATTCAGCAAGAACGCAACCAACAACTCGAACAAGGTATCAAGCAGTTTAAACACACCTTGGCTCAGTTTGAGAAACAAGACACGCAGCGTCGCGCGTTGCAGTCACGATTGGGGCTGGTAAACCAATTGCAGCAACAGCGTAATAATGTGACCGCCGTACTCAACTTTATTCCTCGTGTGATGCCTCCTGGGGCCTACCTTACTCGCATTGCACAACAGGCGGAGCGCATCAGTCTAGAAGGTTGGGTTCATTCCAACGCGGAGCTTGCGCGTTTACTGGCCTCACTGGAAACGGACCAAGCCGTGGACGATCTGGATATAGAGACGGTCGTCACGAATGGCAAAGCGGCTGGGCCCAATAAGCGCTTTACGCTCAGCTTTTCCTTTACCCAGTATGTTGCCCCCGAACGATTAAGTGGCGAGGAGGATGCATCGTGATCGAATATGACTGGCGAGATCTCCCCTTTGCACCGCGATGGGTCAAGCTGAGTGTATGGCTCTTCTTGGGCGGGATAATCTTAAGCCTCATTTGGGTGGTGGGGATTGAGCCGCAACATGCGCAGTGGCAGCGAGTGAACCAGCAAGAACAACCATTAAAAGCCCAGTATCGAAAGCTTGCGCATGAAGTGGCGGGCTTGCCGGATGTTGAAGCGCAACTCAACGCGTTGAATCAACAGTATAACCAGCTGATCGCGCAGTTGCCCGAAGAAGAGGAATTGGCGGAATTATTGGCGGGCATTAGCGACGTTGGGGGGCGCCATCAACTCAATTTCGACACTTTAGCTTGGCGGCCTCGTCGGCAGGGGCAATGGTTGGATGCGATCCCCATCGATATTGTCTTACACGGGCAGTATCGAGATATTGGCGCATTCAGCGCTGATATCGCGGCAATGACGCGTTTGGTGTCACTGCAAAACTTTACCCTGACGCGTGACCAAGCGTCACCAGCCGATGACTTACGACTGTCAGTGTCGGCCACCACCTATCGATACACTGGCCCTGATGGGCGTCGTTAATCATGGTAGTAAGGAGCAGTATGAGACGCTACGGGTACATCTTACTAGCACTTCTCAGTGGCTGTCATCATGATCATACCGACATTGATCAGTTTATGAGACAGGCAAAATCGCACGCCGAGGTGAGCGCCACCCGGATCCCTCCCGCGCCAACCTACCAGCCGCTTGCTTTTTCCGCGAGCGGTCGCGACCCCTTTTTTCTTGCGCCTGATAGTCGACATGATCTCGCAGCAATGGGGGATTGTTGGCAGCCCACTTCGGGAGAGCTGACGTCTCCATTGACGGCGGTGCCACTCGATCAGCTTCAGATGACAGGCAGTTTAACCAAAGGTGAGCAGAGGCAAGCACTCATGGCGTTACCTAGCGGTTTGGTGCGCAAAGTGAAGCGGGGAGACCGATTAGGACCGCATCATGGTCGTGTGATTCAGGTAGCACCTAACCAGGTGAGAATTAAACAGCTGTTGCCAGATGGGTTGGGTTGCTGGCAGCCGCGTTTTGTGACTTTGTCAACCCACCCCGGCGTGTCGGAAAAAGGATGGCGTGAATGAAAGCAAGCAGGGTAAAACGCACACTCGGATCAGGACTAGCGCAAGCTGTCATTGTGACTATTTTCGTTTGTGGGATGGTATGGAGTACCGTTGTGGGGGCCGCTGAGGCAGTGACTTTAGTGCAGGCGCAACTTACGTCTCCCACGCCGAAAGAGACGCAGATCAGCTTGCGTTTTGACAGTGCCTCGGTGATGGCGGACTTTCGCCAGTTGAGCCCTAAGCAGCTTATGATTCGATTACCTCAGGTGGTCGTCAAGCCAGACTTACTTGGGCGGATGAAAGGGCAAGAGACGGGGTTGCCTGTGAACGCCGTTCACATCACCCAGGTCGCAGGCTACACCAAGATAGAAATTGATGCCCAGCAAGCGATGACGTTTGATTACCAACAACAGCATCAGCAATTAATTATCACCTTGCGCGACGCTGATCCGGCGACCGCCCAAGCCCCTGATCCCGATGCACCGATTTCCATCAATTTCCAAGATATTCCTGTGCGGGCGGTGTTACAACTGATTGCCGAGCAAAATCAATTTAATTTGGTGACCACTGACAGTGTGCAGGGCAATATCACCATGCGTATCGACGGAGTACCCTGGCAAGATGTGCTGGATGTGATTCTCAGGGTCAAGGGGTTAGACAAGCGCCAACGAGGGGATGTGATGTTAGTGGCCCCTCGTAAAGAACTGATGGCGCAAGAAAAACAAGATCTCGAGATGGCGCAACAAGCAGACGCGCTGTTGCCTTTGTCTTCTGCCGTGATCACCGTTAACTACGCCAAAGCCGCTGACGTTGCGGCATTAATCCGAGGCCAGGGGCAGGGAGTCAGCTTGCTGTCTCCTCGTGGTGCCGTCTCACTCGATTCGCGCACCAATGCGATCATCATTCGTGATATCGAGAAGAACATCGATCGTATTCGCACGTTAGTGAGTCATTTAGATGTGCCGGTCAAGCAAGTCGAGATAGAGGCACGTATTGTGACTGTTGAGCAAGGCTCAGTGGATGAACTCGGTGTGCGCTGGGGGCTATTGAACCGAAATGGCTCAACCACGGTTGGTCCGTCTGTGGAAGGTAACTTGATGTGGGATAGCAATGTGACGGGGCAAGGGCCTGAAAGCTTAAACGACGCGGCGACAGACGGCGTAAATATGGGGGACTTTCTCAATGTGAACCTCGCGGCTGCGAGCCCTTCCGCCTCAAGCATGGCGATGCAAGTGGCGAAGCTCGGCAATGACCTTCTACTCGATTTGGAGCTGTCGGCACTTGAAAGTGAAAGGAAAGCAGAAGTGGTATCTAGCCCTCGTCTGATCACCACCAATAAAAAAGCGGCCTACATTGAACAAGGGACAGAGCTGCCTTACCTCGAGGCGTCTTCAAGCGGTGCGGTAGCGGTGTCGTTTAAAAAAGCGGTGTTGAGCTTATCGGTGACCCCACAAATTACGCCCAACAATACGCTGGTCTTGGATTTAAAGTTAACCCAAGATATGCCCGAAAAAGCGGTGGTGGCCGGAAAAGGCGAAGCGATGTCGATCAGTACCAAGCGCATTAATACCCAAGTGTTGGCGGAAAATGGTGAAACCGTGGTCTTAGGGGGGATCTTTCAGCAAACCATGATCAACAAAGAGACCCAAGTGCCGCTGTTGGGGGATATTCCGTTGGTTGGTAACCTGTTTAAGCACCAGTTAAAAGACCATGCAAAACGTGAACTTCTGATCTTTGTGACCCCTAAAATCGTCACAGACTAGGTTAGGTGTTGCCAAAGGGGCCACTGTCCTGAGATAATTTTTAATCTGATCACGAAATATCTGTGAGGAATTGGCGCCTCGGGCTTTTTTCATTAAGCCTGCGGGCGGTGTTGTCTTATTTAACCGCGCGTAAAATTGCTTAAAATGGCTGAAAAACGAAACATCTTTTTGGTAGGCCCTATGGGGGCTGGTAAAAGCACAATTGGTCGTCATCTCGCTCAGCAACTTCATATGGAATTCTATGATTCTGATTCAGTGATTGAAGATCGTACTGGAGCAGACATTGCATGGGTATTTGACGTTGAGGGTGAAGAAGGTTTCCGTAAACGCGAAGAAAACGTGATAAACGACCTCACTGAAGAGCAAGGTATCGTTCTCGCGACTGGCGGTGGCTCGATCATGAGCAAAGAAAGCCGCAACCGTCTCTCTGCTCGTGGTGTGGTGGTGTATTTAGAAACCACCATCGAGAAGCAGCTGGCACGCACCCAACGCGATAAGAAACGACCACTATTACAAACTGACCAACCACGTGAAGTGCTTGAGTCGTTAGCGGAAGAGCGTAATCCTCTTTATCAAGAAATTGCTGATTATGTTGTCCGTACTGACGATCAAAGTGCCAAAGTGGTGGCGAATCAAATCATGGCGCTGTTAGAGCAGCAATAACCAAACACAGGACCCGACCATGGAACGGATAGACGTTAACCTAGGGGCACGTAGCTACCCTATCTCGATCGGTGAAGGGCTGTTAGCTGATGCTAGCCTATTTGGGAGCGTCCATTCGCGTCGGGTTGCTGTCATCAGTAATGAGACAGTGATGCCGCTATACGGCGACGCACTGGTCTCAACCTTAAAACAGGCAGGCGCGGCGGATGTCGCTCGCTTGAGCCTCCCCGATGGTGAGGCTTACAAGTCTTTAGAGACGTTTAATACCATCAATACCTTCCTATTAGAAAACAATTACAACCGTGATGTGGTACTCGTCGCGCTGGGCGGCGGCGTGATTGGTGACATCGTTGGTTTTGCCAGCGCCTGCTATCAGCGCGGGGTGGACTTTATCCAAGTGCCCACCACGTTATTGGCGCAGGTGGATTCATCGGTTGGTGGCAAAACAGCCATTAATCATCCACTGGGCAAAAACATGATTGGGGCTTTTTATCAGCCCCAAGCGGTGGTGATTGATACGCAAGTGCTTAGTTCTCTACCGCGTCGTGAGTTTGCCGCTGGCATGGCCGAAGTGATCAAATACGGCATTATCGCCGATGCGTCTTTCTTTGATTGGCTAGACAGCGAAATGACGGCACTGACAGCGCTCTCGCCGGATGCGCTCAGTTATGCCATTCGCCGCTGTTGCCAGATAAAAGCCGATGTGGTCGCACAAGATGAAACCGAAGCGGGCATTCGTGCACTCTTAAACTTGGGTCATACTTTTGGCCATGCGATAGAGGCAGAAATGGGATATGGCAACTGGCTTCACGGTGAAGCGGTCTCGGCAGGGACGGTGTTGGCCGCTAAAACGGCGCAGCGACACGGTCTTATTGAGCCAAAAACTGTGTCACGCATCACTGCCTTACTGGAAAGTGCGGATCTTCCCATACAGGCACCCAGTGAGATGAACTACGATGCTTTTATTAAGCACATGATGCGTGATAAAAAAGTGCTTTCAGGACAGTTGCGCCTGGTTTTGCCGACAGCGATAGGCCAGGCTCAAGTGGTTGCAGATGTGCCCCATCAGTGTATTGCTGATGTGATTGATGCCGGTTAACCATTGAATGCATGACAGACACTTTTGATACTCTAGCATTGGATCTGGAAAGCCAAACCCAGCTCCTTTCTCGACTGCAATTTATTACCCGCTTTAGCGCCAACTTACTCCAAGTGACCGGGCCTGAGGGGGCAGGTAAAACCTGGCTCAGTGAGCGCTATATGGAGCAGTGGGCAGATGCGCATGTTCACGCCTTATTGGCGTGCCATACCGCCCAGAGCGATGCACAGCGCCGCGCTATCTTGTTGCGGCAAATTGTTAAAGATGGCGTGTTTAACGAAGCCGACCCGCTTATCGATAGCCTCACCATGATGCTCGATGGCGGAGGGTGCGATGCCTTATTGGTGATTGATGATGCGCACCGTTTGACCCCGGGCTTGTTGTCAGAGTTGTGGGCCTTGGTGCAACACGCACAGCATCAGGCTGATTGGCGTATCAATGTGGTGCTTTTCGCGCTCCCTGGAAAGTTGAACAAGTGGCTAAGCCAGGTGTCTTACGGGCACGAGCAAAAACCCCTGGAGCTCGAAATCTCTCCCCTCAATGAGGGAGAAGCCGAGATGTTTATTGATGTGTTGGCGGTTACCCAGCGCATCGGTGGCGAGAAAAAGAAACAGTGGTTAGCCAAACTTGCCAATCAAACCGTTTACCCCGGCACCATTATGGGAAAGGACAATCAGGAGACAGGCGCTGTGAGTAAAGATAAGAAAAAGCCCGCTAAAAACAACAAACCCTTCTTAATGCTGATTCTAGCTGTGGTATTGATGATCCTTGGAGCCGGTGCAATTTGGTGGGTATTTCCAAGCCAACAAGCTGACTCTGCGTCAGAGGCGGTGCTTCCTGAAGGGCTCAAGCAGTTAGACGATTTGCTCAGTGAACAAGAGGAGCAGACGATCACTGACCCGCAAACAACGACCCAAACAGATGCACAACCTAGTGCGTCTAACGCGGACGCGGGGAGTGGGACGATTGCCTCGCCATCTAGCGATAATGGTGCGGTAACGGAAGATCAGGCCGCCCTGCCAGACGATATCAATGGGGAAGGGCTGACTGTCGGGCGCAGTGATGAAGGCCAGCGAGTCGTGGTACCGGATGACGTGGTTGATGCGATTATTGATGAACAAGATGCCGGGGGAGACGGTACCGACGCCGTTGAGGAGCCGTTAGCCAGCGAAATCAGTGAGGCAGTGCCTTCACCTGCGGCACCGCAAACCACCGCTGATAACAGCGCGAGTTCAGATCAAGCGACCGATGAGGGCGCAACGGCGTCGCCGACCAACTCTGAATCAGACAATCGCAGCCAAAACAATCTCAGCCAGAATGAGGATGGGCTGCCATTCGCGCCACAAGCTTTGCTTAATGTTCCAGCCCAGCGTTATGCCTTGCAATTGGCCGCGCTGCAATCGCGGCAAGATGCCGTTGCCTTGATTGAGGATTATCAATTGGCTGACCGCGTGCAGGTGTACCAAACACCGCGAAACAACGCGACCTGGTATATGGTCTTGTTAGGTGACTATGCCAGTGTGACGGAAGCGCGTCGTGCTGAATTAAACTTAGCGGATAATGTCCGTGCACTGCAGCCTTTTGTGAAATCATTCAGTCAGATTCATCGCGAAATTAACCGAGCGAATGGCCAGTAAAATCCGCTGATTGATGACGCAAAATAGGGTACAATCCGCCCCTTTTCAGACCGCAGAGATAGATTAGGGGCAATGAGAAAGCATCGCGCGTTTCTAAAGTGGGCGGGAGGTAAGTACTCACTGGTTGATGACATTCGTCGTCATCTTCCTGAGGGTGACACGCTGATAGAGCCCTTTGTTGGGGCCGGATCGGTGTTTCTCAATACCGATTATGACCACTATATCTTGGCGGACATCAATCCTGATCTGATCAACTTATACAACATTATAAAACAAACGCCATCGCGGTTTGTGACGGATGCGCGCGCGTTTTTCTGCCAAGAGTACAACCAAAAAGAGCGTTATTTGGATGTACGCCGCGAGTTTAATCTCACCACGGATCCCTACTTACGTTCGCTGTTTTTCCTTTATATGAATCGTCACGGCTTCAATGGCTTGTGTCGCTACAATAAAAAGGGTGGCTTTAATGTCCCCTTTGGCTCCTACAAAAAACCTTACTTTCCGGAAAAAGAACTGGCGGTTTTTGCTGAAAAAGCGCAACGGGCAGAGTTCGTGTGTGAGGGGTACGCGGAAAGCTTTGCCCGAGCAAGCAAAGGCGACGTGATTTACTGTGATCCGCCGTATGCGCCGCTCACCGCCACGGCAAACTTTACCACCTACGCCACCAATGGCTTTACGCTGGACGATCAAGCCTTACTGGCCGAACAGGCTGAGCAGGCCTCTGTCAGCCAAGGGGTCCCGGTTCTTATCTCTAATCATGATACGCCTTACACCCGCCGCCTATACCGTGGCGCGTCGTTTAATGTCGTGAAAGTGAAACGCACCATCAGCCGTAATGGCCAAGGTCGCAATAAAGTGGATGAGTTGCTGGCACTGTTCGCGCCGCCATCTTCTAAGCAGTAACGTTTCCCTCCATCTCGACCGTTAGGCCAACACACTGACTAACGCCAGCAAAGCGGCGACAAAGATCCCAATCATCACCACACCGGTGATGATATACGCCGCCGGCGAATCATGGCCAAAATCTCGCTCGCGATTTTGTTGCGATTGGACGCCAAATAATGCCGCGATGACGCTTTTCATAACGTCAATGAGCCTAGGTTTTTTATCCATGATGCCTCCTTTTTTGGCGCCTCTGTTTACTCTAGTCAAGCGACGATAACTTGTCAGTGTCAGCGATGAGAAAACCGCGAACGGGTAAGACTTCACGGCCAATATCGGGTAGAATTGCGGCAACTTTTTGGTAATTGAGGCGACCGTGCTATGAAGGATTTTTTGATCGCGCCATCGATTTTATCTGCTGATTTTGCGCGACTGGGTGAAGAAGTGGACAAGGTGCTCGCCGCGGGGGCGGACGTGGTCCATTTTGATGTGATGGATAATCATTATGTCCCCAACCTCACCTTTGGTGCCCCGGTTTGTCAGGCGTTACGTGACTATGGCATTACCGCCCCCATTGATGTCCACTTGATGGTTAAGCCAGTTGATCGGATTATTCCGGATTTTGCCAAAGCTGGCGCGAGTATGGTGACGTTTCATGCCGAGGCCAGCGAGCATATCGATCGCACGTTACAACTGATCAAAGAGCATGACATGAAAGCGGGTCTGGTCTTTAACCCGGCCACCCCCTTGCACCATCTTGACTATGTGATGGATAAGTTGGATATGATCTTGCTGATGTCGGTCAACCCGGGGTTCGGCGGTCAGTCATTTATTCCTACCACGCTTGATAAACTGCGGGCAGTGCGTGAGCGTATTGATGCCAGCGGTCGAGACATCCGTCTCGAGATCGATGGTGGGGTGAAAGCGAACAATATCGCGGATGTTGCTGAGGCCGGTGCAGATATGTTTGTGGCGGGCTCCGCCATTTTTGGTCAGCCGGATTACAAGGCTGCCATTGATGAAATGCGTGCCGAACTGGCAAAAGTAGAAAGGTAATGAAGTCGTATGAGCCTGCGTTATATTGCATTTGATTTAGATGGCACCTTAGTCGATAGCGTGCCAGATTTGACCCAAGCGCTACAGATGATGCTGGCGGATTTGGACCGACCCACAGTGAGCGTGGCCGAGGTGACCGGCTGGATTGGCAACGGTGCCGATATCATGATCCGTCGCGCCTTGTCGCGCGCCCACGCGCACGACCCCGATTTAGACCCAGCCTTGGTGGCACAAGCCAGAGAGCGCTTCAATTTCCACTATGAAAACAATGGGCACGAAAAGACGGTGTTGTACCCTGGGGTGAAAGACACCTTGAACCACTTACACCAGCAAGGTTATCAACTGGGGGTGGTCACCAATAAGCCCTACGCCTTTGTGCCGGCCATTTTAGCGGATTTAGGCCTGGCCGAATTATTTACCGATGTGATCGGCGGCGATAGTTTATCGACCAGCAAGCCTGATCCTGAAGGCCTACACCTGCTTCGCGATAAGCACGGGTTAACCAATGCCCAGATGTTGATGGTCGGTGATTCAAAAAATGATATTTTAGCGGCCCAGAATGCCGGATTCGCCTCCGTTGGCCTGACCTATGGCTACAACTATGGCGAGCCTATCAGTGACAGCCGACCTACCTATATCTTGGATCAGTTTAGTGAGTTAGTTTCTGTGGTTGCTAACCACTCCGTATAACGCGTTTAATAAGTAAATTAAGACCGCCCCCACGGGCAATATGTAAAGGAATCAAATCATCATGAGTCAACCTTCAAAACCCATTGTATTGAGTGGTGTGCAACCCTCTGGCGAGCTAAGTATTGGTAACTATCTGGGCGCGTTGCGTCAGTGGGAACAGATGCAAGATGATTATGACTGCCAATATTGCGTGGTGGATTTACATGCGATCACCGTCCACCAGGATGCTGACGCGTTACGCGAAGCCACGCTTGATGCCTTAGCCCTTTGCTTGGCGGTGGGGGTGAGCCCAGAAAAAAGTAACCTGTTTGTGCAGTCACACGTGCCTGAGCACGCGCAACTGAGCTGGGTCCTTAACTGTTACACCCAAATGGGTGAGCTAAACCGGATGACCCAGTTCAAAGATAAGTCGCAGCGCCATGCTGAGAACATTAACGCGGGATTGTTTAGTTATCCGGTATTGATGGCGGCAGACATTCTTTTGTATCAAACCAACCAGGTGCCCGTTGGTCATGACCAAAAGCAACACCTGGAGTTGGCGCGTGATGTGGCGACTCGCTTTAACAATCGTTATGGCGATGTATTTGTGCTCCCAGAGCCGTATACACCCGACGTCAATGCCCGGGTCATGAGCCTGCAAGATCCGACCAAAAAAATGTCTAAATCGGACGATAATCGCAACAATGTGATTGGTTTGCTGGAAGACCCTAAAGTGATCGCGAAAAAAATTAAACGTGCGGTGACTGACTCCGAAGAGCCACCACGGGTGCGTTTCGATATTGCGCAAAAGCCAGGGGTGTCTAATCTGCTTGGATTATTGTCGGGCGCCACGGGTGAGTCGATTGACGCGCTCGAGCAAGCCTACGAGGGCAAGATGTACGGGCATTTGAAAAAGGATACCGCAGACGCGGTGGTCGCTATGCTTGAGCCGTTGCAAGCGCGTTATCACGAGTACCGTGCCGATCGCGCATTGCTTGATAGTGTGATGCAAAAAGGGGCTGCTCATGCCTCGGCGCGCGCGCAAGAGACATTGCGCAAAGTCTATGACGCAGTGGGCTTTGTACCATCCCGTCGTCGTCTCATGGAACAAAATATATAATTAGTCGATAATTTTTGTGAGCACGTGAATTCAATAGTACAAAAAAGCAGCGGGTGAAAGCTCGCTGCTTTTTTTTAACATAACTGAACCAACTTCTCACTTCTAATTACTTCATCAATAATCGCTGATTCCGGTGCGATTCATATCACGTCATATCCTGTACCTATCATGAATAATACACTCGATTTTCGAGTAAACACTCAATTACGTGAAGGAACAGGTATGAAAAATCCAATGATGTGGTCACCGCTTGCGCTGGTAATGGCGGGGATTGCACTGCCCGCGGCGGCAAAAGCGCCACTTACCGAGAACTACCAATGTGGGGTGACCACCCCGACCCCCATTTATGCCATTCAAGGTGATGGTGCACGGAGCCCGCTCGTCCCAGATGGCCAATATAGCTCAGACAAAACCTATGCCGTACAAGGGGTGGTGACGGCGATCACCCAAGGCCTATACAAAGGGGTCTGGATTCAAGATCCGCAAGGCGATGGTAACCCGGCAACGTCCGACGGATTGTTTGTCTATTTGCGTGACGCGCAAGACTTAGACTTGGTGCCCGGTGATACGCTTTGTGCCAGCGGGAAAATCAAAGAGTACTACGGCCATACCCAGCTAGGTGTCACGGACGGACAGGTAGCAAAGGGGGCTTACCAAGGTGACGTGCTACCTACTGCTATCCGTGTGGGGGCCGAGGAAACCCTCGATCAGGCACTGGAGCGCTATGAAGGCATGAAGGTGACCATGGACGCTGACAGTGAATTAGTGATCACCCGTAATTTCGGTTTTGATTACGATGCGTTCCGTAACAACATGGTGTTATCGCATCAGGCCCCTTTGTATAAACCGACACAATGGCATCCAGCGTTAACACCAGGTGCTGAGGCGCTGGCAGAGAAAAATGCCCAAAACCAGCTTTATATTGAAACCGATAAAAAAGCGAAAGATGGCGAGATCCCGTACTTCCCTGGCCTCGATGCCGAGCAAGGCTATTTGCGGATTGGCGATCGCATCGAACGGTTAAGTGGTGTGCTGGGCTATAGCTACAGCCAGTATCGTCTGGTGGCGACTAACACCATCACCGCTGGGGATATTGTGCATCGCAATGACCGTCAAGCGGCGCCTAAAACGGTACCAGGCACAGATATTAAGGTCGCGAGCTTTAATGTGCTTAACTACTTTACTAGCGCCAGTGCGGTCGGTGGCCCACTCAATGTCACTTGCGAGGATCAGGCGGATGCCGATGCAAACCGCGGCTGTAATCGCGGGGCAAAAACGGCGGCTGAGTTTGAACTGCAACGCGCGAAAATCGTTAACGCGTTGACGGCAATGGATGCTGATATCGTTGGGCTGATGGAGATTGAAAACAACGGCTTTGCAGCGGGTAGTGCCATCGATGATCTGGTGACTCAACTTAACGCCCAGTTTGCAGATCCCCGTGATCACTACCAATTTGTTGAGCCGAGTGAGGCGGAGAAAACCCAAGGCGCTTACTTTGGCTCTGATGCCATCATGGTAGGCATGATTTATCGTCCGGCGACAGTCGCATTAGCAGGTGATGCCCAGGCTATCCCAATGCCGGAACAGCATATCAGTGGCGAAAGCCCAGACGGAGAAACCAAGACACTCGACAAATACCAGCGTGATAGCTTGATCCAACGCTTTATTATCAATGATCAACCTTTGAGTGTGGTGGTGAATCATTTTAAATCAAAGGGCTCGGGCTGTTATGAAGATTGGATTGCCGGCGAGTTTGATAGTGAAACGGCTGATCTGCAGGGGCGTTGCAATGAGTTCCGCGTCTCGGCGGCGGTGGCATTAGGTGAGCGATTAAACACCGTGGATGGCGATGTCCTGATCTTGGGTGACCTAAATGCGTACGCCAAAGAAGATCCTGTTCGTGTGCTGACGGACTATCAGCGCCGCGAGGGGCAGCGCGACATTCTCACCGCTGCGGGCACCGAAATTCGTGGTGTGCCTATGCATGCAACCGGCCAACCCGTGGAAGAGGGATTGGGGTATACCAATTTGGCCACCGACTGGTTAGGGGACAAAGCCTATTCATATTCGTTCTCGGGTGAGCTGGGTGCCTTGGATCATGCTTTGGCCAATGCCAGCTTGGCGAGCAAAGTGGTTGGCGTGGAAGAGTGGCACATTAACTCGGTAGAAAGCACGCTGTTTGAATATAGCCGCAAATATACCGGCGATTTGGTGAAATCGGACAATGTGTTCTCATCCTCTGATCACGACCCTGTCTTGATCTCGCTTGACTACCCAGAGCCTGTGGTGCCTGTTTCTGTGACCGTGAACAATCGCAGCATTTTACCCATTGTGCCGCTGCTTAATGGGCAAAAAAGCCCGGCTCATGCGTGGATGAAATGGCGCGCGACGCGCACGTTCAACCAAGCCAGTCCTTTGGTTCAATCCTTGGAGTTAACCGCAGATGATGGTATCGCGGTGTCGGTAAAAGCCTTGGGGCTGTTCCCTGTTTATTGTGGTCGTGCGCCTGCCGACACGCCGATGACAGTGACATACACTGGCTTTCGCTGTCAGTTAAACCGTTAACCAATAAGCGTCGTCCCAGGTTCACGCTAGGATGACGCTCTATAAGCACTGTGTTAGCATCATGCCGGTTTTCAATCGCATGGCCGAGCACAGTGCTTCTTATCATCGATAACTACGATTCTTTCACCTATAACTTGTATCAATACTTTTGTGAATTGGGCGCGTCTGTTTGCGTCAAACGCAATGATGCGATTAGCTTGGCGGAGATAGATGCGATGGCGCCCACGCATATCGTGGTCTCGCCAGGCCCTTGTACCCCCGATGAGGCGGGGATCTCGCTGGCGGTGATTGAGCACTTTGCGGGAAAGGTTCCCCTTTTAGGTGTTTGTCTAGGCTACCAAGCCTTGGCGCAAGTATTTGGTGCTAAGGTGATACGCGCAAAGGCAGTGATGCATGGTAAAACATCGCCCGTCGACCACAAAGAACAAGGTATCTTTGCGCATTTGCCAAGCCCGCTTACTGTCACGCGATATCACTCCTTAGTGGTGGATCCACACAGCTTACCTGCTTGTTTGATGGTGACAGCGACCACCACGGAGGCGGATGGGCGCGAAATCATCATGGGGTTAAAACACCGAGAGCTGGCGGTGGAAGGGGTACAATTTCATCCAGAAAGCATTCTCACCCAAGAGGGGCATGCGTTACTGGCCAACTTTCTCCAACAATAACCCCGTCAACTAAAGGTCACGACCGTTTTAAGCGCCATGACTTGGGGCCATCTCAGTCGTGCGCTATTACACAGTATTGCACTAAATCGCGATCTTTATCACTAATTTTACATTTCGCGCTTTTTGACTGCCTTATCAATGGCTGCAACCTTATGCAGCCTGGGTAGTCTCTCCCCTCAGTCTTGCCTATTTGGCATCATAGCCTTGCTTGCTCTGCGCTTCTCCCTGCTCACAGTTTATGCATAACTATCTCTGTAAACTGCATGAGTTCGGTTACCCTGCTGAAAACAAAACATAATCTGCTATTGCTGCAGTTAAAATAATGTAAATACTATGCGTCATAGATAAAACACAGAAGGATTGAGTGATGACAATGGAGCACAAAGTAGAACGTAAACTCTTCGACGAAGTCATGGTGCCATGTTACAACCCAATGCCGATGATCCCGGATCATGGTAAAGGATCGCGTATCTGGGATCAGGAAGGTCGAGAGTATATCGATTTTGCCGGTGGTATTGCGGTGAGCTGTTTAGGTCATTGTCATCCGGTCATGGTGGATGCACTGACTGAGCAAGCGCAGAAGCTGTGGCACTTGAGCAATGTGATGACCAATGCGCCCGCGTTGCGCCTCGCCAAACGCCTCACCGAGCTTTCCTTTGCCGACCGTGTGTTTTACGCGAACTCAGGCGCCGAAGCCAACGAAGCAGCGCTTAAACTGGCGCGCCGCTGGGCAAAAGAGGAGCACGGCGAGCACAAAAGTGAAATTATCGCGTTCACCAAAGGTTTCCACGGTCGCACCTTCTTTACCGTGACAGTGGGCGGTCAGCCTGCCTACTCTGACGGTTTTGGCCCAAAGCCAGGCGATGTTACCCACCTTCCTTACAACGATATCGCCGCATTGGCTGACCATATTTCCGAGCGCACCTGTGCGGTGATGATGGAGCCATTGCAAGGTGAAGGTGGGATCGTGCCGCCAGAGCCAGGCTTTTTGCAGGCCGTGCGCGAGCTGTGTGATAAGCACAATGCATTGCTGATATTTGACGAAGTGCAAACTGGCAATGGCCGTACTGGGACCTTCTATGCCTATCAAGAATCAGGGGTCGAGCCAGACATTCTGGCGACGGCTAAATCATTGGGTGGCGGTATCCCCATTGGTGCCATGCTTACCACCGAACGTCTCGCGGCACATATGAAGCCGGGTGTTCATGGCTCCACCTATGGCGGTAATCCATTGGCGTGTGCGGTGGCAGAAGCGGTGGTCAATGAAGTGACCAAGCCTGACGTCTTAGACGGTGTGATGGAGCGCGAGCAATGGTTCCGTGATGGTTTAGAAGCGATTAACGATAAGTACGGCATTTTCAGTGAAGTCCGTGGCAAAGGCTTGCTACTCGGTGCGGCACTGAACCAAGACTGGGAAGGCCGTGCACGTGATATTCTGGTTGCTGCGGGTGAAGAAGGCCTGTTGGTATTAGTCGCCGGCCCAAATGTGGTGCGGTTTACTCCCTCATTGGTGATTACCAAAGCCGATATTGAAGAAGGGATGGCACGCCTGGAGCGCGCGATTGCGAAGGTTGTTGCAGGATAAGCGACCTCATACACTCGGAGGGATTTGAGATGTTAGTTATTCGGCCTATCCGTGCATCAGATTTTGATGCACTGATGTTGTGTGCGGAAGCGTCCGGCCACGGGTTTACCTCGTTGCCGGTAGATGCCGATTTGCTCCAAGGGCGAATTGATAATTCGTTAGAAAGTTTTGCCAAAAAGGTGACTGAACCTGGCCCGGAAGGGTATTTGATGGTCGCTGAAGATTTAGAAACCGGCGAAATTGCGGGAACAACAGGCATCGAAGCCGCGATTGGTCTCGACAATCCATTTTACAGTTACCACCTGACTAAGGTGGTGCACTCGTCGCGTAAATTGAATGTGCACAACATTGTGGAAGTGCTGACGTTTGGCAACAACTACACCGGCACCACAGAGATCTGCACCTTATTTATGCGTCCTGAGTTTCGTGGCGGCCTAAACGGCAAGCTTTTATCTAAGTGTCGGTTTTTGATGTTGGCACAATTTCCCGAGCGTTTCGCGGACGTGGTGTTTGCAGAAATGCGTGGCGTGTCGGATGACGACGGCAACTCGCCGTTTTGGCAATGGTTGAAGGATAACTTCTTCAACATTGACTTCACGTTGGCCGACTACCTCACCGGGATTGGGGCCAAGGGCTTTATTGCCGACTTGATGCCAAAATTACCGATTTACGTGAGCTTACTCAGTGAAGAAGCACGTGCTGTCATTGGGCAAGTGCATCCAAATACCCGTCCAGCACTGCGTTTGTTGGAAAAAGAGGGCTTTTCGTGCCGAGGTTATGTCGACATTTTTGATGCCGGCCCCACGGTAGAATGCTTACGTCACAATATCGAATCCGTGCGTCATTCTTTCAACGCCTCGGCAAGCGTCAGAGAGCACAGCAGCGCGCAGGACTATTTAATATCGAACACGGAGTTTGCCGGTTTCCGCGCCACGGCGGCGAAAGCGGCGGTCGATCATGAAACCAATCAGGTAGTGATTAGCCCCGCGGTAGCAGACGCATTGAATGTAAAAGAAGGCGATCAGCTGCGTTTGATTGCCATGGAGGGATAAGATGACAACGCAATCAGCAGGCCATCTGATTAACGGTGAATGGGTCAAAGGCGAGGGTGAGGTAATGACCTCGCAAAATCCCTTTGATAGTCAATGTATTTGGCAAGGTGAAGAAGCGACGCGCCCTCAGGTTGAACAAGCGGTGAGTGCCGCTCGTGAGGCCTTCCTCCGTTGGCGAAATACCGACTTTGCCGAGCGCCAAGCGCTGGTTGAACGCTTTTCCGAGATAGTAAAAGCGAATACCGATGATTTAGCGCGCACTATTGCTGAAGAGACGGGCAAACCGTTCTGGGAAACCAAAACCGAAGTCGGTGCCATGGTAGGCAAAGTGGCGATTTCATTGCGCGCTTACCACGAGAGAACAGGATCCCGCGAGAAGGACGTCAACGGCACGCAAGCCGTGTTGCGCCACCGCCCGTTAGGTGTGATGGCGGTTTTTGGTCCGTACAACTTCCCGGGTCATCTGCCCAATGGCCACATTGTTCCCGCATTACTGGCCGGTAATAGTGTGGTGTTTAAACCCTCAGAGCTAACGCCAAAAGTGGCGGAGAAAACGCTGGAATATTGGGTAGAGGCGGGGCTGCCGCATGGCCTTATCAATTTGGTGCAAGGTGGCCGTCATACCGGTGAGGCACTGGCGCAAGCCCGAGGCATTGATGGTTTGTTGTTTACCGGTAGCGCCAATACCGGCCATATCCTCCATCGCCAGTTCGCCGGTCAGCCCGATAAGATGCTGGCGCTAGAAATGGGGGGAAATAATCCCTTAGTGGTCAGTGATCAGTTTGGTGATTTAGACGCCACCGTCTATACCATCATTCAGTCCGCGTATCTCAGTGCGGGGCAACGTTGCACCTGTGCACGCCGCCTGCTGCTCCCTGAGGGAGAAGTGGGTGACAAGATCTTGACGCGCCTAGCACAATGGACAAAAACCGTGCGAGTGGGCGGCCAGTTTGATGATCCGGCCCCGTTTATGGGCGCACAGATCTCAGTGGCAGCGGCGGAAGGTATTTTGGCCACACAGCAAAAGCTGGTCGACCTCGGCGCGAAGCCGGTGATTGAGTGTGAACATCAGCATGATGCGGTGATCTCGCCAGGGATCTTGGATGTCAGTGGTATCCAAGACTTGCCGGATGAAGAGTATTTTGGTCCGCTGCTGCAAGTGCAGCGCTATCAGGATATGGCCGATGCGGTGACCAAAGCTAATGACACCCGTTATGGGTTGTCTGCTGGGCTCATCAGTGAAGACGATGGGGAATGGCAATATTTCCTTGACCATATTCGTGCCGGGATTGTTAACCGCAACCGTCAATTGACCGGAGCCAGTGGCGATGCACCCTTTGGTGGGCCAGGCGCGTCGGGGAACTTACGCCCTAGCGCGTATTATGCCGCAGACTATTGTGCTTATCCCATGGCCTCCATGGAGGGCCAGCAGGTAGTGCTGCCCGAGACGTTCGCCCCCGGTATACCGACACAACAGGACTAAGGAGAGCAACATGGACAGTGGCCAAGCGTTATTCGACAAACTGTGGCAGGACTACATCAACCGCCTGTGCCCATCAGCACACAAGGTGCATGCCTTGTTAGAAGAAGGGCAGCCTTTGATCAATGATCATATTGCCTTGCGGACATTTGGATTACCCAAGGTTGGGCTTGAGGTATTGGCGCGCCCCTTCCTGGCGTTAGGCTATCAGCAAAAAGGGGACTATACCTTTGAAGCGAAAAAGCTCAACGCCTGCCATTTTGAGCACCCCGATCCTCTGATGCCAAAAGTCTTTATCAGTGAGTTGATGGTCGAGCAATGCTCGCCCGCGCTTCAGGCGATTGTTGAGAAGCTGGTGGCACAAGTTGATGCGTCGTCACTCACAGGCAGTGACTTTCTCCATCAGGGTCGCTTGTGGGATCTTGACTGGGCAACCTATCAAACACTTGCCGAAGAGAGTGAATATGCGTCTTGGGTGGCGGCACACGGTTATGGTGCCAACCATTTTACCGTGAGTGTGAATCAGCTGAATGCGCATGATGATTGCCTCTCGGTGAATAACCGATTGCGCGACAATGGCTTTGCGATTAACGAGTCAGGCGGGGAAGTCAAAGGTGACGCGTCGGTGTATCTGGAGCAATCCTCCACCATGGCAGATCGCGTGCCAGTTGCTTTTTCTGATGACACGCAAACCATCCCGGGTGGTTTTTATGAGTTTGCTAAGCGTTATGTTCTGCCCAATGGTGAGCTTTACCAAGGTTTTGTGGCTGCCTCGGCAGACAAAATCTTTGAAAGCACCCATTAGTGCGTCGCGCATCGCTTAATCGACATCATAGGGAAAAGGGAGCGTATGCTATGCTCCCTTTTTTATCGTCTATTGAGCCTCGATATCGAGCCAATACGTGTCTGGAATGGCTTGTGTTTCGTTGCTTAAATGCGGGTTATCGACCCGGATCACGGTGCGTTCACCAATGTTGGCTTTTTCAAACGTTTCTTTGACCAGCGGAGCGTTGTTGAAAAACTCAATAAATGATCCGTCTTGGTATGCCGCTTCAAAAGCACCATTCAACATGTCGGCGACGTCAGCATGTTGCGGAGACACAAACAGGAACATCGGGAAGCGATAGATCAGCATCAGGTGCGGGTCAACTAACAGATTACCGTATTGTGGCCGCTCGGCTAATTCACTAAAAGGCTCAATCAAGGCACGCGGGAAGAGATCAGCACGACCTGTATCAACTACTTTGAAAATATTTTCAAAGCTCGATATTTCGCGTACGCGAAATCCCGCTGAGTTGAGCACCTTGACGTCGGCCCAGCCCTGTCCCTGAATCATAGTAAGAGACTGCAAATCACCCGCGCTACTTATCTGAGCGAGTTGGGGCTCCGTGGCTTGGTTGGTAATAAACAGGCGATGGCCGAGTAGACCACGAAACACGGGATAGCGAATGGGGATCAGTTCAGATTCCAGCGTGCGGTCGGCACCCAGCCAGTCGATAGTGAGCTTGCCTTGCTTGAGCATTTCCACCTTACGAGACTGAGAGCCAATTTGGCCGTCAAAAGCTTGCAAGGTGACAGGCTCTCCTGATTTTTCGGCAAGAAATTCAATCAGCTCAATGGCATAGAGATCAAGCGCCGACCCAGCGCGTGGCTCGGGGTGCACAATTGTGGTATTGGACACGGCATGGGCTGAAAACACAGAGAGCGCCAAGGCGGTGAGAGAAACCATGAGTTTTTTCATAAACGATACCTTGTTAGTTTTATGTTAACCATATCGTTTTGAGTGTAGAAGTTATCCAGACGCTTGCCAGAAAGCGGAGATAAAAAAACCGACGCTAGGGCGTCGGTTGGTGATACAGAGAGCGGCGCAATTAGCGTGTGCCGTATACCACGATGGTTTTACCGTGTGCGGAAATGAGGTTTTGCTCTTCCAGCATTTTGAGGATACGTCCCACGGTTTCACGCGAACAGCCGACGATTTGGCCAATTTCCTGACGAGTGATCTTAATTTGCATACCGTCAGGGTGTGTCATGGCATCCGGCTGTTTAGCCAAGTTCAACAAGGTTTGCGCGATGCGGCCTGTGACGTCCAGGAAGGCGAGATCCCCGACCTTTTGGCTCGTTACCTGCAAACGACGCGCCATTTGTGAAGACAGGCGCATTAAGATGTCAGGATTCACTTGAATGAGCTGGCGGAACTTCTTAAATGAAATCTCTGCCACTTCACACGGTGATTTAGCGCGCACCCAAGCAGTGCGCTCTTGGTCTTCTTCGAAAAGTCCGAGCTCACCAATGAAGTCACCTTGGTTAAGGTAAGACAGGATCATTTCCTTGCCTTCTTCATCTTTGATCAGTACGGCCACAGACCCTTTCACGATGTAATACAAGGTCTCCGCCTTCTCACCTGCATGGATAAGCGTGCTTTTAGACGGATACTTATGAATATGACAATGTGAAAGGAACCACTCGAGTGTAGGGTCTGTTTGAGGTTTTCCTGGAACCATATAACTTATTTCCTCTGCATGTGTTGCCCGGCAACAACGTCCTATCTTTGTCTGAGGGGTAACCCATCAGATCATTGCACAGAATACGAAGTCTGAACGCGGGCTACAAGCTCACTGTATGTTAACAAGAGTGTATCTTTTTTTGTTGGTGATTTCTTGATTTTGATCTAGGCCAACCGCCTAAAAATCTGGCAAAAACGTGGCTAAGATCACGGCTTGAGAAGTAATACATCATGGATGCGCTACGCCTTAGCCAATCTTGCCTTTTTCTATCAATTGTTGGATCAATGGACGGATGATCAATTCCATCGCAAAGCCCATTTTTCCTCCCGGTACCACTAAGGTGTTATGCCGTGACATAAACGACCCAGTGATCATTTGCAACAGATAAGGGAAGTCGACGTTTTTCATTCCACGAAAGCGGATCACCACAAAACTTTCATCCAAAGACGGGATACCTTTGGCATTTAATGGGTTTGAGGTATCTACCGTCGGCACGCGTTGAAAGTTGATATGGGTGCGAGAAAACTGCGGGGTGATGTAGTGCAGGTAATCATCCATTGAGCGCACAATCGAGTCGGTCACCGCCTCACGAGAGTGGCCTCTATCGCGCGTATCGCGGACAAATTTTTGAATCCACTCTAGGTTGACGATCGGCACCATTCCAATCAAGAGATCGACATGCTGTGCAACATTGACATCACCATCGACCACCCCGCCGTGCAGTCCCTCGTAAAACAATACATTGGTATTGTCGGCTAAGTCTTGCCATGGCGTGAAGGTGCCAGGCATTTGGTTATAGGGCACCGCTTCATCAAAGGTATGTAAATAGCGGCGATATTTCCCGGTGCCTTGCTCACCATACTCACGGAAAAACTGCTCGAGCCGCGGGAAATCGTTGGCCGTGGGGCCAAAGTAGCTGATATGTTTGCCTTGTTCACGTGCTTTACGGATCTCGACGTCCATTTCAGGACGGGTAAAGCGATGAAAGCTATCCCCTTCTAGCCAGGCCGCTTTGATGTTCATCATCTGGAACATCTTTCGGAAGGCTTCCGAGGTGGTGGTGGTACCGGCTCCTGATGAGCCGGTGACCGCAATAATAGGATGTTTAGCCGACATGACGCGCCCTGTCATTCAGTCTGAATTTGTATCGCGATACGGCGTGTACTGCGATGCTAAGAGCCGAGTGCTGTTTTACGACGAATATCCACTGTCTCGTGCAACTCGGAATATACAATCACGGCGTCCCCGGATTGCAATTGTTGGCGAACATCATCCACTTTTTGTGCAAAGCTGACTTCTTGCTCACCATAATCGGTTCCTTCCCGTAACACAAAGTGCTCGATTAACGCTGTCAGCGTCTCGTCAGGAATCGACTGCCATGGAACCATCATACTACATCACCTTTTATTGATCTCAGGATGGCATCCTCGGATGCCTGATGTGAATGTTGTGAATTGGCTCGCATTTTACCCGATCATACCAGTCAATGCAGTGGTTCTCTTTGCTTCCTTTGACGGTGTTAACGCGCCGACTTACTCAGTGACTCATGCGGCAAATAAGCGGCGAGCCAGCCAGGCACCGCTTGCTCAAGCCAAAACTGAGGTTGGCGCCAACTACCGGCGACAAAGCCAACATGGCCGCCATGCTCAGTGAGTTGATAGTCAATGTTCGCGGGTAATGGGGAGGTTGGGATCACCGCGTCGGTCATAAAAGGATCGTCTTTGGCATGAATGATGGCCAACGGTGTCTTAATGGTATTAAGCACGGAAAGGCCGCTACAGGCGTGATAATAATGGTGCGCATCGTCAAAGCCATGAAGCGGGGCTGTCACGGTTTGGTCAAACTCGAACAGGGTTTTTATCGTCGGGCGCTCCCCGCGTGCCATCGGCCCACTTGTTGATGACGTGTGAGTTTTTCCGCTAGGGTTTGGCGCATCGAGCGCAACAAATAGGCTTGATAAACACGGGAAAAGCCTTGTTGGATACGCATCGAGCAGGCGGCAAGGTCAAGTGGCGGCGACACGGCGCAGCCACAGGCCACGATGGGATCATCGTGATAGTCCGCCAGGTAACGCACCAGCATGTTCCCCCCCAAAGAGACCCCGACTGCGCCAATTTGACTCTTTGGATAGGTTTGACGCAAATGGGTGAAGAAGGCACGCGCGTCCTGGGTTTCTCCCGAGTGATAGGTTCGCGCGGCACGATTAAGGCGGCCACTGCAGCTGCGAAAGTGCATCACCACGCCGCACCAACCTTGGCGTTGGAAGGCCGCGAGCAAGCCGTTGGCATAGGGGCTGTCGAAACTGCCTGCTAAGCCATGGAATAAAACAACAATCGGCTGTCCAGGCTGCGGCTGATGTGTCCATGCCAGATCGACAAAATCGCCATCAGGCAGATCAAATTGCTGCCAGCGAGGGGTGAAAAGCGGGGCTCGACGCAAAAAGCGAGGCAACAAGGTTTGTAAGTGCGCGTTCCGCGCGCTGGGAATGGGTTTAAACGGTGTCATCATGGTTGCTTCCCTCTTCCTCGGCGGGCGTCACCTTCAGTGATGTATATAGGTTGCGTGCTGATGGTGACAGCTGACGGCAATAGTAGGCGAGAGGAGAGGCGGTGTCCGTGAGCCAGGTTTGACGATTGAGGGCATCGACTAAATCTTGCTGTTGGAATTTTTCTAAACTGAGCTCAAAGTTGAGCATTTTTTTGTACTGCCCACTGCCGACCCGCGGCTTCAACTCTCGCCGAAGGTGACGATAGGCAATAAGCAAATGCTCAGAGCGGCTTAACGCATGCTTCAGTTGTGTGAGGCTCTCGGGCGCAAGCCCATAGCCGTGTTGTTCAATCCAGGCGAGTAACAAGGCAAGATTCACGTTGCCTTGGTGCTCGTCTTGCAGCCTGAGGCAAGCTTGCTTTACCTCGGGCTTGCCATAATGATGTAAACAAAACTGCCACAGGTCGGCGGGATTCGCCATCCCAGGGGTTAGTCCTGATTGAATGTCGCCTCCAGGGCTTCCAGCTCTTCTTGTCGCTCCATCCATTCTTGTTCCACCTCTTCGAGCGTCGATTTAGCATCCGCTTGACGTTGCAATTGCGCCGTGAGCCGCGCCTTATTATCACTGTGGTAAATCTCGGGGTCCGCCAACTGATTTTCTGCGTCAGAGATAATGGCAGAGAGTTGTTCTATCTGTGTGTCGAGATTGTCAATTTTTTTCCGCAAAGGCGCGGTTTGCTTACGTAACTCGGCATCGCGGCGTTTTTGTGCTTTACGATCCACCTGTGTTTGTTGCGGCGCCGTTTTCTCCGCGGCCGCTTGTTTTTTGCTCTCAGCGCGATCAGCGCGCTGTTGATCGGTCAGCCAACGGTGATAATCGTTCAAGTCTCCATCAAAGGGTAGCACTGCGCCATTGTCGACCAAATACAAGTCATCGGTGGTGGCGCGCAGCAAGAAGCGATCGTGACTGACAATCACCATCGCACCCTCGTAAGACTGCAAGGCGAGTGTCAGCGCTTGGCGCATATCCAAGTCCAGATGGTTGGTTGGCTCATCGAGTAACAGTAAGTTCGGTTTTTGCCATACCAATAAGGCGAGCACCAAGCGGGCTTTTTCGCCTCCAGAGAAGGGCCCGATGGGCTCGAGCGCCTTGTCGCCTTGAAAGCCAAACCGGCCGAGAAAATCACGTAAGGTTTGCTCAGCGGTGGTGGGGGCTAACCGGTTTAGGTGCTGAAGTGGCGTATCGTCGATGCGCAACGTATCGAGTTGGTGTTGGGCAAAGTAGCCAATTTTCACCCCTTGTGAATAGGTTAATTCACCGGCCATGGCGGGTAAGCTGCCCGCGAGGAGTTTAATCAGGGTCGACTTACCCGCCCCATTGCGCCCCAGCAAGCCAATGCGTGCCCCCGGCACCAGGTTAAGGCGAATGTTTTCAATAATAGGTGTCTTATCATAACCCGCCGCCACTTTGTCCATCATTAAAATGGGGGTGGGTAAGGCGTCCGGCGTGAAGAAGGTAAAACTAAACGGGTTATCGTATTGCGCGGGCAATACCTTCTCCATCCGCTCAAGGGCTTTGATCCGGCTTTGCGCTTGGCGGGCCTTGGTGGCTTTGTAACGAAAGCGATCGATATACGATTGCATGTGGGCAATTTGCTTTTGTTGCTTTTCGTACTGCGCCTGTTGCTGCGCCAATTTTTG
The DNA here is from genome assembly GCF_005280275.1 of Salinivibrio kushneri. Taxonomy (NCBI): domain Bacteria; kingdom Pseudomonadati; phylum Pseudomonadota; class Gammaproteobacteria; order Vibrionales; family Vibrionaceae; genus Salinivibrio; species Salinivibrio kushneri. The sequence continues at coordinate 288,004 of NZ_CP040021.1, forward strand.
CGCGCGCATTTGCTCAAAGTCGGAATAATTACCGGTGTATTCATTGAGCTGTTGATGCTCGATGTGAATGATGCGATTGACAACAGGATCCAAGAAATCCCGGTCGTGAGAGATCAACACCAAGGTACCTGGATATTGCTGTAGCCATTTTTCTAGCCACATAACCGCATCGAGATCTAGGTGGTTAGTGGGTTCATCGAGCAACAATAGATCAGAGCGACATAATAGCGCTTGTGCTAAGTTCAGCCGCATTCGCCAGCCACCTGAGAACTGGGTGAGTGACCAGTGGATTTGTGGTTGGCTAAAGCCCAAACCATCTAATAAGCTGGCCGCACGCGCTTCAATGGTATAACCACCAATGGCATCCAATTTATCGTGTAACATCGCCACCGCGTTACCGTCATCACGAGCTTCGGCGTCGCGTAGGGCTTGCTGTAGCGCGCGGTATTCGCTGTCGCCATCAATCACGTACTCGAGCGCGCTTTTGTCGAGCGCGGGGGTTTCTTGCGCCACCCATGCTACCTGCCACTGACTCGGGTAGTCACAATGGCCGGCATCCAACGATAATTGATGGCGCAGCAAGGCAAACAAGCTCGATTTGCCACAGCCATTTTTGCCCACCAGACCGACTTTGTCGCCCGGTGAGATAGTGGCAGAAGTGTGGTCAAGCAGGGGCTTACCCCCTCGAAGCAGTTGAATATCGGAGAAGCGAATCATGATTTCTCAGTCTGTCTCGGGTTGATGGGTGCGCATTGTCGCGCGGTCGTTATACCAGCTTGATACCGGGATTGCCAAATTCTACCGCGTCATCCCACTGGTCAGACACAGACGGCGCATATTTGTGTGTTAAAGTTAAAAACACGGATAAATGAACAGATTGCGTTCTGACCATAATCATAAGACAAGGAAGCCTATGCCCCGAGATAAGGCTGAAAGCCCCTCTCTTCCCAAGGTACTGGTGATTTTTGCTCACCCCGACCCCGATGAATCTGTTGCCAATCGTCGTTTAATTGAGGCCATTACGCCGCTGGCCCATGTCAGCGTGCACGATATTTACGCCGCCTACCCGGATTTTGTGGTGGACGTCCATCATGAGCGCGCGTTGGTCACTGACGCCGATGTGTTGGTCTTTCAGCATCCACTGCAAATGTATTCCTGTCCGGCGCTGTTGAAAGAGTGGATAGATGTGGTGCTAGGGAAAGGGTTTGCACATGGGCAAGGCGGGGATGCGTTGGCCGGTAAAACCTGCCGCTTTGTGGTGACCACCGGCGGGGCGGCCGAAGCGTTTAGTCAACAAGGTTACAACAAATATTCGATGGCCGAGCTACTGCAGCCTTTTGAGTTAACCGCCTCATTATGTCGGATGTATTGGATCCCACCGTTGGTCTTGCACTGGGCGCGCCGCGTTGGCGATGCTGATCGCGAGGCGTTTGCTGAGATTTATGCCGATTGGCTCGCTGATCCATTGGCGCACCAAGGAGGCGAGGATGGATAACAACCTCTTATCGGTGGCCTTTGTTTTTTTATTGGCGGCGGTGATTGCGGTTCCTCTTGCTCAGCGCTTGGGTATGGGCTCAGTGCTTGGCTATTTGCTGGCAGGCATAGTGATCGGGCCCTGGGGGCTGGGCCTGGTCCGTGATGTGGATGCGATTCTCCATTTTGCCGAATTTGGCGTGGTGCTGCTGCTTTTTCTGATTGGCTTGGAGTTGAACCCCAAAAAGTTGCTCCAGATGCGACGACCGATTATCGGTCTGGGGGGCAGTCAGGTCGTGGTCACAGCGTTGTTTATCGGTGTGATTTGCGCATTGGTCGGCTTGACACTTTCGCAAGCGTTGGTGATTGGGGTTGGCTTGGCGCTTTCTTCAACCGCGATTGCGATGAAGATTATCGAAGATCAACGCCTAATGCGCAGCGAAACCGGGCAAGCGGGATTTGCCGTCTTGCTCTTCCAAGATATAGCGGTGATCCCGATGCTCGCGATGATCCCCGCGCTTGCCGGTGGCAGTGCTGGCAGTTGGCTCGACGTATTATGGATGTTTGTCGGCATTGGTATTTTGCTGGTGGGCGGTCATTTCCTTCTGCGTCCGCTGTTTCGTTTAGTGGCCATGAGCGGCGTCACCGAGCTATTTACAGTGACCTCGCTGGCCTTGGTGATAGGGATTGCCCTCGCCATGCAAGCGTTAGGCCTATCGATGGCGCTGGGGGCGTTTCTTGCGGGCGTATTGCTTGCGGAAAGTGAATACCGTCATGAATTAGAAACCGCGATTGAGCCTTTTAAAGGTTTGTTGCTTGGGCTGTTCTTTATTGCGGTGGGAATGACCGTTGATCTCGGTCTATTGCTCGACTACCCACTGGCCATTCTGGGAGCGGTCGCGGCGTTGATCTTGGTGAAGACCTTGCTGCTTTATAGCTTGGCGCGTGCCTTTGGGGTGGTGCCAAAAGCGCGCAGTCAAATGGCGGTATTACTCAGCCAAGGGGGAGAGTTTGCGTTTGTTATTTTCAATGCAGCGCGTAGCCAGGGCTTACTTGACCAAGAGTTAAACGCGTTTTTGTTGGTGGTGGTGAGCTTGTCGATGATGACCACGCCTTTAATGCTGACGCTTCAACAGCGTTGGTTTGCTCGCACGTTTAATGAGCCTGAAGAAGCGCCACCACAAGGGCAGTTTGAGCAGGCCGATGCGCGCGTGATCATTGCCGGTTTTGGTCGCTTTGGTCAGGTGGTAGGCCGGTTGATGTTCGCCAATAAAATTGGGGTAACCATATTAGAACGTGATCCGACGCAAATTAAGCTGCTACGTCGTTTTGGCTATGAAGTGTATTATGGCGACGCAACCCAGCTCAGTTTATTACGGGCGGCAGGCGCGCATACCGCTGAAGCGATTGTGATTTGTACCGATTCGCCTGATGAAGTGATGGAGATTGTTGATCTTTGTGCGCGCCATTTCCCTAACCTTAAAGTAATGGCGCGGGCGCGGAGTCGTGTCGAGGCCTATCAATTGATGGCACAGGGCGTGGATCAATTCTCGCGTGAAACCTTTTTGGGGGCCCTTGAACTCGGGAGGCAGACGCTAGAGTCACTGGGTATGCATCCGTATAAAGCCAAGCGAGCCGAAATTTTATTTCGTAAGCTGGATATGCGGGTATTGCAAGATCTCTTGCCGCAACACAGCGAAGACTTGGCGACGGCCTCCCGAGCGAAAGAAGCACGCAAAGAGTTGGAAGAAATTTTTGACCGAGAAATGCGTGGTGATAGTGAGCGGCACCAAAGTTGGAATCGAGATGAGTAAGGTGTTGAAGTGAAAAAACGTTTCATTGCTGGGGCAGCGTGCCCGGCGTGCCAACAGCTCGATACGTTACGAGTATGGCGCGAAAATAATATTGACAAAGTAGAGTGTGTCAGCTGCGATTATCATGATAGTCGGTTGCCTGATTCGGCACAACAGTCACACTCTGGTGCCGAGTCAGCAGAGAATGTCATTGGGATCTTTAAACCGGAGTAGGGGATCCGTTATCATCGTCAGTCCATTTACCTTCCGGTCTCGGAGCGAGCATGAAAATTGCAAAAGATGTGGTAGTCAGCCTGGCTTACCAAGTAAAAAATGAAGATGGTGCACTTGTTGACGAATCAACAGCACAAGAGCCTCTCCAATACCTGCACGGTCACCGTAACCTGATTGTAGGTCTTGAGAACGCGCTGGAAGGCCGCGAAAAAGGTGAGAGCTTTGACGTGACTGTAGGCCCAGACGAAGCTTATGGTGACTACCAAGAAGCCATGGTACAACGCGTACCAGCTAACGTATTCCAAGGCGTAGACCAAGTAGAAGTGGGCATGCGCTTTATGGCAGAAACGGACCAAGGCCAAATTCCAGTTGAAGTGACGGAAGTGGATGGTGAAGAAGTGGTAGTTGACGCTAACCACATGCTAGCCGGTCAAACCCTGTCTTTCTCTGTGGAAGTGGTTGACGTTCGCGAAGCGACAGAAGAGGAAGTGTCTCACGGTCATATTCACCAAGACGGTGAAAGCTGTGGTCACGACCACTAAGACGGTATCCGTCTGTGGTGAATGAAAGGCGCCGAATGGCGCCTTTTTCGTATCAATAGTGTGGTGGCGGGGTTTCTTCTGCTTGGCTGGCAATGTTTTCCGGCTCTATGTTTTTTAACTTACTGACTAAGTATTGAATTTGCACTGTCATACGCTCAATGTCCCCTTGCTGCTGGGTTAACGCGTGGTTGAGCTGCTCGATGGTGTCTTCTTGAAAAGCGACCTTATATTCCAGGTCGTCGATTTGCTGCTGTAACTTATCAATCTCGCTCATACTGCTCTCTCGCTATTGCGCGTCGGTTAACCAAGCTTGGGCGATACCGGCGGATGTCCCGGAAATCACTCGCCCGGTGGGGTCGATAGCCACATCATACACGACTGCGCTAGGTGGGCGAGTGTCTGGTTGCGCCAAGGCTTGCCAGCGGCCAATGTTTTCACCGCTTTGTACGTCCCATAATTCGACCCGCTGTGAGGGGGTGCCAGTGGCCAACTGACGGCCATCATCGGAAAAACGGGCACTGGCGTAAATCGCTTGGCGAGCAAAAATATCCAGCTCACTTACCTTTTCACCACTGGGCAAAGACCAAATCACCGCGCGATTGCCGCCATCAGAGACGAACGCGTATTGCCCTTCACGATGCAAGGCCACTTGCTTAACCCGTTGATCATAGGCGAAGTCGTTGATAATTTGCCCCGACTCGGTATCCCAAAAATAGGCATGATGGTCATTTCCCCCTGATAGAACGTAAGCACCATTGGGGGAAATCGCGACCGCATTGACTTTATCGCGATGCGCAAGGAACTCTAGGCGCCTTCCCGTGCCTAAGTCGATGAATAATGCTTTACCGCTAGACATGGCCAGTACCAGCTTTTCACCATTGTTGCTGATCGCGGCATCGCGGATGATGCCGTCAGAAATAGACCAGAGTCCTTGAGACTGGCTCCAAGCCAGATCCCAAACGGCAAAGTTTTGTGCCGTTGCGGTGATAGCGTAGCGCTTATTATCGGAAATATGGCTGACCACGACAGGGTTGGCATTGGGATCTTGCGGCCCTAGCTCCGCCAACTGCTGATTGGTGACCAGATCCCACAGGACAATGTCGGTTTCGTCCGAGGCGAGTAAAGCAAAACGGCCATCGCGGCTAAGACTAAAGCTGGTGGCGCCCTCAGGGTGGATTGACCAGCGCTGGGCTTCTTTGCCAGACTGCCAGCAGCCCGTTAGGCCGCTTAACAGAATAAAAATGCCAACAATGTGGCGGATTTTGGGCATCATACTTGAGTTCCAGAGTGTGCAGCCATATAACCACGAGTATATGGATAGAATCAGGCTTTCGCATGGTGGATGCGTCAGTAAATACAATACGAGGATTAATCCTTACCATCAACGGAGTACCCAATGAAATCAGTAATGAAGATGTCGCTACTCGCGGCAACCGTTGCCTTTGCCGTCGGCTGTCAACAAGAAGACGCAAAAGTAGAGCAAACCAATCAAGCGGCTGAACAAGCCGAAGCGGCGTTTGCCAACGAAGACGACAAAGCAGCCTACGCGATTGGCGCTTCTTTGGCGCAATACCTCAACGCCAACTTGGAGCAGCAGGCCGAAATTGGTCTCGAGCTGGATAAAGAGGTGGTATTGCAAGGGGTGCAAGACGTCTTTCAAGGTGAGTCAAAGTTAACCGATGAGCAAGCACAGTCGGCGTTGCAATCGCTTGATCAGCGTGTGACCAAGCTTGCCCAGCAACAAGCAAAAGAAAAAGCAGAAGCCGCGATCGCTGACGGTGAAAAATACCGCACTGAGTTCGCGCAGAAAGAAGGCGTGAAAGAAACTGATTCTGGGCTGTTGTACAAAGTCGATAGCATGGGTGATGGTGAGAAGCCATCAGCAGAAGATACGGTTGTGGTGCATTATAAAGGTACCCTGACTGACGGTACGCAATTCGATAGCTCATACGATCGTGGTGAACCGGCCACTTTCCCACTCAATCGTGTGATCCCTGGCTGGACTGAAGGGGTGCAGCTGATGCCGGTCGGCTCTAAGTTTACCTTTGTTGTACCGCCAGAGCTGGCTTATGGTGACCAAGACACCGCATCGATTCCTGCCAACTCAACCTTGGTATTTGATGTTGAGTTACTCGAAATCAAAGATGATGCAAAAGAAGGTGATAGCGCGAGCCAAGGCTAAAAGCTAAGGCCTTAACCCGTGATACCAGCCCCGGCGTTGCCGGGGCTTTTTGCATTTTTAGATAGGAATTCTGTTAAACTGAGCGCAGAGCAATAAAGATAAATGGTCGAATAAGGGTAGGCGTACGTGGTACCGACAGAGGGTTTTGGCGCGAACATTATGACGGAAAGTGAGCTCATCGAGCCCAATCCACTTAACCAACAAGACAGCATTATCTTGCAGTCCTACTCGGCCGTGGTCGATGGGCTGGCCGCCTTGATTGGTGAGCACTGTGAAATCGTGCTGCATGCATTAGACGATTTAAATAAGTCGGCGATAAAAATCGCCAACGGTGAAAATACCGGGCGTCAGGTGGGTTCACCCATCACTGACTTAGCCTTGCGCATGCTGCGTGATATCGAGGGCTCCGAGCGCAACTTCTCTCGCGCTTACTTTACCCGCGCGAAAAGTGGCACCTTGATGAAATCAATCACGGTGGCCATTCGTAACGGGGACAACCGCATCATTGGGCTGTTATGTATCAATATCAATTTAGACGCGCCTTTTTCTCAGGTACTGCAAGCCTTCATCCCCGACGACCAAGCGAAGCAAGCGGCCTCATCGGTTAATTTTGCCAGTGATGTGGAAGAGCTGGTGGATCAAACGGTCGAGCGTACCGTTGAAGAAGTGAACGCCGATAAAAGCGTGTCTAACAATACCAAAAACCGCCAAATCGTCATGGCGCTCTATGATAAAGGGATTTTTGATATCAAAGATGCCATTAATCGGGTCGCGGCTAGGCTTAATATTTCTAAACACACGGTGTACCTCTACGTTAGACAACGTAAAACCGAAGAGGCGGCGTCATGAAATTGCAATATGTGTTAGTGGTCACTGAGCCGGCTTACGGCACACAAATGGCACGTACCGCGTATCAGTTTGCTTGTGCGGCAATAGAGGCTGGGCATCAAGTCAGTAAGGTATTTTTCTATCAAGATGGTGTATTGAATGGGGCAGCGAGCACTGTCCCTGCAAATGATGAATTTGATTTGGTGGGCGCGTGGCAAACTCTCGCGCGAGATCATCAGGTGCAACTGGAAACGTGCGTGGCGGCGGCGCTGCGCCGTGGTGTGATCAGTGATCAGGAAGCGGCACAACATGGGTTATCGCAAAGCACCTTGGCAACCGACTTTTCCCAAGCGGGGCTTGGGGCGCTGGCGGAAGCTTTATTGACCGCCGACCGTGTGATGCAATTTTAAGAGGGCAGTGATGAAAATAGGGTTTGTTTTTTCCTCGGCACCTCATGGCAGCGCAAGTGGCCGAGAAGGGCTTGATGCACTGCTTGCTGCGTCCGCCTTTTGTGACAACTTGGTGGTGTTTTTTATCGGCGACGGTGTCTTTCAATTGCTTGAAGGGCAGCAACCGAGCCAGATTTTGAGCCGTGACTATATCGCCAGCTTTAAAATGCTCCCCTTGTGTGATGTCGAAGCGATTTATGCCTGTCAGGCCTCGTTGACCGCACGAGGACTTGAGCAAACGTCTACGGTGCTGTCGACTCAAGCGTTATCCGTCGAGCAAATCAAAACGCAGCTGTCAGGCTGCGATCGCATTCTACATTTTTAAGGAGAAGGCCGTGCTTCACCTGGTCAAACACTCACCATACAGCCGTCAAGCCTTGGCACAGTGCTTAGACTACGCGCCATCGAACAGTGCGATTGTCTTGATCAGTGATGCTGTTGTCGCCGGGGTGGCGGGGAGCGAGTGGGCAATCCGATTGTTTACCGAGACGCATGCTGTTTATTTGCTGAAAGAGGATGTGGACGCTCGTGGGCTTGGTGAGAAACTACACCCCAGTGCTGAGCTGATTGATATGCATCAATTGGTCGATTTGAGCGCTGAACATGTCACGCAAATGACATGGTAATCGGCTAGTCTTGGTCGTGTGTGAAAATCCCCCGCGTGCTGTTCGAAAAACAAACAATGCAAAGATCTCTGTATAAATCTTGACACCCCATACCCCGACGCCTAAAATTTCGCGTCCCTGTTGTATTGGGGCTAGATTTTTCACACTTATACGTTAAGTAATATCAGGAGCTATTTAATGGCAACTATTAACCAGCTGGTTCGCAAGCCACGCTTGAAGCAAGTTGCGAAAAGCAACGTGCCTGCGTTGGAAGCGTGTCCACAAAAACGTGGTGTATGTACTCGTGTTTACACCACTACTCCAAAGAAACCAAACTCTGCACTGCGTAAAGTATGCCGTGTGCGTTTGACCAATGGCTTTGAAGTCACCTCTTACATTGGTGGTGAAGGCCACAACCTGCAAGAGCACAGTGTTGTGCTTATCCGCGGCGGTCGTGTTAAAGACTTGCCGGGTGTGCGTTACCACACTGTTCGTGGCGCACTTGACTGTGCAGGCGTTAACGGCCGTAAACAAGGTCGTTCTAAGTACGGTGTGAAGCGTCCTAAGTCTTAATGGATTCCGTTAAGTAAGGCCAAACACTCAAACAATTGAATTTTGAAAAAACTGAAAAGTTTTGGATAAAACCTGAAGAAGACAACGGAGATAATCCATGCCACGTCGTCGCGTAATTGGTCAGCGTAAAATTCTTCCAGATCCTAAGTTCGGATCAGAATTGCTGGCAAAATTTGTAAACATCCTGATGGTTGACGGTAAGAAGTCAACGGCTGAAAAAATCGTTTATGGTGCACTAGACATCATGGCTGAGCGTTCTGGTAAAGAGCACTTGGCTGTATTCGAACAAGCTCTTGAAAACGTACGCCCAGCGGTCGAGGTTAAATCTCGCCGTGTAGGTGGTTCAACTTACCAAGTGCCAGTAGAAGTACGTCCTGTACGTCGTAACGCACTGGCTATGCGTTGGTTGGTTGAAGCCGCTCGTAAGCGTGGTGAAAAATCTATGGCTCAGCGCCTAGCAAGCGAGATGCTAGACGCGTCAGAAAACAAAGGTACTGCTGTTAAGAAACGTGAAGACGTTCACCGTATGGCAGACGCGAACAAAGCGTTCGCACATTACCGCTGGTAATGCCTTCATGGCGTGTCCCACTCGGGGCACGCCAAACCCATTTTCTAAGGTTAACCTTAGCAAGAGGATACTATTGTGGCTCGTAAAACCCCTATCGAGCGCTACCGTAACATCGGTATTTGTGCTCACGTAGACGCCGGTAAAACCACGACTACCGAGCGGATCCTGTTCTACACAGGTCTGTCACACAAAATCGGTGAGGTACACGACGGCGCCGCTACCATGGACTGGATGTCGCAAGAGCAGGAGCGTGGTATCACCATCACCTCAGCCGCGACCACGACTTTCTGGGCCGGTTCTGATCAGCAGTTCAAACAACACCGCGTAAACATCATCGATACTCCTGGACACGTTGACTTCACTATCGAAGTTGAGCGTTCTTTGCGTGTGCTTGATGGTGCGGTGGTTGTATTCTGTGGTTCATCAGGTGTTGAGCCTCAGTCTGAAACCGTATGGCGTCAGGCTGATAAATACGAAGTACCGCGTATGGTATTCGTCAACAAGATGGACCGTGCGGGTGCTGATTACCTGCGCGTTGTTGATCAAATCAAAAACCGTCTTGGCGCACACCCTGTGCCAATTCACTTGAACATTGGTGCAGAAGACCAGTTCAAGGGCGTGATTGACCTGATCAAAATGAAAGCGATCAACTGGAACGAAGCAGACATGGGTATGACTTATACCTATGAAGAAATTCCAGACGATCTGAAAGAGCAAGCAGAAGAGTGGCACAACTTCTTGGTTGAGTCTGCTGCTGAAGCCTCTGAAGAGCTGATGGACAAATACCTTGAAGAAGGTGAGTTGTCTGAAGAAGAAATCAAGACAGCCCTGCGTCAGCGTACCCTTGATAACGAAATCGTACTGGCAACATGTGGTTCTGCGTTTAAGAACAAAGGCGTTCAGGCAGTACTGGATGCGGTTATCGAATACTTGCCATCACCGATTGATGTGAAGTCAATCAAAGGTGAAGACGAAGACGGTAACCCAATCGCACGTCACGCTGACGACAAAGAACCGTTTGCAGCATTGGCATTTAAAGTCGCGACTGACCCATTCGTAGGTACGTTGACCTTTATGCGTGTTTACTCAGGTGTGGTTAACTCTGGCGACACTGTCTATAACTCAGTGAAGCAAAAGCGTGAGCGTTTGGGTCGTATCGTACAGATGCACTCTAACAAGCGTGAAGAGATCAAAGAAATCCGTGCCGGTGACATCGCTGCTGCGGTTGGTCTGAAAGACGTGACCACGGGTGATACCCTATGTTCAATGGATTCAAAAGTAATCCTAGAGCGCATGGAGTTCCCTGATCCGGTTATCCAGATCGCGGTTGAGCCTAAGTCTAAAGCTGACCAAGAGAAAATGGGTATCGCGCTAGGTAAACTGGCGGCAGAAGATCCATCTTTCCGCGTTGAGTCTGACGAAGAGTCTGGCCAGACCCTGATCTCGGGTATGGGTGAGCTTCACCTAGACATCATCGTTGACCGTATGCGTCGCGAATTTAACGTTGAGTGTAACGTTGGTAAGCCACAGGTTGCTTATCGCGAAACCATCCGTGGTAGCACCAAAGTTGAAGGTAAGTTCGTTAAGCAGTCTGGTGGTCGTGGTCAGTACGGTCACGTATGGCTGAAAATCGAACCATCAGAGCCAAACGAAGGCTTTGTCTTTGTTGACGAAATCGTTGGTGGTGTGGTTCCACGTGAATACATCAGTTCGGTTTCTAAAGGTATCGAAGAGCAGATGGCCAACGGTGTACTCGCTGGCTATCCGGTACTTGACGTTAAGGCAACCTTGTTCGATGGTTCTTACCACGATGTTGACTCTAACGAAATGGCGTTTAAGATCGCCGCATCAATGGCATTCAAGAAAGGTGCTCACGACGCGCAGCCTGTTATGCTTGAGCCAATGATGAAGGTTGAAGTAACCACGCCAGAAGAGTGGATGGGTGACGTTGTCGGTGACTTGAACCGTCGTCGTGGCCTGATCGGTGGTATGGATGAAGGCCCAGCGGGTCTGAAGATCGTACGTGCCCAGGTTCCACTGTCTGAAATGTTCGGTTACGCTACTGACCTACGTAGTGCAACACAAGGCCGTGCATCTTACTCGATGGAATTCAGCGAGTACGGGGAAGTGCCTAAGAACATCGCTGACGCCCTGATCGCAGAGCGTAGCTAATTATTTTGGTCCAGATGCCGACATCGTGCTCGGCATCAAACACTGACTTCTGAGTTATTAGGCCAAGTCCTTTAACTCACAACTAGGAAGGAAGACGATCGTGTCTAAAGAAAAATTTGAACGTACGAAAACGCACGTTAACGTTGGTACTATCGGCCACGTTGACCATGGTAAAACTACGCTAACTGCCGCTATCTGTACGGTACTTGCAAAAGTACACGGCGGTGCAGCGCGTGATTTCGCGTCAATCGATAACGCACCAGAAGAGCGTGATCGTGGTATCACCATCGCAACGTCTCACGTTGAGTACGATACACCGACTCGCCACTACGCACACGTTGACTGCCCAGGACACGCTGACTATGTGAAAAACATGATCACCGGTGCGGCGCAGATGGACGGTGGTATCCTGGTTGTTGCGGCAACTGATGGCCCAATGCCACAGACGCGTGAGCACATCCTACTTGGCCGTCAGGTTGGTATTCCAAACATCATCGTGTTCATGAACAAATGTGACATGGTTGATGACGAAGAGCTGCTTGAGCTGGTTGAAATGGAAGTTCGTGAGCTACTTTCAGAGTATGACTTCCCAGGTGACGACTGCCCAGTTATTCAAGGTTCTGCACTGGGTGCCCTGAACGGTGAAGAGCAGTGGGAGCAGAAGATTGTTGAACTAGCAGAAGCGCTAGATTCTTACATCCCAGAGCCGGAGCGTGCGATCGACAAGCCGTTCATCCTGCCAATCGAAGACGTCTTCTCAATCCAAGGCCGTGGTACGGTTGTAACCGGTCGTGTTGAGCAAGGCATCATCACTGTAGGTGACGACGTTGAAATCGTGGGCATGAAAGACACCGCGAAGACCACCTGTACTGGTGTTGAGATGTTCCGTAAGCTTCTAGACGAAGGCCGTGCGGGTGAGAACGTTGGTGTTCTTCTGCGTGGTACTAAGCGTGACGAAGTTGAGCGTGGCCAAGTACTGGCGAAGCCGGGTTCAATCACTCCGCACACTAAGTTCGAGTCAGAAGTTTACGTGCTGGGTAAAGACGAAGGTGGCCGTCATACGCCATTCTTCAAAGGCTATCGTCCACAGTTCTACTTCCGTACTACTGACGTAACCGGTACTATCGAGCTGCCAGAAGGCGTTGAGATGGTAATGCCTGGTGACAACATCAAGATGGTTGTTGAGCTGATCGCACCTATCGCGATGGACGAAGGTCTACGTTTCGCTATCCGTGAAGGTGGCCGTACTGTAGGCGCGGGTGTTGTTGCTAACATCATCGCTTAATTTGATAGACGCTGAGTCTTATCAACCAAAGGGAGCGCATTGCGCTCCCTTTCTGTTTGCCCTTTCTTTGACGATACCTTGATATAAATGAGCTAGCCATCAATAACTAAGCGTTATATAAAAAGTCTTTACCCCGAAAGCAATGCGAACTATTCTCGTTATAGTTCATGTTTTGAGATGACTGAGATGTTAGTTTGTATCTGCCACAGCGTATCGGATAAGACCATTAAGCATTGGGTGCGTCAGCAAGGCGTCACCAGTATCCGTGAGTTACGCCAGCTGACGCCTCTGGGGTCGCAATGTGGTAAATGTGTACGCCAAGCCAAAGAGGTGATTTACGACGAGAGCCAACTGATCACGCTGCAAAAAGCGAGTTAACCTGCAGTCAATATTTGACAGCCTCCTTATGGGTTCTACATTTGTAAAGTAGAACCCATAAGGAGGCTTTTGCCATGAAAGGCGATCCAAAATCGATAGCATTTCTCAACACGGTACTCGGTAACGAACTGATTGCGATTAATCAGTATTTTTTGCATGCGCGCATGCTTAAAGACTGGGGCTTAAAAGTCATCGCGGACAAAGAGTATGAAGAGTCCATTGATGAGATGAAGCATGCGGACAAGCTCATTGAGCGTATCTTGTTTTTAGAAGGGACGCCCAATCTGCAAGATTTAGGTAAGTTACGTATTGGTGAAGACACGCAAGAGATCTTCGAATGTGATCTTGCGCTGGAGATGCAAGCGCACGAAGACTTGAAAGAAGCCATTGCTTACACCGAAAGCATCCGCGATTTTGTGTCGCGAGATCTGTTCCAGTATATCCTCGACGACGAAGAAGAACATATTGATTGGCTCGAAACTCAGCTGGGTCTGGTCGATAAAGTGGGTATCGCCAATTACAACCAAGCACAAATCATCGAAGACGCCAGTGATAAAGCCTAAGGCGGCGCTCAACGTAGTAAGGTAGATAAACGCACCCAGTCGGGTGCGTTTTTGTTTGGGCTTATTTTTTAACTAAGGCTTGCAAAGCTATCGCGCATCGGTATAATGCCCGGCACTGCTTAAGTCATTGCGACTTCCGACGCAGTTGTGAACCAATGAGCATCGAGGAATGGAACAGTAAACTGTTCGTTTAATGTATACTCCGCTTATGTTCGCAGTCATAGAATAATGGCTGACAATGTGCCTAATTTTGGCACTACGGTTTCACATAAATTAATCGGCATTCCCTCGTCTTAATGAGGTGGAATGGCGATATTGTTTGTGTAAATATTTTAGAATTTGGAGCTCTGTCTCATGCAGAACCAACGTATCCGTATCCGCCTTAAGGCGTTCGATCATCGCTTGATCGATCAGTCTACCGCGGAAATCGTTGAAACCGCTAAGCGCACTGGCGCACAGGTTAAGGGACCAATCCCTCTACCTACTCGTAAAGAGCGCTTCACCGTTCTTATTTCTCCGCACGTAAACAAAGACGCACGTGACCAGTACGAAATCCGTACTCACAAACGTCTGATCGACATCGTTGAGCCAACAGATAAAACTGTTGACGCTCTGATGCGTCTTGACCTTGCTGCGGGCGTTGATGTTCAAATCAGCCTGGGTTAAGGGGGAGTAGATAATGATTGGTCTAGTCGGTCGTAAAGTCGGTATGACTCGCATCTTCAACGAAGATGGCGTTTCTATCCCGGTCACCGTAGTTGAAGTTGAAGCGAACCGTGTTGCTCAGGTGCGTAAGCCTGACGTTGACGGTTATGCCGCAATTCAAATCACTACAGGCGAGAAGAAAGCAAGCCGTGTCAACAAGGCACAAGCTGGTCACTTTGCGAAAGCAGGTGTTGAAGCAGGCCGCGGTTTGTGGGAATTCCGTCTGGAAAATGGTGAAGAGTTCGAAGTTGGCGCTGAGCTAAACGTTGATCTTTTCGCTGAAATCAAAAAAGTAGACGTTACTGGCACGTCAAAAGGTAAGGGCTTCCAAGGCGGCGTTAAGCGTTGGAATTTCCGTACTCAAGACATGAGCCACGGTAACTCTTTGTCTCACCGTGCGCCTGGTTCTATCGGTCAATGTCAGAGCCCAGGTCGCGTATTCAAAGGCAAAAAAATGGCAGGTCACATGGGTGCTGAGCGTGTAACGACTCAAAACCTAGAGATCGTACGTGTTGACGCTGAGCGCAATCTGCTTCTTATCAAAGGTGCAGTCCCAGGTGCGACAGGTGGCAACGTGATCGTTAAACCAGCCGTTAAAGCGTAACGTCGAGGAGATAGTAATGGAATTGGTAGTCAAAGGCGCCGACGCGCTAACTGTTTCCGAAACTACCTTCGGGCGTGAATTCAACGAGTCCCTGGTTCACCAGGTAGTCGTTGCATACGCAGCTGGTGCCCGTCAAGGTACTCGCGCTCAGAAAACTCGTTCAGACGTGTCTGGTGGCGGTGCTAAGCCATGGCGTCAGAAGGGTACTGGTCGCGCCCGTGCAGGTACAATCCGCAGCCCAATCTGGCGCAGCGGTGGTGTCACTTTCGCAGCACGTCCTCAGGATCATGCTCAGAAAGTAAACAAAAAGATGTACCGTGGTGCTCTTAAGAGCATCCTGTCAGAGCTGGTTCGTCAAGAGCGTTTGATCGTTGTTGATAACTTCTCTGTTGAAGCACCAAAAACTAAAGAGCTTGTCGCTAAGCTGAAAGAGCTTGAGCTGAACGATGCTCTGATCGTCACTGCCGAAGTTGATGAGAACCTGTTCCTTGCCGCACGTAACCTTTATAAGGTTGACGTACGCGATACAGATACCATCGACCCAGTTAGCTTGATCGCTTTCGACAAAGTCGTGATGACTGCTGATGCAGTTAAACAAGTTGAGGAGATGCTGGCATGATCACTGAAGAGCGTATCCTAAAAGTTCTGCGTGCTCCGCACATCTCTGAAAAAGCGACGATGGCCGCTGAAAACAACAACACTGTTGTATTCAAAGTCGCCAAAGAAGCTACGAAAAAAGAGATCAAAGCGGCAGTTGAAAAACTGTTCGAAGTTGAAGTGAAGTCTGTTCGTACTCTTCTCGTTAAGGGTAAGACCAAACGTCAAGGTATGCGTGAAGGCCGTCGTAGCGACTGGAAAAAAGCGTATGTTGCCTTGAAAGAAGGTCAGGACATCGACTTCGTTGGCGGCGCTGAGTAAGACGGAGGAGTAAAAGCAAATGGCTATTATGAAATGTAAGCCGACTTCACCGGGTCGTCGTCACCTTGTTAAAGTGGTTAACCATGATCTTTATAAAGGTAAACCATATGCACCACTGCTAGAGAAAAACTCTAAGTCAGGCGGTCGCAATAACAACGGTCGAATCACAGTGCGTAACATCGGTGGTGGTCACAAGCATCATTACCGTGTAATTGACTTCAAACGTACTAAAGACGGTATCCCAGCGAAAGTTGAGCGTCTTGAGTATGATCCGAACCGTAGTGCAAACATCGCGCTTGTACTGTATTCGGACGGTGAACGTCGTTACATCATCGCACCAAAAGGCCTAAAAGCCGGTGATCAGATCCAATCTGGTGCAGATTCAGCTATCAAGGTAGGTAACACCCTACCAATGCGTAACATCCCAGTGGGTTCTACTATCCACAATATCGAGCTTAAGCCTGGTAAAGGTGGTCAGTTAGCTCGTTCTGCGGGTGCTTATGCGCAAATCGTAGCTCGTGACGGCGCGTACGTCACACTCCGCCTGCGCAGCGGTGAAATGCGTAAGGTTCTTGCTGAAGGTCGTGCGACTCTTGGTGAAGTGGGTAACTCTGAGCACATGCTACGCGAACTGGGTAAAGCCGGTGCCGCGCGCTGGAAAGGCGCACGTCCAAGCGTACGTGGTGTTGCAATGAACCCGATTGACCACCCACACGGTGGTGGTGAAGGCCGTACCTCAGGTGGTCGTCATCCAGTATCACCATGGGGCATGCCAACTAAAGGCTTCAAGACCCGTAAGAACAAACGTACCGACAAGTACATCGTACGTCGTCGTAACAAGTAATTATTATCAGAGGATAAGCCATGCCACGTTCTCTCAAGAAAGGTCCTTTTATTGACCTGCACTTGCTGAAGAAGGTAGAGAAAGCGGTGGAAAGCGGTGACAAGAAGCCTTTAAAGACTTGGTCCCGTCGTTCAATGATCATCCCACAGATGATCGGATTGACCATCGCTGTCCATAATGGTCGTCAGCACGTACCCGTTTTCGTTTCTGAAGAAATGATCGGTCACAAGCTGGGCGAGTTTGCACCAACACGTACTTATCGCGGCCACGCTGCTGATAAGAAAGCTAAGAAGCGTTAAGGGGTAAGAAATGGAAGCTATTGCTAAACATCGCTTTGCTCGTATCTCGCCTCAAAAAGCACGTTTGGTTGCGGATCAAGTGCGCGGTAAAGACGTAGCACAAGCACTGGAACTACTGACCTTCAGCAACAAAAAAGCGGCTGACCTGGTTAAGAAAGTGTTGGAATCTGCTATTGCAAACGCCGAGCATAACGAAGGTGCGGATATCGACGATCTAAGCGTCGCCAAAGTCTTCGTTGATGAAGGCCCAATCATGAAGCGTATTATGCCTCGTGCAAAAGGCCGTGCCGATCGCATCTTGAAGCGTTCTAGCCACATCACTGTTGTTGTAGCAGACCGCTAAGAGACGAGGAGATAAAGCAATGGGTCAAAAAGTACATCCTAATGGTATTCGTCTTGGCATTGTTAAGCCTTGGAATTCCACTTGGTTTGCTAATAACCAAGATTTCGCTGACAACCTAGACGGCGACTTTAAGGTACGTCAGTTCTTGAACAATGAACTGAAAAAAGCGTCAGTCTCTCGCATCGTTATCGAGCGTCCTGCTAAGAGTGTTCGTGTGACCATTCACACTGCACGTCCTGGTGTGGTTATCGGTAAGAAAGGTGAAGATGTCGAGAAGCTGCGCGCTCATGTTGCAAAACTAGCCGGTGTACCAGCGCAAATCAACATCGCTGAAGTACGTAAGCCTGAGCTAGATGCGCAACTTGTTGGCGACAGCATCGCATCACAGCTAGAGCGCCGTGTTATGTTCCGTCGTGCGATGAAGCGCGCGGTACAAAACGCGATGCGCCTAGGTGCCAAAGGTATCAAAGTAGAAGTAAGCGGCCGTCTTGGCGGCGCTGAAATCGCTCGTACCGAGTGGTACCGTGAAGGCCGTGTGCCATTGCACACCCTTCGTGCTGACATTGATTACGCAACTTCTTCTGCTCACACCCAGTACGGTGTAATCGGCATTAAAACCTGGATCTTCAAAGGTGAGATCCTAGGTGGAATGGCTGAAGTTGAGCAAAAGGCTGACAAGCCGAAGAAGCAGCGTAAAGGCCGTAAGTAAGGAGTCTATCGATGCTTCAACCAAAACGTACTAAGTTCCGCAAGACTTTTAAAGGTCGTAACCGCGGTCTGGCGCACGGTACTGACGTAAGCTTCGGTACCTATGGCCTGAAAGCTGTTGGTCGCGGTCGTATCACTGCGCGTCAAATTGAGGCGGCTCGTCGTGCGATGACTCGTCACATTAAACGTCAAGGCCAAATCTGGATTCGTGTCTTCCCTGACAAACCAATTACTGGTAAGCCGTTGGAAGTTCGTATGGGTAAGGGTAAAGGTTCAGTTGATTACTGGGTTGCCCAAATCCAACCAGGCAAGGTCCTGTACGAAATGGATGGTGTTCCTGAATCACTGGCTCGCGAAGCGTTTGAATTAGCTTCACGTAAGCTACCGATCAAAACCACTTTCGTAACTAAGGCGGTGATGTGATGAAAGCACAAGAACTACGTGAAAAGACTGCTGAGCAGCTGAACGAAGAGCTAATGGGTCTGCTACGTGAGCAGTTTAATCTGCGCATGCAAGCGGCTACTGGCCAACTTCAGCAAACTCACACTCTTAAAGCTGTTCGTCGCGATATCGCACGTGTAAAAACCGTACTGACTGAGAAGGCTAACGCATAATGAGCGAGAACATCCGCACTCAGCAAGGTCGCGTTATCAGCGACAAAGGCGATAAAACTATCGTCGTTGCTATCGAGCGTTTT
The DNA here is from genome assembly GCF_005280275.1 of Salinivibrio kushneri. Classification (NCBI taxonomy): domain Bacteria; kingdom Pseudomonadati; phylum Pseudomonadota; class Gammaproteobacteria; order Vibrionales; family Vibrionaceae; genus Salinivibrio; species Salinivibrio kushneri. The sequence goes on from NZ_CP040021.1 coordinate 306,767, forward strand.
GTGAAACACCCAATCTACGGTAAGTACATTAAGCGCACGAGTAAGCTACATGTACACGATGAATCAAACCAGTGTAACCAAGGTGACACTGTCGAGGTTCGTGAGTGTCGTCCAATCTCTAAGCAAAAGTCTTGGACATTGGTTCGCGTTGTTGAAAAATCACGCATCTAAGCGATTTTTCATACAATAATAAGTCAAACGGCTCTCATTTGGGGGGCCGTTTATTTTTTATCTACCCATCTGGTCAAAATAGTGTTATTATTCGCCGCCCTTGTAAAAAGGCAGCCCGACCCGAGATGGGTCTAGATGTAATAACAGCGGAGCACTAACAATGATCCAAATGCAAAGTATGCTGGACGCAGCCGACAACTCCGGCGCTCGCAGTGTAATGTGTATTAAGGTTCTGGGTGGCTCTCACCGTCGTTACGCCCACGTTGGCGACATCATCAAAGTTACCGTTAAGGATTCAATCCCACGCGGTAAAGTGAAAAAAGGTGATGTGCTTAAGGCGGTGGTAGTTCGCACCCGTAAAGGCGTACGTCGTCCAGACGGCTCTGTCATTCGCTTCGACCGCAATGCTTGCGTGTTGTTGAACAACACGAACGAGCAACTAGTCGGCACACGTATCTTTGGCCCTGTGACACGCGAACTTCGTACTGAGAAGTTCATGAAAATTGTGTCTCTGGCGCCTGAAGTTCTGTAAGGAGCGATCTCATGGCAGCTAAAATCCGTCGTAACGACGAAGTTATCGTTCTTGCCGGTAAAGACAAAGGCAAGAAAGGTAAAGTATCTAAGGTTCTACCGACCGGTAAAGTTATCGTTGAAGGTATTAACCTCGTGAAGAAACACCAGAAGCCGGTTCCGGCTCTGGGCACTCAAGGTGGCATCGTTGAACAAGAAGCCGCTATTGACGTTTCAAACGTGGCGATCTTTAACGCAGCAGCTGGTAAAGGTGACCGTGTAGGCTTCCGATTTGAAGACGGCAAAAAAGTGCGTTTCTTCAAGTCGAATGGCGAAACTATTAAGTAATTCTGGAGTAGTACAATGGCGAAACTGCATGATTACTACAAAGAGACAGTTGTAGCTGAGCTATCTAAGCAATTTGGTTACAAAAGCATCATGCAAGTCCCAGGGATCGAAAAGATCACCCTTAACATGGGTGTGGGCGAAGCTCTGAACGACAAGAAACTGCTTGAAAATGCAGCTGCTGATATGACCGCAATTTCTGGTCAAAAGCCGCTGATCACTAAAGCACGTAAATCAGTCGCAGGCTTTAAGATCCGTGAGGGCTACCCAATTGGTTGTAAAGTAACCCTACGTGGCGAGCGTATGTGGGACTTCTTTGAGCGTTTGATCGCTATCGCAGTTCCTCGTATCCGTGACTTCCGTGGTCTGAACCCGAAAGCGTTCGACGGTCGCGGTAACTACAGCATGGGCGTTCGCGAGCAAATCATCTTCCCTGAGATTGACTACGACAAAGTCGATCGTATCCGTGGTCTTGATATTACTATCACTACCACCGCAGGTACAGATGAGGAAGGTCGAGCTCTGCTGGCTGCCTTTAACTTCCCATTCCGTAAGTAAGGTGAAGGGTTACTGTTATGGCTAAAAAATCGATGAAAGCACGTGACGTAAAACGTGCGAAGCTCGCAGCCCGTTATGCTGAAAAGCGTGACAACCTGCGTGCGACCATTAAGAATGTTAACACGTCAGACGAAGAGCGTTGGGACGCCGTCCTGAAGCTTCAGTCGCTACCACGTGATTCTGCGAAGTCTCGTCAGCGTAACCGCTGTAACCAGACTGGTCGTCCACATGGCTACCTACGCAAATTCGGCCTAAGCCGAATCAAGGTTCGTGAAGCTTGCATGAAAGGCGAGATTCCGGGTCTGCGTAAGGCAAGCTGGTAATTGAATCACGGGAGTAAAGACTTATGAGCATGCAAGATCCGATCTCGGATATGCTGACCCGCCTCCGCAACGGTCAGACAGCAAAGAAAGTTGCTGTTAAAATGCCTTCGTCAAAGCTAAAAGTGGCAATTGCTGAGCTACTAAAAGCAGAAGGTTACGTGGCTGACGTCGCAGTAAATAGCGACGCGAAGCCTGAACTGGAAGTGACGTTGAAATACTTCGAATCTAAACCAGTTATCGAGCAAATCCAACGTGTTAGCCGTCCAGGCCTGCGCATCTACAAAAAGAAAGATGAGTTGCCTTCAGTGATGGGTGGACTTGGTATTGCTGTTGTATCAACTTCGAAAGGTTTGATGACCGATCGCGCAGCTCGCAAAGCGGGTCTGGGCGGTGAAATCATCTGCTACGTAGCTTAATAAGGAGTAGGAAATGTCTCGTGTTGCAAAAGCACCTGTCGTAGTTCCTGCCGGCGTAGAGGTGAAACTTAACGGTCAGGAAATCACTGTAAAAGGAAGCAAAGGCGAACTAAGCCGCACGCTTCACGATATGGTGTCAGTAAACCAAGAAGAGAACACCATTACCTTCGCACCAAGTGTGGAGCACGCTAAAGCATGGGCACATGCTGGTACCGCGCGCGCACTGGTTAACAGCATGGTAGTGGGTGTGACTGAAGGCTTTACCAAGAAACTGATCCTGAAAGGTGTTGGTTATCGTGCAAACGTTGCCGGTAACAAACTTAACCTGACACTTGGTTTCTCTCACCCGGTTGAGCACGCTCTGCCAGAGGGTGTTAAGGCAGAATGCCCAAGCCAAACTGAAATTGTTATCAGCGGCGCTGATAAACAAGCGGTTGGCCAGGTGGCTGCTGATATTCGCGCATACCGCAAGCCAGAGCCTTATAAAGGCAAAGGCGTTCGTTACTCTGACGAAGCTGTGCGTACTAAAGAAGCTAAGAAGAAGTAAGGTAACACTATGGATAAGAAAGCATCTCGTATCCGTCGTGCGACCAAAGCACGACGCAAGATCGCGGAAATGGGTGCGACTCGCCTGGTGGTACACCGTACTCCACGTCATGTGTACGCACAGGTTATCGCTGGTAACGGCGCGGAAGTTATCGCCGCCGCTTCTACCGTAGAAAAAGCGATCCGTGAGCAAGTGAAGAGCACCGGTAACAAAGACGCCGCTGCAGCCGTGGGTAAGATCATTGCTGAGCGAGCGAAGGAAAAAGGCATCGAAGCCGTTGCTTTTGACCGTTCCGGTTTCCAATACCACGGCCGTGTGGCTGCACTGGCAGATGCTGCCCGTGAAGCTGGTCTGAAATTCTAAGGTAGGTGGAAGATGGCTAACGATAAACAACAAAGTGATTTGCATGAGAAGCTGATCGCTGTAAACCGTGTTTCTAAAACGGTTAAAGGTGGTCGCATCTTTACCTTCACCGCCCTGACAGTGGTAGGTGACGGTAACGGTCGCGTCGGTTTCGGTTACGGTAAAGCCCGTGAAGTCCCCGCTGCGATCCAAAAATCAATGGAAAAGGCGCGTCGTAACATGATTACTATCGCGCTGAAAGACGGTACTCTGCACCACGCTGTTAAAGGCCGCCACACTGGTTCAAAAGTGTACATGCAGCCAGCATCAGAAGGTACAGGTATCATCGCCGGTGGTGCGATGCGTGCCGTGCTTGAAGTAGCAGGCGTTCAAGACGTTCTGGCGAAAGCATACGGTTCGACCAACCCAATCAACATCGTTCGTGCAACGATTGATGGTCTGGGTGGTACGAAGTCTCCAGAGATGGTAGCTGCGAAACGTGGCATGCCTGTCAACGAAATTCTGGGGTAATACGACATGGCTAAGACAATTAAAGTAACTCAGACTCGTAGCGCTATCGGCCGCTTGCCGAAGCACAAAGCGACCCTGCGTGGCTTGGGCCTACGTCGCATCAACCACACTGTTGAACTTGAAGATACACCGTGCGTGCGCGGTATGATCAACAAGGTCAACTACATGGTTAAAGTGGAGGGGTAATCACATGCGTTTGAATACTCTATCTCCGGCTGCAGGCTCAAAGCCTTCTGCGAAGCGTGTAGGCCGTGGTATTGGTTCAGGCCTGGGTAAAACCGGTGGCCGTGGTCACAAAGGTCAGAAATCACGTTCAGGTGGTTCAGTACGCCCAGGTTTCGAAGGCGGTCAAATGCCTTTGAAACAGCGTCTGCCAAAATTCGGTTTTACTTCGCGTAAAGGCCTCACTTCTGCTGAAGTTCGTCTCGGCGAGCTAGCAAAAGTTGACGGTGACGTGGTAAGCCTTGAAACACTGAAAGCAGCGAATGTTATCGCACAAGACACCCGTACGGCGAAAATCGTACTGTCTGGTGAAATCGCTCGCTCAGTGACAGTGAAAGGTGTTCGTGTCACTAAAGGCGCTAAAGCGGCAATCGAAGCTGCAGGCGGTAAAATCGAGGAATAATTTAGCTCGAGGACGAGGTACAGATGGCAAAACAACCAGGACAAAACTTCAGTAGTGCAAAAGGCGGAGTTGCGGAGCTGAAAAGCCGCTTACTTTTTGTAGCAATGGCATTATTGGTATTCCGTGCCGGCTCTTTTGTACCCATTCCTGGTATTGACGCTGCTGTACTTGCCGATCTGTTCGAACAGCAACAAGGGACCATCATTGACTTGGTTAACATGTTCTCTGGTGGTGCCCTTGAGCGTGCTTCGATACTGGCACTGGGCATTATGCCGTATATTTCGGCATCGATTATTGTTCAGTTATTGTCAGTGGTTCATCCCGCGTTAGCGGAGTTGAAAAAAGAGGGTGAATCTGGCCGTCGCAAGATAAGTCAGTATACCCGCTACGGCACGCTGGTGTTGGCAACGTTCCAAGCAATTGGAATCGCGACCGGGTTACCGAGTATGATGCCAGGTTTGGTGATAAATCCAGGCCCTGCATTTTACTTTACTGCGGTAGTGAGTTTGGTCACAGGTACCATGTTCTTGATGTGGTTAGGTGAGCAAATTACTGAACGCGGCATTGGTAACGGCATTTCGTTGATTATCTTCACCGGGATTGTCGCGGGTCTGCCACCCGCAATTGGACAGACAATAGAGCAAGCGCGTCAAGGCGACATGTCTCCGCTTCTCTTGCTAGGTATCGCAGTGATCGTATTGGCGGTCGTCTACTTTGTGGTCTTTATGGAGCGTGGTCAACGTCGTATCGTTGTTAACTACGCGAAGCGGCAACAAGGTCGCCGTGTCTTTGCAGCGCAAAGCACGCACCTGCCACTTAAGATCAACATGGCAGGCGTTATCCCTGCGATTTTTGCATCAAGTATTATTTTGTTCCCTGGCACGCTTGCTAACTGGTTTGGTAAGGGTGATCAGACAAGCTGGCTAACCGATGTGTCATTGGCACTGAGTCCGGGGCAACCAGCGTACGTAATACTTTATGCGGCAGCGATTATCTTCTTCTGCTTTTTCTATACGGCGTTGGTGTTCAACCCGCGAGAAACAGCAGATAATTTGAAGAAGTCAGGAGCGTTCGTACCTGGTATTCGCCCGGGTGAGCAGACTGCTAAATACATTGATAAAGTGATGACACGGTTAACCCTTGCTGGCGCCATGTATATTACCTTTATCTGTCTGATCCCCGAGTTCATGATGATTGCGTGGGATGTCCACTTTTACTTTGGTGGTACATCACTACTTATCGTAGTAGTCGTAATCATGGACTTTATGGCTCAAGTTCAGACTCATTTGATGTCTCAACAATATGAGTCCGTGTTGAAAAAAGCCAACCTCAAAGGCTACGGCCGCTAATAGGTTGTCTATTTACGGAGTTTAGCAATGAAAGTTCGTGCTTCCGTTAAGAAAATCTGCCGTAACTGTAAAGTGATCAAGCGTAACGGTACCGTTCGTGTGATCTGCAGTGAGCCAAAGCACAAGCAACGCCAAGGCTAATAGCAGAATATTTTTCTTGCAAAATGAGGTCAGGCTGGCTACATTAGCCAGCCCACCTTTTGTATGTGCAAAAGAAGTGGTTATGCCGCTGCGTATCCTCGACGGGCTCTGCAGCGGTTCTACTTGAAAAGTACTAGGAGTGAATAGTGGCCCGTATAGCAGGCATTAACATTCCTGATCAAAAGCATGCTGTTATCGCATTGACTGCGATTTACGGCGTCGGCAAAACCACCTCTCAAGCTATTCTAGCTGAAGTAGGTATTGCTGAAAGCACTAAGATCAGTGAACTATCAGAAGAACAGATCGACCAATTGCGTGACGGTGTGGCTAAATACACCGTAGAAGGCGATCTACGTCGTGAAATTTCCATGAACATCAAGCGTCTTATGGACCTTGGTTGTAACCGCGGTATTCGTCATCGTCGCAGCTTGCCACTACGTGGTCAGCGTACGAAGACCAATGCTCGTACCCGTAAGGGTCCGCGCAAGCCGATCAAGAAATAATCGGGGTAGATAAGTACTATGGCTAAACAAGCAACTCGTGCACGCAAACGCGTACGCAAGCAAGTCGCTGATGGCGTCGCGCACATTCATGCGTCTTTCAATAACACAATCGTGACGATTTCTGACCGTCAAGGTAACGCTCTTGCATGGGCGACCGCCGGTGGTTCAGGTTTCCGTGGCTCTCGTAAGTCAACTCCATACGCTGCGCAGGTTGCTGCAGAGCGCTGTGGTGAAATGGCGAAAGAGTACGGCCTGAAAAACCTCGAAGTGATGGTTAAAGGTCCAGGTCCAGGTCGCGAGTCTACTATTCGTGCCTTGAACGCAGCGGGCTTCCGCATCACTAACATTGTTGATGCGACGCCAATCCCGCATAACGGTTGTCGTCCACCTAAGAAACGCCGCGTTTAATACGCACTAGCGCTGTTTCTTAGAATATTGGAGAAAGATCATGGCAAGATATTTGGGTCCTAAGCTGAAGCTTAGCCGTCGCGAAGGTACTGACTTATTCCTTAAGTCAGGCGTACGCGCGATTGATACCAAGTGTAAAATCGATAACGTCCCAGGCGTTCACGGTCAGCGTCGCGGCCGTCTGTCTGACTATGGCGTTCAGCTTCGCGAGAAGCAAAAAGTACGTCGTATGTACGGCGTAATGGAAAAGCAGTTCCGTAACTACTACAAAGACGCTGCCCGCATCAAGGGTAATACAGGTGAAAACCTGCTTCAGCTTCTTGAAGGTCGCCTAGACAACGTAGTTTACCGCATGGGCTTTGGTGCAACACGCGCCGAATCACGTCAGCTGGTAAGCCACAAAGCGATCCTCGTTAACGGCAAAGTAGTTAACGTACCTTCTTTCAAGGTTTCGGCAAACGACGTGATTAGCATTCGCGAGAAAGCTAAGAACCAGGCGCGTATCAAAGCAGCTCTAGAAGTTGCCGCTCAACGCGAACTGCCAACTTGGATCGAAGTAGACAGCAAGAAGATGGAAGGCACATTCAAGCGCCTACCAGAGCGTTCTGATTTGTCTGCTGACATCAACGAACACCTGATCGTCGAGCTTTACTCTAAGTAAAGCTGAACTAAAGAGAGGACATAATGCAGGGTTCTGTAACAGAATTTCTTAAGCCGCGTCTAGTTGATATTGAACAAGTTAGCTCGACGCACGCAAAAGTAACTCTTGAACCCCTAGAGCGTGGCTTTGGCCATACTCTGGGGAATGCGCTACGTCGTATCCTACTTTCATCTATGCCAGGCTGTGCGGTGACGGAAGTTGAAATTGACGGCGTATTGCACGAGTACAGCACCAAAGAAGGGGTTCAGGAAGATATCCTGGAAATCCTACTTAACCTTAAAGGCCTAGCCGTTAAGGTTGAGGGTAAAGATGAAGTTATCCTTACTCTGACCAAGTCTGGTGCAGGCCCTGTTGTTGCAGGCGACATCACCCATGATGGTGGTGTTGAGATTGCGAACCCAGAACACGTTATCTGCCACCTGACTGATGCAAGCGCTGAAATTAGCATGCGTATCAAGGTAGAACGTGGTCGTGGCTATGTACCAGCGTCTGCGCGTATCGATAGCGAAGACGACGAGCGTCCAATCGGTCGCCTACTTGTTGACGCAACGTTCAGCCCAGTAGATCGCATTGCTTACAAAGTGGAAGCAGCGCGTGTCGAACAGCGTACGGACCTCGACAAGCTGGTCATCGATATGGAAACTAACGGTACACTGGATCCTGAGGAAGCGATTCGCCGTGCGGCAACCATCCTAGCAGAGCAGCTAGATGCGTTTGTTGACCTGCGTGATGTACGTGTCCCTGAGGAGAAAGAAGAGAAGCCAGAGTTCGATCCGATCCTACTGCGTCCTGTAGACGATCTTGAACTAACTGTTCGCTCTGCTAACTGTTTGAAAGCAGAAGCGATTCACTATATCGGTGATCTGGTACAGCGTACCGAGGTTGAGCTTCTGAAAACGCCAAACCTTGGTAAGAAGTCTTTGACTGAAATTAAAGACGTGCTGGCATCACGTGGTCTGTCTCTAGGTATGCGCCTAGAAAACTGGCCGCCAGCATCCATTGCTGAAGATTAATCAGAGACTGATTATTTAGTTAGAAGGATTAGGTCATGCGCCATCGTAAGAGTGGTCGTCAACTCAATCGCAACAGCAGCCATCGTAAAGCGATGTTCAGCAACATGGCTAGCTCGCTGGTAACTCACGAAGTTATCAAAACAACTTTGCCGAAGGCAAAAGAGCTGCGTCGCGTCATTGAACCGTTGATTACCTTAGCTAAAAACGACAGTGTTGCTAACCGTCGTGTAGCATTCGCTCGTACTCGTAACGACGAAGTTGTAGCGAAACTGTTTAATGAACTCGGCCCACGTTTTGCTTCACGTGCTGGCGGTTACACTCGCATTCTGAAATGCGGTGTTCGCTCTGGTGATAAAGCCCCAATGGCTTACATCGAGCTTGTTGATCGCCCAGAGCAAGACGCTGAGCAAGCTGCAGAGTAAGTTTTATTACTTATAAGCAGCACCCAGAAAAGCCAGGCAATTTGCCTGGCTTTTTCTTTATCTGGCCCTTCACCATCGCGTTGTAAAAACGGTCCACGCTTTTCGCGTATAGCCTCACTTTTCGTTTAACTAAGGTGGATAGGTGCTGCGGATAAGAACGAGTCGCGAAATAGTAACTTTTGGTGCTTAGAGAGTAGAAACGGGCATTATTGGCTAAAACAGAGCAGATCGACTAAAAATAGAGCGCTTAAAAGAAAAGTGAAAATTAATGATTGACGCTTGTCACAAACGCTTTAGAATGCCGCCCTACTTAACGCAGACAGCGCGTTAGGGGAGTCAAAAAGAGGTTTTGTTTCACCCGGTTGGGTTGAAAATAAAAGATAAAATTTCTTCTTGACTTTAACGGTAAGGCGCGTAAGATACGCAGCCCTGACCAGGCGAAGCGCCGCTTCGCACAGTCAACGCTCTTTAACAATTTGACCTATGCAATCTGTGTGGGCACTCGTTAAGAATAGACAAAAAGATTTATTCGATGAACTGAGTGACCAAACGACAACTTTTACAGTTGTTCGGCACAGTCAATTCGTTTGTCTCTTCGGAGATAAACAGTAATCAGTATTCATTGAGCAGTTTCTACGGAAACACCAAACTTAAATTGAAGAGTTTGATCATGGCTCAGATTGAACGCTGGCGGCAGGCCTAACACATGCAAGTCGAGCGGAAACGGCAGCATTGAAGCTTCGGTGGATTTGCTGGACGTCGAGCGGCGGACGGGTGAGTAACGGCTGGGAACCTGCCCTGACGCGGGGGATAACCGTTGGAAACGACGGCTAATACCGCATAATGTCTTAGTTCATTACGAGCTGGGACCAAAGGTGGCCTCTACATGTAAGCTATCGCGTTGGGATGGGCCCAGTTAGGATTAGCTAGTTGGTAAGGTAATGGCTTACCAAGGCAACGATCCTTAGCTGGTTTGAGAGGATGATCAGCCACACTGGGACTGAGACACGGCCCAGACTCCTACGGGAGGCAGCAGTGGGGAATATTGCACAATGGGGGAGACCCTGATGCAGCCATGCCGCGTGTGTGAAGAAGGCCTTCGGGTTGTAAAGCACTTTCAGCAGTGAGGAAGGTGGTGTACTTAATAAGTGCATGGCTTGACGTTAGCTGCAGAAGAAGCACCGGCTAACTCCGTGCCAGCAGCCGCGGTAATACGGAGGGTGCGAGCGTTAATCGGAATTACTGGGCGTAAAGCGCATGCAGGCGGTTTGTTAAGTCAGATGTGAAAGCCCGGGGCTCAACCTCGGAACCGCATTTGAAACTGGCAGGCTAGAGTCTTGTAGAGGGGGGTAGAATTTCAGGTGTAGCGGTGAAATGCGTAGAGATCTGAAGGAATACCAGTGGCGAAGGCGGCCCCCTGGACAAAGACTGACGCTCAGATGCGAAAGCGTGGGTAGCAAACAGGATTAGATACCCTGGTAGTCCACGCCGTAAACGCTGTCTACTTGGAGGTTGAGGTTTAGACTTTGGCTTTCGGCGCTAACGCATTAAGTAGACCGCCTGGGGAGTACGGCCGCAAGGTTAAAACTCAAATGAATTGACGGGGGCCCGCACAAGCGGTGGAGCATGTGGTTTAATTCGATGCAACGCGAAGAACCTTACCTACTCTTGACATCCAGCGAATCCTTTAGAGATAGAGGCGTGCCTTCGGGAGCGCTGAGACAGGTGCTGCATGGCTGTCGTCAGCTCGTGTTGTGAAATGTTGGGTTAAGTCCCGCAACGAGCGCAACCCTTATCCTTGTTTGCCAGCACATAATGGTGGGAACTCCAGGGAGACTGCCGGTGATAAACCGGAGGAAGGTGGGGACGACGTCAAGTCATCATGGCCCTTACGAGTAGGGCTACACACGTGCTACAATGGCAGATACAGAGGGCAGCGAAGCTGCGAAGTGGAGCGAATCCCTTAAAGTCTGTCGTAGTCCGGATTGGAGTCTGCAACTCGACTCCATGAAGTCGGAATCGCTAGTAATCGTGGATCAGAATGCCACGGTGAATACGTTCCCGGGCCTTGTACACACCGCCCGTCACACCATGGGAGTGGGCTGCACCAGAAGTAGATAGCTTAACCTTCGGGAGGGCGTTTACCACGGTGTGGTTCATGACTGGGGTGAAGTCGTAACAAGGTAGCCCTAGGGGAACCTGGGGCTGGATCACCTCCTTACTGACGCTATTGTTGCGAGTGCTCACACAGATTGTATAGGTTGAAGTTATAAAGAGGATATGTTCCCAAACATATCAGCGTGTCCCATTCGTCTAGAGGCCTAGGACACCGCCCTTTCACGGCGGTAACAGGGGTTCGACTCCCCTATGGGACGCCATTGGGTTGTTAGCTCAGTTGGTAGAGCAGTTGACTTTTAATCAATTGGTCACAGGTTCGAATCCTGTACAACCCACCACACTATCGTGGGCGATTAGCTCAGTTGGGAGAGCACCTCCCTTACAAGGAGGGGGTCACTGGTTCGAGCCCGGTATCGCCCACCACGCTTTAAAGGTTTTTGCTTAAGAATCTTTAGAACGTGGTTTATTTAGCAATAAACGACATGCTCTTTAACAATCTGGAAAGCTGACAAAGTCATTCTTTAAGAATGACAGTAAAGTTCTCAATCAGTGACATGTAATGTCACTCACACAATCAAGTGTGCTTGGGCTTTGTCTTAGTAATAAGCAAAGTCTCTATTTTGAGTCCGGCAAAAACAAAACCTTAATTGGTTGATGATTCAACACTCAGTGGTTTTGCGACGCAGATTTCTTTTTAAGACAGTCTCGCGCAAAAAAAAACCTCTTGGGGTTGTATGGTTAAGTAATTAAGCGTAGACGGTGGATGCCTTGGCAGTCAGAGGCGATGAAGGACGTACTAACCTGCGAAAAGCGATGGTGAGCTGGTAAGAAGCATTTGAGCCATCGATGTCCGAATGGGGAAACCCACCTGCATAAGCAGGTATCTTAGCGTGAATACATAGCGCTAAGAGGCGAACTCGGGGAACTGAAACATCTAAGTACCCGAAGGAAAAGAAATCAATTGAGATTCCGGCAGTAGCGGCGAGCGACCCCGGAGCAGCCCTTAAGCGGCTTAGGCGTTAGGTGAACAGGTTGGAAAACCTGGCAATAAAGGGTGATAGCCCCGTAACCGACGGCGCCTTAGGCGTGAAAACGAGTAAGACGGGACACGTGATATCTTGTCTGAACATGGGGGGACCATCCTCCAAGGCTAAATACTCCTGACTGACCGATAGTGAACCAGTACCGTGAGGGAAAGGCGAAAAGAACCCCTGTGAGGGGAGTGAAATAGAACCTGAAACCGTCTACGTACAAGCAGTGGGAGCCCCATCACTAAGACACTTCATCTTAGTGAGACGCTATCACTTTGTTGATTGGGTTAACCACGCGCAGCGTGGGTCAACCGCCCAATCCAGCAGAGGTGACTTAGTGATGGGGTGACCGCGTACCTTTTGTATAATGGGTCAGCGACTTAATGTAAGTAGCCAGGTTAACCGCATAGGGGAGCCGTAGGGAAACCGAGTCTTAACTGGGCGACAGTTGCTTGCATTAGACCCGAAACCGAGTGATCTAGCCATGGGCAGGTTGAAGGTTGAGTAACATCAACTGGAGGACCGAACTCACTAACGTTGAAAAGTTAGGAGATGACCTGTGGCTAGGGGTGAAAGGCCAATCAAACTCGGAGATAGCTGGTTCTCCCCGAAAGCTATTTAGGTAGCGCCTCGGACGAACACTACTGGGGGTAGAGCACTGTTAAGGCTAGGGGGTCATCCCGACTTACCAACCCTTTGCAAACTCCGAATACCAGTAAGTGCTATCCGGGAGACACACGGCGGGTGCTAACGTCCGTCGTGGAGAGGGAAACAACCCAGACCGCCAGCTAAGGTCCCCAAGTTATCGCTAAGTGGGAAACGATGTGGGAAGGCTCAGACAGCCAGGATGTTGGCTTAGAAGCAGCCATCATTTAAAGAAAGCGTAATAGCTCACTGGTCGAGTCGGCCTGCGCGGAAGATGTAACGGGGCTAAGCGATACACCGAAGCTGCGGCAATGTCCTTATGGATATTGGGTAGGGGAGCGTTGTGTAAGCTGTTGAAGGTGTGCTGAGAGGCATGCTGGAGGTATCACAAGTGCGAATGCTGACATGAGTAACGATAAAGGGGGTGAAAAACCTCCTCGCCGGAAGACCAAGGGTTCCTGTCCAACGTTAATCGGGGCAGGGTAAGTCGGCCCCTAAGGCGAGGCCGAAAGGCGTAGTCGATGGGAAACGGGTTAATATTCCCGTACTGCTGCTTACTGCGATGGGGGGACGGAGAAGGCTAGGTGGGCCTGGCGATGGTTGTCCAGGTTCAAGTGCGTAGGCTGATTTCTTAGGCAAATCCGGGAAATCAAGGCCGAGACACGATGTCGAGCCACCAAGGTGGTGAAGTCATTGATGCCATGCTTCCGGGAAAAGCCTCTAAGCTTCAGGTAAGTAGGAACCGTACTCCAAACCGACACAGGTGGTCGGGTAGAGAATACCAAGGCGCTTGAGAGAACTCGGGTGAAGGAACTAGGCAAAATGGTACCGTAACTTCGGGAGAAGGTACGCTGCCCGCGGTGAAGTCCCTAGCGGATGGAGCTATGGGCAGTCGCAGATACCAGGTGGCTGCAACTGTTTATTAAAAACACAGCACTGTGCAAAATCGAAAGATGACGTATACGGTGTGACGCCTGCCCGGTGCCGGAAGGTTAATTGATGTGGTTATCGCAAGAGAAGCCATTGATTGAAGCCCCGGTAAACGGCGGCCGTAACTATAACGGTCCTAAGGTAGCGAAATTCCTTGTCGGGTAAGTTCCGACCTGCACGAATGGCGTAATGATGGCCACGCTGTCTCCACCCGAGACTCAGTGAAATTGAAATCGCAGTGAAGATGCTGTGTACCCGCGGCTAGACGGAAAGACCCCGTGAACCTTTACTACAGCTTGGCACTGAACATTGAGCCTACATGTGTAGGATAGGTGGGAGGCTTTGAAGCGGCGACGCCAGTTGCTGTGGAGCCATCCTTGAAATACCACCCTTGTATGTTTGATGTTCTAACTTAGCCCCATTATCTGGGGTGAGGACAGTGCCTGGTGGGTAGTTTGACTGGGGCGGTCTCCTCCCAAAGAGTAACGGAGGAGCACGAAGGTGGGCTAATCACGGTCGGACATCGTGAGGTTAGTGCAATGGCATAAGCCCGCTTAACTGCGAGAGTGACGGCTCGAGCAGGTACGAAAGTAGGTCATAGTGATCCGGTGGTTCTGAATGGAAGGGCCATCGCTCAACGGATAAAAGGTACTCCGGGGATAACAGGCTGATACCGCCCAAGAGTTCATATCGACGGCGGTGTTTGGCACCTCGATGTCGGCTCATCACATCCTGGGGCTGAAGTCGGTCCCAAGGGTATGGCTGTTCGCCATTTAAAGTGGTACGCGAGCTGGGTTTAGAACGTCGTGAGACAGTTCGGTCCCTATCTGCCGTGGGCGTTGGATGATTGAGGGGAGCTGCTCCTAGTACGAGAGGACCGGAGTGGACGAACCGCTGGTGTTCGGGTTGTGTCGCCAGACGCATTGCCCGGTAGCTAAGTTCGGCACAGATAAGCGCTGAAAGCATCTAAGCGCGAAGCTGGCCCCGAGATGAGTCATCCCTAGAGCCTCGAGCTCTCTAAAGGGTTGTTCTAGACGAGAACGTTGATAGGCAGGGTGTGTAAGCGCTGTGAGGCGTTGAGCTAACCTGTACTAATGGCCCGTGCGGCTTAACCATACAACACCCAAGGGGTTTTGGGTTGGACTCAAAATAAGCCAGTTGATTGTGGCGAGAACGAACAGCTTTCTAGATTTGTGTTTTGACTGAAAAGTGAAGACACACCAAATTTTGCTTGGCGACCATAGCGCTTTGGACCCACCTGACTCCATGCCGAACTCAGTAGTGAAACGAAGCAGCGCCGATGGTAGTGTGGGGTCTCCCCATGTGAGAGTAGGACATCGCCAGGCTCTCATTGCTTATCTTGTTGATAGCTCGATGCTTTTGATATCTGCGATGCTCATGTATTGGCATACACTGCGCGTCTCGATTCAAAATCCTCATCGCATCAAACAAGATAACCTAATTAGAGCTTACTGTTAGGCTTTAGTTAGTAACAATTTAATCATCAAAGCGGATATGCGTAAGACTTTGATGACGCGTTTTCGCTGATATAGCTCAGTTGGTAGAGCGCACCCTTGGTAAGGGTGAGGTCGGCAGTTCAAATCTGCCTATCAGCACCAGAATTTTCTTGGCGGCCATAGCGTAACGGCACCACCTGAACCCATGCCGAACTCAGAAGTGAAACGTTGCTGCGCCGATGGTAGTGTGGGGTCTCCCCATGTGAGAGTAGGCCACTGCCAAGAGTTTTTTCGAAGCCCTCCGCATTCGCGGGGGGCTTTTTTCGTTTCTATCTTTCTTATCAATACTGTCTTCTCCTATGCTTAAAACAATGTTGGTCTAAGGGTGATCACTGCTTGAGCTTAATCAGTGACTAGGTTATGTTATTAGATATCTGGACGTCTAAACATCTCTAGGAGGCAGTAATGCCGATTAAAATCCCGGATCAGCTCCCCGCGACTAATATCCTAAGGCGTGAAAACATATTCGTAATGACCGAGACGCGCGCGGTGAGTCAAAACATCCGCCCGTTGAAGGTGCTGCTGCTCAACCTGATGCCAAAGAAAATCGAGACGGAAACGCAATTTATGCGTCTACTCTCTAACAGTCCTTTGCAAGTGGATGTTGAGCTTTTACGGATAGATAACCGGCCAAGCAAAAATACGCCAACCGAGCATCTCGATACCTTCTACCGTCAGTTTGAGGCCGTTCGCGGACGTAATTTCGATGGCCTTATCGTGACAGGCGCGCCACTCGGGTTGGTACAGTTCGAGGATGTGATTTACTGGGAGCATTTACAGGATGTGATGAATTGGGCGCACCAACACGTTACTTCAACCCTCTATATTTGTTGGGCCGCGCAAGCGGGCTTAAAGCTACTTTACGACTTGCCTAAGAAAACTCGTAAGGAGAAGTTATCGGGTGTCTATCAGCACGACATTAATGCTGACTTATGCAAACATCCGCTATTACGCGGCTTTGATGATAGTTTCTTAGCGCCCCACTCGCGCTATGCGGATTTTTCGCCTAACTATCTTGCAGAGCATACGGATCTCGACATCTTAGCAACCTCTAATGAAGCGGGTACCTATCTGGCGGCGACGAAAGATAAGCGCAATGTGTTTGTCACCGGTCACCCTGAGTATGATTCTCATAGCTTGCATCATGAATATCATCGGGATTTAGAAGAAGGGATGGAGCCAGCGGTTCCCCTTAACTATTACCCGGATGATGACCCCTCGCAGCCACCGTATGTGAGTTGGCGCAGCCATGGCCATTTACTGTTTGCCAACTGGCTGAACTATTGTGTTTACCAACAAACGCCCTTCGACTTGGATACCTTCTCTGCGTCTAACTTTACCCTGGATGAATAAAAAAGGCGCCCGCGGACGCCTTTTGCTTTGGGAGCTGTGTGGATTTAGGTTTGATGTGTATCCATTTCGTCTTGTGCTGCGTTTGCTTTATCAACCATGCCTGTCATGGTTGAGCCTTGCACCAAAATGGAAAACACCACCACCGCGTAGGTCATGATGAGGATCAGCTCGCGGACATCGATATTTTTTTCCGGCACCACCATGATGCCAGCGGGCACGGCCATCGCCATCGCCAGTGCGAGACCGCCACGTAACCCACCCCAGCTTAATATACGCACCGCCCAAGGGTTATAAGAACGAAAGCGGTTGAAACCGAGATAGCACATTTTCACGCTAATAAAACGGGCGAGAAGCACAATAGGAACCAC
The DNA here is from genome assembly GCF_005280275.1 of Salinivibrio kushneri. Taxonomy (NCBI): domain Bacteria; kingdom Pseudomonadati; phylum Pseudomonadota; class Gammaproteobacteria; order Vibrionales; family Vibrionaceae; genus Salinivibrio; species Salinivibrio kushneri. Next base: position 323,594 of record NZ_CP040021.1, read on the forward strand.
CGCCGCCATAATGATCCAGTCTTCTTTATGGAAACTGATTTGCAGCAAGCTAACCCCGATGAGGAGAAAGAGTAGGCTGTTAAGAAATTCATCGACTAATTCCCAGAAGTGGTCGAGGTGATCTTCACTTTCTTTGGAAAAGCCAATAAAGCGGGTCCAGTTACCGATCATGATCCCCGATACCACCATTGCCAGCGGGCCAGAGACATGCAGCATATCGGCCAAGACATAGCCAGCGCTGGGGATAGCCAGCGTTAATAGCAATTCCATCGAGTGATCGTTAGTGGCACAAATCAAGCGATGGAAAAGATAGCCCAGCACTAGGCCATATAAAACCCCGCCAACGGCTTCTTGTAAAAACAAGGCAATGGTACCGCCCACCGTCGGGTTGTTGTCGCCAAAGGCTAGGGTAAAAAGGGTCACAAAGATCACGATACCCACACCATCATTGAATAATGACTCTCCCTCAATTTGTGTGGTGATCCGCGTCGGTGCTTGCAGCTTTTTGACGATAGCAAGCACAGCGATGGGGTCGGTGGGCGATATCAGCGCGCCAAATAACAGGCAGTAGAGGAAATCAAAGGGGATGCCAATTAGCTGAAACACGCCCCAGATACCGGAGCCGATTAACAACACAGAGACCAATAGCCCGCCGATCACCAGGGTTGTGATCTCCCACTTTTGGTCGGAGAAAGAGGGAAGCTTGACGCCAATCCCCCCTGCGAAGAGCAAAAAGCCGAGGACGCCTTTGAGCAAAAACGTATCAAAGTGGATATCTGTCAGTATCTGCTCGGCCATGGCTTTTAGTGGAATTGCTTGGTATTGACCGGCGATCACTATCAGCAAAGACAGTAGGAGCGAGCTGGCGGTGATGGCGATCGTGGTTTGTACTCGGCTTATTTTACTATTAATAAAAGCGATAAAGATGGCTGCAGCAGCCATAAAGCTGAGGATTGCGTAGGTTGACATGCCGCTTCCTAGTGCAACGAGGGAATGAAAAAGTGTGTCGAAATATTAATAGAAATCGCTTTCAAAACGAACAGCTGAATTGAAATAGATCAAAATAAATTGTTATTTATAGACGTCTAGATTTCCATTTCCGCTGTGGTAGGATGAAATGACTGCAACGAGGAAGATGATAAGCGTAATAGTATGGACCGACTAACACAGCAACTGCGCGACCGTATTCTAGTGATCGATGGTGGCATGGGCACCATGATCCAAGGTTTGGCACTGAGCGAAGCCGATTATCGTGGCCAACGTTTTAAAGATTGGCACTGTGATGTGAAAGGCAATAATGATCTCTTGGTGCTGACGCAGCCTGATAAGATCGCTTCGCTACACAGTGATTATCTGGCGGCGGGCGCGGACATTATTGAAACCAACACCTTTAACGCCACCCAAATCGCGATGGCTGATTACGACATGCAGGCGCTGAGTGCGGAAATCAACGGCGCGGCAGCTCGGCTTGCGCGTGAGGTTGCTGATTCGTGGACGGCGAAAACGCCGGATAAACCCCGTTTTGTCGCGGGCGTGTTAGGGCCGACGAACCGAACGTGTTCAATCTCTCCAGACGTGAATGACCCGGGCTTTCGCAATGTCAGCTTTGATCAGTTAGTCGACGTGTATGCCGAGTCCACCGAAGCGCTCATTGACGGCGGTGTTGATATCATCATGTTGGAGACCATTTTTGATACCTTGAATGCCAAAGCCTGTGCATTTGCGGTTGAAAAGGTCTTTGATGCCCGCGGTTTTCGCTTACCCATTATGATCTCCGGCACCATCACTGATGCGTCTGGACGCACCTTATCCGGACAAACCACCGCCGCTTTTTATCACTCGTTGCGTCATGTCGAACCACTGTCGTTTGGCTTAAACTGCGCACTTGGGCCAGCTGAATTGCGCCAGTATGTCAAAGAGCTGAGCGACATTTGTGAGGGCTTTGTCTCCGTCCACCCCAATGCGGGGTTGCCCAACGCCTTTGGCGAGTATGATCTTTCTCCCGAACAGATGGCGACACACATTGATGAGTGGGCGGCGTCTGGCTTTATCAATTTGGTCGGTGGTTGTTGTGGCACCACGCCTGAGCATATTCAAGCGATTAGCGACGCGGTGAAAAAACATGCGCCACGCTCTCTGCCTGACCACCCTGTGGCCTGTCGCTTATCTGGGCTCGAGCCCCTGACCATTAATGCCGATAGCTTGTTCGTTAACGTGGGTGAGCGCACCAATGTGACTGGCTCAGCACGCTTTAAACGCTTAATCGTTGAAGAGCAATACGACGAAGCGCTGGAAGTGGCATTGCAGCAAGTGGAAAACGGCGCCCAAATCATCGATATCAATATGGATGAAGGCATGTTGGATGCCGAAAAGGCCATGGTGCGCTTCCTCAATTTATGCGCGGCCGAGCCGGATATTGCCCGTGTGCCTGTGATGATTGACTCCTCTAAATGGGAAGTGATTGAAGCTGGCCTAAAGTGCATTCAAGGGAAAGGCATCGTCAATTCTATTTCGCTCAAAGAAGGAGAAGAGGCTTTTCTTCACCAAGCACGTTTAGTCCGTCGTTATGGCGCGGCGGTGATCGTGATGGCGTTTGACGAACAAGGTCAAGCCGATACTCAAGAGCGGAAAGTGGAAATCTGTACGCGCGCTTATCATCTTCTGGTCGAGCAAGTCGGCTTTCCACCGGAAGACATTATTTTCGATCCTAATATTTTTGCGGTTGCCACCGGCATTGATGAGCATAATAACTACGCGGTCGATTTCATCAACGCGGTGGCCGATATTAAACAAACCCTGCCGCATGCCATGATCTCGGGCGGCGTCTCCAATGTGTCGTTTTCGTTTCGAGGCAACAACCCCGTCCGCGAGGCCATTCATGCGGTGTTTTTGTATCACTGCATCAAAAATGGCATGGACATGGGGATCGTCAACGCCGGTCAATTGGCGATTTATGATGATTTATCCGAGTCTTTGCGCCTAGCAGTGGAAGATGTGGTGCTCAACAAAGACGATGGGGCGACAGAGCGTTTGCTGGACATCGCCGACAGCTATCGCGATAGCGGGGAGAGCGAGGTCGCAGAAACTGCAGAGTGGCGTAGTTGGCCAGTGGAAAAGCGCCTTGAACATGCACTGGTCAAAGGCATTACCGAGTTTATTGTTGAAGATACCGAGCTGGCTCGCGCCGCGGCAAGTAAACCTCTAGAAGTGATTGAAGGCCCGTTGATGGCAGGCATGAACGTGGTCGGGGACTTGTTTGGTGAAGGCAAGATGTTCCTGCCACAAGTGGTGAAGTCGGCACGGGTGATGAAGCAGGCAGTGGCCTACCTTGAGCCCTACATCAATGCTGAAAAGCAGCAAGGACAGACCAATGGCAAGATCTTGCTCGCCACGGTCAAAGGGGATGTGCATGACATTGGCAAAAACATTGTTGGTGTGGTGCTGCAATGTAATAACTTCGAGATTATTGATCTCGGCGTGATGGTGCCGACCGATAAAATCCTGTCGGTGGCCCGAGAAGAAAACGTCGATATTATTGGTTTATCAGGCCTGATTACCCCATCGTTAGATGAGATGGTGAACGTGGCGAAAGAGATGGAACGTCAAGGGTTTGATATTCCTCTACTTATTGGCGGTGCGACCACGTCCAAAGCCCATACCGCGGTGAAAATTGAGCAGCATTACCATGCGCCCGTGGTCTATGTGCCCAACGCGTCACGTGCGGTTGGGGTATGCTCATCGTTATTATCCGAGACGCAGCGACCGGATTTTGTAGCCCGTTTAGCTAAAGACTATGCGGCGGTACGTGAGCAGCACCAGCGTAAAACCCCGCGCACGGCACCAGTATCCCTTGAGCAGGCGCGCGACAATAAGTGGCAAACGGACTGGGCAAACTATGTGCCTCCGCAACCGGTGAAGCCGGGCGTCCATGTTTACGATGATGTCTCGATAGCGACCTTACGTCAGTATATCGACTGGACACCCTTCTTTATGACTTGGTCACTCAGTGGCAAATTCCCGGCGATTTTGGATCACGAACTGGTGGGTGAGGAAGCGCGTCGTTTGTACCAGGACGCCAATGCTTGGCTCGATCGTTTCGAGGCAGAAGGCTTGGTGGCGGCAAAAGGGGTGTGTGGCCTCTTTCCTGCCAATAGCATTGATGATGATATTGAGGTCTATGGGGATGGGTCTCGCCAAGCGACGCTCACCGTACTGAACCACTTGCGGCAGCAAACGAAAAAGCCACGTGGTGCCAACTATTGCTTGTCGGACTTTATTGCGCCAACAAGCAGTGGCCAGCCGGATTGGATTGGCGCATTTGCGGTCACAGGTGGTATTGGCGAATATGCCTTGGCGGAAGAATACAAAGCGAAAGGGGATGATTATAACGCGATCATGATCCAGGCGGTCGCCGATAGACTCGCAGAAGCCTTTGCAGAGTACCTCCATCAGCAAATTCGGATCACCTTGTGGGGCTATGCGCCCGATGAGACGCTCGATAACGACGCGCTGATCCGCGAGCAATACCAAGGAATCCGGCCAGCGCCGGGTTATGCCGCCTGTCCTGAACACAGTGAGAAAGGCAAAATTTGGCAATTGCTATCGGTAGAAGCGCATACGGGGATGACACTCACTGAAAGCTACGCGATGTGGCCGGGGGCGTCAGTCTCAGGTTGGTATTTTTCCCATCCTGAGTCACGTTACTTTGCGGTGGCGAAGATCCAAAACGATCAGCGAGACAGCTATGCAGCACGCAAAGGGTGGAGCAGCGAAGAAGCGGAAAAATGGCTCGGGCCGAACTTAAACGGCTAACGAAAGAAGCCAGCACATCAATGTGCTGGCTTCTTTCTTCACTCAAATAAGTCCGCGTGTAACCGCTGCACCACCTGGGTGGCATCGTCATCTTCAACCACAACACAGACATTGTGGTTGCTGGCACCGTAGCAAATCATGCGTAGTTTGTGTTGTGCTAAGGCACTGAACACCGGCGCTGTCGCGCCAGCAGTATGATTCATATCATTGCCAATCAGCGCCACCACCGCCAGGTTCTCGCAGATCTCGACATGACATAACTGGGTCAGCTCGGCGATAGCCGCTTCTGGCAGCTGCGGTGCGTCGCCCTGAGTGTTGGTTTGATCAAGGGTTAAAGCGACACTGACCTCTGAGGTGGTGATCAAGTCCACCGAGATTTCAAATCGTGCCAAAACCTCAAATACTTTGGCCAAAAAGCCATATGCATGGAACATGTTTAAGCTGGTCAGTGTCACCATGGTTTGGTTTCGTCGTAAGGCGACGGCACGAAACAGCGGTGCCGAGTGCGCTTGTTCGCGGATCCAGGTGCCGCCTTGCTCAGGCGCGCTCGCAGCCCCGACAAACACAGGAATATGTTGGCGCACTGCAGGCACTAAGGTGGATGGGTGCAGGATTTTGGCACCAAACGTGGCCATTTCTGAGGCTTCGCTAAAACTAATTTCACTGATTGGGCGCGCTTGGTCGGCAATCCGCGGGTCGGTGGTATAAATCCCCGGTACATCGGTCCAAATGGCCAAACTCTCTGCGTCCACGGCTTCGGCGAACAGTGCGGCACTGTAGTCGCTACCACCACGGCCTAAGGTGGTGGTTTGTCCGTGGGCATCCGCGCCGATAAACCCTTGGGTGACCACTCGGTGTGTGGCTAAATGCGGAAGCAATTGGTCGTGGCACTGTGTTCGCGTCTGCTGTGGGTCAGGCTGGGCACAGCCAAACTGGCTGTCGGTGCGCAGCAATTCACGCGCATCGGCCCGTATTGTTGCCATACCTCGGCTGTTGAGTAAATGGGTGAAAATATGGGTCGAGATCAGCTCGCCGCAGGCTACCAACGCATCGGTTAAGGCCGAATCCGGGGTGACAGCTGCTTTTTCGGCATACTCGGCAATGGCGAGATGCCAGTGTTCGACGGCTGTTTGCGTGTTTTGGCAATCAGGAAGTTGCTGCAATATGGCTTGGTGAATGGCATGAATGGCGTCTAATTTGGCTTGGCGCGCGTTAGGGTCGCTGATCCCTTTTGCCAGCGCGACCAAATGATTGGTCACACCGGCGCACGCACTGATCACGATTAAACGGGTTTGCGGGTTTTGCTCGATAACAGCGGCGCTTTGCTGCATCGCCGCTAGCGTCCCGACACTGGTGCCGCCAAACTTAGCGACTGAAATTGATGGTAATGGCCTCACGTCCTTTCCCCTCTCTGGCTAGCAGAGTCAAAAAATTAAAAATGATGGGGAACATCAGAAGTCACATCGTGACCGCGATAAATACCGCGACAAGGTAGGAAGAGCAAACGGCAGGTGTAGTCTGCCAGAAGCGCTCCACCTGTCTGTCCATATGGATGACAAGTGACAGCCTGAAGGATTCAGCCTTCAAGGCCGGCAGCGTATCGACCCCGATCGTACGCCACCTCGGCATTGTCTCCCCTGGTTATCATGCTTAGGAGTGGGGCTCCGCTTGATAACTGCCTGAGAAATGCACCTCTTCTGCATGTTCAGTCATGGGTTGATAACCGCATGAACAGTTTTAACATTACGGGTGTGATCGCAGGGTGTCAACCGTGTTTTTACGCTCGATAGGAGCGCTGCCCAGCGCCTGCCTCTCACCCAGGCAAGAAAAGGCCATTGCCCATTATCGACCCTGACAAGAAAAGCAAATCGACGCTAGCGATCACACAGTTCATGTGCCAGAGGCTAGGGGGATGGCGAAAAAATATGCTATAACGGTGAGCTTCGGTACCAACAACAAGGATTCGTGATGGCTCGTGCAATTTCCGATATTCAGTCTTTTCAACCTGTCGCTCGCACACTGATGGGGCCAGGCCCTTCTGACATTTATCCATCGGTGCTGCAATCATTGAGTAAGCCGACATTAGGGCATCTTGATCCCTTATTCATTGGCATGATGGATGAGGTCAAGCAGCTACTGCAGTACGCTTTTCAAACCGAAAATCCGTTTACCATTGCGGTCTCTGCCCCCGGGAGTGCGGGGATGGAAGCCTGTTTTGTCAATTTGGTGGAGCCTGGTGACACAGTGATCGTGTGTCGCAATGGCGTGTTTGGCGACCGGATGCGAGAAAACGTGGAGCGTTGTGGCGCACACGCGGTGATGGTTGATGATGCTTGGGGCGATCCGGTCAATCCTGAAAAGGTTGAAGCGGCTTTGAAGGCGCACCCGGAGGCTAGCATTGTCGCATTTGTCCATGCTGAGACGTCCACAGGCGCTTGCTCAGATGCACAGGCCCTTGCCACCTTGGCGCGCGAGCATGGCTGCCTCACTATTGTCGATGCGGTGACCTCGCTCGGTGGCGTGCCGTTGAAAGTCGATGAATGGCAGTTGGATGCGGTTTACTCAGGCAGTCAGAAGTGCTTATCGTGTGTGCCGGGCTTATCGCCCGTGACATTCTCGCCCCGTGCAATAGAAAAAATGCAGGCGCGCACTCACAAGGTGCAAAGCTGGTTTCTCGACCAAAGTTTGGTGTTGGGGTATTGGAGCGGCGACGGCAAACGTAGCTACCACCATACGGCACCCGTGAATAGTTTATATGCCTTACATGAAGCCCTGCTTAGATTGTATCAAGAAGGGATTGAAAACGCGTGGCAGCGCCACCGCACGATGCATCAGCGTTTGAAAGCGGGATTAGACAACCTAGGAATTGGCTTTGTGGTCGATGAACCCTATCGTTTGCCCCAGCTTAACGCCGTTTATATTCCTGAGGGCGTGGATGATGCCGCCGTGCGCCAGCATCTTCTCAACACCTATAACTTGGAAATTGGCGCAGGACTGGGCGATCTCGCCGGCAAAGCCTGGCGGATCGGCTTAATGGGCTATGGCGCAAGGGATGAGAACATTGCCCTGTGTCTTAAAGCCCTTGAAGAGGCATTACGCTAGGGCGTCGCATGGTTTGGGAGGGTATGGCGGGTTGTCCATACCTTCGCCGCGTTTGGATACAAATAACGCGCTTCTTGCTGGATATCGCGAGCCCGTTGACGGTCACCGATTTGCAGAGCCACCTGATAGGCGTGCTGGTAGCCAGCAAAGCGTGGTCTTTGCGCCACTTGACGCAATAATTGGTTAAGATGTTGCTGGCGCTCAGTGTCAGAAAAAGTCGCCAAGTTAGCCTGAAAGTGACGGCTTTGTTGTGCGTGGGCCAGCTTTTGCTGCCACCATGGGTGCTGCTGATACAAGGCAAAGCGTTGTGAGCTGAGTAAAGAGTCGCGCAAATAACGATTGGCCAAATACACGGACGACAGGCACACGAGTGTCGCGATGACGAGGGCAGTGATCACGGTGCGACTGGCGATACGTTGGCTGTAACCATGAGTGAGGACTGGGTAGCGGCGATATTTACTGGTGAGGTTATCAAGCCAGTATAGCCAAAGGAGTAACAATATCCCATTAAACCACTGGGTGCCGCTCACCGGATAGATCATCAGTCCTGTGAGCGGAGGAAGCACTAAAGCAATCAAGATCCGCCGTGTTCCTGAGGGCGCACGAAAGATCCTGACGCCGATAGCCATGATCACCAACACATAGCCCAATCCAATCAATAAGCCTCCTTCCAACAGCCAAAATAGCAGTGCACTGGGCAGGTTCACTGGACCCAGATGGCCGGGTTGTGAAGCAGAAAGCAATAGCAAGGCCTGCTTGCCATTCCCCATGCCTACCCCAAAAAACGGCGTTGTCTGCCATTGTTGCCACGCTAACAACAACGCACGTTGCTCGCTGGCGCTCAGCCATTGCCAATTATCTTGACCACTGAGGAAAAATACCGCCAGGATAGCGCCGAGACAGACCGCCACAAGCCAGGCTTTGTGCTGGCGCCTGGAGGCAAAGCGAGCCAAATAGGCTTGCTGTAACACGACGGCACACAAGGCAAAGAGCAGCAGCAGGGGCTGACCTTGCATCGCTAATACGGGAATAAAAATGAAGGGGGTGACGGCCAATAAGCTTTGGCTGATAGGGTGGCGATAGCGGCCACTCGGCTCTCTGGCGAGAATGTATGCGGCTAACGTCAGCCCCGTGAGCAGCAGGGTATGCGTGACCGCTGGGGGCAAGTGAGGCACCCAGTTGTTAAACATAAAAGGTGCCATGCCCGGTGGTGATTGATTGCCCAACACCGACAGCACCGCGAGCCAAGAGGCGAGCAAAAATACCCCGAGTAGCTTTTGCCGCTGCGAATGGTTAAAAACAAACTGCTGAAGGCTGGAGAAGAAACCGAGGCTCAGTATCAAGGCGGCCATAGCATAACCACTATTGAGTGCCTCTGCGTGCGGATAGTAATAAGGAATAATCGCCAGGCCCGTTGCCAAACCAAGCATCCAGGTTAGTCGGCTTGCCCGCCAGGTATGTTGACGCACGACTTCCAAGCAGGCAAACCCTAAGGTAAACGCCAAGGTCAGTAGTGATAACGCTGCCGCAGGGTGACGAATGCCCACTAACGGGAGAGACACCGAATAGAGGGGCAAACAGATTAACCACAAGGCCGCTAACGCAAGCAGAAATGGGGCTGTTAGCGGCTTTCTTATTACGCGACTCGGCGGCAGCGCTGAGGTCATTATCGCTCCAACATAGGTTTGAGGAAGTGAGCGGTGTGGCTACCCAAAACATCGACGATGTCTTCTGGCGTACCTTGCGCGATGATTTCACCGCCGCCGTTACCGCCCTCAGGTCCTAAGTCGATGATCCAGTCCGCGGTTTTTATCACATCCAGATTATGCTCAATCACCACGATAGTGTTGCCCTGTTCACGCAAGCGATGCAAGACATTAAGCAGTTGTTGAATATCATGGAAATGAAGCCCTGTGGTCGGCTCATCGAGGATGTAGAGCGTTTTACCCGTATCCCGTTTAGACAACTCTCGGGCTAACTTAACCCGCTGTGCTTCACCGCCCGATAAGGTGGTGGCGGCTTGGCCTAGACGAATATAGCTCAGGCCCACATCCATCAACGTCTGTAGCTTGCGCTTGATCGCGGGCACGGCGTCGAAAAACTCACGCGCGTCCTCGACAGTCATCTCAAGGACTTCATCGATGGTCTTGCCTTTATAGCGTACTTCCAATGTTTCCCGGTTATAACGCTTGCCTTTACACACATCACAAGGCACATACACATCGGGTAAGAAATGCATTTCCACTTTGATTACGCCATCCCCTTGGCAGGCTTCACAGCGACCGCCGCGCACGTTAAAGCTGAAGCGACCCACTTTATAGCCGCGCGCACGCGCTTCTTGCGTGCCGGCAAACAGCTCACGGATCGGGGTAAAGATCCCCGTATAAGTGGCTGGGTTTGAGCGTGGGGTACGGCCAATAGGACTTTGGTCAATATCGATCACCTTATCAAAGTGCCCCAAGCCATCAATCGATTGATACGGCGCGGGATCAGCGGTGGTCGCGCCGTTCAATTGCTGGTGGGCGACTTTAAAGAAGGTGTCATTGATAAGCGTTGACTTGCCTGAGCCTGACACACCCGTCACGCAGGTAAGGAGTCCGACAGGTAGGTGGAGATCAACGTTTTTCAGGTTGTTGCCCGTTGCCCCTTTCAGGGTCAACATTTTGTTCGGATCGCGCTCAATACGCTTTGCGGGAACCTCGATGGCTTGCTTGCCACTTAGATACTGGCCTGTCAGTGACGACTCACTGGCGAGTATGTCCTCTAAACTGCCTTCGGCAACAATGTGGCCCCCATGTGCCCCGGCCCCCGGGCCAATATCAATGATGTAATCGGCTGCACGTATGGCATCTTCGTCATGCTCGACCACCATCACGGTGTTCCCTAGATCGCGCAGGTGCTCCAAGGTGTCAAGCAAGCGGGCATTGTCACGCTGGTGCAGGCCAATAGAGGGCTCATCCAGGACGTACATGACGCCCACCAAGCCCGCGCCAATTTGGCTGGCCAGTCGAATACGCTGTGCTTCACCGCCAGAGAGGGTATCGGCACTGCGCGATAAATTCAGGTAGTTAAGCCCCACATTGACCAAAAACCGTAGCCGGTCATGGATCTCTTTCATCACCTTTTCGGCAATCTTGGCGCGTTGCCCGGTCAAGGTCAGTTGTTCAAAGAAGTCCAGCGCCTGTTGAATGCTCAGCTCACAAATCTCGGGTAGATTGTGGCCGTCGATAAACACGTGACGAGCTTCTTGGCGTAAGCGTGAGCCACCGCAGCTGGCACAGGGTTTAGTAGCGATATATTTGGCCAGTTCATCGCGCACGGCATTCGATTCGGTGTCACGGTAGCGACGCTCCATATTGTTGAGGATCCCCTCAAACGGATGTTTGCGTACACGAATATCGCCCCGATCGTTGACGTATTTGAACTCGATCTCTTTCGGCCCTGACCCATACAAGAGAATGTCCTGAATGGTGCCGGAGAGATCCTGCCATGGCTCTTCCAAATCAAACCCGTAATGCTCAGACAGCGAGCGTAGCATTTGGAAGTAATAAAAATTACGTCGATCCCAGCCGCGGATCGCGCCCCCCGCCAAGCTAACCGCTGGGTTTTGAATCACGCGTTTAGGGTCAAAATATTGTTGCACCCCCAAGCCGTCACAGGTACCACAGGCACCGGCTGGATTATTAAAGGAGAACAGGCGAGGTTCAAGCTCTTGCATGCTGTAACCGCAGTGTGGGCAGGCAAAGTTGGCGGAAAAGATGATCTCTTCCCCTTCACCGTCCATCCAACTGATCACCGCGCTGCCGCCGGTGAGTTCGAGCGCGGTCTCAAAAGACTCGGCCAAACGCTGTTGCTGATCATCGCGCACTTTAAAGCGGTCGACCACCACCTCAATGGTGTGCTTTTTCTGCAGCTCGAGTGTCGGCGGATCCGACAGATCGCACACTTCGCCATTGATCCTTGCACGGATAAATCCCTGCGCGGCGAGGTTCTCAAGGGTCTTAACATGCTCCCCTTTACGGTTTTTAATGATTGGCGCGAGCAGCATCAGCTTGCTGCCCTCTGGCAGCGCAAGCACTTTATCGACCATCTGACTAATGGTCTGAGCGGCCAAGGTCACATCATGAGTGGGACAGCGTGGCTCACCGACACGGGCATAGAGCAAGCGCAGGTAATCATACACTTCAGTGATGGTGCCGACCGTTGAGCGTGGATTGTGCGAGGTGGACTTTTGCTCTATCGAGATGGCAGGCGACAGGCCCTCAATATGGTCAACATCGGGTTTTTCCATCAAGGAAAGAAACTGGCGTGCATACGCTGACAAGGATTCAACGTAGCGGCGCTGGCCTTCTGCGTATAAGGTATCGAAAGCCAATGATGACTTGCCGGAACCAGACAGGCCAGTGATCACGATCAGCTTGTCGCGAGGGATGGTGAGGTTGATGTTTTTGAGGTTGTGCGTGCGCGCGCCTCTGACGTCGATATTGTCCATTATTATCCTACTACTCAGTCAGCTCACTGGTTGGTCGCCTAGTATGGCATAGACATGACCATGACCAAATAAAAAGGCTGTATATTTACACAGCCTTTACATGAAGGAGAAAACACGCGATCCGACGCGATTAACGTTATCGGCGATTTTTCACCGTCGCTTCGTCTTTATTGCGTCCGCCAAGGTAGTGATGTTGGTAGCAGTGGTTAGTGGCTTCAATAAAGCCTTCCACGCTGCCACAATCAAAGCGCTCACCTTTAAATTTGTACGCCAGTACACAGCCTGATTGTGCCTGTTTGAGCAGCGCATCGGTGATCTGCACTTCGCCGTTTTTACCCGGCGGGGTCGTTTCTAACAGATCAAAGATATCTGGCGTCAGAATATAGCGGCCAATGATGGCAAGGTTGCTTGGCGCATTGCCCGGATCGGGTTTTTCCACCATATTATCTACGCGGAAAAGGTCATCTTTGATCTCTTGGCCGGCAATCACACCATATTTATGGGTCTCATCTTCCGGCACCTCTTCCACCGCGACAATCGAGCAACGGAATTGATTATATAAGGCCACCATTTGTTTGAGGACGCCGTTATCAGGATGGATGCAAAGGTCATCGGCGAGTACGACGGCAAAGGCTTCGTCGCCAACCAGTTCACGGCCGGTTAAAATCGCATGCCCCAGACCGCGCATTTCGTGTTGGCGAATGTAAGTGAAAGAGGCTTTTTCGATGGTGTTGCGGATGTCATCGAGTAGCACTTCTTTGTTGGTGCCACTGATCTGATGTTCCAGTTCATAGTTCTTATCAAAGTGATCCATGATGGCATGCTTACCACGCCCCGTGACGATACACATGCCGTTGATACCCGCTTCCAAGGCTTCATCCACGCCGTATTCAATCAAAGGCTTGTTGACCACTGGCATCATCTCTTTGGGCATCGATTTGGTTGCCGGTAAAAAGCGGGTGCCATAGCCAGCCGCTGGGAACAGACATTTTTTAATCATCTCAGATCCTTTCTTTTATATTGGGTGGCGACGGATCTTTATTCGGTCGACACCACCAAGCGGGTTGCTAGCAAGCGGCTGCTAACAATGTTATCTGGGTCAATAGTTTGCTGGGTTCAGTGCAGCTAAGCAAGTCCTACGCACCAATGCCCACAGATAGCGTGACCACACCCGCGTTGCTTAGTCCGCATGGGCGGAAAAATGTGTCATAAATGCATCGGTAAAGGCCGATAAGGATGCAGAGGGAAGGGCATTAATCCCCGCTGCGGCGGCCCGCCCTCCGCCCGTGACAAACTGCTCTGCCAATTGCGCGGCCCCAGTGGGGCGATTTAAAGGGGCACGAATGCTGACCATCCACTCTCCTCCGGGCATAGGGGTGAGCACAGCATGGGCGCGGTCAGGGTGGTGGTTGGCTAATTGGTTGCCAAGCATGCCGCTGATTCTCCGTGCCCACGCGGTATCAGGGAGCAGATAGACCTGGGCGTTTTCATCGCTAAGCTCGGGGCTGAGGGTTTGGGCGCGCTCCCGATCGTGTTGATACGCATTAGCTAATTCCATCACCATGTCCGGATAAGCACGCATAAAATCATCGGGGGTCGAAAAGCCACACAGGTGGCGGTATAACACCGCGGGCGGGATAATCAGATCATCCAAGCTCGCGCCATAGCTATTGTAGTTGAGGTAGTGGCCGAGCTGCTCTAAGCGTGCACGGGTATGTTCGTCAATACCCGACTGTCGGGCGAGGGCATTAGCCGTGCGATCCAAGTTATCGCCATATGCGCCAACCAACGCCCATTCTCGATACTGGCCACCGAGAAGCTTGTCGATAATAAGCGCGGTACAAGTATTGGCACGGGTATGAATATGCGCGTCTAACAACGGCGAGTCAGGGATGGGGCCACTTTGGTGATGATCGGCGTAGAAAACATGCGCGCCCGAGGCGAGCAGTGTGGCAAGTGGCTCTTGATTTTTCGCCATCGAAATATCGAGTACAGTGACCTGTTCGGTGTCGGTGGGTACCTGTTTTAACAGGGCAATATCGCGTTTCACCCCAGTCACTAACGTGGTGGCTTGTGGGTGTGCTAAGCGCCATTGCACCAGCGCGGTAAGCCCATCTGCATCCCCGTTAAAGACATCAAACCCCATACCGTGACTTCCTTGTTAATTGAGTGACGCGCCATCTTACCTTGATTGACGAGCTTGGCCCAACTAGCGGTGATCGTCGTCAGCGCCAGGGTAGGCCTCAAGCCCTGTTGAGCCAATTAAGGATAAATTGTTTTTCGCCCAAAACACCGCTTGCACCCGGTTTCTGACATTGATTTTCTTGAACACATTATAAAGATGCGACTTGACGGTGTGTTCACTGACGTCCAATGCACGGGCTATATCTTGGTTGGAAGCGCCCGTGACTAGGTGGCGTAGGATTTGTTGTTCACGGTTGGTCAGGACAATGGTCTGCTCATCGATCGCTTGTTGGTGGTGCTGCTGATAATAGTGAATTAACGCGGCCATTTTATGACGGGGTAGCCAGTACTCGCCAGAGAACATTTTTTCGATGCCGTAACACAGATGCCGGATCTCATCTTCTTTTTTGAAGACCCCTTTGATAAATGGCCAGCTGGCGAGTTCTTTGGCACTTAAATCATGTGCATTGAGCAGCGCAAAGACATGTTGGTCGGCAAAGGGGATCAGCGATTGTTTTAGCTGCTCGGTGGCCATATCATCAAAGGCGTTTAAGTCGACCAGCACCAGGCCTGGGCGGGCGGTGAGCTTGTCGGTGATCGCATCGGGCGTGACGAGCTCAACCTCGCTATGGATTTCTTTTTCCAAGCATGTCATCAGTGCAGACACAGACATGCTGGGCTGAGAGATAAGAAGCAGAGTGTAACTATCTGAGGTGGTTTCGGCCTGGTTCATAAGCATCCTACTGATGATGACTCAACATGCGTATCCGCGCGTGACGTCAGTGGGGTGATCACCGACGTCAAGGCTGGGCAAGCTTTCCATCAGTCTAAACCATTTTTATCTTTAAGGTATACGTTGCGAGGGATAACCCATTGTGCCGACGCGTTAACTGCAGAATATGGAAACAGATCGCGTGGAAAAGCTTCGAACCTCTGGGGTGCTCGTGCTAGACTTCCTCCTTATTTATCCAGTTTGCGAAATCGTTTCGCGCGCAACCAAGAAAAGTGGGAGTCACCTATGGCCAGCCGTGGCATAAACAAAGTCATCTTGATTGGTAATTTGGGCAACGATCCGGAAATCCGTTACCTCCCCAACGGCGGTGCGGTGGCGAACCTCAGCCTCGCGACCTCAGAGTCATGGCGTGATAAAAACACCGGTGAGATGCGTGAGAAAACAGAGTGGCACCGTGTTGTGCTGTTCGGTAAAACCGCCGAAGTGGCGGGTGAGTATCTGCGCAAAGGCTCTCAGGTGTATATCGAAGGTCAACTGCAGACACGTAAGTGGCAAGACCAAAACGGGCAAGACCGTTACACCACGGAAGTCGCGGTACAGCCGTTTAGTGGCAGCATGCAAATGCTGGGTGGCCGTGGTGGTCAGAACCAAGGTCAGCCCATGCAGCAGTCACCGCAGCAGCAAGGTGGATGGGGACAGCCTCAGCAGCCTAAGCAACCACAGCAAAACTTTAACCAACAGCCACCGCAACAACAGTCGGCACCACAGCCACAGTCGCAACCTCAGCAGCAATATAACGATTTGCCTGATTTTGACGACGACATTCCGTTCTAAAACGCGCGGCGTGAAATGGCGTGTCAACGCCAAGGTTGTTGCAACGAAAAAGCCCCGGTTGGGGCTTTTTGCGTTTTGGCATGGTCGGTCACTGAACGGAAGGAGTTAGGCGACGCCAGGCCCTGCTTTTAAGAAGTGTGGCAGTTGTGTCGGCGTTGGACATTTTAACTGGCCCATCACTTGCGTCATTTGTTGGGTGAGCATGTCTATTGCATGCTCACCGCCGTGGTGACCCACCGCGCCACAGGCATAGACAAAAGTGCGGCCTAGCAAGGTAAAGTCAGCGCCCATGGCCATCGCTTGGGCCACATTCCCGCCGCTTTGTACGCCACTGTCCATCAATAGTTTAATCTTGTCACCATATAAGCGCTTGATGGTTTGAATGGTATCCAGTGGTGACTCACCAACATCTAACTGACGCCCCCCGTGGTTAGATAAGACCACCGCGTCGGCCCCGAGCGCAACCGCTTGTTTGACATCGTCTGGGTTGACCAAGCCTTTTAGTACCAAGGGGCCGTCCCAGTTGTCGCGGATCACCTTAAGGCTGTCGAAGTCGACGGCGCCCATCACCGTATTGTTCATAAAGTTCGCCAGTTCGCTGGTGGGCATGTTTTTTGGCATGTAAGGCTTGAGGGTTTGCATCTCAGGCACGCCGGCCAGTAACGTCTGCCAGCTCCACGCCGGACACTGCATCATTTGCAGGATATTGCGCAGGTTCATTTTCGGCGGCATCGCCAAGCCATTTTTTATATCGCGCGGACGATAACCGAAGGTCGGCACATCCACGGTCACCACCAGTACCTTATACCCTGCGCGTTTGATACGCCCCATGAGATCCTCACGGATCTTGGCATCCGTCGGATTATAGAGTTGATACCACGCCGTTCCCTCAGAGATCTCGGCGATGGTTTCAAGACTCGCTGAGGATACGGTGCTGAGTACATAAGGAAGCTTTGCTCGATAGGCCGCTTTCGCTAGAATTTCCGGGGCCTTGGGCCACATTAACCCTTGAAGTCCCACAGGGGCGACACCAAACGGCGCGGCATAGCGTTGGCCAAATAACTCGACGGATAAGTCGATCTCTGGGGTAGGTGCAAGCAAGTCAGATTGCAGTTTTACGTGTTCAAACGCCCCGGCATTGTGCGCCACGCCAATCTCATCATGGCAACCGCCACAAAGGTAATCAAAGGCGAACGCGGGGATACGCCGCTTTGCGGCGCGTTTGAGAGAAGGAGTATCAGGGTATTTAGGATTATAATAGGCCATGGGTCTCGTGCCTTGTTGCGGTGAGTGTCTTGGCTCACCCTAGCGCAGTGATTGTTATCGATATATAGATAAAAGATAAAATACTTTTTCCAAAATCGGCTAAGCCCTGATGAAGCTTGGTATTACCTATGCTCTAACGGCACACTAAACGTACAAGCCTTTAACTTTTTGTTTAATAAAGTCGATGAATAATTTGGTTTTGGTGTGGTTGTACTCCAGCTTAGGGTAGTAGGCGTAGGCCGATAACCGTGGTTGCTTAAGGGCTGGCAGCACCGGGACCAATAAGCCTTGGTCGATTTCTTTCTGCACTGTCCCGGCGCCCCCCAAAATGATCCCCATACCAATCACGGCAGCACTGACTAAGGCTTCAGGGTTAGGTGAGACAAAATTCCCGGATAATTGTAAGCGGGTGCCGTCTTCAAACACCCGCTCTTGAGGCTGATGTGAATTACCGTACAGCAAAATATTGTGTTGGGTTAATTGCTCGGGCGCGGTGATAGGAGGATGGCGTTCGAGGTAGGCAGGGGCGGCAAAAAAGCCAGGTTGAAAATCAAATAACTTAGCGGCGATGTAGCTGGCGGAGTTAAAATATTCGAGTTCACGGCTGATCACCACGTCTAGGTTCAGATCCGGCAGCTGACCAGGGGTGAGGGTGGTGAGTTCGACTTTGATTTTCGGGTAAATCTCAAGAAACTCAGCAATAAAGTTGACCAGAAAGCGGTTCCCTGTCACCAATGGTGCCCCGATACGCAACACACCACTGACCTCACCAAAGGTGGAGGTGGTCTCACTGACTAATTGTTGCCAGTCGTCGACCCACGTCTTGGCGCGATGGTAGAAGAGATCGCCCGCATCCGTCATCGACAGACTGCGCGTGGTGCGTTTGAGCAATTGCACGCCCAATTGGCGCTCTAGCCAGCTTAAGCGTTTTGAAAGGGCAGAGCTTGAGGTGTGTAGCTTGGTAGCCGCTTGGGCTAGCGAGCCATGATCCACCACGCAGATAAAGCTTTGTGTACAGGTAATCCAGTCCATGAGTCCTCGTTGCGTAAAAAGACAGCCACCGATTCGTGGTCTAGGCATTCACATTATGATAACCAAGCCTGATAATAGCGGCTATTAGCCCCCAAAGGCGACCCAAGTCAGCAGAGAATCATGGATAGAACAGCCAATGCGATCAAAGTCAGCGGTATGAAGCTGACCAACCGACTCGTAGCATTTGTCACCCTTATTGTGGTGTGCGCCATTTTTGTGTTGTTTATTGGCGGTGCGATCAGTTTTCGCCAGTTAGGGATTGATTTTATCTCGCATTATGTCGATGGCATGGTGGAGGTCATCGATCAAGAGATGGCAGGCGATCAGCGCGATAACCAATACTTTTCGCGTTGGCTCCCCAAGATGTTGAAAGCCAGTGATGTAACGTCCCTAACGATTTACTCGGACGCTGGCATTTTGTATCAATACGAACAAATTCAGTACCAGACAGTTGCTAACCAGCAGGTGATCTCGCGCGATATACCTTTGGAGAGCAACCCTGGTTTTGCCGTCAAATTGACCTTCGTACCGCCTTATGCGGAGTTTGCCTATTCGATTGGTCCATTGTCCTCGTTATCGGCGGCGATTTTGGTGATTGTATTGGGGCTCACATGGGGGATCCGTTGGCTCCGGCGTCAGTTGTATGGCAGTGAGGTGCTCGAGCAGCGTGGCCGACTGATTTTAGCAGGGCGACTCGACGATGCGCAGCAAGGCGATCCCCGCGAGTGGCCAATCCCTGCCAGTGCGGCGTTAACGCAACTGATCGAAGAGCTTAAAGAAGCCCGCCAAGAGCGAAGCCGCTTTGATACCTTTATTCGCACCAACACCTTTTTAGACCAACTTACCGGCGCCGCGAATCGAGTGATGTTTGATAATCGCCTGCATACCCTGGCCAGTGATGATGCCAGCCAAGGTAGTGTGATCTTGGTGCGAGTGGCAGAATGGGAAGATTTGGTGGCGCAGCATGGGCAAGAAGCCGCCGACCAACTGATTCAAGCGATTGGCAATGTCCTGTCTAATGCGATTCAGCGCTTTCCGGATGCGGTGCTGGCGCGCTATTTTGCCTCGGATTTCGCCATTTTACTGGTCAACCAAGCTGGAGACGAAGTGCATCCCTTTTTAGCGCAAATCACCAATGCATTAGATAAGCTCGCCCCCCCGGAGGCACTGGATCAAGACAACTGGTTTCACCTTGGCATGACCTCGTTTGGTGCCAGTGAGCGACGTGGACGATTAATGGACGAAGCCGAACGCGCCCTTAAAGCGGCGGTGCTAACCGGCCAGAATGGTTGGTCACAGTTCGATAAGCAACTCAGCCAACTGGATAAGCGGGGCAGTGTGCGTTGGCGGACGTTGCTCGAGTCGGTGATGGCAGGAGAGGGACCAATGCTTTATCGCCAACCTGTGTTTGCGCGAGATGGCAAAACCCGCCTTCATTATGAACTTTTAGGCCGAATTAAGGACGAAAAAGGCAAGGTACTCAAGGCTTCGCGCTTTTGGCCAGGCGTCGAGTGGGTCGGTATGGATGTGGCGTTTGACAAGGCGACCATGGGTCGCGCGCTGTGGTGGTTAAAAACGCGTGACTATATCGATAACTACGCCGTCAATGTAAGTGCATACTCACTTTGTCAACGTGAGTTTGTGGTGTGGCTGCGCGATATCTTGCTACAAACTCCACGCAGTACCTTGAATCGCTTACTGGTGGAAGTGTCTGAAGGCGCTTTGGTTTCACACTTTGATGCGGCGCGGCCTTGCTTACGAATGATTGCCGCGTTAGGGTGCCGTCTAGTTGTTGACCAAGCAGGTAGAACGATAGTGAGCACTCACTATGTTAAGGATATTCAACCAGCCTATATCAAGCTTCACCGTAGTTTGGTGCGCAATATTGACCAACGACCAGAGAACCAGCTGTATTTACGCAGCGTGTTAGGTGCTTGTGAGGCCACCACTACCGAGGTACTGGCGGTGGGCGTGGAAACCAATGAGGAATGGTCTGTGGTGAAAGAACTGGGTGTCGCGGGCGGACAAGGGCGGCTGCTTGGGGCGGAAATGTCGCCGCATCCGGCACAGAGAAAACGCCGCCGATGGGGGAAGCGATGAGTCCAGCCATCAAGCTCTCCCATCAACAAGGACGCGGATGGTTAGAAGCCTTACTCGTCGTCAGTATTTTGTCGGTGCTGGTGGTGATTGCGATCCCGAAGTTCTACGATTATGAGGCGGATGCCAATGTGTCAGCGCTTAAAGGCTTAAAAAGCGGTATCGAAAGCGCCATGACGCAAACACACGCATTGGCCGAAAAGAAAAAGGTCAGTGATCAGGCTGAACACACACTGACCGTCAATGGCACGTCCATTCGCGTTTCTTATGGCTACCCCGAGATCAGTGCCCTGCCTGAGTTAGTGACGGCGCTGAAGGATGCAACGCGTTGGCAGTTACGACGCTATCCAGATAAGAATCGGGTCGACTTGATCTGGCTGTTCCATGAGCAGCCCGCGACGGATTGTTACTTAACGTATAACGAGGCAACGGCGTCAACGAAGGCATCGACGCAGTTGGTGATCCATCAGTCATGCCAATCACCAACCCGAGAAAGACAACAGGAATAATGCGTTGTTGATGGAAAAATCATCAAAATGACAGCGCATTGAAAAAAAACACAGATCTCATTCAGGTTTACAGCACCGTATCTTGCCGCTTACCTTGCGCGTTGATACATTTAGCTCAATTTGTCTGATTTCATAGCTTGCAGGATTAATCGACCATCATGTTTAAGAAACTTCGCGGGATGTTTTCCAACGATCTATCCATTGACTTGGGAACCGCCAATACACTGATTTACGTAAAAGAACAGGGCATTGTTCTGGATGAGCCGTCTGTTGTTGCTATTCGCCAAGACCGTGCAGGCTCTCCCAAGAGTGTGGCTGCTGTGGGTCATGATGCGAAGCAGATGCTAGGTCGAACACCGGGGAACATTGCCGCGATTCGTCCGATGAAAGACGGTGTGATTGCTGATTTCTACGTCACAGAAAAAATGCTGCAGCACTTTATCAAATCGGTACACGATCACAGCTACATGCGTCCAAGCCCGCGCGTCTTGGTGGCGGTACCTTGTGGCTCAACCCAAGTTGAACGCCGAGCCATCCGTGAGTCGGCATTAGGGGCCGGTGCCCGTGAAGTCTACTTAATTGATGAGCCGATGGCGGCAGCGATTGGCGCAGGCTTGCCCGTGTCCGAAGCCACCGGTTCGATGGTGATCGATATCGGCGGCGGTACCACAGAAGTGGCGGTCATTTCGCTTAATGGCGTGGTGTATTCATCGTCGGTCCGTATTGGTGGGGATCGTTTTGATGAGTCTATCATCAATTATGTTCGCCGAAATTATGGCAGCTTGATTGGTGAAGCCACCGCAGAGCGGATTAAGCATGAAATCGGGTCCGCTTACCCAGGCGATGAAGTGCGTGAAATTGAGGTACGTGGTCGTAACCTCGCTGAAGGGGTGCCGCGTAGCTTCACGCTTAACTCCAATGAGATCTTAGAAGCCCTGCAAGAGCCGCTAACTGGGATTGTCTCTGCGGTGATGGTGGCGCTCGAGCAATGCCCACCGGAGCTCGCATCTGATATTTCTGAGCGTGGCATGGTGATCACCGGCGGTGGTGCGCTGCTACGTGATCTTGATCGCTTGCTGACCGAAGAAACCGGTATTCCAGTGGTCGTTGCCGAAGATCCACTGACGTGTGTCGCGCGTGGCGGGGGTAAAGCGCTGGAAATGATCGATATGCACGGCGGTGATCTTTTTAGCGAAGATTAACGTGACTGCGCCTACAAACAGGTCGTTTTCATTATGAAACCTATGTTTGGCAGAGGACCCTCTCTGCAATTGCGCCTGTTTTTCGCTCTTTTACTATCAGTCAGCCTTATGCTGGCTGATAGTCGTCTTGATGCGTTCGCTGGGGTGCGTTATTTCCTAAACACGTTGGTGGCGCCGCTACAATATGCGTCCAACGTCCCGCGCGACACGCTAGATGAACTGGTGATGCAGTTTCGCTCTCACCAACGTTTGGTGGCAGAGAACCGTGCATTGCGAAAGCAGGTGTTACAACTGGAAAGTGATCAGCTTCTGTTAGCGCAGACAGAGCGTGAAAATCAGCGTCTACGCGAGCTGCTGGGCTCGTCGTTTATTCGTGATGAACGCAAAATGGTGGCTGAAGTCATGGCCGTTGACTCGGACCCTTATAAACATCAAGTCATGCTAGATAAAGGGCGGACCAATGGCGTTTATGAAGGGCAACCAGTGATCAACGAGCACGGGGTAGTTGGCCAAATTGCGTATGTGGGTGCCCACAATAGCCGCGTGCTACTGCTGACCGATCCCACCCATGCGATCCCCGTTCAGGTCATGCGCAATGATATTCGGGTGATTGCGTCTGGGCGCGGGTCGACCCACTACGTCGGGTTGGACAATATTCCTAGCAGCACAGACATTAAAGTGGGTGACAAATTAGTCACCTCAGGACTGGGCGGTGTCTTTCCTGAAGGCTACCCGGTTGGCACGGTGACGGAGTTTTCGTTTGATAACAAGCGCCCGTTTGCGCAAGTGCGCGCCACCACAGCGGTGAAGTTTGATCGTCTGCGTTATCTGCTTTTGGTGTGGCCTACTCCCGAAAAGGGCGAGAACGCGCGCCCGGATCAGCCTGTCGCGCAGCCGTCGTCAGACACCGCACCATCACCTGATACAGCGCCATCGTCAGATGGTGAGGGAGAAGCGCCGTAATGGCAAATGTGACATTTCGTGGCCAGTTTGTCATCTGGCTCTCTTTTATCATTGCGCTGATTTTGCAAGCGGCTCCCTGGCCGGGGGAACTGGCTCCCTTTCGTCCTTCTTGGGTCTTGCTCGTCACGTTTTATTGGGTGCTGGCATTACCCCATCGGGTGAATGTTGGTACGGCGCTAGTACTCGGCCTGTTATGGGATTTAATGTTGGGCTCAACCCTTGGGGTGCGCGGCTTGATGATGGCGATTTTGGTCTACATCGTGGCGCTGAACTTTCAATTGTTACGCAACATGTCGTATTGGCAGCAGGCACTCTTGTTGGCATTACTGACCTTGGCGGGAAAATTGATCGAGTTCTGGGCGGAGTACTTGGTGTCTAACGTACAGTTTAACCCAGAGCAGCTTTGGGCCGGTGTGCTTAACTTTATACTCTGGCCTTGGATCTTTCTGTTATTGCGCCGTTTACGTCGTCGCTTTGCCATTCGCTAACGCACTAATCGTAAAGAGGTATCATGAGCTGTGACTTATATCTGGCCTCGGGGTCGCCTCGACGTCATGAATTACTCACCGAAATGGGGGTGAATTTTTCCCGTGTGGTGGTCGATGTAGCGGAGCAACAACAGGCCGGTGAGTCCCCTTACGCCTACGTGTCGCGCTTATCGCAAGACAAGGCACGAGCAGGGGTGGTGCAAACCGGTGGCCATACCCCGGTGCTCGGTGCGGATACTATTGTGGTAGATGGCGAGCAGGTACTCGAAAAGCCTGATGATAAAGCGGAGGCAGTCCGAATGCTTAAGCAACTGTCAGGACGCGAGCACCAAGTGATGACCGCGGTCACTGTCGCCAATGCCATGAAGCAGATCACCACTGTGGTGACCACCAAGGTATGGTTTTGTACGCTCAGTGATGAGCAGATTGAGGCGTATTGGCAATCGGGCGAGCCCGTCGATAAGGCTGGCGCCTATGCGATTCAAGGGCTGGGCGGTAAATTTGTGACACGTATTGATGGTAGCTATCACGCCGTGGTTGGTTTGCCACTGTATGAAACCGAGCAGCTGCTCAAACAATTTTCGGTCTGAGCGCACATCTGTCGCTAGGCCCCACTTTTGAGAGATTCGGGGAAACCATGAGTGCGGAACTGCTAATAAACGTCACCCCTAGCGAGACGAGGGTGGCGATGATTGATGGGGGGAACCTCCAAGAAATCCATATCGAACGTGAAGCAAAGCGTGGCATTGTAGGCAATATCTACAAAGGCAAAGTCAGTCGTGTGTTGCCTGGCATGCAGGCAGCCTTTGTCGATATTGGCCTAGAGAAAGCGGCGTTCTTACATGCCTCAGATATTGTTCCTCATACCGAGTGCGTGTCGGAAAATGAGAAGCAACAATTCCAAGTGCGCGATATCTCCGAACTGGTTCGCCAAGGGCAAGATATTGTGGTGCAAGTGGTCAAAGATCCGCTGGGCACCAAGGGCGCGCGTCTTACCACCGATATTACCTTGCCTTCGCGTTATCTGGTCTTTATGCCGGGAGCGGCCCATGTTGGGGTATCACAACGCATTGAAAGTGAAGATGAACGTAAGCGCCTAAAAAGCATTGTCAGTGATTACTGTGACGAATTGGGTGGTTTTATTATCCGTACTGCCGCTGAAGGGGCAACAGACAATGAGATGGCACAAGACGCCGCTTTTTTAAAGCGTTTGTGGAATAAGGTGTTAGAGCGTCGCACGCGTTATCCCGCCAAATCCATGCTGTATGGTGAGCTGGCACTGGCACAGCGCATTGTGCGTGACTTTGTCGGGACCGAGCTGGATTTAATTCGGGTGGATTCCAAGCAAGCCTATGAAAAACTCCAAGAGTTCACCTCTGAGTTTGTGCCGGAGCTGGCCGGTAAATTGGTGTATTACGACGGCCAGGTGCCGATTTTTGACATGTACGACACCGAAAATGAAATCCAACGCTCATTGGAGCGAAAGGTTCAGCTCAAGTCTGGCGGCTATCTGATTATCGATCAGACCGAGGCGATGACCACCATTGATATTAATACAGGTGCGTTCGTCGGGCGTCGGAACCTGGATGAGACTATCTTTAATACTAATATTGAGGCCACACGTGCGATTGCTCGCCAATTGCGGCTAAGAAACCTAGGCGGGATCATCATTATCGATTTTATCGATATGAGCACCGATGAGCACCGGCGTCGCGTGTTGCACTCACTCGAGCAGGCGCTCAGCCAAGACAGGGTAAAAACCAATATCAATGGCTTCACCCAGCTAGGGCTAGTGGAAATGACACGCAAACGCACGCGAGAAAGTATTGAACATGTGCTGTGCGGTGGCTGTCCAACCTGTGACGGACGAGGCTCGGTCAAAACGGTAGAAACCGTCTGCTACGAAGTGCTACGTGAAATCACGCGCGTTAACCGCATTTATGAAGCGGATAAGTTTGTGGTGTACGCGGCCCCGGCGGTGATTGAGGCATTGGCAGAGGAAGATTCGCACCTTGTGGCGGAGTTGGAAGTGTTTATTGGCAAGCAAGTGAAAGTGAAATCCGAGCCTTTATACACGCAAGAACAGTTTGATGTAGTAATGATGTAATCCATGGCCTGGATGAGAAAGGGTATGCGCTGGCTAACGGTCAGCGCCATCAGTGTCATCGTGATAACCGCCTTGCTAATCGGCGGTTTGCGCTTTCTATTGCCCAATATGGATATATTGCAAGCCCCATTGCGGCAATGGGTGTCTGAGCAAACCGGCTTTAGTGCGCAAGTGGAAGGCATTGCCGGCCAGTGGCGCAATCTAACGCCGTCATTGCAACTTGAAAACGTCGCGCTCGCCACCAGCGACAACGGCCCCCCGCTGTTAACCGCTCGCGCCATTAATTTGCAATTGGATGTCTCTGCCACCCTCATTCGGCGTCAGCCCGTCTTTTCTCATGTCACCCTCGATGGACTGGTGTTCGATACCGGTCAACTACCCGATAAAAACACCCAAGCGGGTGTGCGAGAGCGACTAGAAGACTTATTCTTGGCGCGGTTGGGACAATTTTCCATCCCCAATGCCAAGGTGATCCTGGTCACCCCTTCGCTGGAAACCCAAACACTGGTGATCAGTGATTTGTTTTGGCGCAATAACCAAGGTGAGCACCAGGTACAAGCCAGGCTTGGCATGCAAGGCACGCAACTCGATAAGGTCCGCGTGAATGCCGCTTTCCGCGAAACGGACGGCTTGAGTACGTTAACGGGCGACGTTTATTTGGCCAGTGAGGCGATGGATATTGCCCCTTGGCTGACGGAAAAGCTGACGCCATCCGCCACGATCAACACCGCGCGTTTAGACGCAAAAGCCTGGGTCAGGGTGGAGCAGGGGCGTGTCGACAATGGGCTATTGTCGATTGATCATTTCGCGTTAGCGTGGCAAGAGGATGAGCACCAAGCGAAGCAATGGGCGATAAAAGACAGTCAGGTTCAGTGGCAGGCCGTCGATGAACAGACGTGGCGTCTCGACACGGATGGGCTATGGGTACAAACCGGCGCGACCACTCAGGCAGCGCTGTCACAGCTCTCTTGGCAGGGGGCGCTCGACAACTGGCGTCTCAATGCGGCGAATGTTGATATTGCCTCTTTACGGCCTTTGCTTGGGCTTGCCAGTCAATCGGCGCAACAGCACAGTGTGGCGGCCGCTTTATCGCCATCAGGCCAGATCCGTTCGTTGGCGTTGAGTAAAGCACCTGACGCCCCGTTGCGTTATCAAGCGACCCTGGATAAGGTCTCAGCCAAGCGCTGGGGCTATCTGCCTGCGTTCCAAGGCCTGAGTGCAACCCTCTCTGGGCAAGGTCAGCAAGGGCAAGCACAGCTTGAGCTTGGCGCACAATCCTTGCCTTACGGCGACTTTTTTCAAGCGCCGCTGCCGCTTGAACACGGTGCGTTGACCCTCAATTGGCAGCCCACCAAACAAGGCTTGTCAGTATGGAGTGAGCAGGCAGTGGTTAAGGGGGCAGACGTGCAAGGGCAAGGCGCATTTCGTCTGGATATTCCCTCAAAAGGCGCGCCTTTTTTGGCGTTATACGTGCAGGCCGACGTATCGGATGCTGGGCAGACATGGCGCTATCTCCCTACCCGGGCATTGCCTGACTCGTTAACCGATTACCTTTCTCGCGCCATTCAAGCCGGACGGGCCAAAGACAGTGAAATTCTTTGGTTTGGTGCCCTCGATGCGTTTCCTTACCAGGATCACAGCGGCATTTTTCAAGCCAAGGTACCGCTTCGCGGCGGGGCGTTTAGCTTTAACACCGCTTGGCCGACGTTGACGGAGCTCGACGCCCGTTTACTGTTTGAAAATGCGCGCTTAGCGATTGAGGGGGACCATGTTCGTTTGGGCGACGCCGTCAGTCGCCAAGTGCAAGCTGAGATTGCCGATATGACCCAGCCGGACAGCGAACTCGATATTCACGCGTCATTGGCGGCAACCGGATCGGCTGTCCGCCAATACATGCTGGCGACGCCTTTAGTAGACACGGTGGGGGCGGCCTTGACTCATGTGCAAGTCGATGGGCTGGTTAATGCTAACCTAGGGCTCAATATCCCGCTCAATGGTGAGCAGCCTCATGCCGAGGGGAGAGTGCGCTTTACCGGCAACCAGGTATCGATTCAGGCACCCGATATGCAACTGGATAACCTATCCGGCGAGCTGGCCTTTAGCGACGACACCCTCACCACTCAGTCGATGCAGGCTCAATGGTTAGGGCAGCCCGTCAACCTCCAGTTTACGGGTGAAACCGTAGCGGCCGGGTATCAGCTTGACTTAGGTATGGATGCGGATTGGGATGTGGTGCCATTGCTGGACATGCTTTCGTTGCCACTTGACGCTTACCTGGCGGGCGGTGCACGTTGGCAGGCGGGGCTCGATTTAACCTTAAATGATACCGGTTTTGATTATCGGCTCGGTGTGGATGTCGATACCACGCCGCTGCAGTCGACGTTGCCCGCGCCACTTAACAAACCACGCTGGCAAAAAGGGCAGGCCCGTATCGAGGCGACCGGGAACAGTGAAGGCTTGACCGGGCGTGTGGCGCTTCCTGGTGTGAATTATCAAGCGCGCATCAATACCCAAGGCCGGCGTCCGCAGTTTACTGCCAGTCAATGGCAGATTGGTGAGCAAGGTAGCCGCTTATTGGCAACGCGTGGTCATCGTTTTGATCTAAAGCTTGAGCAACTCGATCTCGCGGCTTGGAAGCGAGTTTGGCAGCAGGCCAGCCAATCCTGGCCGAGCGGAAGCGGGCCATATCCTGCTTTACCCATGCCGCAGCGTATTAATGCCAAGATCGAGACGGTGAGAGCAGACCCTTTAGCGTTTCACGATGTGTCTTTAGCGGCGCGACACAAAGCCGAGGGCTGGGATCTGTTAATGGGCAGTCGTGAGCTAAGCGGGCAAGCCATGTGGCCGACACAGGGGCGCTTGAACGTTGAGATTGATCATTGGCATATCAATCGTCGGTTAACCGAGGACGAACAGACGACGGATAAGCCGCTTTTTGAACCTGTGGATACCCGGGCGAGTCCGGAAGAGAAAGCTTTGCTTGCTGCGATTCCGCCGACACACTTGGTGATTGAGGATCTGTGGTTGCAAGGGTATCGGCTCGGGCGCGTTGAGGCGGTACTCGATAAGAAAGCCTCACAGGTCGACCTGACTTCTCTGACGCTGGAGAGTGGGAAAAACCACGCGTCCATCAGCGGCCATTGGTTGATTGATGAGCAAGGCCATCATCAAACCGCGTTAACCCTCGCGCTAGGCGGGGAGAGTACGTCAGATCTCATGGGACGATTTGGTATCAGTGGCGGGATCCAAGATGCCAGCTTCACAACGCAAGCCTCGTTAGATTACGCGGGTCTGCCTTGGAAAGTCGATATTGCCAGCCTTAATGGTGATATCCGCTCTGATGTTAAAGACGGCTATATAAGCGGGGTGGGAGGCGCTGGGAAGCTGTTAGGGCTTTTCAGTCTCGACTCCATTCTGCGTAAAATTCAGCTCGATTTTTCGGGCGTATTTGAAGATGGTTTGGCCTTTGATGACATTACCGGGCGGGCTGTGATCACAAATGGCGTGGTTGTGACGGATAATATCCGCATGGATGGGATTGCCGGTGATATGGTTATTAAAGGGATTGCCAATTTGGTGACCAATCGCGTGAACGCCGATGTGCGGTTTACGCCGGATATTACCTCTGGGATCCCAGTACTGAGCGCATTTGCGGTCACGCCGCAGACGGCGCTGTATGTGTTAGCGGTCACCACCGCCATTTCACCCGTGGTGGACGTTTTCACCCAAGTCCGTTATCAAGTAAGCGGGCCGATAGGGACGCCCGATATCCGGGAAGTGTCGCGTGATAAAGAGGCACTCGCTTTGCCAGCCGACGCGACGGAACGATTGCGCCAACAAGCAGAAAACGCCAAGGAGTGAGCATGATGAAAGCAGGTGTTGTCCAGATGACATCCAGCGCCGATCCCAGCCACAACATGAAGGCATTGCAAGCCAGTTTACATCGGTTAAGCGAGCAAGGGGTGAAACTGGCTCTCACCCCAGAAAATGCCCTAGTGTTTGGCGGCAAACAAGATTATCAGCGCCATGCAGAGCGATTGGGTCATGGTCCACTGCAGCAACAGCTTGCCGAACTGGCCCATCATTACGACCTTTGGCTGGTGGTGGGCGCCTTTCCGATTCAAAACGACAATGGCATGTTAAGCAGTACGAGCTTGGTGTTTGACAACGCCGGACACCTGCGCGGCAGTTACGACAAATTGCACTTATTTGATGTAGAAGTGGCCGATGCCCACGGACGGTATTGCGAGTCTGACTACTTTGAGGCCGGTGATCGTCTCGCCACACTCGATACGCCGTTCGGCTGCCTTGGATTAAGTATCTGCTACGATGTTCGCTTTGCCCCCATGTATCAAGCGCTACGCGCCCAAGGTGCCGATATCATAACCGTGCCAGCGGCCTTTACCCGCGTGACCGGTCAAGCGCATTGGGAAACCTTGTTGCGGGCGCGAGCAATAGAAACCCAATGCTGGGTAATTGCGGCAGGGCAGTGTGGTGAGCATAGCAAAGGACGCCAAACTTGGGGACACTCGATGATCATCGATCCCTGGGGACAGGTCGTGGCGTCGCTGGGAAGTGAGCCCGGCGTGACCTGGGCTGAGCTTGATTTAAGCATGGGGGAATCCATTCGGCATAAGATGCCCGTACTGTCTCATACCCGGTTGCAAAGCCAACTGAAATAGCGCACCCTCGGCGCGTTATCTTTTTTCTCGGCTGCCGGCTCGGCAGCCACAACCAAGAGTAAACGAATGAGTCTGGAACAGGTCGAAGAAACCTTGCTGCGCCCGGCGGGCGTGAGTGAGTCGCAACTGCATGCGACACTGGCGCACCTGAGCGGTCGCCAGATTGACTACGGTGATATTTTCTTCCAATCCACCTGGCATGAATCCCTCGCCTTGGAAGACAGCATCATTAAAGACGGTTCATTTAATATCGACCGCGGGGTCGGTGTGAGAGCGATCAGCGGT
This sequence comes from Salinivibrio kushneri, assembly GCF_005280275.1. Taxonomy (NCBI): domain Bacteria; kingdom Pseudomonadati; phylum Pseudomonadota; class Gammaproteobacteria; order Vibrionales; family Vibrionaceae; genus Salinivibrio; species Salinivibrio kushneri. Next base: position 354,382 of record NZ_CP040021.1, read on the forward strand.
GAAAAAACCGGATTTGCCTATTCGGATCAGCTCACCCCCGATGCCTTGATGCAAAGTGCCACTGCAGCACGTGGGATTGCCCCGGCTGGCGGGCAAGGCAAAGTGAGCGCGTTTTCTGCGGTGCACGCAAGGCCGTACTATGGTCCTATCGATCCGCTCGCGAGCCTAACCCGCGAGCAGAAAATCGCTCTACTCAAAGAAATAGACAGCTACATCCGTGCCAAAGAGCCACGGGTGAAAGAAGTGAATGCCAGCCTGAACGGCCTTTATGAGCAAGTGCTGGTGGCCGCCACCGATGGCACCTATGGCGCCGATATTCGTCCATTGGTTCGCTTGTCGGTTTCTGTATTGGTTGAACAAGATGGACGCCGTGAACGCGGCAGTGCGGGGGGCGGTGGCCGTTATGGCTATGACGTATTCTTGCAAGAGGATGCCGGTAAGTCACGCGCGCTGCAGTTTGCCGATGAAGCGATTCGCCTAGCCCTGGTCAACCTACGCGCCGACGCGGCACCGGCAGGCACCATGCCCGTGGTGTTGGGGGCCGGCTGGCCAGGCGTCTTATTGCATGAAGCGGTTGGACACGGCTTAGAAGGAGACTTTAACCGTAAAGAGTCATCGGTATTTACCGGTCGCCTTGGCGAGCAGGTCACCTCACCGCTGTGTACCATTGTTGATGATGGCACCATGAATGATCGCCGCGGCTCAATGAGCATCGATGATGAGGGGGTGCCGGGTCAGTACAATGTGTTAATCGAAAAGGGTGTGCTCAAAGGCTATATGCAAGATAAGCACAATGCCAGCCTCATGGGCGTCGCACCCACCGGTAATGGCCGTCGTGAGTCGTATGCGCACCTGCCGATGCCGCGGATGACCAATACCTACATGCTAGGCGGTGAAAGCTCGCCAGCGTCGATGATTGCCAGCGTGGAGCGTGGCTTATACGCGCCAAACTTTGGCGGCGGTCAGGTCGATATTACCTCGGGTAAGTTTGTATTCTCCACCTCAGAGGCTTACCTGATTGAAAACGGTGAACTGACCACGCCAGTGAAAGGGGCGACCTTAATTGGCAGCGGCGTCGAAGCGATGCAGCAAGTCTCGATGGTGGGGAATGATTTGGCCATCGATCCCGGTGTTGGGGTGTGTGGTAAAGCTGGGCAAAGTGTTCCAGTGGGGGTTGGACAGCCGACCTTGAAGCTGGATGCGATGACGGTCGGAGGCACTGAGTCCTAAGTCTGCACGCCAGTGCGGGGCACTGGCGTGGCAATTTACAGGCTTTGGTCGTAAAAGCTTTTGAGATACTGGAAAATCTCGCGATACGCCTTGGGCGGTTTGTTTTGCTGCTGCTCTTTTTTAGCCTGGCGTGCTAGCTGACGTAAACGTTGACGATCGGCATCAGGGTACTGCAACAGCACATCGCTAATCGCACTGTCGCCTTGGTCAATGATGCGGTCACGCAGTTGCTCAAGCTTGTGAAGCTCGACCGTTTGCTGAGCATGCTTATTTTGCAACTTATCAAGCGCAGCCTGAATCGGCTCAGGGTCACGAGAGCGCATAAGCTTGCCAACATATTGCAGTTGGCGACGGCGCGCTTCGTTCTTCAAGCGTTGGGCGTCTGTAATCGCGCTGAGCAAGTCATCGTCGAGCGGGAATTTTTCTAACACGGCTGGTTTGAGTTTGACCAGTGCTTCGCCAAGTTCTTGCAAGGCAAGCATATCGCGTTTCATCTCGGACTTGCTGACCCAGATGATCTCTTCCTCTTCCTCCCAGGGAGCGGGTTTATTTTTACGGCCCATGTTCAACCTCAGTGAGAATGTGCAATGACACGTATGTTAACAAGAAATGCGCCCAAACGCGGGCTTTTTTATCATAGGCGCGTGGCGCTGAGTGTGTCGAACTTGAATGCGAATCAAAAAGGTCAACTATGAGTGTGAAACAACAAGTCGCCGAGCAAGAGCAGCAACTTCGTCAAGCTGTCAGCCGTGCGCTCGACATGGCATCGGCCAAAAGTGACCAGGCGGAAGTGGCGATTACCAAAAGTACCGGCATCAGCGTCAGCTCGCGGATGGGCGAAGTCGAGAACGTGGAGTTCAATCAAGATGGTGCCCTTGGGATCACCGTTTACCGGGATCAGCGCAAAGGCAGCGCATCCACCACTGATTTGTCGGACAAAGCGATCGCGAAAACCGTTGAAGCGGCGCTTGAGATCGCAAGCTATACCTCGCCGGATCCTTTCGGAGGCCCAGCACCTAAAGCGTTAATGGCCTTTGACTATCCTGACCTCGATTTATTCTATCCCGATGAGCCCGAGCCGGATACCGCCGCCGCGTTGGCGATTGAAGCCGAGCAAGCGGCACTGAGCCATGACAGCCGAATCAAGTTCAGCGATGGTGCCAGCTATGACAGCCACTATGGGGTGCGTGTCTATGGCAATAGCCATGGCATGCTCGGCAGTTATCCCTCGAGCCGCCAAGCGCTAAGCTGCTCAGTGATAGCGGAGAGTGACGCAGGGATGGAGCGTGACATGAGCTACACGGTGGCACGGGACAAAGCGGACTTATGGACACCGGCCTTTGTGGGAGTCGAAGCGGCCAAACACGCTGTGGCGCGCTTAAACCCACGCAGTGTGGCGACATGCCAAGTGCCAGTGATGTTCGATCGCAGTGTGGCTACTGGGCTGTTTGGCCATTTGGTGATGGCGATCAGCGGTTCAGCGCTTTACCGCAAGTCCTCTTTCTTATTGGATAAGAAAGGCGAGCAGATCTTCCCAGATTGGCTCACCATCAACGAGTTACCCCATGTACGAAAAGGCGCCGCGAGTGCACCCTTTGATAGTGAAGGAGTGATCACACAAGACAGGCGCATCATTGAAAAGGGGGTATTAAACACCTATCTCGCCACCAGTTATGCCGCGCGTAAGCTAGGCATGGAACCAACCGGCCATGCCGGCGGCATTCACAACTGGTACGTGAGCCACACCGGTCAAGATGCCGATGCCATGCTAAAAACCTTAGGCACGGGATTATTGGTGACTGAGTTGATGGGACAAGGGGTGAACCCAGTGACTGGCGATTACTCACGCGGTGCCGCCGGCTTTTGGGTGGAAAATGGTGAGATCCAATACCCGGTGAGCGGGATCACCATTGCCGGCAATCTCAATGAGATGTTTGCTAACATTGTCGCGATTGGTACCGATATCGAAACGCGCAGCCAAATTCAAACCGGCTCAGTGATCATTGATGGCATGAAGGTGGCCGGAGAGTAACGCCTCGGTCAGCCACCCATTCCTGACGGAGAGACCACCAAGCACGTGTATCGTGCTTGGTGTTTTTTTATCCGGCGATAAAGGCGAGTAACAGCACACCCAATACCAAGCGGTAGATCACGAAGGGTAACATGCCCACCCGTGTCACCAGCTTTAAAAAGGCGTGAATACACGCGTAAGCACTGACAAACGACACCAATAGCCCAACACCGATCGCATCCATGGCCACCGGCTCTGGGCTGGTCGCCAATTGCAGCCCCAGATAGGAGCCTGCGAGGGTAATGATAGGAATCGACATCAAAAACGAAAATCGTGCCGCGGCTTCGCGCGTATAACCGAGCATTAATGCCGCAGTGATGGTGGCGCCTGAGCGCGACGTCCCAGGAATCAAGGCAAGGGCTTGCGCCACACCTATCAGTACGGCGCGGTAGGACGTGGTTTGATACTCATCGCATGTTTGGGTCGCTTTGCGATCCGCCCACCACAATAAGCCACCAAAAATCAGTGTGGTTGCCGCGATTACCCAGGCCGCACGCAGGTAAAGCTCGATCACGTCTTTTAAAAACAAACCGGCCACACACGCTGGGATCGTGGCTAAGACGATCATCCATGCCAATTGACTATCCGAGCTGTGCTCACCTTTGAGAGAGGCAAAAAAGGCTTTAAGGAGATTCCACACTTCACGGCGAAAATACCCCACCACTGCGGCCAGTGTGCCGACGTGTACAGCAACGTCAAAGGCAAGGCCCTGATCGGCCCAGCCAAAAAGCTGTGAAGGCAGAATAAGGTGCGCGGAGCTAGAAATAGGAAGAAACTCGGTTAATCCTTGAATCAAGGCCAAAAAAAAGGCTTCAAAGAGGCTCATGGTGCTTAAATATCCTTCAAATACGTCGGCGTCTCAATCGGCCATAGTGGTTGATCTTGGTCAAAGGCTTGCCAAAGCTGGGAGAACGTCCGGCCATCGCCAGGAATGGCTTGGTCAGGGCAGAGCTCGGCGAGTGGCCACAGGGTAAAGGCAAATTTGTAGATATCATTGCGTGGCAACGTTGGCCCTTTTTCCTGGCAGTGTTCGCCAAAGGTGAGTAGGTCTATGTCTATGGTGCGATCGCGGCATTTGGGGTCGTTGCGCTCTCTTCCTTGTTGCGATTCAATGTCACGAACGGCTTGCCAAAAGTCGTGCAACGGAAGCGAGGTGTGAAGCTCGGCAATCAGGTTGTAAAAGTGAGGGCCTTCAAACCCGACTGGTTCGGCTTCAAAAATGCGGGAAAAGCGGCAGTGTGGGTCAAGCTGGCGCAAGGCTTTAACGGCCTGTTCGATGTGATAATCGCGCTCGATATTAGAGCCGATACTAAGTAATGCTTGTGTCACCGTGTGCCTCGCTCTATGACTACACCCACGTTACGAGCCTGAGCGACTGCGCCTGGCTTGGCCACCCGCACTCTAATCCAGCTGACGCCAAACTGGGTTTGAATTAATTGAGCAACCTCTTCCGCCACGCGTTCGATCAACGCACAGCGGCTGGCCTGTACATGGGCGATAACCGCCTCACTGATACTGGCATAATCAAGCGCTAGCGCCACGTCATCCTGCTGGGCGGCGGGTTGATTATCGTGCGCCATTTCAATATCGAACACCAACTTTTGCTGGATGGTTTGTTCCCAATCGTAGACACCGATAGTGGTGTACACGTCGAGTTGCTCTATGAATACGGAATCCATGTTTTTTCACACTCCGTGACAGGTCGGATACCACTGTGGTAAGAAAGTTCGTATTATTGGATGTGTTCATTGACAGATGGATACGCAATGCGTTCCGATCCATGATAGGTTTATCGATGAACGTCGGCGCACTATAGCAACGAATGCGGCACAAACTCTAGGGATTTCACATGACTGCACTGGCCATTGCCATCATCATCGCTGCCTACTTACTTGGCTCTGTGTCCAGTGCCGTGTTGGTTTGTCGCGCGTTTGGCTTGCCAGACCCAAGAGATCAAGGGTCGAAAAACCCAGGGGCGACGAACGTTTATCGTCTCGGTGGGCGCTTTGCTGCGGCCTGGGTGCTGCTGTGTGATATGCTAAAAGGGATGATCCCCGTTTGGCTAAGCTACCTGATTGGCATTAATCCATTTCTACTGGGCCTTATCGCCATTGCGGCCTGTCTAGGACATATTTACCCGGTCTTTTTCCATTTCCGTGGCGGCAAAGGGGTGGCGACCGCACTGGGCGCCATGGCCCCGATTGGTTTGAGCTTAACTGGCCTGCTGGTGGTGACCTGGGGGTTGGTGCTTGTGTTGACGGGCTACTCGTCACTCAGTGCGATTGTGACAGCGATCGTCGCCCCGCTATTTACCTGGTGGATAAAGCCGCAATTTACCATGCCCGTTGCCATGCTTTCGTGTTTGATTTTGTTTCGTCACTACGACAATATCCGGCGCTTGCTGGATGGTGATGAAAAACCTGTGCTTCTTGGTTGGTGGCGACGTTAGCGACGGGTGAGGGGCAGGTTACGCTAGCGCGTTCGCAGCAAAAAAGGCAGCCTCAGGCTGCCTTTTGTCTGTCTGGTTTGACCAACGACTATGCGTCGGTTTCGACCGCGGCAAGCGTGTCGAGTGGCCAACGTGGCTGGGCTTTTACACCGAGACCCAGATGCTCGCCGTTTTTAAGCCGCTGCATGCCCGCGTAAGCGATCATTGCGCCATTATCGGTACAAAACTCAGGACGAGGATAGAACACATCGCCGCCGCGCTTTTGCGTCAGCGCCTCCAGCTTTTCCCGTAAATGACGGTTGGCACTCACGCCGCCCGCGACCACTAAGCGATTCAGACCGCACTGATCGAGCGCTCGCTTACACTTGATAGCTAAGGTATCGACCACGGCATCTTGAAACGCATAAGCAATATCGGCGCGCGTTTGTTCGTCCGTCTCATTAGCGGCGATGGTATTGGCGGCAAAGGTTTTTAAGCCGGAGAAGCTAAAGTCTAACCCGGGGCGATCGGTCATCGGGCGTGGAAAAGTAAAACGGCCGTGGGTGCCGTTTTCTGCCAATTTCGACAGCAAGGGGCCACCGGGATAATCGAGATTCATCAGTTTAGCCGTTTTATCAAACGCCTCACCGGCGGCGTCGTCAATTGACTCACCAAGAATGCGATATTGACCAATGCCTTTCACTTCGACCAGCTGTGTATGGCCGCCCGAGACCAATAGAGCAATAAATGGAAAAGGCGGCGGGTTATCTTCTAGCATCGGGGCGAGAAGGTGACCTTCCATATGGTGAACGCCCACCGCGGGGACTTGCCATGCATAGGCCAGACTGCGTCCAATGGTTGAGCCAACCAGCAAGGCACCGACTAGGCCGGGGCCCGCGGTATAAGCAATTCCATCAATCTGAGCTGGGGTGAGGTTTGCCTCCGCCATGGCCGCTTTAATCAGCGGCAAGGTTTTTTTAACATGATCGCGCGAGGCAAGTTCAGGCACCACGCCACCATAATCAGCGTGAAGCTTGACTTGGCTGTAAAGTTTATGTGACAGAAGGCCCGCTTGGTCGTCGTAGATGGCGACGCCGGTTTCGTCACAAGATGTCTCTATGCCTAGAATGCGCATCATAACCTCAGAATAACAGCCGATAGATGGAGTGCTTACAGTCATGCTTCACGTATATTGTGATGACCAAAGCGAAGAAGACAGTGTCAGCGCAGGCTGACCGTGCGCGCAATCTTACATGGCTTAGAAGTAATTCGCCAGATGCGCTTTACAATCACCCCCTATTCGGATTAGAATTTCGCACCATTTTTAATCAAGGCTGGCCAATTGTTCGCCAGCAGTAACTGACAACCCCCGAGGTGAAAGGCACATGCCAGTAGTTAAAGTACGTGAAAACGAACCATTTGACGTAGCACTGCGTCGCTTTAAGCGCTCTTGTGAGAAAGCCGGTATTCTTTCTGAAGTTCGTCGTCGTGAGAACTATGAAAAGCCAACGACCGTTCGCAAACGCGCTAAAGCTGCCGCTCAGAAGCGTCACCTGAAGAAGTTGGCCCGCGAAAACCAACGCCGCGTACGTCTGTACTAATAAAGACAGATTCAGGAAGGTGCTATGGAATTGCTTGAACGTCTAAAAGACGCCCAAAAAACGGCGATGAAACAAAAAGACAAGGCGCGTCTCGGGACGCTTCGCCTTGTGATGGCAGCGATTAAACAGCAAGAAGTGGATACCCGTCAGTCGCTAAGCGACGAAGCTATCCTGGCTGTGCTGACCAAAAATGTGAAGCAGCGCCGTGATTCCGTAGCCCAGTACCAAGCAGCCGGTCGTGATGATCTTGCCGAGACAGAGCTTGCCGAGATTGCGGTGATAGAAGAATTTCTACCCCAACCGTTAAGCGATGACGAGGTCGATGCATTGGTGAAAGCAGCGGTTGAGAAAGCCGGTGCATCGTCAATGCAAGACATGGGCAAAGTAATGGGGGTGTTAAAACCCCAAGTTCAAGGCTGTGCTGATATGGGAAAAGTAAGCCAGCGTGTTAAAGCACACCTAGGCTAGTCTTTTCCCACTCTATAACAAGCCGTGCTTTCCTTATTTGGACGGCGCGGCTTGTTTGCTTCTCTCCCTATAAATTTCAGGTTATGGCAGGCAGAATCCCGCGCGCATTCATTGATGACTTGCTTTCACGTCTCGACATCGTTGAGATCATTGATGCACGGGTCAAGCTCAAGAAAAAAGGCAAAAACTACAGTGCCTGTTGCCCTTTCCATAACGAAAAGACGCCTTCATTCAGTGTAAGCCAAGACAAGCAGTTTTATCACTGCTTCGGATGTGGTGTGCACGGCAATGCTATCGACTTTGTGATGGAATTCGAGCGACTGGAGTTTCCTGATGCCATCGAAGAGCTCGCCAGCACCTTAGGCTTAGAGGTACCTCGTGAGCAAACCGGGGGCGGCAACACGCGTCCGAGTATGCCCAGTGATGACAAGCGTCAGATCTACGAGATGATGGAAGCCATTGCGCGTACCTACAGTGGCGAACTACGCACTGATGCGGGGCAAGTGGCCATTGATTACCTCAAACAGCGTGGTCTATCCGGCGAAGTAGTTAAGCAATTTGGTATTGGCTTTGTCCCGGATAAATGGGACACCATTAAGCGCCGCTTTGGTCGCAATCAAGCTGATATTCGTCAGTTGCTCACCGCTGGCATGTTGATTGAGAACGATAACGGCCATAGCTACGACAGGTTCCGTGGCCGCGTGATGTTCCCAATCCGTGATCGCCGTGGGCGAGTAATCGGTTTTGGTGGCCGTGTATTAGGGGATGGCACCCCCAAATACCTTAACTCGCCAGAAACGCCGATTTTCCATAAAGGGCGTGAGCTATACGGCTTGTATGAGGTGATGCAACGCTATCGCCATCCCGAGCGTATACTCGTGGTAGAAGGGTACATGGACGTGGTCGCGTTGGCGCAATTTGGCGTGGATTATGCGGTGGCCTCCTTGGGCACCTCGACCACGGGCGAGCATATTCAAACCCTTTTCCGGCAAACCGGTACTATACTGTGTTGCTACGACGGCGATAGAGCAGGACGCGATGCCGCTTGGCGGGCGATGGAGCAAGCGCTGCCTTATATCCACGATGGCCGCCAGTTAAAATTTATGTTTTTGCCTGACGGTGACGACCCGGACTCTATCATCCGCCAAGAAGGCAAAGAAGGGTTTGAGCAGCGTCTGGGCGAGGCGCAGAGTTTATCGACCTTTATGTTTACCACCTTGCTCAAGCAGGTGGATACCAGTAGCCAAGAGGGGAAAGCCAAGCTGGCGAATTTGGCGGTGCCGCTGATTGAAAAGGTGCCGGGTGATACCTTGCGGCTTTACTTGCGTAATACCCTAGGACAGAAGCTGGGGATTATGGATGATCATCAGCTTGATACCCTGATTCGTCGTCAGGGTCAGCCGGTGAAAGTGCATGGTCAACAGGACATTAAGCGCACGCCGATGCGTGAGGTGATTGCGCTGTTAGTGCAGTACCCCAAACTCGGCCAAGAAGTGCCGCCGTTGCCATCGGCCGATACCATTGATTTACCCGGGTTAGCGTTGTTAAACCCCATCCTTGAGATTTGCCGACAGCGCCCCCATATCACTACCGGTCAGTTGCTAGAGCACTGGCGGGGAACCAAGCAAGAAGCCTTGCTAGCCCGGTTGGCTGGCTGGGATCTACATGTTGACGATGAAAATGCGTCAGAACTTTTTTGCGATTCACTGGATAAAATACTCGCCCAGTGTGTCGAACAACAAATAGCCAAGTTGCAAGCGAAGTCAAATACCGTCGGCTTATCAGTCGAAGAGAAGCGGGAACTGATGCTACTGATACAGAGCCAGTCCGTTTAGAAAGTAGCCAGCAAAGGTGACATTTGTTAAAATTGGCGGTTTGCGTTTCCGCATACTAAATTCTTCACTCAGACCCGAAGTTGGATATCGTCTATGGATCAAAATCCGCAGTCACAGCTGAAGTTGCTTGTCGCAAAAGGCAAGGAGCAAGGCTATCTGACCTATGCCGAAGTTAATGACCACCTCCCGGAAGACATTGTCGATTCCGACCAAATAGAAGACATCATTCAGATGATTAACGACATGGGCATTCAAGTGGTGGAATCCGCCCCTGATGCCGATGAGCTAATGATGTCAGAAACCGTGGCCGACGAAGACGCAGCCGAAGAAGCGGCGGCGGCACTTTCTAGCGTGGAGAGTGAAATCGGTCGCACCACGGATCCTGTTCGCATGTATATGCGAGAAATGGGCACGGTTGAGCTGTTGACCCGTGAGGGTGAGATCGATATCGCCAAGCGTATCGAAGACGGCATCAACCAGGTGCAGTGTTCGGTGGCAGAATATCCGGCCTCGATTGCCTCACTGCTTGATCAGTTCGATAAAGTGGAAGCGGAAGAGCTTCGCTTAACCGACATTATTTCTGGTTTTATCGATCCAGACCAGGATGACGTCGCGCCCACGGCGACCCATATCGGCTCCGAGCTCAGCGAAAAAGAGCTTGATGACGAAGATGATGAAGACGAAGAAAAAGACGATACCGACGAAGACGATGAGAGTGATGAAGATGTTGGTATCGATCCTGAACTGGCGCGTGAGAAGTTCAGCGAGCTTCGTCGTACCTATGCGGCGATGGAAACCGCGATCCAACAGTACGGTCGTTATGATGAGCGTACTAAAGCGTCGATCGATGCGCTGTCTGAAACGTTTAAGCAGTTCCGTCTGATCCCCAAGCAGTTTGATCGTCTGGTTAATGACATGCGTCAAACCATGGACAAGGTGCGCACCCAAGAGCGTTTGGTGATGCGTCTTTGTGTCGACCAGGCCAAAATGCCGAAGAAAACCTTCGTGCAACTGTTTGCGGGCAATGAGTCATCGGATGCATGGATTGACGAAGCGCTGAACTCTGGCAAGCCTTACGCAGAGCGTGTGGCGCGTTACGAAGAAGATCTTCGCCGCTGTGTGCAGAAGCTGAAGATTATCGAAGAAGAGACGGGCTTGTCGGTCGAGCGGATCAAAGACATCAGCCGTCGCATGTCTATCGGTGAAGCGAAAGCACGCCGTGCGAAAAAAGAAATGGTTGAGGCCAACCTACGTCTGGTTATTTCGATTGCTAAGAAATACACCAACCGTGGCCTACAGTTCTTGGACCTTATCCAGGAAGGTAACATTGGCTTGATGAAAGCGGTCGATAAGTTTGAATATCGCCGTGGCTATAAGTTCTCAACCTATGCGACTTGGTGGATCCGTCAGGCAATCACGCGCTCGATTGCTGACCAAGCGCGAACCATCCGTATTCCGGTGCACATGATTGAGACCATCAACAAGCTCAATCGCATTTCGCGTCAGATGCTTCAGGAAATGGGCCGAGAGCCGTTGCCTGAAGAGCTGGCTGAACGGATGTTGATGCCGGAAGACAAAATTCGCAAGGTATTGAAGATCGCTAAAGAGCCGATCTCGATGGAAACCCCAATTGGTGATGACGAAGATTCACACTTGGGTGACTTTATCGAGGACACGACCTTGGAGCTACCGATGGATTCGGCGACGTCGAACAATCTTAAGATGGCGACCAATGATGTGCTGGCCGGTCTGACACCGCGTGAAGCGAAAGTCCTGCGTATGCGCTTTGGTATTGAAATGAATACCGACCATACCCTGGAAGAAGTGGGTAAGCAGTTTGATGTGACCCGTGAACGTATTCGCCAGATTGAGGCGAAAGCGCTGCGTAAGTTACGTCACCCAAGCCGCTCTGAGACATTGCGTAGTTTCTTGGACGAGTAATGACGCGGTTTCAAGCTATCCAATGAGAAAGGCGAGCCAGGTGGCTCGCCTTTTTTATACGACAGAGGCTAAGTAATAAATAAGGTAGCCAGCCCTAAAAAGGCGAGCAGACCGACCACATCGGTGACCGTGGTCAGCGCCATCCCCCCGCCAATGCCGGATCGATATTGTACTTTTTCAGCAACGTCGGTATCGCTACCCCAGCAATACCTGCGACAAACAGGTTAACCATCATCGCGCCTGAGATGATCAAGCCCAGCTCAATATTACCTTTCCATAACACCACTACACCGCCAATGATCATCGACCACACTAGGCCGTTAATCATGCCGACAGTGGCTTCTTTGGCCAACAGCCAGCGGGTGTTGGAATCACCAATATGGCCAACGGCCAGGCCGCGAATCACCAAGGCGACGGTCTGGTTACCGGCCACACCGCCCATGGAGGGAACAATGGTCATCAACACCGCAATCGCCGCCATTTTATCCAGGGTCCCTTCAAACATGTTGGACACCGAGGCCGCGGTTAACGCTGCCAACACATTGATCCCTAGCCAAATACTACGGCGACGCGCACTTTTAAACGCGGGGGCAAAGGTGTCTTCCTCGTCATCAAGACCTGCCATGCTCATCATTGAGTGTTCAGCGTCTTCACGAATAATGTCTACCACATCATCAATGGTGATCCGACCAACCAAGTGATTATGCTCATCCACCACGGGCGCAGAGACCCAATTACGGCGTTCAAACAAGCTGGCGACATCCCCGTCGTCCATGGTGACACTGATCGCTTCATCCGGGGCATCCATGATGTCAGCGATATCGGTATCCGGCTGGTTAACCAACAGGGCACTGATCGGCAAGTTACCAATCAAGCGGCCGTTGGGGTCGATCACATACAGGGTATCTGTGGTGTCGGGTAACTCACCGCGCATCCGCAAATAGCGCAATACCACATCCACGGTGACATCATCACGGATAGTGATGACGTCCGTGTTCATGATCCCGCCAGCGGACTCCTCGGGGTAAGAAAGGGCTTGCTGTACCCGCGTCCTGTCTTGGGCGTCCATTTCCGCCAGCACGTCTTGGGACACGTCTTGCGGTAGGCTGCGGAGCAAGTAAGCCACATCATCGGTTTCCATCCCCTCCGTCGCTGCCGCGAGCTGGTCAGGGGCCATGCGAACCATGATGCCGTCTTTCACATCTTCTGATAGCTCATCAAGGATCTCACCTTGATCTTCAGGATCGGTGAGCTGCCAAAGCACTAGACGGCCTTTCGGTGGAGAGGCCTCTAAAAGGTGTGCTATGTCTTCTGGCTCCATGTCCTCGAGCATACGGCGTACGCGAACGAACATCCCTTGCTCGAGCAATTGAGTGACTTCTTGGAGCCGTTGGTGGGTTAGGTTACTTTGTTCTTGTTCTAGTGTTTCTGCCATCGGCCACTCCCCCAAATGCAATGACTAAAATTCTAACCCAATCAGGGGAGTCTGTCGCATGACAAATCGGTTATCGGCGGGATTTAGCGCGATTCAACGCGCTGGTCTGCGCAGTGGCATAGAAGGGGAGACGATTTAGCTGTCTTCGTCGAAGCCGGCTTCAAATAATGCTTTCACGGCATCGAGAGCAGGCGATGCTTGTGGGCCAGTGGCTGAAACGGTAATGGTTTCACCTTGCGCCGATTCCAGCATCAGCATCGCCATCACACTGTCAGCCGTCGCGGATTTATCCGCGCTTTGCAGTATCACATCAGCATCATAATCTTGCATCAGTTCCACTAATTTGATCGCCGCGCGCGCATGCAAACCTAAGCGGTTACGAATACACACTTGAGCCGATATCGAGGTCACTGTTTTTGCTCCAAGGTACGGTGACGTGTTTGCACTTGCTCGCCCAGCTCCTGAAAATAATCCGATAAGTATTGCGCGACATACACCGAGCGGTGTTTGCCCCCAGTACAGCCAATCGCCACGGTGACATAACTACGGTTGTTATTTTTAAGCGCAGGTAACCAAGACTCGAGAAACCCTTTAATCTGCGCCACTAACATTGCCACGTCAGGCTGGGCGGCAAGAAACATACGCACCGGTTTTTCCAAGCCAGTATGAGGGCGGAGCGCGGGCTCCCAGTGTGGATTGGGGAGAAAGCGAACATCAAACACATAATCGGCATCGGCAGGCAAGCCATGTTTAAAGCCAAAAGATTCAAACACCATCACCAAATCACTACTGGTGCGACCTAGCACCAATGAACGTACGGACTCACTTAAGTCGTGAATCGACAAGCCCGTGGTGTTAATCACCCGATCCGCGTGCTCTTTAATTGGCGCCATCTGCTGACGCTCGGCCAAAATGGCTTGCTCTAAAGAAAGGTTTTGGCGAGACAGTGGATGCAACCGACGCGTTTCACTGAAGCGTTTAATCAGATCTTTATCGTCGGCGTCTAAATAGTACACAGTAACATCGCAGATGTCGCGCAGCGCCGCCAAGGTGTCGGCAACCGGTTCTTTAGCGTTAGGGAAATTGCGAATATCGAGACTGACCGCAATCTTGGCGTCCACATCGTCTTGAGAGACCACAAAGTCACGCAGTAAGTTGACGGGCAGGTTATCAACGCAGTAATAGCCAAGATCTTCCAGCACCCGCAATGCCACTGACTTTCCTGAGCCGGAACGGCCACTAACAATTTTTAGCATCATAGTTCGCTCCCGTCAGCATTGCCCATTATTGGGTAATGATATTGTACAGCTCTTGGTCTGAATTAGCATTGCGCAGTTGACGACACAGCTTTTTGTCATTCAACTTCTCGGCAATCGCGGACAGGGTTTGCAGGTGTACCTTGCACTGCTCGTCGGGCACCAGTAGCGCGAACAGCAGATCGACAGGCCGTTTGTCCACCGCATCAAACTCAATGGGCTGGGCGCATTGTAGCAGCACCCCCACGGCATGTTGGCTATCGAGTGTGCGACCATGGGGAATGGCAATCCCCGCTCCTATGCCGGTCGTCCCCAGCTTTTCGCGACTTAGCATGCATTCAAACAAGGTTTGTGCGTTGGTGCCTAGCTTGTCCGCAGCAACCTGGCTGATAATTTCCAGTGCGCGTTTCTTGCTAGAGCAGTGGACGGCACTGCGGGTGCAGTCCACTGACAGTACTTCTTTCAGTTCCATAGCTTAGTGCTGTTTGAGCTTTTCTTTGTGTTTACTCAGTTGCTTGACCAGCTTATCGGTCAGCCCATCGATGGCCGCATACATATCATGCGATTGTGCTTTTGCATGGATCTCCCCGTTGTTGACGTGGAGCGTTGCTTCTGCAATCTGGTCGAGCTTTTGGACATTCAGTACAACATGGACATTATTAATGTGCTCGAAAAAGCGCTCGAGTTTAGCAAACTTGGTCTCCACATACTCGCGTAGTGGTGGCGTGACGTCGACAGACTGTCCGGTCAGATTGATTTGCATACACACTTTCCTTCTGTTGAGGCGCCTATAGTAGACGCTTACGCTGGTTTGACGGTGCAATACCTAGAGATTCTCGGTACTTAGCAATGGTCCGTCGTGCAACTTTAATGCCTTGCTCGGCCAGCAATGTGGCAATCTTACTGTCGCTAAGCGGCTTATTAGCCGGCTCGTCAGCGACCAATTTTTTGATCAGTGCGCGAATTGCTGTGGATGAGCACTCGCCGCCATTGTCGGTACTGACGTGACTAGAGAAAAAGTACTTCAGCTCGAAAATACCGCGTGGCGTATGCATGAACTTTTGGGTGGTCACACGGGAGATGGTTGATTCATGCATATCGACATCCAAGGCGATGTCGTTAAGCACCATCGGCTTCATGGCCTCTTCCCCATACTCAAAGAAGTCATGCTGATGTTCGACAATACAGCGTGCTACCTTCAGCAAGGTGTCATTGCGGCTCTCGAGGCTTTTGATCAGCCACTTGGCTTCTTGCAGGTGTGAGCGAATAAACTGGCTATCAGAAGGGCTACACCCATTACGGCCATAGGCGGCGTATTGCTCATTCACTTTTAGTTTGGGCACACTATCTGGGTTGATTTGAACCACCCACTGACCTTGATGCTTAAACACGGAGACATCAGGGACGACGTATTCGGCCTCGTTGGTCACAATCAAGTTACCTGGGCGTGGCTCGAGGCTATGAATCAATTGCATCACGGATTTAAGCTCAGGCTCTTTTAGCCGGGTTTCACGCATCAACTGGCGATAATCACGGTTGGCGAGCAAGTCCATGTGTTCGGTGAGCACCTTCCGCGCGTCATCCAGCCAAGGGGTATCGGCGTCGTAGGTTGCCAGTTGCAGCATCAAGCACTCTTGCAGTGTGCGAGAGGCAACGCCTAGGGGATCAAAATGCTGCACGCGTTTGAGCACCGCTTCGACTTCGTCAAGTTCAATCTCTTCGCTGCCTAAGCTATCGAGGATCTCTTCGGTACTCACTGACAGGTAACCTTGATCGTCCACCGCATCAATGATCGCCATCGCAATCACCTGATCGTTTTCCGAAAAAGGCGTCAGCTCGAGCTGCCATTTTAAGTAGTCGTATAGCGTTTGGGTGGTTTCGCCTTGATAAACCGGTTGGTCGTCGTATCCGCTGGCACCTGCGCCCGTGTTGCCCGTGCCAGCCGAGTAGAGATGATCCCAGGTAGTATCGACCGGGAGATCGTCTGGCATTTCGTTCTTTTCAAACGCGTCAGAGGTTTCCATGGTGTCGGCGCTGGCGGTTGCAGTTTCTTGTGCGTCCGCGTCTTTATCATGGGATGGCTCGTGCTGAGTGGCCTCTTGCTCTTGGCCCTCGTCATGCTCCAACAGCGGGTTACTTTCCAACGCTTCTTGGATTTCCTGTTGCAAGTCCAGCGTCGACAGTTGCAACAGACGGATCGCCTGTTGCAACTGCGGTGTCATTGCGAGTTGTTGTCCAAGCTTAAGCTGAAGCGTGGGTTTCATAGAGGCGGTACACCTTTCCTTATTTCAACGACCGAAGAGGTTAAAAACGCTTGCTCTGGCTAACAGGGCAAGCGCTCTTTAGTAACTATAGCCTTGATTGGCAGTTTGTAGCGTGAGCCAGTCCACTATATTTTATCCGAACACGCTCACCAAGCTGGCATGATCGGGCGCACTAGAGTTTGAATTGATCACCCAAATAGACCCGTTTGACATGCTCATCATTAAGCACTTCATCAGGGGTGCCGTGTGCAATCAAGTGTCCTTGGCTGACAATGTAAGCATGTTCACAGACACTGAGCGTTTCGCGCACATTGTGGTCGGTGATCAATACGCCTAAGCCACGATCACGTAAATGCTCGATGATTTTCTTAATATCGATCACCGATATCGGATCGACCCCGGCAAAGGGCTCATCCAGCAAAATAAATTTCGGATTGGCGGCCAATGCACGCGCGATTTCTACCCGACGGCGTTCACCGCCGGATAAGGCCATCCCCAAGCTGTCACGGATATGCTGGATATTAAACTCATCGAGCAAATCTTCTGCCTTGTCTTGGCGCTCTTCTTTGCTTAGCGACTTACGGGTTTGTAGCACCGCCATCAGGTTATCGTAGACGCTCAGCTTACGAAATATCGACGCCTCTTGTGGCAAGTAGCCGATCCCCAAGCGTGAGCGGTTATGCATCGGCTGAATGCTGATGTCTTTGTCATCGATATAGATGGCCCCTTCGTCACGAGCGACCAAGCCGACAATCATGTAAAACGAGGTGGTTTTACCCGCACCGTTAGGGCCTAAAAGACCAACAATTTCACCGGATTTCACTTCTAAGCTGACATCGGCGACCACCTTTCGCCCTTTATAACTTTTGGCCAGATTGGCCGCTGTGAGTGTTGCCATGTCGCCTCTTATTGCTCGTCTGACGTGGATGCATCCTGAGAGGATGACGACTTGGTGCTCGGCTGCAAAATCGTGGTGACGCGTTTGGTGCTATCACTTTCTGCCACAAGCTGTTGCTTGTCGATTTCATAGGTGATCACGTTGCCTTCCACCTGATTGCCACTTTGCTCAAGCATCGCATTGGTCGACATTTTAAGAAATTCATTGCCCACTTCGTAGCGCAGCTTGTTGGCTTCGCCATGAATCTCTTTGCCATCGTCCATGGTTTGCTCAAACGTGGCCGGCTTGCCATAGGCTTCGATGGTTTCATCCCCCTCTTGGCCCTCCGGGCGAATCACGATCAGTTTATCAGCCAAGATTTTAATGCTGCCTTGGGTCAGGACCACATTCTGGGTAAAGGTCACCGTGTTGGTGGCCATATCCAGGTGCTGGCTTTCTGATTGAATGTGAATAGGTTGCTCAGTATCACTGCTTAGAGCCAGTGAGTAATGCGACAGTAGCAACATGGCACCTGCCAGCGCTTTAACGAGGGGTCGTTTCATATCGGCCTCTAACATCGTCTAACAATTCCATCTGGTGGTTACCGAAATTTCCTTTCACCCGTTGACCTTTGGTTTGAAAACGGGTGCCGGTGATCGTCGTCGGACTCTCAGACCAAAAATCTCGCGTGGTGAGATTCAAGGTCACCGAATCAGTGGCTACCGAATCTATTTGTGCATTCGGTAGTAGGTTAAAAATGCGCACGTTGCCCGTCATGGTCAACAGGTGGTCATCGGACAATATTGCGTAGTCTGCACTCACCCGCCACTCTTCCTCTGTGCCTGCTTTGTACGTCCACAGAACGGGTTCATTAAAGTGGGTTTCATCAATCTTGGCATAATGCTCAAGATGCTTGGCGTGTACGGTGTAGCTGCGCACACCATCCGCATCATATTGCACAGTTTGGATCGCTTCGCCAGTAAAAAGCGGCTTTTCAGCATCAGGGGTAACCTGTTGTACTTGCTGCCAGCCATGCTGCACCAATAGATAGTAACCGCTTACGCTACAAAGCACGACCAATAGAAGCAGGCCAAGCCGCCGGATCATAAACTCAAGCCCTTGTGTTGGTCGAGTTCACCACGCGCCTCTAACATGAGATCGCACACTTCACGCACGGCGCCGAAGCCACCGCCTGTTTGCGTGACAAAGTGCGCGCGACGCTTAAGGAGTGGATGACCATCCGCGACACAGCAGGCAAGCCCGACTTTCTCCATCACCGGCCAATCAATTAAGTCATCGCCCATATAGGCGGTGTGGGCGGGTAAAACATCAATATGGCGGCACAAGTCTTGATACGCCGAAAGTTTATCACTTTGTCCTTGATACACATGTTGGACACCGAGCGCCTGCATGCGGTTCGCGACAATCTGCGATTGGCGGCCAGTGATCACCGCGACCTCAATGCCGGCATTCATGATCGATTTGATGCCATACCCATCACGGGTATGGAACGCCTTGAGCTCTTCGCCATGATTGCCCATGTAAACGCGACCATCGGAGAACACGCCATCAATATCACAAATCAGCAACTTTATCGCCGCGGCACGTTGAAATACGTCGGCGGCTACAGGGCCATAAAGGGTGTCAATCACAGTGGAAGCCATTACATTACTCCGGCTTTTAAAAGGTCATGCATGTTAAGGGCGCCAAGCAGCTGGCCGTTTTTGGCAACCAGCAACCCGTTAATTTTACGCTCTTCCATGAGTTTGAGTCCTTCTGCCGCCAGCAGTTCCGGCTCAATGGTGACCGGGTTTTTCGACATCACCGAGCCGATGGTGGTGGTGTGCAGGTCAATGCGCATATCCAGCAAGCGGCGCAAATCACCATCGGTAAACACGCCCGTGAGTTGCCCATGACTATCAACAATCGCTGTCATGCCTAGGCCTTTTTCTGACACCTCTAAAAGCGCATCACGGACGGTGGCGGAGTCCTCAACCACGGGTAAGCGCTCGTCTTGGTGCATTAAATCACTGATACGTAATAATAGCTTACGCCCCAGTGCGCCGCCGGGGTGGGAGAGGGCAAAGTCGTTCGCGGTAAAGCCTCTGGCTTGCATCAACGCCATCGCGAGGGCATCGCCCATCACTAAGGTGGCGGTGGTGCTGGAGGTGGGGGCCAAGGCCAATGGGCAGGCTTCTTGCGGGACATGAATATTAAGATTCACTTTCGCGAGCTGACCCATGCTGGAATTAGGGTTGCCGGTCATACAGACCAAGGGGATCCCGAGGCGTTTAATCACGGGCAGCAAGGTTAAGATTTCACCGGCTTCCCCCGAGTTGGAAATGGCCAGTACCACATCACCTTGGTTTATCATTCCCAGATCGCCGTGGCTGGCTTCCCCTGGATGGACAAAAAACGCGGGCGTCCCCGTGCTGGCCAATGTCGCGGCGATTTTTTTACCAATATGGCCGGATTTACCCATGCCCATCACCACCACTTTCCCCGTGGCATGTAAGATGAGTTGGCAAGCGGCCGCGAAGTGGTCATCGATCGCCGTTTTTAGCTGCGCAATCGCGTCTTGCTCAATGTTGAGCACATCAAGCCCTGCGCGGCGAAAATCAAAACTGTAATCACTCATACTCGTGTCCGTTTAGGCTGCTGCGTTAACAAACAGGTAGCCTTGATAGCCGATATAACAAAGGAGAAAAACAGCGCCTTCAATGCGGTTGATGCTACGTGATTTACCGAGTGCAAAAATCAGCAACATGATGGAAAGCACCAACATAATATAATAATCGCGGCTCATGGCATACTCACTGATCGCTGAGGGGTTGAGTAATCCTGGGATCCCCATCACCGCGAGAATATTGAACACGTTTGAGCCGATAATATTGCCGACGGCCAAATCATCTTCCCCTTTCATTACCCCCGCTATCGACGCGGCGAGCTCAGGCAAGCTGGTGCCAATGGCGATGATGGTCAAGCCGATCACCAAATCGCTCATGCCAAAGTACTGCGCGATGGTCACCGCCGAGTCAACCACTTGATCGGAAGAGACCAGCAGCAATGGCAAACCAATGATGATCCACAGCACCGCTTTCAGGTTACTGACATCATTAGGAATATCCGACTGTTGGTCGGCCAGTATTGGATCGGTGCCACCCGAGTCTTTGCCGATTTTTAGCATCATTAGGATGAAAATCACAAACAGGGTGAACAGCCCCACCCCTTCAAAAAAGCCCAGGTGGTTGTTCCAAAGCAGCACCCCAGCCAAGACGGTGACCCCTAACATCAAAGGCAGCTCGCGGCGAATAATGGTCGAGCCGATAGAAAGGGGCTTGATCAACGCGGTAAAGCCGAGGATTAACGCGATGTTGGCGATATTCGAGCCCAACACATTTCCTACGGCGGTGTCGGTTTTATCTGCTAAGGCAGCATTGGCCGAGACCATCATCTCGGGGGCGGAGGAGCCCATGGCCAGAATAGTCATCCCGATCACCAGCGGAGAGACGCCGTAGTTTTTCGCGATTGCTGCCGCGCCGAACACTAATCGGTCGGCACTCCACACTAGCACGATGAGTCCAACAATGAGTATGGCAACCGCTATGACCATGACACCTATCCTTTGCGTTTATTGATTGGGTTCAAATGAGGTGCAATTCTGACGGCTAACGGGGTAAATGTGAAGCGAAAAGCCCGTGCTTTAGCGATGAAATCAGCGATTTCATTCATCAACATGAGAGTTGTCGCCGTGAAACGGTCGCCATGAAATGGTCGCCATGAAAGAACACGATAAAACGATAGCCACGAAAGGATGGTTAGCCATACAGAGGCTGTCGGCAGTGGTTATTGGCTGACCGGGATCGCGTTTGGCAATACCTGGGCGTACTTGGCGTTACATTTACCGGACGTAAGCTGACCGATGTCTGACACGAAAAGCGAAAAGAAGCTGCTATTATCAGGGATAAGTCACGTCCTGCGGGCGCTGAGGTGCGGCGTGGCTTGTGTTAGGGTGGGTGACGCCTTATTATCAGCCACTTCATTTTGTTCCTTTATAACCATGAGATGCGGCCATGGCAGCACAGAGCCTGATAGATATCAGTGGGATGACTTTCTCACGGGGCAATCGATGCATTTTTGACAATATTGATTTGCAAGTGCCACGTGGCCAGGTAACCGCGATCATGGGGCCATCAGGCATTGGCAAAACCACCTTGCTACGTTTGATTGCCGGTCAGCTTAAACCGGATGCGGGCGAGATTGTGTTTGATGGTCACGCCATTCCTACTCTAGGACGACGCAAGCTGTTTGAAGTCCGTCAGCGTATGAGTATGCTGTTCCAATCAGGGGCGCTGTTCACCGATATGTCGGTGTTTGACAATGTCGCCTTTCCGCTGCGCGAACATACCGCTTTAGACGAGTCATTGATCCACACCATCGTGATGCTTAAGTTAGAAGCGGTGGGGTTGCGTGGTGCACACGACTTAATGCCCAGTGATCTGTCTGGCGGCATGGCACGTCGTGCAGCACTCGCACGCTCGATAGCCCTCGATCCTGAACTGATTTTGTTTGATGAGCCCTTTGTCGGCCAAGACCCGATTACCATGGGCGTACTGGTCACCTTGATCCGCCAACTCAACCAAGCACTAGGGTTGACCTGTGTGGTGGTCTCACACGATGTCCCTGAGGTGATGAGCATTGCCGATCAGGTTTATTTACTGGCTGATAGCCGCATTATCGCCAGTGGCTCGCCCCAGTCGCTGCGTGACAACCCTGATCCATGGGTCAAACAATTCTTAGAAGGCCATCCCGATGGCCCTGTGCCTTTTCGCTATCCCGCTGGCGAGTTAACGCAGGAGATTTTCCGGTGATCAGAACACAAATTGAAGATGTGGGCCGCCGGGCGATGCGTGTGGCCGAGTCCATGGGCCGTGCAACCTTTGTGATGGCAGGCGCACTGATTGGCCGTCCGCAGCCGAGCAAAACCTTTCCATTGTTGGTCAAACAGCTTTATTCGGTGGGCGTTCGCTCACTGGCGATCATCATGGTGTCCGGCTTATTTATTGGCATGGTACTGAGCTTGCAAGGCTATCTGGTATTGTCAGACTTTGGCGCGGAAACCAGCCTTGGGCAAATGGTGGCCTTGTCGCTGCTGCGTGAGCTTGGCCCCGTGGTGACCGCCTTGCTGTTTGCCGGACGCGCCGGGTCAGCACTGACCGCAGAAATAGGCTTGATGAAAGCCACCGAGCAGCTCTCTAGCCTTGAAATGATGGCGGTCGACCCGCTACGCCGAGTGATTGCCCCGCGTTTTTGGGCGGGCGTAATCGCCATGCCACTGCTGGCCGTCATTTTTATGCTGGTGGGCATTTGGGGTGGCGAGTTAGTTGGCGTCGACTGGAAAGGCATTGATCACGGCAGTTTCTGGTCAGTGATGCAAGCGTCGGTTGATCTGGGTTATGACGTGGGCAACGCCCTGATCAAAAGCGTGGTATTTGCGGTGGCTGTGACCTGGATTGCGCTTTTTAACGGCTATGATGCCACGCCGACATCGGAAGGGATCAGCCGCGCCACCACACGTACTGTGGTACATTCATCGTTGGCCGTGCTTGGCCTTGACTTTGTCCTTACTGCACTCATGTTTGGGAATTAATCATGCAACAGAGTCGTAAAACAGAATTTTGGGTAGGCTGCTTTGTCATTGCGGGCATTGCAGCGTTATTGGTCTTGGCGTTTCAAGTGGCAGATGTCCAACGTTGGGGGCGGGCGGATACCTATACCTTAACCGCTGAGTTCGACAATATTGGTGGTTTGAAAGTACGCTCACCCGTCAAGGTGGGCGGCGTGACAGTCGGCCAGGTCACAGATATTTCTTTGAATGCAGAGACGTATGTCCCTCAGGTTACCTTGCAAATAAACGCGGACGCCGGGCGCTTTCCGGAATCAAGTTCGGCCTCGATTTATACCGCGGGGTTATTGGGCGAGCAGTACATTGGTATTACCCCAGGTTTCGTGGATGAAGCCCTCGGCATTGGCTATCTCGAGGCGGGAGATAAAATTCAGGACACCAAATCGGCACTGGTGCTAGAAGACTTGATCGGTCAATTCCTCTACAGCATGGGTGACAAGGAGTAAACAGCATGAAGAAGACATTGATCGCACTGGGTAGCGCCATTTGCTTAATGGTTTCTAGCCTTAGTTCTGTGGCGCAGGCCAGTGAGCCGGTTGATCAATCCAACCCTTATCAGCTGATTGAGCAAGTTGCGGACAACACGTTTAGTCGCTTGCGTAAAGATCGCACCTTATTCCGCGCCGATCCGGACTTGCTGCGAGATGTGGTGAAAGACGAGTTGCTGCCTTATATCCATACCCGGTATGCGGCATCGTTGGTGTTAGGGGCGCAGTATTATCGCAAAGCGACACCGGCGCAGCGTGATGCCTTTACCGAGGCCTTCACTGAATACATGATTGCTTCTTATGCCCAAATCCTGCTCGAATATGATGACCAGGCCGTCGAGGTACAAAAAGATCAGCCGATTGCCCCGGACGATAAAATTGTCAAAGTGCGGGTGGACATTACCGACCCATCACGACCGCCAATTCGCCTTGATTTTAGTTTACGTAAAAATTCTCGGACAGGAAATTGGCAAGCCTATGACGTCACCGCTGAGGGGGTGAGTATGATCCAGTCTAAGCAGTCGGAGTGGAAAGCGCCGCTACGTCGTGATGGCATTGATTCGGTCATCGAACAATTAAAAACCTTGGCTGAGCGCCCCATCCGTCGCGAAGACAAGCAAAAACAGGACGCCTCATGAGCATCCGCTTAACCGCCGGGGACGGGCAACAGTATCACTTGTCAGGGCGATTAGATCGTGACACAGTGCCTGACTTTTGGCGTCAGCGTGACCAGTGGCTCCCCGCCGACACCGCCTTTAGCCTGGATTTAAGCGCGTTGTCACGCGTCGATTCCGCCGGTATGGCGATGTTGCTACACCTTGATAAGCAACTACGTAGCCAGGGGCAACAGGTGCGTTATCAAGGGGTGCCCGAGCAACTTAAATTGTTGTTAACGCTGAGTAATTTAGACACATTTTTTGACGATGCTGAGCATCAAGAAGGGGTTTAAACGTGGAAGCAAGCGAAGTTAAAGCCATTTTAGAGGCCGCTTTTTCAGAAAAGGCTTTGTCAGTGGACGAGCTGCACGTCAAAGGCGATGGCAGCCACTTTGAAGTGATTGCTGTGGCAGAGATGTTTGACGGGATGTCACGTGTGAAAAAGCAACAAACGATCTATGGTCCGCTAACGGATCACATTGCGCGTAATGATATTCATGCGGTCAGCATTAAAGCGATGACACCAGCTGAGTGGGCACGCGATAAAAAGCTGATGCAGCTGTAAGAGGGTCTGATGCAAAAGTTTCGAGTGACGGGCAATGGCCCGCTAAAAGGTGAAGTGGCCATTTCCGGCGCGAAAAATGCCGCCCTCCCGATTTTATTTGCTTCATTACTCGCTGAAGAGCCGGTCGAGGTGGCGAATGTCCCTAAACTGCGTGACATTGATACCACCATGGCACTGTTATCTCGCCTGGGTGCCAAGGTGAGCCGCAACGGCTCTGTCCATGTGGATGCCAGTGACATCACCGAGCTGTGTGCGCCGTATGATTTAGTCAAAACCATGCGCGCGTCTATTTGGGCGCTTGGGCCTTTGGTAGCACGCTTTGGTAAAGGCGAAGTGTCATTGCCAGGCGGCTGCGCGATTGGTGCCCGCCCAGTAGACTTGCACATTAATGGCCTTGAGCAGCTGGGTGCCACTATTACCTTGGATGAAGGCTATGTGCGTGCGACCGTGGATGGCCGCTTGCAAGGGGCGCATATTGTGATGGACAAAGTCAGCGTCGGCGCGACGGTCACCATCATGAGCGCGGCCACTCTGGCTGACGGCACCACAGTGATTGAAAACGCGGCGCGTGAGCCAGAAATCGTTGATACTGCCAAGTTCCTCAACATGCTGGGTGCCAAGGTGTCAGGTGCAGGCACGGATCGGATTGAAATTGAGGGGGTAGAACGCCTCGGCGGCGGCAAGCACTCAGTGGTGGCCGATCGGATTGAAACCGGCACCTTCTTGGTGGCCGCGGCCGTGTCTGGTGGGCATATTATTTGCCGCCATACCTCGCCCGAGTTACTCGAAGCGGTATTGCACAAGCTCGAAGAGGCGGGGGCGAAGGTCGTCACCGGTGATGATTTTATCGAACTCGATATGACCGACCGCGAGCTAAAAGCGGTGAATGTACGCACCGCACCGCATCCCGGGTTTCCGACTGATATGCAAGCCCAGTTTAGCCTGCTTAATTTGGTGGCCAAGGGCACGGGCATTATCACCGAAACCATCTTTGAAAACCGCTTTATGCATGTGCCTGAACTGCAGCGCATGGGCGCTCATGCAGAAATTGAGGGCAATACCGTGATCTGTGGTGACACCGACAGCTTAAGCGGGGCGCAAGTGATGGCGACCGATTTGCGCGCCTCGGCGAGCCTCGTGATTGCAGGTTGTATCGCCAAGGGCGAGACCATTGTCGATCGCATTTATCATATCGATAGAGGCTATGAGCGTATCGAGGATAAACTTCAAGCCTTGGGCGCGAAAATAGAGCGGATTGACGCGGCGT
Source organism: Salinivibrio kushneri (assembly GCF_005280275.1). Taxonomy (NCBI): domain Bacteria; kingdom Pseudomonadati; phylum Pseudomonadota; class Gammaproteobacteria; order Vibrionales; family Vibrionaceae; genus Salinivibrio; species Salinivibrio kushneri. The sequence continues at coordinate 380,450 of NZ_CP040021.1, forward strand.
AACCTCGCCTGCACTCGATACACAAACGCCAGCACCCAGCTGGCGTTTTTGATGGCGTGAAGCGATAAGCGCAGAGACCGACAGCGTTAGCGGCGCTGCCTTTCATCGCCCACCTTGACCGGCAGAGTCAGGGTCTCACCATCACGAATAAGGGTCACATCTAGCGTGGAGCCTGGGCGCGTATCGGTGACCATATCCATGGCACTGCGTGCGCCACGTACCGCTTGCCCATCAATCTTAATAATTAAATCTTGCGGTTGGATGCCGGCTTTATCCGCCGGTCCCCCTTGGTCAACTCCAGACACCATCACTCCTCGTTGCTGCTCGGCATCCAGCAGGCGCGCCATTACCGGATTCACATCACGACCATCAATCCCGATATAGCCTCGGATCACTCGGCCATCGGCAATCAGTTTATTCATGATTTTTTCAGTCAACCCGTAGGGAATAGCAAACGAGATGCCATAGGTTTCCAAATCGGTGGCTTGCTGGAATGAGGCGGTATTAATACCCACCAACTCGCCGCGGCTGTTGACCAAGGCGCCGCCAGAGTTCCCTCGGTTGATCGCGGCATCGGTTTGTAAAAAGTCTTGGCGGCCATAAAAGCTCATCCCGGTACGCCCGGTCGCGGAAATAATGCCATAAGTGGTGGTTTGGCCGAGGTTATAGGGGTTACCAATCGCGAGCACCGTATCGCCCACCGCGGGCTGATAGCGCTCGTTGACCGGGATCACGGGTAAGTTATCGGCTTGTACTTTGATCACCGCTAAGTCGGTGCGCTGGTCTTTACCCACCATCTGGGCGGTGAAAATACGGCCATCTTGCAACGCCACAATCACCTGATCGGCCTCGGCGACCACGTGATAGTTAGTGACAATATAGCCCTTAGCGCTCATGATCACCCCAGAGCCTAACCCCTGAGTGTTGAGGGCTAATCGTTCGTTACCAGTGTAGTTGCGGGTGTAAATATTGACCACTGCCGGCGACGCGCGCTTAACCGCGTAATTGAACGACACCAGCTCCACGGGATCGTCCTCGATGCTGTCTGCCATTGAAAAGCCGGATAGCAGACCCGAGCGTAAGTCTGGCACCGCTACCAACAATAAAGCAGCCGTCACCAAGCCAATAATCACAGAGCGAATCAATAACGCCAGCATAAATAATGCCATCCTCAAGCAACTTAACGCGGAGCTAGAGAATAGCATTGTCAGCGCGGGTTGGGGAAATCATCACCGCGGTCTGACCAAAAAAATGCCTGCCGAGAAGGCAGGCATCAATCGATGAACGCCAGGCCTGTTCGCGGTCTAGCGGATCACCAGGTACAAGGAGCTGTTGTCGCGGACGATATTGAGCGCCAGCACACTGGGTTTGTCTTCCAGCAGTTTGCGCAGATCGCCTAAGTTCTCAACCTTGTGACGATTAAGACCGACAATCACATCCCCTTCACGCAGCCCATAGCGCGCGGCGAGTGAACCTTCTTCAATCGCCGTCACTTCTACCCCAGCGGGCTTGGTGTCGTGATTTTTCAGCTCAGCACCGGTGAGGGCTTTGTGTAAGTTGTCGGCCTTGGTTTGCGTTTGGCTCGCCTCTTTAAGGGTGGTGTCCATTTCTAGGTTTTCACCGTCGCGGATAACCCCCAAGGTCACTGGCTTGCCCGCGCCCAAGGTGGCAATTTTAGCGCGTAGCTCGCCAAAGCTGCGGATGCTCTTGCCATTAACCGAGACGATGATGTCCCCGGCTTCCAAGCCTGCCTCTTCTGCTGCAGATTCAGGCATGACTTGGCTGACAAAGGCACCGTGTTTTGTAGCAAGGCCAAAGGCATCGGCCAGCTCCGATGTTAGCTCGCGACCGGTTACTCCCAGCATACCGCGGCGCACTGAGCCGTATTCGATAATTTGGTCGACTAGGCTTTTCGCCATATTGACTGGAATCGCAAAACCAATCCCGACGTTACCGCCATTTGGGCCTAAAATAGCGGTGTTGATCCCCATTAGCTCGCCATTAAGGTTAACCAGGGCACCGCCCGAGTTACCACTGTTGATCGCCGCATCGGTTTGAATAAAGTTCTCAAAGTTTTCCAAATTCAAACCACTGCGCCCTAGTGCAGAGATGATCCCCGAAGTAACGGTTTGCCCAAGCCCAAACGGGTTACCAATCGCCACGGCAAAATCGCCCACGCGCAGTTCGTCGGAGTCCGCGAGCGGAATTTGGGTCAGGTTATCGGCCTCTTCTTCGAGCTGAAGAAGGGCGATGTCAGACATTTCATCGCTGCCAATCAAGGTGGCATCGTACTCGCGTCCGTCTTTGAGCTGCACGCGAATTTGGTCGGCATCATCAATCACATGGTGGTTGGTGACAATATAGCCCTTATCCGCGTCGACAATCACCCCTGAGCCGAGTCCGCGAAATGGGCGCTCTTGGGCTTGTTCTGGCGGTATGTTGGGGCCGAAGAAAAAACGAAAGGCTTCTGGAATACGCTGCTTGGCGACTTTATTGCCTTCAACGGCAATGCTCACCACCGCAGGAGACACCTTCTCTAGCATGGGCGCTAAGCTGGGCATCGCCTCACCGTTAACGGTTTGCGGCAAGGCTGCGTGGCTCGGGAGAGGGGAAAAAGCCGCGCCAAGAGTCAGCGCGGCGATACTCATCGCTAGTAAAGACTTCTTCATCATAGACTCACACTCCGATTGTCGAGGTATGAAGTGAGAGTGGGGGCTATCTGAAAAAGTTCAATCCTCCATCAACTTGTCGCGCGTGACCCTTCGCCGCTTTTGAGCAGTCCAGAGGCGCTGCCTGAGTAGTCTCTTGGCGGCTCACTGGTTGTCTCGGCTTTCACTTCAGTGATTTTACCCAGCCGCTTGGCAAACGGATTATCCTGATCGGGCAAGTTGGGCATCAAATCAGTCGAGGTCTTTGCCATGTGTTGATAGAGCTTGTTGTAATCTTTGGAAAGGGTATCGAGCAGCTCCGCGCTTTGGGCAAAATGATCAACCAGTTCTTGGCGATATTGCTCCAGCTCGTAACGTGACTTTTCTAGCTCCCTTTTCATGTTTTTTTGTTGTTTGAGATCGCGTGTCGTCATGCGGGCAATGAAGAAGCCTACCGCGATACCGATGACGAGAAAGATCAGGCTATTAATCCAGGCCATAACTGCTCCTTGTAGTCACAAGTTGACTGTCCACAGATACCACTGGCGGGTCAGTCAAGACAAGTAAAATCACTTGCCTACCTAATAATATCGTACATTCCCCAATAGCTCAGCAAGGGGGATTCGCTTACTATACACGTCGATGCGTCCTTGCGGTACTGGCAGCGGACGGATTGTGGGTTGGGGCGAGTCCTCTCCGGTTTGGCGGATATGTTACGTTTTGTATCGGGCGTGTTAATATGCGTGCGAGGCGATAATCAATGAGGCTTTCACGGAATGACGCCACTCGAGCATTACAATAACGATCTGACCCATAACGATTTTATTGAAGACCCCGCGCAGCGTATGGCAGTAGAGAAACTCGATGATCTCTACCATCGCTTAGTTGCCAACCCCATTGTTCCCGCCACGCCGGAAAAGCGCAGCTGGCTGCCTTGGCGTAAGCGCGAGCCGGCTTCTGTGACCCCTGTAAAAGGCTTATATTTCTGGGGCGGGGTGGGGCGCGGCAAAACCTACCTAATGGATACGTTTTTCCACGCTTTGCCGTTTGAAAACAAGATGCGGATGCACTTTCACCGCTTTATGCATCGCGTGCACCAAGAGCTGAAAACCTTGGATGGCGAGGTTGACCCTTTGCCACAAATTGCCGATAAGTTCGCCCAAGAAACCCGAGTACTGTGCTTTGATGAGTTTTTTGTCTCTGACATTACCGACGCGATGATTTTGGGGACGTTAATGGAAGCCTTGTTTGCGCGTGGCATTACCTTGGTGGCCACCTCTAACATTGTGCCAGATGAGCTTTACTGGAATGGGCTACAACGTGCCCGTTTCTTGCCTGCGATCGCCTTGATTAACCAGCATTGTGAGGTGGTCAATGTCGACTCAGGCGTCGATTACCGCTTACGCACCCTGGAGCAAGCCGAGATCTTTCACCACCCTTTAGGTGATGCTGCGACTGCGCAAATGCACGCGTATTTTAAGAAGCTTAATGGCGAGGGCGGGTTGAAGCAGGATGTGATCGAGGTGAACCATCGACCGCTGCAAACCATCGAAAACGGTGATGGAGTGGTGCATTTTGGTTTTGCTGAGCTGTGCCAATCAGCACGTAGCCAGAGTGACTATATGGAGCTGGCACGCCTTTATCATACCGTGTTGGTTGCTGATATGCCTCAGCTGACTGGCTTGCAAGACGACGCTGCACGGCGCTTTATTGCCTTGGTGGATGAGTTTTATGAGCGCAGCGTGAAGCTAATTATTTCGGCGGCGGTACCCATGGATAGCCTCTATCAAGGCGAGCGGCTGGCGTTTGAATTTCAGCGCTGCCAATCACGCCTTATTGAGATGCAAAGCCATGACTACCTCGCCTTGCCGCACTTGCCCTAAATAGGATAAAAAGCGGGGCGCAAGCGTTCTGATGGTGCGTGTCCCGCCCTACAGTGGCGTGCAGTAGCCAAACAATCACCAACTTAAAAAATCCATCGAATTTTTTTGCCAAAAGGAGGTGATTTTTTCTCCACTCTTCCCTATAATCTCGCGACCCACCGTTACTGTTGAAAGGCTTAGGCCGAGTGTACCACCACTCGAAGGGGTGATGTATGGGCGCTTAACAGTGGGAGCTTAGGCTCCTGAAGTGAAACTTATTAATCGGGTAATCATTAGCATGAAAACTTTCGTTGCTAAACCAGAAACTGTAAAACGCGACTGGTTCGTTGTAGACGCTGAAGGCAAAACGCTGGGCCGTCTGGCCACTGAAATTGCAACGCGTCTGCGTGGCAAGCACAAGCCAGAATACACTCCTCACGTTGACACCGGTGACTACATCGTTGTTGTCAACGCTGAGAAAGTGGCTGTTACTGGCCGCAAAAAGTCTGACAAGATGTACTACAGCCACACTGGCTACATTGGTGGCATCAAGTCAATCAGCTTTGAAAAACTGATCGCGGAAAAACCTGAACTGGTTATTGAAAAAGCCGTTAAAGGTATGTTGCCACGCGGTCCTCTAGGTCGTGCTATGTACCGTAAACTGAAAGTTTACGCAGGTTCTGAGCACAAGCACGCGGCACAACAACCGCAAGTACTAGACATCTAAGAGGAATAAAGCAATGGCAGAACAATACTACGGCACCGGCCGTCGCAAAAGCTCCGCAGCGCGTGTCTTTATCAAGCCAGGCAGCGGTAACATCGAGATCAACAAGCGTTCTCTCGACACTTACTTCGGTCGCGAAACCGCTCGCATGGTCGTTCGTCAGCCGCTTGAGCTGGTAGAAATGACCGAGAAGCTAGACCTGTACATCACCGTTTCTGGTGGTGGTATCTCTGGTCAAGCTGGCGCAATTCGTCACGGCATTACTCGTGCCCTGATGGAGTATGACGAGTCACTACGTCCTGCGCTACGTGCAGCTGGCTTTGTTACGCGTGACGCTCGTCGCGTTGAGCGTAAAAAAATTGGCCTACGCAAAGCACGTCGCAGCCCGCAGTTCTCGAAGCGTTAATCGACGTTTCAGTCAGATTTGCTGCAAAAAGCCTGGTGGCAACGCCAGGCTTTTTTTATTCATCAATTTAACCAGCATTCTCGCGTGTAATACTCATTTATTTCCTTTCAAAACAGTGTATAAGCACTCACTTTCCAACATTTTTATTACCCTTTCCTCAATTCTGTGCACACCGCTCACATTTGTTACAAAAAGGTAGCTTTATCTTGTCAAAAAGTAGGGTTTTCTCTATCATCTAGCCGACGTAATAGCAGCTAAGATTTAATCGAACTGATCCCAGTCAGCCGTTATTACATATTCGTTTTTAAGTAAGCCGTACGCTCCATGGACGCAAAGGACACAATAAAAATCCAAGCGGGAGCACATGGGAGAATGTTGGATGAGCAATGCGCCAGTGAATACCGGCCGACGCCGTTTCCTGACTGCGACGACGTCAGTTGTTGGCGGTTTAGGGGCCGTAGCAGTTGCCGTACCTTTTATTAAGTCTTGGAACCCAAGCGCGAAAGCCAAAGCGGCGGGCGCGCCTGTCGAAGTCGATATCAGCAAGCTACAAGACGGACAAATGATCCGTGTTGAGTGGCGAGGAAAACCTGTATGGATCGTGCGTCGCAGTGATGCGGTCGTCGAAGAGCTGTCTAGCTTCGAGGACCAGCTTCGTGATCCCGGTTCGGCACAGCCGCAACAGCCAGAATACGCAGCCAACCAGACCCGCTCTATTAAACCTGAAATTTTTGTCGCGGTTGGTATCTGTACCCACCTAGGTTGCTCGCCAACCTATCTGCCTGACAGCTTCAGTGAGCAAGTGAGTGGGGTGAAAGCCGGGTTCTTCTGCCCGTGTCATGGTTCTAAATTTGACATGGCAGGACGCGTATTCCAAGGCGTACCTGCACCACTGAACCTGGTCGTTCCACCTTACATGTACTTGGACGACAAACGGGTACTCGTGGGACAAGATGAGGGGACTGCGTAATGGAAAACTTGCTGAACTGGGTTGAGAAACGCATTCCAGCGATGAATGCGTATCGCAAACACATGACTGAGTACCCCATGCCGAAGAACTTCAACTTCTGGTATATGTTTGGTGTGCTCGCAATGCTGGTTCTGGTTAACCAAATTCTGACTGGGATTTGGCTAACGATGAACTACGTACCGTCAGCGGAAGGCGCGTTTGCGTCTGTTGAATACATCATGCGTGATGTGGAGTACGGTTGGCTCCTCCGATATATGCACTCCACTGGGGCCTCGGCCTTCTTTGTGGTGGTCTACCTGCATATGTTCCGCGGCCTCATTTACGGCTCCTACCAAAAGCCACGTGAGCTGTTATGGCTATTTGGTATGCTGATCTTCCTGGTGCTGATGGCTGAAGCCTTTATGGGCTATCTGCTGCCATGGGGGCAAATGTCGTACTGGGGGGCACAGGTTATCATCTCCTTGTTCGGGGCTATCCCAGTTATTGGTGATGATTTGACGCTATGGATCCGTGGCGACTACGTTGTCTCTGGCGCGACCTTGAACCGTTTCTTTGCGCTTCACGTGGTTGCACTACCGATTGTGCTCTTGCTGCTCGTGGCGTTGCACGTACTTGCACTGCACGAAGTGGGCTCCAATAACCCGGATGGTATCGACACTAAACTGCCGAAAGGTGAGGCAGACGACGATGGCCAGCAGTCACAGTTCAAGTTCCACCCTGACTACACCAAGAAATATAAGATCATTGATTCGATTCCTTTCCACCCTTACGGGACAGTGAAAGATTTGATTGGTGTGGGTGTGTTCGGCATCTTGTTTGCCTACGTGATTTTCTTTAATCCCGAAATGGGCGGCTATTTCCTTGAGCCACCCAACTTTGAAGCGGCTAACCCGCTGAAGACCCCTGAGCACATTGCCCCTGTTTGGTACTTCACGCCGTTCTACGCGATTTTGCGTGCGATCCCAGACAAGCTAATTGGTGTGATTGCCATGGGCGCGTCGATTGTGATGCTGTTCATCCTGCCGTGGCTTGACCGCTGCCGTGTGCGCTCATACCGCTACCGCAGCAAGCTGCACTTGGCGAACATCGTCCAATTTGTGATTGCCTTTATTGCTCTGGGTATTCTGGGTGCGTTGCCAGCAACCCCAACCTACACCTTGCTGGCGCAGATCTTCAGCTTCTGTTACTTCATGTTCTTCGTGCTGTTGTTCTTCTACAGCAAAAATGAGGCAACAAAACCGCTACCAGAGAGGGTGACATTCAAATGAGAAAATGGATTGTAATCTTGTGCGCGCTGTTGCCCTCTTTGGCGATGGCCGCCGGTGGTAATGTCCACTTGGACGAAGCCAACAATGATTTGACGGACAAAGCCTCATTGCAACGTGGCGCCAAACTGTTCATGAACTACTGTTTTGGTTGCCATGCTACGCAGTATCAGCGTTATCAGCGTGTGGCCGAAGATCTCAATATTCCTAAAGACTTGATGGAAGACAACCTGATTGTCGATAAGAATGCCGATTACGGCGAGTTGATGAAAAACGCCATGACACAAGAGGCGGGCGCGCAATACTTCGGTGCACCGGCACCTGATCTAACCTTGGTGGCACGTGTACGTGGCGTGGATTGGCTATATACCTATTTACGTTCGTTCTACGTCGACCCATCGCGTCCATTTGGCGTGAATAACACCGTGTTCCCGAACGTGGGTATGCCACACGTGCTTGAAGAGCTTCAAGGCACACCCCGTAAAGTGTACGAAACACGTATGGTGGACGGTGAGCCGGTGGAAGAGTTTGTTGGCCTTAAATCTGACGGCAATGGCGAACTCAGTGCCAGCGAGTACGATAATGCGGTGCGCGATCTGGTTAACTTCCTTGAATATTCAGGGGAGCCGGTGAAGCTAGAGCGCCAGCAGTTAGGCTGGTGGGTGATTGGTTTCTTCGTGGTATTCTTGATTTTGGCGTACTTCCTCAAGAAAGAATATTGGCGCGATGTGCACTGATCGGTTAATCTAGTGTGTTGCTAATCCGCAATGGGGACTTTAGGTCCCCATTGCTTTCTATTGATATTGAACATCCTGGAGGGGTTGATGGCTGTTGCTGCCAATAAACGCTCGGTGATGACGTTATTCTCTGACGCATCTGATCTCTATAGTCATCAGGTACGCATCGTCCTCGCAGAGAAAGGTGTCAGTGTAGAAATCGAGCTGGTGGATCCGAATAATCTGCCAGAAGACCTGGTTGACTTAAATCCTTATAACTCTGTTCCAACCTTGGTAGACCGTGAGTTAGCGTTATATAACGCGGATATCATCATGGAATACTTGGATGAGCGTTTCCCTCACCCGCCATTGATGCCGGTATACCCTGTTGCTCGTGCACAAAGCCGTTTGATGATGTATCGCATCAAGCGCAACTGGTATACCTTGGTTGACCAAATTATGGAAGGCAGTGCTGACGACGCTGATAAAGCGCGTAAGCAGCTGCGTGAAGAGCTTCTGGCGCTGGCACCGGTATTCGCCGAAGATCCATACTTTTTAAGCGAAGAGTTTAGCCTGGTAGATTGCTATTTAGCGCCGCTGCTGTGGCGTTTGCCTGCGCTAGGCATTGAGCTAACTGGCCCAGGTGCGAAGCAAGTAAAAGATTACATGACGCGTCTGTTTGAGCGTGATTCGTTTCTCGCCTCACTGACAGAAGCTGAACGTGAAATGCGACTAACAGGTCAATAATGTCTACATCAGAATTTGCGATGACACCACGCCGCCCGTATTTAGTGCGTGCGTTTTACGACTGGTTATTAGATAACGATCTCACCCCCCACATGGTGGTGGACGCGACTTTGCCGGGCGTACAAGTGCCGTTTGACTACGTTAAAGACGGGCAAATTGTCCTCAATATCGCCCCGCGTGCGGTCGGTAACTTGGAACTGAGCAACGAGCACGTGTGTTTTAATGCGCGCTTTGGCGGCAAGCCCCAGCAAGTGCTGGTGCCTATGGCGGCGGTGCTCGCCATCTACGCACGTGAAAATGGCGCGGGCACCATGTTTGATATGGAGCCAGCCTATGCCCACGCTGATGATGAGGAGATGTTTGAACAAACCGCCCCATCCAGCGAGGGAGAAGACGATGAAGAGCCGTCTTTAGTATCAGTCGACAGCGTTGACGATCCTGAGGCGTTGCCGCAAGCCGATGACGAAGACGACACGCCGGCCGCGCCAAACAAAAAAGGCAAGCCGACGCTCACCGTGGTGAAATAACCGCATCGCACGTTCTCCTTGAAGGTGAGACACAAAAAACCAGCACGCATGTGCTGGTTTTTTTATGCCCAAGCGTAGTGCTCATCGCACAGGTGCGAAACTAAGGCGCCTCACGACGCCTGTATCCGCTGCGGGGGTATCAGTGACGCTCAGTCATGATTTCGCGTGAGAATACTTTCTCACAGTATTTGCAGCGCAGCTTCACATCATCTGCTTCACTTAGCACGCGGAATGAGCTATCGACCGCCGGCTCACCGTGGGCAATACAGTTAGAGTTTGGGCAGCGGAATACGCCTTGAATCACTTCCGGCAAGGTCAGTGGCAGCTTGGCCACTACTTGATAGTCTTCGATTTGATTCACGGTCGCCTGTGGTGCATACAGTGCGAGTTGACTGGCCTGATCTTCGCTGATCACCACATTCTCGATTTTGATCAGATCTTTGCTGCCCAACGCCGACGAGGGCAGGTTCAGACCAATGGTGATCCGCTGATCGCTGCCGTGCATTTGAAACAGGTTTAAGATCTTAAAGCCAATATGCGCCGGGATATGATCGATCACTGTGCCGTGACAGATGGCTTCAACTTGTAGTTTGTTATCCGTGCTCATTGTGCAACTCCTTCAACCTGTTCGTTTAACACCAGTGCCAGCAGGGCTTCTCGGGCATAGACGCCGTTCTCGGCTTGTTCAAAGTAATAGGCGTGTGGGGTTTTATCGACATCCACGGTAATTTCATCCACGCGCGGCAGCGGATGCATCACCTTCATGTTGGGTTTGGCATCACGCAACATGGCCGCATTTAAAATGAACGCCGCTTTAATGTGCGCGTATTCTGATTCATCAAATCGCTCTTTTTGCACTCGTGTCATATACAACACATCCAGCTCAGGCACCACATCGGTGATGCTACTGTGAAGGCTATACGGGTGGCCCGCGGCAGTCAGCTCATCAAGGAGGTGCTCAGGCATCGCCAGCGCATCTGGGGCGATATAGAAAAAGCGGTTCCCCTCGAACTTTGACAAGGCTTGCGTCAGCGAATGCACGGTACGGCCATATTTTAGATCGCCCACCATGGCAATATTGAGATTATCGAGCCGGCCTTGGGTTTCGTAAATTGAGAACAGATCGAGTAGGGTTTGGGTTGGATGCTGGTTAGCACCATCACCGCCGTTGACTACCGGCACACCTTCAGAGAACTCCGAGGCCAACCGTGCGGCACCTTCTTTTGGATGGCGCATTACAAAGCCATCGACATACGAGGAAATCACCCGGACTGAGTCGGCCAAGGTTTCGCCTTTTTTGCCTGACGAGGTATTGCCACCGTCGGGGAAGCCGATCACCGAGCCGCCCAGGCGCTGAATCGCGGTTTCAAACGACAAGCGTGTACGCGTCGACGCCTCAAAAAAGCAGCTGGCAATCACTTTATTTTTTAATAGCGTCGGGTTAGGGCGCGCTTTTAGCTCGCCCGCCGTGGCGACGATTAACGCCAGCTCGTCGCGGCTGAGCTCGGGAATGGAAATAATATGTTTGTTATAAAGCGTATTGGCCATAACGCGAGTCCCTTTCTTTGCAGTGTGCTACAGGCAAAAAAAAACCTCCGAAACGGAGGTTTTTACGATCACGACCAATGCGGATACCGTCCCGCAATGGGGCGGATAAATCGCTGTTTGTAGGTGGAATAACCAACATAACGTCTGGCCGTGTAATGAAATCTGGCCGAATTATACGCCCCTATTTATGTCGTGCAAGCAAAAGTGCAATCGTTTACGTGCTTGCGTTGACGAGTGTGGCAACCATCACAGCCTTGATGGTATGCAGTCGGTTCTCTGCCTGATCAAAGACGATCGACTGCTCAGATTCGAACACCGCGTCGGTCACTTCCAGCCCATTGAGCCCGTATTGATCGGCAATTTGTTTTCCTACGCCAGTCTCATCGTTATGAAAGGCAGGCAAACAGTGCATAAACTTAGCATGTGGGTTTGCGGTGGCGGCCATTAAGCTTGGATTCACCTGATAAGGGATGAGATCAGCCACGCGCTGCGCCCAGGCCGATTCGGGTTCACCCATCGACACCCAGATATCGGTATACACAAAGTCACAACCGTTCACCGCTGCGGTGTCTTCGGTTAAGGTGAGCGTTGCGCCAGTATTGGCGGCGATATCTTGGCAGGTCGCGATCAAATCGGCCTCAGGCCAATAGGCTTTAGGGCCAATCAGGCGCAGATCCATCCCCATTTTCGCCGCGCCGACCAATAGCGAATTACCCATGTTATTGCGCGCATCCCCCACATACGCAAACGCGATTTGATTAAGCGGCTTGTCACTGTGCTCTTGCATGGTGAGCAGATCAGCCAACACTTGGGTGGGGTGAAAATCATCGGTTAAGCCATTCCACACCGGCACCCCGGCATGCGCGGCGAGCGTCTCGACCACTTCTTGACCGAAGCCACGGTATTGAATGCCATCGTACATTCTCCCTAATACCCGCGCGGTATCCTTCATGGTTTCTTTATGGCCAATTTGGGTGCCGCTAGGGCCGAGGTAACTGATTTGCGCGCCTTGATCAAACGCCGCCACCTCAAAGGCACAGCGCGTACGGGTCGAGGTTTTCTCAAAAATCAGCGCAATGTTTTTGCCCGTTAGCTGTGGGGTTTCCTCTCCGCGGGCTTTGGCCGCTTTTAGTGCGGCGGCATCATCAATCAGATCGTAGATTTGCTGAGGTGACAAGTCGAGTAAGGTGAGCAGTGATTGCTGGTAGAGGTCGCTTTTCATATCTATCCCTAAATAACGCGTTAAATTGAATATTAAATCGATATTTTTGTTTAATTATTCTTTGATGGTAAAGCGCGTGCCAGTAAGATGCAAGCGACAAAACCGAGCGTAAAGGCCATCAATTAACCATCAACACACCGTATTGATGGTTTTATGACCGCGAAAGAGGGATTTAATCAAGCGCTGACAATGCTGATAAATTGGCGACAAACTAGACAATCCTTTTACCGCCTTATAGCGAGAGGATGACAGGGCCGCGCGATGAGTACGAGATAGTGTTCATGTCCTCAAGGGCAAACGACAATACTAGGAAGGAGAAGATGATGAAAACACAAAACAAAGCACTGACTCTTAGCGCGCTCATGATGATGGTTGGCCTCGCCGGCCCCGCGATGGCCAACGAAGCCAGCCAACCACAAGGCGACCAGCCCGTGGTAACTTGCCCAGACGGCGACACGGATTGCGACACGCAGCCAATGCCAGAAGACGACAACAGTACCTGGCCGGCGGAAGAAAGCCAAGACCCCGCCATGCAATAAGGCGGTAACCTCCTAAGCAAGCAAAGCGTGAGTGCCGCCACATTGGCGGCGCTTGTTTATCCCACCACACGCTAAGTGCTCAAAAAGCATACTGAATTCGCCCCCCTTACAGCTAGACACCCTGTGAGCCTTCCCCTATAATCCCATTCCATTCGGCCCCTTAGCTCAGTGGTTAGAGCAGTCGACTCATAATCGATTGGTCCCCAGTTCAAGTCTGGGAGGGGCCACCAGATATAGCAAGGCGTAGCAGGTTAGTACCTACTACGCCTTTTTTGTACCTGCTGATTTTTAGTCAAACAAGGAACGGGTACAACTTCCGTTTTCGCATTAGAAAAAATCAGCGGGGTAACACTGAGAGATGCTCAACACTCCGATCCTGCTAGCAGTCCTATTTTCCCTGGCTGATACAAACGCCCACTAAAATGATTTATCCGTTGCGCCTAGGTAACTTCTTGTACCCATCTCACAAAATATGGCTTATCTAACACTTTGGACAATAGCGCACGAAAACCAAAACAGCCCTTGATACACTAGCTTCAAATCTACCAACTCGATGGCGTGTTAGGTGCCGACAACTGATCGGCGGTAGCATGGCTAAACACTGGACGGTTAACCAGCTTATCTGCCAGATACACTCATTAGCGTGCGCCGTTTATCCGTGACCGATTCACACTATCCCAGAACGGATGATTAAAAGAGCTTATTAGTCATATAGTTACAGATTTGTGTTTGGGGATAGTGTGAATACCAGAATAGAGATAGGCGGCATGCACACTTTCGCGGAAGAGCAGTATCCACTAGAGGTGAGAAATTCTATTGGTAACAGCCAGTTAGGTAGAAGAGAGTGCGGATAACGGTTTTGGGAAATCGTGCGTGCGCACTAATACAATGTTATAACTTTTATTGGGAAAACGAGTGAGAAATAGAAATCAGGAGTTACTTGAGATTTTAGTTGGTCTGATAGGGGACTTAACTATTTCAGTTAGCCTAATACGCGAGTATGAGTCGAAACCATACATGCATAAACCAGAATTAAAAACTAGTCGACAATGCATATGGAGACTTTGTTTTAACTCTATTGTTTTAAATTGCTGTAAGTACGTTGAGTTAAACCGTAAGTATTCACGCGAATTCAACGAGATGACGAATGAGCTCAATCAACTCCGTGGTCAATTCAATGAGCAAATTACAAGCAATAAGTCTTTATTAATTCTGCGCGATGACTATGTCGCTCATGTGAACTCGAAGAAAACAAAGAAGAGTTTAACTCCTAGTGAAGTCCAAGAACATATTATTACAATGATTGGCGGCAGCACTAACGCTGCTAAGTTTCTGGATTGGGTTTGTCCAGACAGTTTCGAAGCGTCGAACCCGAATGAAAGTTTGGTCGGTGTGGTAACTCAGCTAAGAGATCTGCTGGCGTCAAAGTTATAACAATAAAATTTAAGGGTGATTCACAACGCTAGGCACCCTCACTTCAAGCAAGCTTAGTGTTTATGGCACAATGCTTTAGGTAGATGGTTAGCGTTGTTCACACCTTAATTTGTCGTTAGCTTCATCTAGAGTGGCTGGTAAAAATTTTTGTTGAGTTAAAACAGTTAACATTGACTATATAGGGAAATTAATATGACTGAATATACAGATAGCGACCGTAATAATTTTGTAGATAAAGCTTTAAGGGAGGGGCGTCATGCCGACATTGTGAAGACTAAGTTTGCTAATGAAGCTCAGGTTGTTCAATATTTGCGAAGTTTAGCGGATAAAATAGAAAATGGGGCTTGTCACGTTGATGAATCATCGGTATCAATTGAGAAGCTTACTCAGCAGTATTCTCTTGAAGTTAAATTAACTGACACCAATTAGTTGTAATTTCGACTTCTTAAAGAAAAAAGCTAACAAATAAGAATCAGTGTCGCGCAGCCGACACTTTATTTGGGTGTTGAACAAGTCCGTTGCTTTATTAAGTAAATCTCTCGAATGCGGATAGGTGGGCGCTGCATCTGACATTTTTTAGCGCGTGTAGAGGTATCGGTGAGTTTGGCCATCTGATTAGAGGTGTTAATAGACACTTCTAAGTACGGATCGACGATTATGTGGTTCTGTGGTGAATCGGAGACAAATAACCATGAACCCAGGGCGAGCGCCCCACCAATTGCAGCAACCGCCAAAGCAGGAGCTTATGCGGTTACGCCAATAAACATTTAAGTTAAATTCATGGCATGTATCCCGTTAATTTTAATAAAATCAAACTCAATATAAGTACAACATAACCCCACATTCCTAATGCGTTAATCCACATAAATACTTTAAATTTTTTAGAATCTGTTTGTTCGCGATGTCGAATAAAGGGATAAGCAATGCAGTAATTGATAAACCGACTTCCGATATCCCAAGTCATTTGGTGCTTCGGACGCATATAGCCGTAATTGTCGTAATACTTATTCAAATCTTTAGCTAGCTGCTTATCTATGAAAATAATGTGCTTAAAGCTCCCTAGAGAAACAACAGAAATCATAATTGCTCCTGGAATCGACCAAGCAAGAGCATAAGTTCCAAAGACCAAACCTAAGGTAGCAGCAAGAAGTTCATACCAAGCCATTAGAAAGCTGCCTCAATATCCGCAATGATGTCTATCGAGCTTTCATACAAGAAATACAATCCATCACCAGCAGCCTTACCAGCCGCACCGCCAGCGACACCACCAATAGCACCACCGGCAACCGCGCCACCCATTGCAGCGACCGCCAGAACCGGAGCCGATGCGGTTACGCCAACAATAATTTAAGTCAAATACTTACCAATCACCATTAACACAAAAGATAAAATGTAACTCCACATACCTAGCGCATTAACCCACATAAAGACTTTAAATTTTTTAGAATCTGTTTGTTCGCGATGTCGAATAAAAGGATAAGCAATGCAGTAATTGATAAAACGACTTCCGATATCCCAAGGCATTTGGTACTTTGGACGCATATAGCCGTAATTGTCGTAATACTTATTCAAATCTTTAGCTAGCTGCTTATCTATGAAAATAATGTGTTTAAAGCTCCCTAGATAAACAACAGAAATCATTATTACACCAGGGATAGACCAAATGATGGCATAGTAAAAGAAAAAAAATGCTACATCCTTAATCATAATTAAGAACCCCAAGCATACATTTCATCTACAAACCATTTACTAGCAGTTGCTCCAGCGACACCACCAATAGCACCACCGGCAACTGCGCCACCCATTGCAGCGACCGCCAGAACAGGAGCCGATGCGGTCACACCAATCACTAGCGCAACACCAGAAACGGCAGCGACAGCAAGCCCAACGCCAGCATTGCCACCTTGAATACCACCGACGACACCGCCAATAAACCCGCCGATTTCACGGGTTGTTGTCTGACCACAATCTCCCGCTCCATCGACCTTGCACGCCTCATGGATATTATCCACACCACTGGCAGCACCGAGCACTAGCCCGACATACCCCAAACCTCTAGCAGCGGAAATTCCTATCGCTATATTGCCAATACGCTTGCCCAACTCTTTCACAAAGCCTGTTTTTAATATTTCATCCGCATTGTGAATGACGGACTTCGTGGAGAGTTTGAGATTACGCTTGATTTGCGTGTAAACAGGGAGTTTAACGTTACGCTTGGAGAGCATTGCAAAAGAGCCATCAAGCTTTTTAAATAACGCCGCACGGTCAGCAACAAATGCGCCGTAACTCATGCCTCCAGTACGGCTCGCCATCGCGACTTGAGAAGCATAAAGCGTATTAATCTCTAACAGGACATTTTGAATGTTCTTTAAGTATTGGTGGACAAGCGAAGATGTTGCCCCAACGCCCGTCGCCACTTGAGCGTAATAATCCGTTGGCAATCCATCATTACGAACTCTTTCATCCAATTGATGAGAAAAAAGCTCAAAGTGACGGTTAAGGGTAGCCACTTCCTCATCCGAAAGTTTGCCTAATTCCGCACTGGCTATCTTGGCTTCTTCTATCCACTTATCGAGCAATTCCTGCTCGTGTTTTTTGTCTGGTTTCGTGGTGGGCAGTAAAACAATCTCACCCTGACGCACAGGCTCATTGAGGTGTGCATTACACTGCTTGATGGTTTGCTTTTGCTCAGCGGTGGTTTCAGAGGTAAACAGACTGTCCCACAAGGCAGATTGTGATTGAGTCACCGGTGATTGCATCCAACCTAATTCAAAGCTGACTTTCTTTTGAAGCTGTTGCCATTCCTTTTCTCGTTCTTGAATCCGCTCTCTACGCTGTCTTTCCACTTTTTCTCTGGGGGATTCTTCGGTGGCGACGGGCGCCTCTACCTCGTTTTTTACTGGCATCAGCGAGCCGGTGGGCGCAAAATTTCTAGCCGTCGCGCTTTCTACTGCCGCCTTTGACGCGGCCACTTGCCTCGCCATCTCACAACTCGTACAACGACATACTGACGGGTTGGGATGCATCAAAGGACACCGATGAGGCTTAGAAGGGTCAAAGATATCGGGTAAGCTCATATCACTCTCCACGCAGTTGAAATGAGTATGCGCATCGTATCATTACAGAGACGATAAATTGGTGCGTAATATTTTGGATATATGTTAAATGGTCAACATCCCTATCAAAAACGCCTCTTAGAAGCGCCACAATATCGCCCTCTACTTGCCCAAACTCATACGCCATAAGTTCGGGCAGTCGAATTACTTTGTAACCCACTACATTGCCCGCCAGTCAATAATCATGGCGATGCATTTTACTCAGTAAGCTAGATTTTTGGATACTTTTTTTGTTATCGCTAGGTTAACTCTGACCAAACCGTGAAGTGGCTCCAATAGATTTATTGAGCGGGCCTTTAATAATCTGCCAAAGCTACGGCGCATACACATGTAAACTACTTATAATGATGCTCTGTATCGCAACAAATGTGGATAGGCGCAAACTGTAGTGGCCAACTAAGATTGGTCACGGTGTTAGAGCGTGTGAGGACAGGGATCCGTTCAGCAGAATTTGGGCAACCAAACTCGACAAATTCGGCTTGAAGATTTTGTAACGATTTCAGTTCATGGTTCAAGTCTCGTATGCATTCCCACGCAGGAGCGTGGGAACGAGTAATAGAGATCCAGGGCAGTAAAGTCACAGTGAAAAAACGCAGCCCCACGGCTGCGTTTTGGCTTTCTATCTCCAGTCCACCATTACTTTGTCGGTTCGATGGTCAGTGGCTCCCAGGTGGCGATGGTGTTGCCGCCGGCGCTGGGGTGGTCGCGGTATTCGCGGCCTTTGAGTAGGGTGTAGTAGACATCGACAAAGTCATCATCGTTGGTCAGCCAGCCGTCAGGGATGGCTTCGATGATCTTACCGGTGATTTTGGTGATCACACCGTAAGCTTGCACTTCAAGGTCCGGGATCGCGGCAATGATGTCGCTCGCTACCTCGTTAAGCTTTAAGGCCAATTCTTTGTAGTTGGTGCCGTCGTCTTGCTCCATCAAGATCACGTCCGCCGCGCCCCAGCGATAACGCTCCCAGTGGATCATCACCTGGTTGGGGTGATAGGTAGTTTGGTCATAATCCAAATAAGGCATATCGACAATATCGAGCGTCGGTTCGTCGCGGCTGGGGTTCACGCCAGTCACAATCGCGTACACTTCTGCCGCACCGGATATCCACGGTTCTTGATCGTCTTCCAGGCGAATGGTTTTTAGCACCGTGGTATCAATCGGCTCCGCGGGCTCTTGTGCCATCATGCGCGCACTTCGGCGCATCCGTGGGGCAGGGTTCTGCTCGGCCAAGGTGCGACGCATCACTTCCAGACCGGCTTTAAGAGACGCTTTACCATTGGTATCCACCACCAATACCGGGCGGTCTGGCATTTGATAGACGTCTAGCCAATGGGTGTTGCCTTCGATATCAAATGCTTCGATTTGGGTCCAGGTCTTTTCATCGCCTGCCGGTTCAAAAGCAAACAAAGGCGCTTGGCCGGCCTGCCAGCGCGCCAGCATACTGGGGTCGGCTAAGCGTACTTCGAGCAGTTGGTCGGCGACGTCTTCGACGCCTTGCGCTTCACGCAACGCACGGTCAGCGCTGTGTAGCTGAGTATCCAGGCTGCGTTTGCTGCGTGAGCTGCGCGCTTCAGGCTTTGTCAGTGCCGACAAGGGGGCATTTAAGCCATAACTATTAATGTTGCGCTGTAGCGTTGGGGCGATTTGCGCATAGTCTCGGCTAAGCTGTTTGGCGGTGTCGCGCTTGACTGTGACCACTCGGTTGTCTGCATTGCCGGCAAAAGCGGGGGTAAAAGTGTGGGTAAAGCCGACTAATAGCAGCGAAATCAGTATTTTCTTATTCATCGCATGTCCTCTTGTGTACTGCAACTGACGTTAGCGGACTAACGTTTGTATAGTGCGATGTCTCTGTCCTAACACGCTATGTGTAAAGCGCCGAGGTGAGAGTACCGTTCACAAAAAACGTGTCACCTTTTGGCGACGTTAATTATTTCTAGTGCTAGAGTAAATGCTCACTCATCAAAAAGTATGATAGTAGAATGAGGCCTCTTTACCGATTCTTCGGCCGAGCTTTAATAACATCCTGATAATGATGGAGAAGTGATGATGCGGCTTAAAGTTCGGTTGGCGGGCGTGAATGTGGGAGTTTGCCAGTAAACATAACAGTGGACGGTAAAATAAAGCCGCTGGCGAGGCAGCGGCTAACGTTAAACCGGAGAGCCTTAGATACCGTCGCGCTCGAGCGGACAGCTCATACAGCGCGCGCCACCACGGCCTCGTCCTAGCTGGTCGCCGGGGACGGACAGCACCTTGATACCGGCTTTGTCGTATTTCTCGTTGGTGTAGGTGTTGCCTTCATAACCAATCACCACCCCAGGTTTGACCGTGAGCACGTTGTTGGCATCGTTCCATTGTTCACGCTCGGCGGCATAGCTGTCGCCGCCGGTAGTAATGATGTTTAACGGCCCGACGTCGAGTGCTTTTTCAATCGCGGTGAGGTAGCAAGACTGCGCGTCTACGTTAAGGCCGTCTTCGCCTTTGCGGGTCAGGCGCCAGCATGGCAAGTCGGGGCGCATCACGGTGGGGTAAACCGAGAAGGTGTGCACGTCCATGTGGGTCATCACGGTATCTAGGTGCATGCACGAGCGGTTTTTCGGCAGTTGCACTGCAATCACTTCTTTGGCTTGGCCACTAAACAGCAGGCTACGTGCCAGTTGCTCAACTCCTTGTGGGGTGGTGCGCTCGGACATGCCAATTAACACCGCACCACGGCCAATGACTAGCACATCGCCGCCTTCAATCATGGCGTTGTCGTAGTCACGCACTTCATCACCGAGGTAATTAATAAACGCGCTGCCCGCAAATTCAGGGTGCCATCGGTAAATCGCGCGCAGATGGTTGGTTTCACGTTGGCGCGCCGGTTTCGCCATGGGGTTGAGTGATACGCCACCATACACCCAGCACGAGGTGTCGCGAGTAAATAGATGGTTAGGCAGCGGCTCAATCACAAAGTCGGTTTTATCGTGCATGGCCTGCATCATTGAGGATGATTGCACGGGCAAGTCGATATAGCTTAAGCCACCGAGCAGAATGTCAGCCAGGGTGTTGTGGTCAATGTCTGCCAAGTAGGCGCGTACATCACTGGCGAATTGATAACCGAGGCGGTAGTGGTTGAGCTGGGTGTCGAGCAGCCACTGTTTGGCCTCCGGCACGGCCAGGGTTTCGACCAGTAAATCGTGAAGTAGGTAAACGTGTACGCCTTGGTCGGTAAGGGTGCGGGCAAACATGTCATGCTCTTCTCCGGCTCGTTCCACCGCCAATACATCATCAAACAACAGTTCATGACAGTTAGATGGCGTCAGGTGGTTCAACGCTCGTTCAGGGCGGTGAAGCAGTACACGCTTCAGTTGCCCAACTTCAGATCCAACGTAAAACTCACTCATGGTAGGTCCTCTTTTTCCTTAATACGGGCCAGGTAATGAGACAAACAGCGTGTTGCACACACGGGCGGTGTGCTCACCGGTTAGGTGGGAATGCAGGCCGTTTGCACAGGGTGGGCGTGTCTCATCTCCTCCTTGGATGCTCGAATAATGACAACCTTCTCGGGGGAGGTCAATGTTACAAATCACTAACAATCTCGCCGGACTAGCAAGGTCACAGAAAATTCATTAACTTGGCGGTTTTCTCATCAATGACACTATGATGGAACGTGGCATTTTTTGCCAAACCGTGCCATATTGCGCCCGTATTCATTTTCTGGAGTCGCGTCTATGTCACAGGCTGAACTTATCGAACAACAACACCAAGAAACGCGGATGATCATCGAGGAGCTTCTTGCCGATGGCAGTGATCCTGATGCGCTATATACCATTGAGCATCACCTGTGTGCTGATACCTTTGAAGCGCTGGAAGATGCGGCGGTAGAAGCTTTTAAAATGGGCTTTGATGTGGCCGAAGCTGAAGAGCTTGAGCTGGAAGAGGGCGGCACTATCGTCTGCTTTGACGCGGTGATGGAAACGGCCTTGAATGCTGAGCGCATTGATGAGCAAGTTGAAAAGCTGGTGGCATTAGCCGATAAGCACAACATTGATTACGACGGCTGGGGCACTTACTTCGAGTCAAGTGAAGAGGAAGGTCCTGAGGGCGAGTAACGCGCGACCCGATTAAACGACTGAGTATAAAGCCACGAAAACGTGGCTTTTTTTAATGATGATGCCCCAAGTGGGGCGGTGCGGGTTTTACAGCATGGCGACGCTGCCACACCTTTTCATGGAAGAAGTACGCCAAGGTATTGATGCTTGGCTCAACCAGCGCCAGTGCGCCACCGACTAACCAATCGCCACTGATTAAATAGCCTACCAAAAACGCGACGTTAAAGTGCACGACCGCAAAGCTGGCGGTTTTCACCGCGGGACGTGCGCGGCGGCTAAGCTGCCAGAGTTTTTCATGAAGATAAAACGCCCCGGTATTGACGGTGGGTTCGGTCATCGCAATCAGGCTGCCAATGATGATATCGCCGGTCAGCACATAGGCGACGGTAAAGGCGATAGAAAAGTGGATAGCCGCAAAACTGAGTGTCTTCTTCATGGTGAAGCTCCTTATTGGCAACACGCGTTTAATCAATACTGACAGTATGCACAGAGACTGCCGGTAAATAAAAATGGTTCTCACTATCTTTTACATAGAGCAGAGCTATCAAAGGCGATCAGTGATGGGTATAACACTCGTTGAGAAACTGACCAAGCTAATTTTGTGCTGGAGGCATAAAAAAAGCCACACCGAGCGGTGTGGCTTGATAGGCTGAGTGAGCGGAGGGTTATAGCGCCGCGATCGTCGCTTTTTGCTCACCAAGCTTGGTGAGGCTCTCACGGTAACCATCGAGCTTTTCACGCTCTTTCGCCACCACGGCTTCAGGTGCTTTGGCGACAAAGCTTTCGTTACCGAGCTTGCCTTCAACACGCTTGATTTCACCTTCGACGCGAGCGATTTCTTTATCCAGACGTGCCAACTCGGCGTCTTTATCAATCAAGCCCGCCATCGGGATCAAGATCTCCGAGCTGCCGACCAACGCAGAGGCACAAGCAGGCAAGGTTTCGCTACCGTCAAGCACGGTGAAACTGCCGAGTTTCGCCAGCGCATTCAAGGTGGTGCGGTTGCGGGTGGCACGTTCAGCATCACGGCTATCTGCGGCTTTTAACATCACTTCAAGCGGCTGGCTTGGGGCAATGTCGTATTCTGCGCGCAGGTTACGGATGCTGACGATAAACTGCTTCACCCACTCAATGTCTTCGGAGGCTTGCGCGTTAACACGGCTGGCATCAAATTGCGGCAACGGCTGGTTCATAATGGTATCGCCGTCGACACCGTCAACCAATGGTTTGACGCTCTGCCAAATCGCTTCCGTGATGTAGGGGATCACAGGGTGCGCGAGACGCAAGGTTTTTTCCAAGACGGTGATCAGGGTGTAACGGGTCGCACGTTGCTGTGCGTCGTCACCTTTCCACAGTACAGGCTTGGTCAGCTCCAAGTACCAGTCACAGAACTGGTGCCAGATAAACTCATACAACACGCCCGCCGCCATATCGAGGCGATAGTTGTCGAGATGGGTATTGAAGTCTTTCGCCGCTTGCTGGAACTGAGACTCGATCCACTGATCGGCCAGTGAGAATTGCATCTCGCCGCCGCTCATGCCGCAATCTTGCTCTTCGG
Source organism: Salinivibrio kushneri (assembly GCF_005280275.1). Taxonomy (NCBI): domain Bacteria; kingdom Pseudomonadati; phylum Pseudomonadota; class Gammaproteobacteria; order Vibrionales; family Vibrionaceae; genus Salinivibrio; species Salinivibrio kushneri. The sequence goes on from NZ_CP040021.1 coordinate 403,823, forward strand.
TGTTCATCAGCACATAACGGCTGGCGTTCCATAGCTTGTTACAGAAGTTGCGATACCCTTCAAGGCGCTTCATGTCCCAGTTGATGTCACGGCCGGTTGAGGCCAGTGCCGCGAGGGTAAAGCGAAGTGCGTCGGTGCCGTGGGCCTCGATACCATTCTCGAAGGTTTTACGGGTCGCCTTTTCAATCTTTTCTGCTAGCTTTGGCTGCATCATGTTGCCGGTGCGTTTGGCAACCAAATCATCAACACTGATGCCGTCAATCATATCGAGCGGGTCGAGCACGTTACCCTTGGATTTTGACATCTTGGCGCCACTTTCATCGCGGATAAGACCAGTCATGTAAATGGTCTTAAACGGCACTTGTGGCTTGCCGTTTTCATCTTTGATGAAGTGCATGGTCATCATGATCATGCGTGCCACCCAGAAGAAGATGATGTCAAAACCTGACACCAACACATCGGTGGGGTGGAAGGTTTTCAGTGCATCGGTGTTTTCTGGCCAACCTAGGGTGCCGAAGGTCCATAGTGCGGATGAGAACCAAGTATCCAACACGTCTTCGTCTTGGCGCAGTGCCACATCGTCGCCAATCTGGTTATCGCGACGTACTTCGTCTTCGTCACGGCCCACATAGACATTGCCTTGATCGTCGTACCAGGCAGGAATGCGGTGGCCCCACCAAAGCTGGCGTGAAATACACCAATCTTGCACATCACGCATCCACGCGAAGTACATGTTCTCGTACTGCTTAGGGACAAATTGAATATCGCCGTCTTCGACAGCTTTTACCGCCGGCTCGGCCAGCGGCGCGGTGCGCACATACCACTGGTCGGTCAGCATTGGCTCAATCACCACGCCGCCGCGATCGCCATACGGCACGGTCAGATCGTGATCTTTAATTTCATCCAATAGGCCAAGCGCATCAAATTCGGCGACGATCGCTTTACGCGCGGCAAAACGCTCCAGGCCTTGGTAGTTTTCTGGCAGGGTGCTATCGAAGGCATCGCTTGGCTGACCTTTATGATCAAACACTTCTGCCTGATCGCGAATGTCGGCGTTCAAGGTCAGGATGTTGATCATCGGTAGCTGGTGGCGCTGGCCGACTTCGTAGTCGTTAAAGTCGTGCGCGGGGGTGATTTTCACACAGCCGGTGCCTTTTTCCATATCGGCGTGCTCATCGCCCACAATTGGAATGCGACGATTCACCACAGGCAGCATCACGTGCTTGCCAATCAGGTCTTTATAGCGCGGGTCTTCTGGGTTGACCGCAACACCGGTATCGCCCAGCATGGTTTCTGGACGGGTGGTCGCCACCACGATGTAGCCTTTGCCTTCAGCGGTTTGAGCGCCATCGGCGAGTGGATAACGGAAGTGCCACATATGGCCTTTCTTGTCCTTGTTTTCCACTTCCAAGTCGGAAATCGCCGTATGCAGCTTAGGATCCCAGTTCACCAAGCGTTTACCGCGGTAAATCAAGTCTTCTTGGTGCAGGCGAACAAACACTTCTTTCACCGCATTAGAAAAGCCTTCATCCATGGTGAAGCGTTCGCGATCCCAGTCGACAGAGGCCCCTAAGCGGCGCAACTGTTGGGTAATGGTGCCACCGGATTCGCCTTTCCATTGCCAAATTTTGTCAACAAAGGCCTCACGACCGTAATCGTGTTTGGTTTTGCCTTCTTCGGCGGCGATCTTGCGCTCCACGACCATCTGCGTCGCGATACCGGCGTGGTCCGTTCCCACTTGCCATAGGGTATTGTTGCCCTTCATCCGTGCGGCACGCGTCAGGGTATCCATAATGGTATCCTGGAACGCGTGGCCCATATGTAGGCTACCGGTCACGTTAGGGGGAGGGATCATGATGCTGAACGCATCTTTGCTGGTATCACCATGAGGTCGGAAATAGCCCGCCTCTTCCCAGCGCTGATACAGCGCTTTTTCGATTGATTGTGGATTATATGTCTTTTCCATAGCGCTCTTGAAAGATCGTCAAGGTTTGGGCGATTGGTCGATGGCCAGGGTATGAAGTTGCAGGCCTGCCAGTCGGTATGCTTTATATCGGTGACGCGCGTGCTGTTTGAGCGTCTCATCGCAAGGGACGAAGTCTACCACTTGTGCAAACGAAGGCGCAAAATTTGATGGCTCTGTCGCCAAATTGATTAGCACACTGCGATGACCCGTATGACGTACGCCAGGCCAGCCGATTTCCACCGGTGCGCCGCCTCGCGGCCCTTCACCGACCAAGTTATGGGGCAAAAATACATCTGGGTCACGTTGCCACAGCAGATCATCGAGTTGATGCGCTTGGGCTTGGTCGTGCGCGGCCAGGTAAATGCGTTGCCCTTGTTGATAGTAGTAAAAAGCCAGTTCGATAGCGGTTGCTACTATGATTTGTGTGTCACGCGTTTGCGTGTCACTGTCTTTGTTTTCACGCGCTTGCTGTTCGGGTGTTAGCCCCGGGCGTTCGGTATCGTCGGCTGGATTAGGCGGCGATAGCAAATAAAAGGTGGCGGTGGGCATATACGCTCCTAAATATGAGAAACGGCCTCCGTCCCAAAAGCAGGGTGTCCGGGTCGCGCGAGCCCAACAACATAGTCGATTGCGCGCGCAGACACCAGTATTGAATAAAGCCTGAACAAAAAAGGAGGCCGATTGGCCTCCTTCTCCTTACTCTTCCACTTCCAGGCCAGAGCGATTCAGTAAGAATTGAACCAACAACGGCACCGGGCGACCGGTCGAGCCTTTTTCTTTTCCGCCACTTCTCCAAGCGGTTCCGGCGATATCCAGGTGCGCCCAGTTGTATTTCTTGGCAAAGCGCGACAAGAAACACCCGGCGGTGATGGTGCCACCACCTTTACCGCCAATGTTGGCCATATCGGCAAACGGGCTGTCGAGCTGCTCTTGGAACTCGTCAGTCATTGGCAGACGCCACGCACGGTCACCGGCTTGCTCTGAAGCATTGATGATATCGTGCGCCAGTGGGTTTTGGTTGGCAATCAAGGCACTAATGTGATGGCTCAAGGCCATGATGCACGCCCCGGTTAAGGTGGCGACATCAATCACACATTCTGGCTCATAACGCTCAACATAGGTGAGGGCGTCACACAGTACTAAGCGGCCTTCGGCGTCGGTGTTGAGCACTTCCACGGTTTGACCTGACATGGTGGTGAGGATGTCACCCGGACGATACGCTTGACCGTCTGGCATATTTTCACAGCCAGCCAGCACCCCGATAACGTTAATTGGTAAGTTGAGCTCGGCCAGCGCGCGCATCACTCCAAAGACCGAGGCAGCGCCACCCATGTCGTACTTCATTTCGTCCATGTTGGCGCCAGGCTTGATAGAAATGCCGCCCGAGTCAAAGGTTAGGCCTTTACCCACCAATACAATCGGTTTGGCGTCTGGGTCTGGGTTGTTCTTGTACTCCATGATTGACATCATCGACTCATTTTTTGAGCCTCGGCCAACCGCCAAGTAAGAATGCATGCCCAGCTTTTCCATTTCTTGCTCGCCGATGATACGGGTTGTGACCGTTTCATAGTCGTCGGCAAGGCGACGCGCTTGCGAGGCAAGGTACGCCGGGTTGGCCACGTTCGGTGGCATGTTACCCAAGTCTTTACAGGCGTTAACACCTGAGGCAACCGCCAAGCCGTGCGCGATAGCGCGCTCACCCAGGTTCAGTTCACGACGTGTTGGCACGTTGAACACCATTTTGCGCAGTGGGCGGCGAATTTCTGGCTTAACGCTTTTGAATTGGTTAAAGGTGTACAGGCTATCTTTGGTGCTCTCAACCGCTTGGCGGACTTTCCAGTAGGTGTCGCGCCCTTTAACGTGCAGTTCGGTTAAGAAGCAGACCGCTTCCATCGACCCGGTTTCGTTCAGGGTGTTGATGGTTTTTTTAATGATTTCTTTATACTGACGCTCGCCCAGCTCACGTTCTTTACCGCAGCCGACCAACAGTACGCGCTCTGATAGGACATTCGGGACATGGTGCAGCAGGAGCACCTGGCCGGGTTTACCTTCCAGATCACCGCGGCGCAACAAGGCGCTGATGTAACCATCGCTGATTTTATCAAGCTGCTCGGCCACAGGGGAGAGGCGGCGAGGCTCAAACACACCGACGACAATACAGGCACTGCGTTGCTTTTCGGGGCTACCGCTCTTTACACTGAACTCCATTTGTACTCCTAGATCCTAAAGACAATTGAGACCAAATGTTGGATAATGCCGCCTCTATGTTGTTGAACGCTCTTCATGCGCCCGGATCAGCCGGCGGTCAACAAATGGCCGAAAGATTAGAAAACAACTAATTAAACCAGAAACTATAGTTATTTGAGTAAAAAAACAAGTTTTCCATAGGTGCCTTCGCTTTGATAATTGTTCGATATTTGATCCGGGAGACGGTTAAGACACAAGTTGCAGTCTTATTTGTGTTATTTCTGGTCTTTTTCAGCCAAAAGTTCATCCGTGTGCTGGCCAATGCCACGGAGGGATCGATCCCGAGTGATCAAATTATTACCTTAGTGGGTTTATACATGCCGTCGATGGCGATGTTGATGTTGCCCCTCAGTTTGTATATCGGGATCTTGATCACTTTTGGCCGCTTATATGCCGAGAGTGAGATCACCGTGATGAACGCCACCGGGATCGGCAATGAATTTCTGATCCGCGCGGCGCTTTATTTGGCGATCATTACCGGCTCGGTGGCCGCTTTCAATGCACTCTGGCTAACACCGTGGGCCAATAACCAAGAGTTAGAAGTCATGGAGCAGCTGGAAGCCAAATCAGGGCTGGAGCTGCTGGTGCAAGGCCAATTTCAAAGCGCCCCTTCCGGTGAGGCGGTCATTTTTGTCGATAATATTGAAGATGATGGCCAAACCCTCAATCAGGTATTTGTTGCCCAGCCAGTGCCGCGTGACTCCTTGTTGCCCAATGTGGTGGTGGCGGATAAAGGCTATGTCTCAGAGTTAACCGATGGCCGCCAAGTACTAGACTTGGTCGATGGCACTCGCACAGAGGGGCTGCCGACCCAGCTTAATTATGGCGTGACCACCTACGAGAACTATCAGGTGTTGATTGGTCAACGCGAAGTGCGCGAGAAAAGCCGCGATTGGGATGCGGTGCCAACGCTGCAATTGTTTGGCGAGTCGAGCTTGAAAGCGCGCGCCGAACTGCAGTGGCGTATCTCCTTGGTATTGTGTATTCCTTTGATGACCATGATTGTGGTGCCATTGTCGGCGGTGAATCCACGCCAAGGGCGGTTTGCTAAGCTATTCCCCGCTATTTTGATTTATCTAGCGTACTTTTTGTCAATCAGTGCCGCCAAATCCGCGGTTGAAGATGGCGATCTCCCCGCTCAAATTGGGCTTTGGAGTGTCAATATCGCTGCCTTGTTATTGGCTGTGGTGCTTGCCGGTTGGGATTCGCTACCGGTGCGAAAACTCAAAGCTAGCTTAAAAGGATCTGCCTGATGTTTCGCATTCTTGATTGGTATATCGGTCGCACGCTGATTGGCACCTCGTCTTTGTGCTTAGCGACCTTGGTGGGGTTGTCAGCGATCATCAAATTTGTGGAGCAGCTGCGCTCGGTGGGTGATGGCACCTACACCATGGGTAAAGCCATTTTATACGTGGTATTGAGTGTCCCCCGTGACATTGAAATGTTTTTCCCAATGGCGGTATTGCTGGGTGCCTTGATTGGTTTAGGGATGCTGGCATCCAGCTCCGAGCTGGTGGTGATGCAGGCGGCGGGCATTTCTAAGCTGCAAATCGGTATGTCGGTGCTCAAAACCGCGATTCCCTTGATGCTCATCGTGATGGTGCTGGGTCAATGGGGCGCGCCTGATGCGCAAAAAGCGGCGCGTGAGTTGCGTGCTATTGCTAAATCAGGCGGCAATGTGATGTCGGTGAGGCGCGGCGTATGGGCGAAAGACGGCAATGACTTTATCTATATTGCTCGCGCCGATGAGCAAGACAACCTGACTGGGGTGAGTATCTGGAAGTTTGACGATCAGCAAAACATGACCAATGTGGTGTTTGCCGAAAGCGCTGACTACCTCAATCAAGACAGTTGGATGCTCAAAGACGTCACCATTACCCGGATGCAAAAGCGCGAAGCGATTTCGAATGTGACGCAAGATCAATTGGTATGGAAAACCACCCTCACGCCCGACAAACTGGCGGTCGTAACGGTGAAACCCGAGGAGTTATCTTTATCGGGCTTGTACAGTTACGTCACCTATCTGAAAGCCTCGCAGCAGGATGCCTCTCGCTATGAGCTTGCGTTATGGCGTAAAGCGGTCCAGCCCTTGTCGATTGCGGTCATGATGTTGCTGGCGCTCAGTTTTGTGTTTGGCCCACTGCGGAGCGTCACCATGGGAGCGCGCGTATTGTCGGGGGTGATCTTTGGCTTTGGCTTTTACATTGCCAATGAAGTCTTTGGGCCAATGAGCTTAGTATACAAATTACCACCAGCGGTTGGTGCCATTACCCCAAGTGTGATTTTCTTAGTGATCACCTTGCTGCTGCTCCGGCGTAAGTTGTAACTCGTTAGGTGCAAACTGTCGCTTGAATAGCGAGTGCTAGAAAAGGATCAAAAAAGGGCCGACATGCTGTCGGCCCTTTGTGTATCACGGATTGGAGAGTCAATGCTTAGAAACGATAGCTCATGCCTAAACGTAGGTCACGCCCTGGCTCAGGCATGCTGCTGCCGCTGCTTAAGGTGAACGAGCTGTGCTCGCTGTATTCCTTGTCGAGTAGGTTGTTGACCGCTAATGAAACCGTCAGCCCTTGGTAGGCCGCTGGCTGCCACTGCGCGCGTACATCATGCACTACATAGCCAGGCTTCTCGTGATCGCCGTCTTGCACATCGGTCAAGCGCTCAACGCCTGTCAGGGTATAACCTAAGCTGACGTCCGTATCGACCAGCTGATATTGCGTATCCCACACCCAAGTATCACCGACTGACGCGCCGATTGCCATTTCGTCGCCTAGAGGATCGCCGTTTTCATCTTCCATGTCGACATGGCTATAGCTAAGCTGCGTATCGAACTGATTGATCGCCCAACCCAGGCGCGCCTCGATGCCTTGGCTAGTGACCTCATCCTCGAGGTTGTAAAGGTAGTGCGGGTCACTGCGGCGATCATACGCCTGGAAGTTTTCTATTCGGGTATTAAAACCGGTGACCGCTAGATTCAGGGTGTCTTGCTTGGTCAACATGCCATAGCCTTGCCACTCAACACCGATTTCTGCTTGTTTAGCCTGTTCGGGTTTTAAGCCTTTTTCTACCTCAACGTCACCGCCAATCAACAATACTTCCCGCGTTTTGGCACCGCGCACGGCTTCGCCGTAGCCGGCATGCAGGCGCAGATTGTCAGTGGCTTGATAGCTCAGCTGCAAGTTAGGAGATATCTCACTGCCATCGACTTCGCCGGCTTGGCCATAGTCGGTGTGGTAATCATCAAAGCGTGCGCCCCATGCAATGCCAAGATCACCGACTGTCATTCTATCTTGTAAAAACAGGCCGATATTACGTGCTTTATCTTGGTTGTTGGCACCGCTGGCTTCATCGTAATCGATATTTTCGGTTTTTTGCTCGAACATATCGATGCCCGTGGTGAGCGCATGTTGCACCACGCCAGTCTCAAAGCGCATCTGGTTACGAATATCGCCGCCGATATTCCGGGCACGGCTAAAGGTTTCGCTTTCAATCCGATCCAGATCTAAGGTGTTTTGGTATAGTTTGGTGGTCAATTCAATCCAGTCGGAATCCGGCGCCCAGCGGTGTTGGAACGATAAGGTTTCGCGCTCGGTTTCTTGATAGCTGCGTGACTGACGGCTGAAGTAGGGCATATGAGCACGGACAAAGTAATCGCCCTGATCGGTACGACGCTCGGCACTGACACGGACATCGTGATCGCCGTGATTGAGCAGTGACAACTTCAGCAGATAACTACGTTGTTGGCTCGCTGTGGCTGGCTGCAGATCTCCGCCGCCGTGACGATAGTCATCACTATTGCGGCCTTTCATGTAGGCAAGAATCCCCAAGGATTCACCTAAGCGGCCATAGACGGCAGAGCTGCCAGAGGTGGCATTGGCTGCGCTTTCAAGGCCGCCTGCGAGGCGGGCCCCGATGGTTTGGCCGGGACGTAGCATGTCTTGTGCGTCTTTGGTTTCAAAGCGCACACTGCCGCCCAGCGCACCAGGCCCGCTGTCGGCACTGGCGGGGCCTGACTCGACCCCGACTCGCTTGAGAAGCTCGGGTTCAATATTTAAACGGCCTTGGTGGTGGAATAGGTAACCCCCTTGTGCGGCACCGTCGACGGTGATGTTGAGATTAGTATCTTCCACCCCGCGCAGATAGACTTTCTGTCCGGCACCGACGCCACCACCGACATTGATGCTGGCGTTGTCTCGGAACATGTCTTCCAGATCTTGCGCCTGACGGGCTTCAAGCTCCTCAGCGCTGACCGCCATATTGCCTTGCAGGCTATCGGCGGTGACGGTCACCGTTTCGACAGGTTGTGTCTCTTGGGCATGTGCGGGGAGGCTAAGGGTGCCCGCGGTGACGAGCGCGAGGGTAAGCGGATTTAAACGTAAATGCATGTCATACTCCTATGCAAATAGTTATCATTTGTTTGTGGTGAGACTATATCAGGCACAAATAGTATTCACTAATAAAAAAACTAATAAAAACCATTATCATGAGTGTTTTTTTCTATTTTGTATGTGATCAAGAGATAGATGTTGCGATTATGTTTTTTCGTGAAGATCAAAAAGAAAGAAAAGGGTAAAGAGAAAGCAATGCGATTGCCAAAGACAAGATAAAGTGTGGGGAAACGCGGATGGTGAAGCAGACGAATACGTACCGACGTCAAAAAGCCGACCACAGAGGTCGGCTTATAGGTGAGTCGCTTGTCGTGAGCGTTAGGTGTGTCACTGTGATGAGTTGTCGTCACCTACATACTGGAAGGCTTTGATTACGCGCTCGACACCACGGACATTGCGGGCGATATCTACCGCTTTGTCTGCCTGCGCTTGGGTGACGGCACCCATTAAAAACACTTCTCTGGCTTCAGTGATCACCTTGATGTTGACCGAACGCAATTGATCGTCAGCTACAAAAGCGGCTTTGACGCGGGTTGTGAGCCAGCCATCGGTGCTGATATCGGCAAGGCCAATCATCGGCGCGTCGCGCACTTCGTTATAGACGACGTCGACATTGTCCAATGCGCGAATGCGCTCAACCAATTGCTCGGTCAGGGCCGGGTCGGTGCTTTGCCCCACTAACAGTGCTTGCCCTTGAAAAGCGGCCGCTTTCGCACGAATTTTGTTTCTAAACGGCGGTTTATTAACAATCCCAGCGGTGTTTAGGCCAATTTGTGTGTCTTGCCACTCCTCGCCGGTGGTGCGTGGGTCGGAGGAGTACACGGTAGAGCATGCTTGCAAGGCAAGCGCAAACATCAAGGTGATTATCAGGCGCATAGTTTATTCTCCGTGAGAAGGGAAGAGCACCTGATCAATAAGGTCGCACAAGCAGTGTACGGTGAGTAAGTGCCCTTCTTGGATCCGTGCGGTACGTTGTGATGGAATGCGGATCTCGACATCACGCTGCCCGAGCAACCCGGCCATTTCGCCACCGTCTTTGCCGGTCATCGCAATAATGGTCATATCACGGGTCACCGCCGCTTCCATGGCTTTGATGATGTCTTTGCTGTTACCACTGGTGGAAATCGCCAGCAAGATATCGCCAGCTTGCCCCAAGGCACGTACTTGCTTAGAAAACACTTCATCATGGCTATAGTCATTGGCCACCGCCGTTAAGGTGGTGGTGTCTGTGGTCAGTGCTAACGCTGGCAGGCTGGGGCGCTCGGTTTCAAAGCGATTAAGCAAGCAAGACGCGAAATGCTGGGCATTGGCGGCTGAGCCACCGTTACCACAACACAGGATTTTATTGCCATTAAGCAGGCTTTGTACCATCACCTGAGCCGATTGTGACAGGTACTCAGGAATTGCCTCAGCGGCAGCTATCTGGGTTTGAATACTTTCGGTAAAGCTCTCTTTGATGCTCTCTAGCATGACTTACCCTTGAACAATGTTTTTAATCCAGTTGACCGCCTCAACACTGCCATCAAAGGTGACGGCGTCAAAGCGAAATTCTGTTTGTGTACTTTTTACCCCGTGGCACTGCATCCAGCGTTCTGCCGCGAGAATTAAACGCTTTTGCTTAGCGGCGGTAATACTGGCCGCTGCGCCGCCAAATCCGCGCCCTTGGCGAAAACGGACTTCGACGAACACCAAGCAGGTGCCGTCTTGCATCACCAGGTCGATTTCCCCGCGGCGACTGTGCGCGTTTTTATCTAAAACGCGGAGCCCGTGTCGCACGAGGTACTGGCAAGCGTGTGCCTCGTAAGCTTGTCCTTTCGCTCTAGGCTGAGGACGTATCACTGCGCATCCTGCTTGGTTTGAGTGGTAATCGGCTCGATGTCTGTTTTGCCAAATCGCGCCCAGTCCAGCTGCCGATGAATAACACAGTGTTCCGCCAGTGATAATTGGCCTGTTTGGCCACTCAATTGGTAGCCAGGTTGTGCCTGCATTTGCGGTAACCCTTTCAGCAGGCCGTATGCATCCATTCCAAGCGCGTGTAAACGCGTGGTGTTATTGCTCGGCGATGGATGGCGCTGCTGGTATTGTTGATACGCTGCGCTTTGGGGGCTAATCAGCAGCGGAATATCACTAAACTCGATGCCCTGCAGCTCGGCTAATTGCCCCATGCCGTCTGCGCGATTGTTACTGCGTGAGCTGGCGTACAGCTTGGGTGGCTGCACATCCGGATTAATGGCCACTTCGATAAAGGGTTTGAGCAAGGTCAGCTCGGCGGCACCGGCGACCATATAAACCGCATCAATATCCCGACGGCTACGCGCTTGTGATTGCAACGGCAAGTCGGTGAGTTGCTTCATTTGAGCGATTCGGCGTTGGCTGGCGTCCAAGCCGAAAATATCACGGATGCGCGCTTGCATTTTATCGCGATCACCCAGCGGTGCTTGTTCTACCTCGGTGTCGGTCAGTGATTGCCAACGCGTAGAAAAGGCGTCGCGCATTCGCTGTCCAAAGGCAGAGTCAGGATAGAGCACCAACGGGAATTGGTACCCTTGTTGGTGCAAGCGATCGGCCGCTTGCGCTGCCTCTTGTTCAGGCGACAAGGTAAAATAGCATACGCCTTGCTGGTAGTGATCATCCGTGGGTTCATTCAGTGCCAACAAAGGCACTTGTCCGGCAATGGCGTTGCTGACGGCGGCTACCTTGTGTTTTTGCAAAGGCCCGACGACAAAATCGACGCCGTCATCAGTGATCCGCCGGGTGAGCGTGTTAACGTCTAACGCGTTGGTGTCATAAAAACGGACTTCAGGGCGTTGTTCGCTATCAGCATCCAGCATGGCCTCGACAAAACCATCGCGAATCGCATCCCCTTGCTCGGAGAATTTGTCAGTCAATGGCAACATCACGCCAACACGGGTCGGTTGGGTGATAGTCAACGCTTGAATGTCGGCTAAGTTATCTGGGAGATACTGGTTGGCGGGATGCGCGGGGTGCGACGCTAAATAGGCATCCAACTGGCTTTGCATCTCAGCAACATCGCCGGTGTAACGACGGGCAATATCAAGTAACGCAATCCAGCCGGCGAGAATGTCATCATCGCTGTTTTGTAGCTGTTTGATTTCATTTTGGCTCAGTAACTGTAAATCTTGCCACAAGGTATTCCATGCCTGCTGCGCGTCATCGGCGTTGGCATAATTTGCTAATTGGTATTGGTTTTTCACCGCACCGAGCGCATTGTCTTGCTGGCGGGCAATCTTGGCCTTTTGCTGGTAAAAACGCACATACTGGCTGTCTGTAAGCTGCCAGCTGGGAGAAAGCGCCAGTACCTGATCGGCTTGGGTGAGTTGGCCGGTTTGTGCGAAAAGCCGCGCACGTGCCAAGGTCCACTCAATACGTTGCTCGGTGTTGAGTTGGCGCTCTGACAAGCGCTGCAATAGCACGTCGGCTTGGTTTAGCTGTTGCTCGTTGATGAGTGCTTTGATCGCCAGTAGATACCAGTCGTTTTGCTTCTCACCTTGGCTGGTTTCTGCTTGCAACAGGTAAAATGTCGAATTCTCCGTTGCCGGCTGACTGATGACATCACGCGCCGTTGGCGTAGACGTCGGTGCACTACATGCAGCCAGCGCTAACGCTAGGGCTACAGGGGTGATAAGTCGTGTTACACTTTGACGCTTCTGGGTAAGTTTAACCATGAACATGTTTCAACCGTGACAACGTTGCCCCTATCTTAATCGCCGAAGGGTTGTTAAACAAATGACTGATGCAAATCTATCCGACCATGCTCATCCCACGCTGTATATTGTGCCAACACCGATAGGCAACTTGGCGGATATTACCCAGCGTGCACTCGATGTGTTAGCCAGCGTGGATCTGGTTGCTGCCGAAGACACGCGTCACACCGCACGATTGCTCTCGCATTTTTCTATCAATGCGAAGACCTTTGCCTTACATGAGCATAACGAGCAGCAAAAAGCGGCGGCATTATTAGCGCGCTTGCAACAAGGCCAGTCAGTTGCATTAGTCTCGGACGCGGGAACGCCGTTGATTAGCGACCCTGGCTACCATCTGGTCACGCAATGCCGTGAAGCGGGTGTGCGCGTGGTGCCTCTGCCAGGCGCTTGCGCGGTGGTGACCGCATTAAGTGCTTCTGGTTTGCCTTCAGACCGCTTTAGTTTTGAAGGGTTCCTACCGCCTAAGACAAAAGCACGTCAGGATACGTTCCGCACCTTGGCTGATGATCCTCGCACCTTGATTTTCTATGAATCGCCGCACCGGATTCGCGACAGTTTAGCGGATATGCGTGAAGTGTTGGGTGAGGATCGGCGCGTGGTATTGGCGCGTGAGCTGACCAAAACCTTTGAAACCATTCATGGGGCACCGTTAGGCGAACTGATTGCGTGGTTAAATGAAGATGCCAACCGGCTACGCGGTGAAATGGTGCTATTGGTAGCGGGTTATCGTGCCGATAAAAGCGCGTTGCCGTCGGCGGCGTGTCATGCCCTCGGTTTATTGGCCGCTGAGCTACCCCTGAAAAAGGCAGCGGCATTAGTCGCGGAATTGTATTCGGTTAAAAAGAACGCACTCTATAAGTGGGGCTTGGAGAATCTGTAGCTAAGCGTGATTTACACTGGCTTGCGTGGTGATTCTTCTATATACTCCCCCGCTCGAGTTGGCCGGGTAACCGCTGCTTTATTGATGTCCCACGGGAGACTGATGAAGGGGAGGAAAGTCCGGGCTCCTCAGGGCAGGGTGCCAGGTAACGCCTGGGAGGCGCGAGCCTACGACCAGTGCAGCAGAGAGTAGACCGCCGATGGCTCTTCGGAGCACAGGTAAGGGTGAAAGGGTGCGGTAAGAGCGCACCGCGCGGCTGGCAACAGTGCGTGGCACGGTAAACTCCACCCGGAGCAAGACCAAATAGGTCCCTATTGGCGCGGCCCGCGTTTGGGGACGGGTAGGTTGCTGGAGCCTGTGAGCGATTGCAGGCCTAGACGAATGGTTACCGCCGTTTTTACGGTACAGAACCCGGCTTACAGGCCAACTCACCTCATTATCGGGCGAGCCTTTTGGGCTCGCCCTCTCTTTTTCAGCGTTTGAATCAGACGATTTGGTTATAACCTGATGTGATCGGTTGGCTTAGCGACTGATTAACCCGCTGAAATATCTTGTTTAATCTCCCTAAGTGTGATCTTTGTCACTGTCATGGCTTGCTTGACTTTCTTTTTACCTGCTACGTACACTTCTGGGTGGGAAAATGTGGTGTAAAGTGGATAATCTTGGTGAAAAAGGGAAAATAGCGCCATGCTACGCGGCGTCAGTGCCATATCGGTCGACAAGAAAGGGCGACTCGCCCTACCCACTCGCTATCGCGATGGCTTAATTACCCATTGTGACGGCCAATTTGTGTGCACGATCGATCACCAGCTCCCTTGTTTGGCCTTGTATCCTGTGCCTGAGTGGGAAGTGATTGAAGACAAGCTTGCACAGCTATCGAGCTTTCAGCCGGCAGAGCGGCGTTTACAGCGCTTGTTACTCGGTCATGCATTTGATTGTGAGATGGATGGCCAAGGCCGGCTATTGTTGTCCGCGGCGCTGCGCCAGTATGCCGGGCTTGAGGGCAAAGCGATGCTGGTGGGCCAACTCAACAAGTTTGAGATTTGGGATGAGCAAACATGGCAGGCACAAATTCGCCAGGATATGGACACACAGGCGGAATCAACCCCGATGATCAGTGAGCGGTTAGCTGACCTCTCTCTGTAAATAATGAAGTGAACTTATGTCAGAACAGTATACCCATGTTTCCGTCCTATTGAACGAATCGGTAGACGGCCTCGCGATAAAGCCAGACGGCATTTATGTCGATGGTACCTTTGGTCGCGGCGGTCACTCTCGCCATATCTTATCGCAGCTGGGTGAAAACGGGCGTTTGTACGCCATTGATCGCGACCCTCGCGCGATTGAAGAAGCCAGCACCATTGACGATCCTCGCTTTCAAATTATTCATGGTCCTTTTTCTGCCATCGAGGCCTATCTGCGTGACCGGGGCTTGAGTGAAAAAGTCGATGGCATCTTGCTCGATCTGGGCGTGTCGTCTCCGCAGCTGGACGATCCTAGCCGTGGATTCAGCTTTATGCATGACGGCCCTTTAGATATGCGCATGGATCCCAGTAGCGGCCAGTCAGCAGCGCAGTGGTTAGCAACCGCTAGCCCAGACGACATTGCGTGGGTGTTAAAAGTGTTTGGTGAAGAGCGTTTTGCTCGCCGGATTGCCAACGCGATTGTGCGTCATCGTGAGGACGAAGAAGCGACACCGCTTACTACCACTAACCAGCTGGCGAAGCTGATTGATCATGCGGTGCCGTTTAGAGAAAAGAAAAAGCACCCGGCAACGCGCAGTTTTCAAGCGATCCGCATTTATATCAACAGTGAATTGGATGAGATTGAGCAAGCACTGCAAGGGGCGCTGGCAAGCCTCGCCCCCGGTGGCCGTTTGTCTGTGATCAGCTTTCACTCGTTAGAAGATCGCATGGTGAAGCGCTTTATTCGCAAACAAAGTAAAGGCCCAGACGTGCCCAAAGGCGTGCCTTTGACTGAAGCGCAGATCGCGGAGCTTGGCTCGGCGGCGATGAAGCCCATTGGTAAGGCAATTAAACCGTCAGCTGATGAGGTGGCGCAAAACGCACGTGCGCGTAGTTCGGTATTACGCATCGCGGAGAAACTAGGGTAAATCATGGAGCCGCGCCCCAGCCTTGCCAAACAGATTCGTCAGGACGTGCTGGCCATCGGTAAGTTGCCGTTGGGGTTGTTGGTGGCGGTGTTGCTATCAGCGATCGCTGTGGTGTCAATGACGCAATCGACGCGCAGTTTGATTGCCAAACAAGATGCGCTGCTTGAGCAGCGCGAAACGCTTGAAGTGGAGTGGCGAAATCAATTGCTGGAAGAAAACGCGTTATCAGAACACAGCCATGTGGAGGCCGTCGCGCGTGAGGATTTTGGCATGATTCGACCAACCAGTGATAACGAAGTGATCGTCAAACGATCTTTGAGTAATAGCCGGTGAAAAAACGTTCTAGCAAGCCTGCCAATCGCCGTACACCGAAAGCGCCACCTGTGCTGATCCAGTGGCGCTTTGGCCTTATTTGCGCGTTTATCGCCTTGGCCTTGGTCGCACTGGTGGCACGTGCGGCGTATATCCAAGTGATTGAGCCCGATAGGCTGCGTCATGAGGGGGACTTGCGCTCAGTACGGGTTGAACAAGTGCATTCCGCGCGTGGGATGATTGAAGACCGCCAAGGTGAGCCGTTGGCGGTCAGTGTCCCCGTGCAAGCGGTGTGGGCCGATCCGGTGACCGTATTTAAACACCAGGGGCTCAACAACGTTGAACGCTGGTACGCGCTGGCTGATGTACTGGGCCTAGACCGCCAGGCGCTGATTGACAAAATTCAAGCGAATCGCAAGCGGCGTTTTGTTTATCTGCAGCGCCAAGTACGCCCCGCAATGGCTGCGTATGTAAACAAGCTCGACTTGCCCGGTGTCGGTCTTAAAGCCGAGTCCCGCCGTTTTTATCCTAGTGCTGAGGTAAGTGCCCACTTAGTGGGGATGACAGGCATTGACGGCCATGGCTTGGAAGGGATTGAACGGCGGTTTGATGACTGGCTTGCTGGAGAGCATGGCAAGCGCACTGTGCGCAAAGACAGATTTGGCCGTGTGGTCGAGCACATTGCCACCGAAGACAAAAAAGAAGGCCAATCGCTCACGCTCAGCATCGACCAGCGTTTGCAAGCCATCGCTTACCGTGCAATTAAGCAAGCGGTGGCTGATTATCGCGCCACGTCCGGTTCGTTGGTGATGGTGGATGTCAAAACCGGCGAAGTGATGGCCATGGTTAACGCTCCCTCTTATAACCCTAACAACCGCAGCTCGCTGAAAAGCTTTAATATGCGTAACCGCGCGATCACTGACGTGTTTGAACCGGGCTCAACCATGAAACCCTTTGTGGTGCTCACTGCGTTGGAAAACGGGGTCGCGGATATGGACACCGTAATAGATACCGGTAATGGCATCATGCAAATCGGGGGCAGTCGCGTGCGGGATGTCTCCAAAGTGGGTAAAGCCAATCTCGCACGGATCCTCAAAAAGTCGAGCAACATCGGTGTCAGTAAGCTGTCGTTGGCGATGCCCGTGGAAACCCTGTTGGGCGAATACGGTAGCTTTGGCCTCGGGGCAAGTACTGGCGTCGAGTTGGTAGGTGAATCGGTAGGGCACTTCCCCTCACGCCGCCGCTGGTCAGACTTTGAACGGGCGACGCTGGCCTTTGGATATGGATTGTCAGTGACGCCGGCGCAACTGGCGCGTGCCTATGCCACGCTCGGCTCGTTGGGCATCAATCGACCGCTGAGTATTTTAAAGCGCGAGGGAGTGACTGAAGGGAAACAAGTCGCCTCGCGTGCAAATGTGTATAAAGTGCTGCAAATGCTAGAGGGCGTGACCCAAGAAGGCGGGAGTGCACGCCGTGCTGCGGTGGACGGTTACCGAGTCGGGGCGAAAACTGGTACCGCGAAAGTGGCAGTAGCGGGCGGTTATGGCGATGAGTATATCGGTTATACCGCGGGCCTGGCACCGATTAGTGATCCCAGACTGGCGATGGTGGTGGTGATCAACGAGCCACAAGGCGACAAGTATTATGGTGGCCAGGTGGCGGCGCCGGTGTTTTCTGATGTGATGAAAAGCGCGCTCCAGATCTTAAACATTGCACCGGATGCGGGCACAGGCCCTGAGTTACAAGTGGCTAAGTATGCAAGTGAAGTGAACCAGAATGAATGATTTAAACCAATGGCTGAGTCCGTGGCTGGCCGATGCGCCGAGCGTCCCAGTCAAGCAGATGACACTCGACAGTCGCTGCGTCGGTGATGGAGATGTGTTTGTGGCGGTGCAAGGCCATCAGGTCGATGGTCGCCAGTTTATTCAGGCTGCGATTGATGCAAGCGCGGTGGCCGTGGTGCAACAAGGTGAAAACGACCAGATAGCCTGGCGCGATCAAGTGCCAGTGATCAGCCTGCGCGCGTTACCTCATGCGCTCTCTGCGATGGCGGCGCGCTTTTATCAGGATCCTCAGCAACACCTCGGGTTGATTGGTGTCACCGGAACCAATGGCAAAACCACGGTGTCGCAACTGATTGCTCAGTGGCTTGACGCGCTCGATCAACGCACAGCCGTGATGGGTACCACGGGCAACGGCTTTATTGGTGCGCTGAAAGCCGCTGACAACACCACTGGGGACGCGATTAGTATTCAAGCGCAATTAGCCGATTTTGTTCAGCAAGGGGCCAGCCATGTCGCGATGGAAGTGTCATCGCACGGTTTGGTGCAAGGGCGCGTGGCCAGCCTTGCCTTTGATGCCGCGGTATTTACCAATTTAAGTCATGATCACCTTGACTACCACGGCACCCTCGACGCCTACGCCGAGGCGAAAAAGCAACTGTTTGCGTTAGGCTCGCCACTTAAAGTCATCAATGCGGATGATAGTGTTGGTCGCTCCTGGCTACAGCAATGGCCAGAGGCTATCGCGGTCGCCATGGACGCAGCTTCACTGGAAGCCCACAAAGGCCGATTTGTGCGCGCGACCTCGGTCGCCTATGCCAGCGACGGTGTGCGGGTGCAGATCGACTCATCCTGGGGACAAGGCGAGATCCATGCCGCATTAGTGGGAGATTTTAATGTCAGCAATTTGCTAGTGAGCTTGGCGACCTTATTGGGGCTGGGCTACCCATTAGCACCGTTATTGGCGGTGGCCCCGCAGTTGCAAGCTGTCACAGGGCGGATGGAGGTTTTTCTCGCTGCTGACAAACCGACCGTCGTGGTTGATTATGCTCACACGCCCGATGCGCTGGAGAAAGCGCTGCTTGCGTTGCGACGTCATTGTAAAGGCGCGCTGTGGTGCATCTTTGGCTGCGGCGGCGACCGGGATACACGCAAGCGGCCGCTAATGGCCCGTTTGGCTGAGCAGCACGCCGATCATGTGGTATTGACCAACGATAATCCACGTAGCGAAGATCCTGAGACTATTACTCAAGACATGCTTACGGGGATGCTGGCGCCAGAGCACGTGTGGGTGAAGCATGATCGTGCCGACGCGGTGACTCAGGTCATTCAACAAGCGAACACTGATGACATTGTCCTGATTGCAGGCAAGGGTCATGAAGATTACCAAATTTTGGCGCACGGCAAGGTGCATTATTCCGACCGAGAGACGGTGGCGGCACAACTCAAGGAGTTATCATGATTCGGACCTCACTCGATACGCTTGCGCATGCGGTGAACGCGACGATATTGCATCGAGAGCTTGTGCCTGAAGATGACCAGATTGGGGCGATCACCACAGATACCCGCGAGCTTGGCGAAGGGGCGATGTTTGTTGCCTTAAAAGGGGAGCGCTTTGATGGCCATGACTTTGCAGAGCAAGCAAAAGCGGCTGGTGCAGCGGCGATAGTGGTCGATCGTCCGCTGGATGTCGCGATACCCCAATTGCGGGTGGATGACACGCGTATTGCCCTTGGCCAACTCGGGGCGTGGGTAAAAAGCCAGTGTCAGGTACCCACCATTGCCATCACCGGCAGCTGTGGCAAAACCACGGTAAAGCAAATGCTGGCGGCTATTCTGGCACAAAAAGGCCCGACCCTAGCTACTGCGGGCAATTTTAATAATGATATTGGGGTGCCATTGACCCTGTTTCGACTGACCCCTGAGCACCAATATGCAGTGATTGAGCTGGGGGCGAACCATATTGGCGAAATCGCCTACACCACGTCGTTGGTGAAACCGGATATTGCTATGGTAACCAACCTTGCCGCCGCGCATCTTGAGGGGTTTGGCTCAATGGAAGGGGTGGCGATTGCCAAAGGTGAGATCTACCAAGGTTTGCCAGAAGGTGGCATTGCACTGGTGAATCAACATAGCCACGGCGACGAAAAGTGGCAAGCGGTGCTGGCCGACAAGCAGGTGATCCCCGTCACTGACACCGAAGCGGCGCCACTGAAGTTGATAGATAGCACGCTCACCGATGCCGGCTGTTATCAAATCACCTTAAATGATGGCCAGATGCAAAAAACGGTCACCTTGCCATTACCCGGGGTGCACAATATCACTAATGCACTGATGGCCGCCTGCGCGGCGATGCAGCTGCCGGGCGTGGGGTTAGACGATGTGGTGAGCGGCTTAGCAGCGATGGAAAATGCCGCGGGGCGCACCCAGGTCACTGAGCCTCGACCAGGCTTGAGGTTGATTGATGACACCTATAACGCCAGTGTGCCGGCAATGAAATCCGCGATTGATGTGCTGGCCAGCTACCCAGGGGAGCGTTGGCTCATTGTGGGCGATATGGCTGAGCTGGGGCAATACAGTGAACAAATGCACCGTGAAGTGGGAGAGCATGCTGAAAAGGCAGAGTTAGACCGCGTGTTCACGACCGGAAACGATAGCCGTGTGATCAGCGAATGCTGTGGCGGTGACCATTTTGATAGTAAAGAGGCGCTCATTGCGCACGTAGTAGCCATGATAAACACACAGACACCTGACACAATTTTAATTAAAGGCGCTCGCGGGATGGCGATGGAAGCCGTTGTTGCCGCCATCAAGGAGGCTTGCTAATGCTTTTATGGTTAGCGGAGGCGCTACAAAACCTTTTACCCTCGATGCGGTTGTTTGAATACCTGACGTTCCGAGCGATTGTGAGTGCCTTAACCGCACTATTGTTCTCGCTATGGGCCGGGCCGCGTTTGATTAAACGCCTACAATCGATGCAAATTGGCCAAGTGGTGCGCGAAGAAGGCCCTGAATCTCACTTTAGCAAGCGTGGTACGCCGACCATGGGCGGGGTGCTGATTGTTGCTGCCATCAGTTTAACCGTCTTTTTATGGGCGGACTTGGCTAACCCTTATGTGTGGGCGGTGATGGTTGTCCTGCTCGGCTATGGCGCGGTGGGCTTTGTCGATGATTATCGCAAAGTGGTGCGCAAAAATACCGATGGCTTGGTCGCGCGCTGGAAGTATTTCTGGCAATCTGCCATTGCGTTAGGGGTGGCGTTTGCCCTGTATGCGCACGGCAAGGACACCGCAGCCACTCAGTTGGTGGTGCCGTTTTTCAAAGACGTGATGCCGCAGCTTGGCCTGTTTTATGTGGTCTTTACCTACTTTGTGATTGTCGGCACCAGCAATGCGGTGAACCTGACGGATGGCCTCGATGGGTTGGCGATTTTGCCCACCGTGATGGTCGCCGGTGGGTTTGCCTTTATTGCGTGGGCAACCGGGAACGTCAACTTTGCCAGCTACCTGCATATTCCGTATATCCAATACAGCAGTGAGCTGGTAGTGGTATGTGCTGCGATTGTCGGGGCGGGGCTGGGCTTTTTGTGGTTTAACACCTACCCGGCGCAAGTATTTATGGGGGATGTGGGCTCGCTGGCATTAGGCGGCGCGCTCGGCACCATCGCGGTATTGGTGCGTCAAGAGCTGCTACTGATCATCATGGGCGGGGTGTTCGTGATGGAAACTGTATCGGTGATCTTACAGGTCGGTTCTTATAAATTGCGTGGTCAGCGCATTTTTCGCATGGCACCGATTCATCACCACTATGAGCTAAAAGGCTGGCCGGAGCCGCGAGTGATCGTGCGCTTTTGGATCATTTCGTTGATGCTGGTGCTGATTGCGCTGGCCACACTCAAGGTACGCTAATCATGCCAGCCGCGAGCCAGCATTCATTAACCGAATTTCGCCATATTGTTGTGATGGGCTTGGGCGTGACCGGCCTGTCGGTGGTGCGTTTTATTGCGCGCCATCACGCTAAGGCATGTATCCGCGTGATGGACTCGCGCATGCAGCCGCCGGGGCAAGACCAACTGCCAGATAACGTCGAGTTGCACACTGGCAGTTGGCAGGCGCAGTGGTTAGCCGATGCCGACTTGGTCGTTACTAACCCAGGGATATCGCTGCAGACGCCAGCGTTGGCGCCAGTCCATGCAGCAGGAACGCCTATTGTGGGAGACATTGAGCTATTTGCCTGGTACTGCGATAAGCCGGTCGTGGCGATCACTGGCTCCAACGGCAAAAGCACCGTCACAGCGCTGGTGGGCGAAATGGCGAAAGCGAGCGGGATTGACGTCGGAGTGGGTGGCAATATCGGTGTCGCGGCGTTGGATTTGCTCGACCGCGGTCACGAGCTGTATGTGTTAGAGCTGTCTAGCTTTCAACTCGAAACTACCGACTCGCTGGTTCTAGATGGCGCGGCCTTTTTGAACTTCTCTGAAGATCATATGGATAGATACGACAGCTTGGCCGATTATCGTGCCGCCAAGTGCCGTATTTTCACCCATGCGACTACCCTGATCGCCAATGCCGATGATCCGCAAACGCACGATGATCTGCAAACGAACACCGCCTCCTCCATGCGTCTATTTGGTTTTCATCAAGGTGACTATTGCCTTATCACCGACCAAGGTGAGGCATGGTTAGCGGCACACGGCCAGCCACTGCTTCCCGTCTCTTCACTGGGACTGGTGGGCCGTCACAACGTGGCGAATGGGCTGGCGGCCATGGCGCTGGCTGACAGTGTCGGCATTAGTCAGCAAGGGCAAAAAGCAGCACTCAGTACGTACGCTGGCCTTCCGCATCGTTGTCAAAAAGTCGCCAAGCATCAGGGCGTGCTGTGGGTTAATGATTCAAAGGCTACCAATGTGGCTAGCACTTTGGCCGCACTCGATGGCCTAGATATTGAAGGGCGGTTACACCTGTTGCTCGGGGGCGATGGTAAAGGCGCCGACTTTAGTCTGTTGCAACCTGGGTTGGCGACGCTGGACGTGTCGCTTTACTGCTTTGGCAAAGATAAAACGCAGCTGGCGGCGCTCGATAACACGGCGCAGTGTGTGGAAACGCTGCACCAAGCGGTCGATGCAGCGGCTTACCAAGCCTGTGCCGGCGACATGGTGCTGTTATCACCCGCTTGTTCAAGCTTGGATCAGTTCACTCATTTTGCTGCCCGTGGGGATGCTTTTATCGCCGAGGTAGAATCGATGATCGCGAGGCAGACATGACTGTAAGCCGACTTCCTCAATTCTGCTGGCAGTGGCTTCGGACGCCGTCTCCGGGCGTGTTGTATGACCGCCAATTGGTCTGGACGTCGCTGCTGTTAATGGTTATTGGGTTAGTCATGGTGACCTCGGCCTCCTTGCCAGTGGGGCTTAGGCTGGCGGATGCGCCTTTTTTGTTTGCCAAACGTCATGCCTTTTATCTGGCGGTCGCCATCGCCGCCTCCGTGGTAGTGATGTACATCCCCGTGCATTGGTGGCAGCGCTATAGCGGCTATATGTTATTGCTCTCGTCGCTATTGTTACTGGCGGTGCTTGCCGTGGGTCGGTCTGTCAATGGTGCCGCGCGCTGGATCTCTGTGGCTGGGATCAATATTCAGCCAGCAGAGATCGCCAAGTTATCCCTATTTGTCTTTTTAGCCGGGTATCTGGTGCGCCGCCATGGTGAGGTGCGTGAACATTTTCGTGGCTTTGCGAAGCCCTTGGCGGTGCTGTTGTTCTTCGCAAGCTTATTGTTGGCGCAACCTGATTTAGGCTCGGTGGTGGTGATGTTTGTCACCACCGTGGGGATGTTATTTATCGCAGGGGCCAAGCTGTGGCAGTTTATTGCACTGCTGATCACCGGGTTGACCTTGGTCGGGGGCTTGATTGTCGCTGAGCCTTACCGAGTTCGCCGTGTCACTGCCTTTTTAGACCCCTGGCAAGATCCGTTTGGCAGTGGCTATCAGCTAACCCAGTCTTTGATGGCATTTGGTCGCGGGGATTGGTTTGGACAAGGGCTCGGTAATTCCATTCAAAAACTGGAATATTTGCCAGAAGCGCATACCGATTTCGTGTTTGCGGTGATTGCTGAAGAGCTTGGCTTGGTGGGCGTCAGCGTCATTTTGTGTTTGATTTTCTACTTGGTGTTTAAAGCCTTATTTATTGGTAAGCGTTGCCTTGAGCAAAACCAACTCTTTGGCGGCTTTCTTGCCTTCGGGATTGGGATCTGGTTTGCGTTCCAAACCATGGTCAACGTAGGCGCTGCCGCTGGCATGCTCCCGACCAAAGGCTTGACTTTGCCATTGATCAGTTATGGGGGCTCCAGTCTGGTCATCATGGCGGTGGCAGTGGCACTGCTATTGCGCATTGATCACGAGTACCGCTTAGCCACGTCGCAAGCGCACCAAAGAAACCCTTATCAAGGTAAAGAACAGAATAATGAGTAAAAAACGATTATTAGTGATGGCAGGGGGAACTGGTGGCCATGTTTTTCCAGGGCTCGCGGTCGCTAAGTATTTAGAAAATCAAGGCTGGGAGATCTGCTGGTTAGGGACGGCGGATCGCATGGAGGCCGATTTGGTGCCTAAATATGGTATCGAGATCGCATTTATTCGCGTTAAAGGCTTGATTGGATCGGGGCTGATGCGCAAGCTACGAGCCCCTTGGATGATTGTCAGTGCGATTTGGCAAGCGCGGCAAGTGATCAAGCGCTTTAAACCCGACGCTGTATTAGGCATGGGGGGCTATGTCAGTGGCCCAGGTGGTATTGCCGCGTGGTTAAGTGGCGTGCCCGTGATCTTGCATGAACAAAATGCGGTGGCAGGCCTAACCAATCGCTGGCTGGCGAAAGTCGCCAAACAAGTGTTACAAGCGTTTCCAGGCGCATTCGATGGCAAGACAGTGGTCGGTAACCCTGTACGTCGAGATGTGTGTGATATCGCTGCCCCCGAGCAACGGTTTAGTGAGCGAGAAGGCGCCTTGCGCGTTTTAGTCATGGGAGGCAGTCAGGGCGCGCGGATCCTTAATCAAACGGTTCCAGAGGCGATTGCGCTCACCGAGCAAGCGGTCACGATTCGCCACCAAGCAGGCAAGCACAACGCTGAGCCGACACGCGATGCGTACCAACAAGCCGGTGTCAGTGACGTCGAAGTCAGTGAGTTTATTGATGATGTCGCCGAGGCTTATGCTTGGGCGGATGTGGTGATTTGCCGCAGCGGAGCATTGACGGTGTCTGAGCTGGCGGCGGCTGGCGTTGGGGCGATTTTCGTCCCCTTTATGCATGCCGATAGGCAACAAGCACTCAACGGTGATTACTTAGTCGCCCGCGGTGCGGCTTTAATGATTGAACAGCCATCACTGACAGCGAGCACATTGGCTGAGACAATCAACCAGCTTGACCGCCCACGCTTGTTAGCGATGGCAAGGGCGGCTAGAGAGGCGGCCATCATTGATGCAGATGCCCGTGTCGCGGACGTTATCGTCACGCACGCCAACAAATAGAGAATAGAGAATGGGTAAATTGGATAATCAGCAGCTGGAAAAAATTCGCACCATGATCCCGGAAATGCGCCGGGTTAAGCGGATCCACTTTGTGGGGATCGGCGGTGCAGGCATGTGTGGTATTGCTGAAGTGCTGATTAATGAAGGTTACCAAATAACCGGCTCGGATCTTGCACAGAATATCGTCACAGAGCGATTGGCATCCATGGGGGCGCAGATTTTTATCGGGCATCAAGCGAGCCATGTCGAACAAGCCAGTGTTGTGGTGGTGTCGACAGCCATTAAACAGGATAACCCGGAAGTGGAAGCGGCAAAGGCGGCGCGCATTCCTGTGGTGCGTCGGGCAGAAATGCTTGCCGAATTAATGCGCTATCGGCACGGCATTGCCGTTGCCGGTACCCACGGCAAAACCACGACGACCGCGATGGTCACACAAATTTTCTCTGAGGCAGGGTTAGATCCCACCTTCGTCAATGGGGGATTGGTAAAAAGTGCAGGCACCAATGCGCGGTTAGGCAGCAGTCGTTATTTGATTGCCGAAGCGGATGAAAGTGATGCCTCTTTTTTACACCTGCAGCCAATGGTGGCGATTGTCACCAACATAGAAGCAGACCATATGGATACCTATGGTGGTAGCTTCGCAAAGTTGCAACAGACGTTTATCGACTTTCTCCATAATCTGCCGTTCTACGGGGTGGCGGTGGTGTGTATCGATGACCCGATCGTTCGTGAGCTGATCCCGTCGATTGGACGCCAAGTGATCACCTACGGGTTCTCGCACGATGCCGATATATGTTTACATGATTACCAACAGCATGGGCAGTGTGGTGTATTTAAAGTGACACGCCCTCATCGGGAAACGCTAACCATACGTTTGAATACACCCGGCCAACATAATGCGCTCAACGCGGCAGCGGCGATTGCGGTTGCCACGGAAGATGGTGTCGATGATGACGCAATCTTACGTGCCTTGGCCAATTTTGCTGGCACAGGGCGGCGTTTTGATCAACTCGGTGAGTTTGCCGTGGATGAGGGGACCGCCCTGCTGGTGGACGATTATGGACATCACCCCAGTGAAGTGGACGTCACCATTAAAGCGGCACGCGCAGGCTGGCAAGATCACCGTTTAGTGATGATTTTTCAGCCACACCGTTACAGCCGCACGCGCGATCTTTATGATGACTTTGCCAATGTGTTGGAAAAAGTGGATGTGTTGCTGATGTTGGATGTGTATTCAGCGGGGGAAACGCCGATTGCAGGGGCTGATGGTAGAAGTTTGTGTCGGAGCATTCGCGCGCGCGGTAAGCTAGATCCTATTTTTGTGCCTAATGCAGAGGCCTTACCTTCGGCATTGGCTAACGTGCTGCAACCTAATGACTTGGTTTTAACACAAGGCGCGGGTGATATTGGTAAAATAGCAAAAAATTTAGCGGCAAAGCAGCTAGACAAGGCTAAAATGGCGCAATAAAACGTCGCTGACGAGATAAAAAGAGCGGTCAATATCGGTGGTTACCAGAATAAACATCGGTTTTTATCGTCTTTGTGGGAAAATGGCGCGCAATCGATCTCAACTTAGTGATGAAAGTGCACGTCTAGGTTGGAGAGCGTCACGCGGGATCGCTATAATCAGTCGGTTTTTTCGCAGTGAGTGTCAAGTCATATCGACACAAGGCGATAAGATAGGTATGAGCATGGTCAATGCCCTGACACGCGTACAAACAGTGATAAAACTGGATCGGCAAACAGGCGCATCACTCGCATTCCTGGTTGGGGTGATCACTCTGATGTTGCTGGGGGCGATACGTGTGATTGATTGGATGAGTGATGAGCAGCAGCTCCCCTTATCGCAGCTGGTGATGGAAGGTGACCAGACACATGTGACCGCGGCACAAGTGCGCAAAGCGGTGTTATCAGGCGGCGAGCTAAAAAGCTTTATGCTGCAGGATGTGAATCGCATCCAAGCGAACATTGAGGCGCTCCCGTGGGTGAAACAGGTCGCGGTAAGAAAGCAGTGGCCCGATACCTTAAAGGTACATATCACCGAATACCGGGCGAGCGCGATTTGGAATGGGCAAAAATTGCTAACGCCAGACGGGGCGGTGTTCAATGGTGCCCCGCAAGATGTCGCTGATAAAAAGCTGGTGTCGCTACACGGTAATACCGGCACGTCGGCAGAAGTATTGCACACGAGTCGAGAGCTCGAACGTCAATTACAGCGAATTGGCTTATCGATTCAGGCGTTATCACTCAACATGCGGCGCTCATGGCGTATTGTGACACGAGATGGCGTACGGATTGAGTTAGGGCGAAAGGCGCGACAAGAAAGGCTAGCGCGACTGGTCCATTTATATCCGCGGATAAAGGCACAAAATAAAGCCATTGCGTATGTCGATTTACGTTATGACACCGGGGCAGCGGTAGGCTGGAAAACAGAGGCAGACGACGCGAATCGCCAAAATTAAGAGATGGTTGAATGAATAAAACGACAGACAAGTCACTGATAGTTGGGCTCGATATAGGGACGTCCAAAGTGTCTACCTTGGTCAGTGAAGTGCTGCCAGATGGCACCATCAATGTGCTGGGGGTGGGCAGTAGTCCCTCTCGCGGAATGGATAAAGGTGGCGTTAACGACTTAGAGTCTGTGGTTAAATCTGTTCAGCGTGCGGTGAATGAAGCCGAGATGATGGCAGATTGCCAAATCAGCTCTGTCTATCTTTCTTTGTCAGGGAAGCATATTCACTGCCAAACTGAGAGAGGGATGGGGACAATATCGGATGAAGATGTTACCCAAGACGACATAGACAATGTGATTCACACTGCGAAGTCGGTCAAAATCAGTGATGAGCAGCGCGTGCTGCATGTGATCCCACAAGAATACAAAATTGATTATCAAGAAGGGATCAAAAACCCGCTCGGTTTATCCGGGGTGAGGATGGAAGCAAGTGTGCACCTCATCACATGTCACAATGACACCGCAAAAAATATTGAGAAAGCAGTCGAACGTTGTGGTCTTAGCGTTGATCAACTGATTTTCTCCGGGCTTTCAGCAAGCCATGCCGTGATCACACCGGATGAGCGAGAATTGGGTGTCTGTGTCGTCGATATCGGCGGCGGCACTATGGATCTGGCTGTGTGGACAGGCGGTGCCCTCCGCCATGCCGAGGTGATCCCGTATGCGGGCAATGTGATTACCAGTGATATTGCCTATGCCTTTGGCACACCACTGGCTGATGCAGAAGACATTAAAGTGAAATATGGCTGTGCATTGAGTGAGCTGGTGAACAAGGACGCCAAAGTGAATGTCCCAAGTGTGGGAGGACGCCCATCAAGGACATTGCAGCGACAAACCTTGTCAGAGGTGATTGAGCCGCGTTGCTCAGAGCTTTTAGGACTGGTGAACCAAAAACTGGTCGCTATCCAAGAAAAGCTGCGTAGCGATGGTGTTAAACATCAAATGGCAGCGGGAATTGTGCTCACCGGGGGCGCATCACAAATGCACGGCTTGGTAGAATGCGCAGAACGCGTCTTCCAAAACCAAGTGAGAGTGGGACAACCGGTGAATGTCACCGGATTGACCGACTATGTGCAAGCACCTTGTTATGCAACCGCGGTTGGGCTTTTACACTACGGTAAAGAAAGCTTGCTGACAGAAACGAGTGAACCAGAACAAAAGCGGGCTGTGGCTAGCTGGATAAACAAGCTGAGTAGCTGGTTTAAGAAAGAATTTTAACCCTGATGCGAACAGGAAGGACGGAGAGAACTCATGTTTGAACCGATGATGGAAATGTCTGACGATGCGGTGATTAAGGTCGTCGGCATTGGCGGTGGCGGTGGTAACGCCGTTGAACATATGGTGCGTGAGTCAATCGAAGGGGTTGACTTCATTAGCATTAACACGGATGCCCAAGCACTGCGTAAAAGCAGCGTAGGCACGGTTATTCAAATTGGTGGTGATATCACTAAAGGCCTAGGCGCGGGGGCAAACCCACAAGTAGGTCGAGATTCTGCCCTTGAAGATCGCGATGCGATTAAAGCTGAGCTCGAAGGTGCCGATATGGTATTTATCGCAGCCGGAATGGGCGGTGGTACAGGAACCGGCGGAGCCCCCATTATCGCGGAAATCGCGAAAGAAATGGGAATCCTGACCGTTGCTGTGGTCACTAAACCATTCAGCTTTGAGGGTAAAAAGCGACTCGCGTTTGCAGAGCAAGGTATCGAAGAGCTGTCAAAACATGTTGACTCGCTGATTACGATCCCGAACGAAAAACTGCTTAAAGTGCTAGGTCGTGGGATTACATTGCTCGATGCCTTTGCCAAAGCAAACGACGTGCTACGCAACGCCGTGCAAGGGATCGCCGAGTTAATCACGCGCCCAGGTCACATCAACGTCGACTTTGCGGATGTCCGCACTGTGATGTCAGAGATGGGACACGCGATGATGGGCAGCGGCGTGGCAACCGGCGAAGATCGCGCGGAAGAGGCAGCAGAAATGGCCATTTCTAGCCCGCTTCTTGAGGACATCGACTTAGCTGGTGCGCGTGGTGTGTTGGTGAATATTACCGCAGGCTTTGATATGCGTCTTGATGAGTTTGAGACCGTGGGTAACACCGTCAAAGCGTTTGCATCAGACAATGCGACTGTGGTGATCGGGACATCGATGGACCCAGAAATGAGCGACGAGCTGCGTGTGACTGTGGTGGCCACCGGAATTGGTAATGAGCGTAAGCCAGATATCACCTTGGTGACCAACTCACAGTCTGGGCAAGCACAGGCAGAGCCGAAAAAGGCACAGCCTTTGCAAGAGAAACCTCAGGCGGCAAGTGCAAACCCTGCGGCGAAAGAGCAGCCTGCTGCATCGTCTTCGAATGCAGCACCAAAATCGCAGACCGAGCATGATTATCTCGATATTCCTGCGTTTTTGCGTAAACAAGCTGACTAATCGCAATTGCTTGGTTTGTAGCCAGTGATGTGCTACCATCACGCTCCCCTTGTCTAAGGTGACAGGGTAATGAGTGACGCAGAGCACACTTTTTTGAGAAAAAGTTGAGATAAGCCGATGATTAGACAGCGAACATTGAAAAGTATGGTCCAAACGACTGGTGTGGGTCTCCACTCCGGGCGTAAGGTTACGCTTACTCTGCGTCCGGCTCCTGCCAATACCGGTGTGATTTACCGTCGCACAGACATGGAGCCACCGGTAGATTTTCCGGCTAACCCTGAGGATGTGCGCGACACCATGTTGTGCACCGCCTTAGTCAATGACGCGGGTGTTCGCATCTCAACCGTTGAGCATCTCAGTGCAGCGATTGCAGGCATGGGGATCGATAACATTATTATCGAAGTGGACGCGCCAGAAATTCCAATTATGGATGGCAGTTCAAGCCCGTTCATCTTTTTGCTGCAGTCTGCGGGTATCGACGTCCAAAACACGCCAAAACGGTTCATTCGCATTAAAAAGCCTGTTCGCATTGAAGACGATGACAAATGGGCGGAGTTGCTGCCATACAACGGCTTCCGCCTTGATTTTGCTATCGAATTCGACCACCCTGCGATTGAATCTGAGCAACAAAACCTGGTGCTAGATTTTTCAAGCCAGTCTTTTATTAAAGACTTGAGCCGTGCTCGTACTTTCGGTTTTATGCGTGACATCGAGTACCTGCAGTCACAAAATTTGTGTCTGGGCGGTAGCTTTGACTGTGCCATCGTGCTGGACGATTATCGTATCTTGAATGAAGAAGGCCTGCGCTTTGACAACGAACTGGTCAAGCATAAGGTGTTGGACGCTATCGGTGACCTTTACATGTGTGGCCACAGTATCCTCGGTGAGATGCGCGCGTACAAATCGGGCCATGCACTGAACAACAAACTGTTGCGCGCGGTCTTGGCCGATCAAGAAGCGTGGGAGTGGGTGACGTTTGAAGAAACAGAGACTTCTCCAGTGGCATTTGCCGAACCGGGGATGGTCTTGGCCTAAGCCCTGTCTGATACGGTAGGCGGTTGCACGGTAACAGCGCAATGCACCACACTAAGGCAGAATAAACCGCTAATACCCAGAGATTGATAGATAGAAAGCCAGAGCTCACTCTGGCTTTTTTTGATCCTCGGCGAGTTTAGCCAACGCCTCGAACCGTGCTTTTAGCTTAGGCGAAGCGCCTTCACCCAGCGCACGCAGTAACTCACCCGAGGCTTGGCTAAGGTGGCGGGGCGGCGCTGCCTCTTTGTCTTCTCGGTCGGCAGCGGCGAGTGCCGGGTTAATCTTCACTTCAATGGTGGTAAGGCTGGCCAAGCCTTTGTTACGCAATACCGACAATAAATGCTGTCGCTCGTAGTTCAGTCGCATCGCCCAGGCGGCGCTGCCTGCTTCTACCACCAATACGCCATCACGATAATTGGCGACGCGGCAAGCTTTTGATGTCTCACCGGGTAACAAGGCTAAGATCAGCTTGTTTAGCTTGGCGAGCTCAACTGCTCGCTGAGCAATATTATTGGGGTCGCTCTCCAACAGATGGAGGGTAGAGCGGGGACGGTGGTCTCTCATCGCGCAATAACTGCCTTTTTTGTCATCAATTCGGCGCCTGAACGGGCGCACAGCGTCTAATTTTCGCTAATTGATCCCTTGAGTATTGGATTTGTCATAGGATGTGAAAGTAATTTACCTTATCATAGATGCTCCACCTCGGCATGTAGCCTACCGCGTTGATATACCGGTATGTCCTGAGGTGATCACCAGAGAGTGAAAAAACCATTCACAGGTAAGTGTCGCATGGGTAAGGCAATGGTGGCGTATTTTTTCCGTGCCATCTACCACATTTACATTCAGTCACGTGGAAATCGTTGTGAAGTGGCGTCATCGCCCTTGAATTCTGTCCGATTTGGCTCCACTTAAGGTAGATGCGTTTTGGCATCTTGTGTTGAATCGATGAGCTTAAGCCAACCCGCGTTTGAACTGAAACACGCCAGCATAGAGGCAGTGTAGCGGCCGCCCATGTGGGAAAACCATTAAAAAGAGTACCGGCAACGCCATGTTATCGAAAGTCCTGACTAAAGTTATCGGAAGCCGTAATGACCGCACCTTGCGTCGGCTGAGAAAAGTTGTTGATGAAATCAACAAACTCGAACCCCAATTTGAAGCATTGAATGATGATGCGCTGAAAGCGAAAACCGTTGAATTCCGCGAGCGCCTTGATCAAGGTGCCGAGCTTGATGATCTCCTTCCTGAAGCCTTTGCCACTGTACGAGAAGCCTCTAAGCGTGTATTTGGCCTACGCCACTTTGACGTGCAAATGGTCGGTGGTATCGTGCTCCACAACGGTCAGATTGCGGAAATGCGCACCGGTGAAGGTAAAACCCTGACCGCGACGCTACCTTCTTATTTGAACGCCTTGACTGGAAAGGCGGTTCACATCGTGACGGTGAATGATTATTTGGCGGAACGTGATGCCGAAACCAACCGTCCGTTGTTTGAGTTTTTAGGAATGACGGTGGGCGTCAATGTCCCCAACATGCCGCCGGAGGCGAAAAAAGCCGCTTACGCGTGTGATGTACTTTACGGTACCAACAATGAGTTCGGCTTTGACTATTTGCGTGACAACATGGCGTTTCGCGCAGAAGATCGTGTGCAACGCGATCGCTATTTTTCGATTGTCGATGAGGTTGACTCGATCCTCATTGATGAGGCACGTACGCCACTGATTATTTCTGGGCCAGCGGAAGACAGCTCTGAGATGTATCAGCGTATCAATGCCTTGATCCCAAGCTTGAAACAGCAAGAGCAAGAAGATACCGAAGACTATCAAGGTGATGGCCACTTCACGGTTGATGAAAAAGCCAAGCAAGTGTACATGACCGAAAATGGTCAAGAATTCGTTGAAGACTTGCTCAAGAAAAACGGCTTGATGGAAGACGGCGATACCTTGTACTCACCGGCGAATATCAGCCTGATCCATCATATTAATGCCGCATTACGCGCCCACGTCTTGTTTGAGCGCGACGTTGACTACATTGTCAAAGACGATGAAGTGATCATCGTGGACGAGCACACCGGACGCACCATGCCGGGACGTCGTTGGTCGGAAGGTTTACACCAGGCGGTGGAAGCCAAAGAAGGGGTGAAAATTCAAAACGAGAACCAAACGCTGGCCTCGATCACCTTCCAAAACTTCTTCCGTTTGTATGACAAGCTCTCAGGCATGACCGGGACCGCGGACACCGAGGCGTTTGAGTTTCAGTCTATCTATGGCCTAGACACCGTGGTTATCCCGACTAACCGGCCAATGGTGCGTAAAGATCACGCCGATCAGGTCTATATGACCGAAAAAGAAAAGTTTGCCGCGATTGCTGAAGACATCAAAACGCGCGCCGAAGCCGGCCAACCGGTATTGGTCGGAACGGTATCGATTGAAAAATCTGAATTACTGTCCAATGCACTGCAAAAAGACGGCATCAAGCACCAGGTGCTTAACGCTAAATTCCACGCCCATGAAGCGGATATTGTTGAGCAAGCCGGTTACCCAGGCACGGTGACAATCGCCACCAATATGGCCGGTCGCGGTACTGACATTGTGCTGGGTGGCAGCTGGAAACAAGTGCTGGGTGATGTCGAAGACCCGACGGAAGCGCAAGTAGAAGCGGCAAAAGAAAAATGGCAGCAGCTTCATGACCAGGTCGTTGAAGCGGGTGGTCTGCATATCATTGGTACTGAGCGTCATGAATCCCGTCGTATTGATAACCAGCTACGGGGTCGTGCTGGTCGTCAAGGTGATCCAGGTTCAACCCGCTTCTATTTGTCGATGGAAGATTCTTTGATGCGGATCTTCGCCTCAGAAAAAGTCTCTAACATGATGAAACGATTAGGGATGGCGGAAGGCGAAGCCATTGAGCACCCTTGGGTCAACAAAGCCATTGAAAACGCGCAGCGCAAAGTGGAAGGGCGTAACTTTGACATTCGTAAGCAACTGCTTGAATTTGATGATGTTGCCAACGATCAGCGTAAAGTGGTGTACGAGCTACGTGATGCGCTCCTAGTTTCTGAAGATATCAGCGAAATGATCGAGCACAACCGCGAGGATGTGGTTAATAACATTGTTAACCAATACATTCCGCCTCAGTCGCTGGAAGAAATGTGGGATGTGCCAGGTCTGGAAAAACGGCTTAAAGCGGACTTTGATCTCGAATTACCGATTCAGCAATGGCTGGATGAGGACGACAAGCTGTATGAAGAGTTACTGCGCGAGCGCATTCTGACGGCCTTGATCGAGGTTTATAAAGGCAAAGAAGAGGCGGTAGGGGCAGAAACCCTGCGTAACTTTGAAAAAGCGGTGATGCTGCAAACCTTGGATACGCTTTGGAAAGAGCACCTCGCGGCGATGGATCATCTCCGTCAAGGTATTCACTTACGTGGCTACGCACAAAAGAACCCAAAACAAGAGTACAAGCGCGAATCGTTTGAGCTGTTTGAGGGCATGCTAGAAGCGCTGAAAACCGATGTGGTGACAACACTCAGCCGTGTCCGCGTGCAACAGCCGGATGACGTTGAGCGTATGGAAGCTGAGCGCAAAGCCCGTGCTGAGCAGGCCGCGCAAAAGCAGCAAGTTAACCATGCGCAAGCTGATAATCAGTTTGACGATAGCGACAGCGCCGAACAGAGTGGTAGCGGCAACGAGACCGTGGTGCGCGATGGACGTAAAGTCGGCCGTAATGAGCCTTGTCCTTGTGGATCAGGGAAGAAATTTAAGCAATGTCACGGTAGAATCTAAGCCCTGACTATGCGTTATCAAAAAGGCCGTTTATCGGCCTTTTTTTATTATCAGGAGAGACTATGAAACGGGTAAGTATTGCCGCTGGCATTATTGTTAATCCGACACAAGACAAAGTCTTTATCACTCGCCGTCATGCTCACGCCCATCAAGGGGGAAAGTGGGAGTTCCCTGGCGGAAAAATTGAAGGGAGTGAAACCCCGCAACGCGCATTGCTGCGTGAATTAAACGAAGAAGTTGGGATTACGGCAAAAGCGGTCAGCCCCTTTATATCGTTAGACTTTGACTTTCCCGACAAAGCATTAAGTTTAGATTTTTTCTTGGTCTCTGACTTTGAGGGCGAGCCGCAAGGCTGTGAAGGACAAGAGGGCGTTTGGGCACCGATTGCCGAATTGGATCATTATCCGTTTCCCGACGCCAACGATGCGGTATTAGAAAAAATTCGCGCTCGATTCTGAGCGCGAGAAAAGTATCGTAGAACAGGGAATAGGGCAGGACGTTTACTCGTGCTGCCCTTCTGACCAGAGGTCATCATCCGAAAGGTCAGGGGCCCCGGGGATGGCTTTTTCTTCACTGGCCCATTCGCCCAAATCAATCAACTGACAGCGTTTGCTGCAAAATGGACGATGCGGGCTAACTTCTCCCCAAACCACAGGCTGTTGGCATGTTGGACATTTGACAACGGTAGGGGCATCACTCACGTGGATCTCCTTAACAAACACTGATATGAACAGACATATTGTCGGCGACCTCGTGATCGTCGTCAAATGGCATAAAGCGGATCGCGAAGCGGTTTTTGTGCCCAGATACTAACGGATAAACCCCGAGATCAGGGGATATCTTAAGCCGAATTAAGCAGGCGCCATCCGCTTCTTGTTGGTAGAAACCTTGTTGAATCGTCGCGGTACCGCCATGTGCGCTTTCACGTGTGAGTTGCAGCCAGAACGCCAAAGCGTGACGTAATGGTGCCAGGGTTTCCATCCAGGTCTGAATCGCACTTTGCCGTGCGGCCAGTGGTTGATGGAGCCAGTAGTGGAAATTGGGGAGATCAAAGCTACAGCTCCCCCCTGGAATCGAAAAGCGCTGCTTAATACTGGTTAAAAAACGGTCTTCTTTTAACGCTTGGCCGAAGCGTTTGGCCTGTAATACCGCGCGCTGGTGCGCGGCGAGTTGATTGAGCAACTGGTTGAGCTGACCCTGATCAACCTGGGGTACGTCAGTCCAGGCTTTGAGTTTTTTCTTGAGTTTGTCCAAATCCTTGGCGAGATCCGCTTTTACTTGCACTTGATCTAAAATCTCCAGCAGATCAAACAGGCTGCGGAAAAATTGAATATGATGACAGGGTGCGGAAAGCCCGCTCACTTCGTCCAGTTGAGAGAGCAGGTACTCCAGGCGCAAGTAAATTCGCACCTGTTCATTGAGTGGGTGTTCATACAAAGTGAGGCTGGTCATAAGCGTTTAGCTGTCCTGTCCGACTATGGGTCGGCGTTTGCCTGGGTTGCCAAGGTTAAATACGTGTGATGTAAGGCATCAACTTGTCGATCAAGTTCCGCTTCGGTTTGCGTATTATCGATCACATCATCGGCGACGGCGAGGCGTTGTGCGCGACTGGCTTGTGCGGCCAAAATCGCGTGAACTTGTTGTTCACTCACGTGATCACGGGCGAGCGTGCGCGCGATTTGTGTTTGCTCGTCCACATCGACGACCAACACTCGTTGCGCCAATGACGTCAGGTTATTCTCTACTAACAAGGGCACCACAAGCAAACAATACGCTGAACTGGCCTGCGCACAGGCTTGGATCATGCGTTGGCGGATCATGGGGTGAAGCAGGTTATCGAGCCATTGCTTGTCGTCTGGATGACTAAACACCCGCTCACGAAGCCAGGCACGATCTAGGCTGCCATCTGGATTTAATGCTGGTGTGCCAAAACGCGCGACAATCGCGGCCAGACCGTCACTACCGGGCGCAACCGCCTCACGAGCGATCACATCGGCATCAATGATATCAATGCCCTTGGCGGCAAAACGATTGGCAACCGTGGTTTTACCACTGCCAATCCCTCCGGTTAACCCGACCACAACGGTCATTAGCGCACTCCTAGAATGTGTGAAAGATACCAGTGTAACAGGCTATCGCCCCAAAGCAGACTTAGCCAACCTGCGACGGCAATAAAGGGGCCAAAGGCAAACGCGTGCTGCAGGCTCTTTTGTTGTTGGCGAAGCAATAATCCCCCAACGATAGCGCCACTGAGTGAGGCGAATAAAATCAGTAGCGGCAAAGCTTGCCAACCGACCCAAGCGCCCAGTGCCGCAAACAGTTTAAAATCACCATAGCCCATGCCTTCTTTGCCAGTGGTAAGTTTAAAGGCCCAAAAGAGGCTCCAAAGGCTGACATAACCGACCATAGCACCAATGACACTTTCACTGAGGGTGATAGGACTGATGCCGCAGAGAGCGAGGCCGATTCCGGCCCACATTAAGGGTAAGGTGAGTTGGTCGGGCAGCAACAGGGTTTCCCAATCAATGAGAGTCAGCGCCAGCAAGGTGAGACTTGCCGCCATCACCGCGATGGCCCATGCCGGTGAGGAAATAAGCCATGCCGGTAACACACAGACAATAGCACTGGTGACCTCGACCAGTGGGTAGCGTGGACTGATCGCCGTGCCACACTGACGGCAGCGGCCTTTTAACATCAGCCAACTGAGCAAAGGAATATTATCGTACCAGGCAATCGGCTGCTGGCACGTTGGGCAGTGTGAGGCGGGAAAACACAAATCAAAGCGCTGCGCATCAGGCGCGTCAATGTCAGCATCGGGAAACGTCGCCAAGCATTCTTGACGCCAACGGCGTTCCATCATAATGGGCACGCGTGCGATGACCACATTTAAAAAGCTACCGATAATCAGACCAAATAAGCCAGCAAAAAAAATGAATAACGGTGATGAGAATATCAACATGGGACCTTCTGGGCATTAACCTTGTGCGCATCATAGCGCCTTGCGGTGTCAGACTCTATCTTGGCTAGCCAAGAACAGACATCAGATTGAAAATGGGTAAGTACATGGCCACCACTAAGCCGCCAATCAATAGCCCGAGTACTAAAATTAACAGGGGCTCGATGATTTTACCGAGGTTGTCTACGGTGTTGTCGACTTCGGCTTCATAGATTTGTGCGATGCGGTTGAGCATATTATCGAGCGACCCCGACTCTTCGCCGATCATCACCATTTGCGTCACCATCACGGGGAAGCTGTTACTGTCACGCAAGGCTTGATAAAGCGGAATACCAGTGGCCGTGTGCTGATACACCGCCTTGAGTGCGTGGACATAATACGCGTTGGTCATGGATTTCGTCGCGGCTTGTAAGCCAGAGAGTAACGGAATACCGGCACTAAACGTGGTGGCTAGAGTACGGGAAAACTTGGCGATGCAGGCTTTGCTCACCACTTCACCAATGACGGGCAGTCGGAGTAGCCAGCGATGATAGTGATATTGGTAGGTCGTGTTTTTACGCTGTAGCAACTGGTGCGCGGCGGCAAGACCCGCCACGATCAGCGTGATGGTCAACGCGTGCTGGCTCACAATGTCGGATAAGGCGAGCACTTGTTGGGTCAGCCAAGGCAAATCGGCCCCGAAGGAATCAAAAATACGTTTAAACTTCGGGATCACGGACACCAGCAGGTAGGCACTGACGCCCAAGGCCACGCTGACCACGATGCTGGGATAAATCATGGCTTTGATGACTTTACTGCGAAGTAACGCCTGCTTTTCACGGTATAGGGTTAAGCGAGCAAAAATCTCCGGCAGTTGCCCGGTTTGCTCACCCGTTGCGACTAAATCGCAATAAAAGCGATCAAACAAGGGGCTCGCGTGCGCTAGCGCCTCACTCAAATTGGTTCCCGCCTCCAGTTGCTGGCGAATATGACGCACCAGCAAGCGCATTTCGGCTTTGACCTGATTGAGCGCCATGAGGTTCAGGGCTTGTACGATAGGGATCCCAGACTCAAGCAAGGTGGTGAGATCACGTGAAAACTGGGTGATATCCGCTGCCTTGGCTTTATGACGACGCTGCTGAAAGCTCGATAGCCGGCGGCGTATGAGGCGGCTGGGGACGATAGATTGGTTCGCTAGCTCTTGGCGTGCGTCTCGCTCTGTGTAGGCGAACACCTGCCCTTTTTTTTCACCACGGGCGGCGGCTTGACGCCAATGAAAGATAAACAGGGTGGATTTGGCCATGCAGACTCCTTAGGCAAGCTGAATAATGCGGGTAAGCTCTTGGATGCTGGTGATCCCTTGGTTGAGTTTGGCAACCCCAGACTCGGCCAATCGCCACATACCTTCTTCGGTGGCCAGTTGAGTGAGTTCCACCGCGCTGGCATTTCGGTAAATGGCGCTGGTTATCTTTTCTGTCACGGGGAGCACTTCGTACACCCCAGTCCGTCCTTGATAACCCTGATAGCACTGGTAACAGCCGTGGGGATTGGCTTGGTAGAGCGTGCTTGGGGTTAAGCTTGGATAGAGGTTGGCTAAATACTGAATGCGTGGGTCATCAGATGGGTGCGGCTGTTTACAAACAGGGCATAAACGGCGTACCAAACGCTGAGCCACCACCAAAGTTAGAGAGCTGGCAAGGTTGTAGGGCGCAATGCCCATATGGGATAAACGGGTGATGCTTTCGGCCGCCGAATTGGTATGCAGCGTTGATAACACCAGGTGACCGGTTTGCGCGGCCTTGATCCCGATCTCAGCGGTGTCGAGATCGCGTATTTCTCCCACCATCACCACATCGGGATCTTGGCGCAAAAAGGCACGGAGTGCGGTGGCGAAATCTAAACCGATGCTAGGATTAACATTGACTTGATTGATGCCTTCTAGCTGGATCTCAACCGGATCTTCGACGGTGGCAATATTACGCTGCGGCTGGTTGAGATACCTGAGCCCACTATACAAAGAGACGGTTTTGCCGCTTCCCGTTGGGCCGGTAAACAAAACCATCCCTTGCGGCCTATCCAATGCGTCTTGATAGTGCTGGCGCTGCCATTCGGTTAAGCCTAAATCATGTAGCGTCAGTTGCTGCTGGCCATTATTCAACAAGCGAACCACCACCTTCTCGCCCCAAACGGTCGGTAAGGTGGAGACGCGCATATCGACGGTGTGATCGGCAGTGAGGGTCAGCTTAATGCGCCCGTCTTGTGGTAAACGTCGTTCGGCAATATTGAGTTGGGCCAAGATTTTGAGTCGAGTCGACAGCCGCCGCGAGACCCCCGCAGGAGGGTGGGCATAGGTGTGCAATAAACCGTCTTGGCGAAAGCGAATTTGGTAGTGATGTTCAAAGGGCTCGAAGTGTACGTCGGAGGCGTTTTTACGTACCGCATCCACCAATATCTGTTGAATGTAACGACTGATCGGCGCCTGATCACTTTGTAGCTCAGCGCTGTCTTCTTGTGGGCTATCGGTGACGGTCAGGGCGGCTAAGTCTTGATCACTGATGGTGATGCCATCGCCGGTGCCATCGATATCTGCGCCGTATAAGTGGCGCAGCGCGGCATCCAAATCCGGCTGACTGAGTACCACTAAACGGACATTGAGCCCAGTAGAAAAGCGAAAGTCGGCGACCGCCTCCGTGTTATCTGGGTCACTGACGCCGAGCAACAGCTCTTTGCCTTGCTGGGCCAGCGGCAACACTTGATGGCGCTGAATCAAATCGCGCCTATCTAGGGCATAACAGGTGTCTTTAAACGGGTACTGATGGCTTTCCGAAAAAGGCAGGTGGTGCTGACTCGCGAGAGTGTGGGCGAGCGCGGTGGGGTCAACCCCGGCATCGAGTAAACGGGAGACGCTAAGCGGTGTGCCATCGCCAATGCCCAACGCATGGCGCTGGACATCGGTCAATAAACCGGCTTGATACAACGTAGCGGTTGGGAGCATCGTGAGTCCCTGTTTTATATTCGCTTAAGGTGTTGGCTTTTTGGTACCCGACTTACTGCTGCAACCATCGACTTTAATATTTGTTGCCGGTTGCTCGCACGTCCACTTGCCTTCAGGGGACCGTAAGAGTGTGACTTTATTACCTTCCGGCATCCCCTGCACGGCTATGTTCATGTTTCCCTTAACGCCACTAGTCTCAGTGAACGTTACATCATCAGGAATACCAAGGTCGCCTCTTTTATCACTTTCTGGGAACTTACCCTCTTCCATAATATGCGCTTCTACCACGGAGCGCATATTGGTTAACGTGGCAATTGCGGCAGTGACTTTGGCTTTATCTTGATACTTTTGGTATTGCGGAATGGCGATGGCAGTTAGGGCGCCAATAATGCCTAATACCACCAGTAACTCAATCAAACTAAACCCTTGTTGCTTTTGCATCCTATTTATCTCCTTTCCATCATGGTGGGCCGCCAACGCGGTGGCCGCGAGTGCAGTGACTTTACGCTTGTGAGCGTGGCGCAAAAAAGAGGGAAGAGATGAGTTTGAGACTGAAGGGTAAAAGCTGGATGTAACAGTATTTTTTTCTAATCTAGTGTTCGACTCACCACAAATTTTTTGTCACGAAAGAGTGATAAAAAGGCCGCCCATCGTGGCGGCCTGGTCGATTCTGCGTTAATACATGTATTATTTAAAACGCATGGATAAATCGAGCGCAGTCACGTGCTTGGTAAGCGCCCCCACGGAAATATAATCCACTCCGGTGGCGGCGTATTCTGCCAACGTCTCGAGCGTGACGTTCCCCGAGACTTCTAGCGCCACACGGTCTTGATTTAAGGCAACCGCTTCGCGCATCATCGGCACGCTAAAGTTATCCAGCATCACAATATCGGCACCCGCCTCAATGGCTTGTTTTAGCTCATCCAGATTTTCTGTCTCTACTTCCACCGGTTTATCTGGATTCAGACGACGAGCCTCTTGCACCGCATTGGCAATCCCGCCACAGGCGAGAATATGATTCTCTTTGATCAAATACGCATCAAACACACCAATACGGTGATTGTGTCCGCCGCCACAAGCGACAGCATATTTGAGTGCACTGCGCAGTCCCGGAATGGTCTTACGCGTGTCGAGCAATTTGGTGTGGGTGCCGTTGAGCGCTGCCACATAGGTTGCCGTTTTACTGGCGCAGCCTGACAAGGTCTGGATAAAGTTCATCGCATTGCGTTCACCGGTCAACAAAACACGCGAGGGGCCTTGTAAGGTACACAGCGATTGATTGGCGGTGATGGCGTCGCCATCGGCAACATGCCACGTCAAGGTGACGTCGCCACCGAGCTGATGAAAAACTTCATCCGCATAGGCACGGCCACAGAAAACGCCATCTTCTCGGGTGATCAGTGTCGCGGTGGATACCGAGTCGGCCGGGATCAGGCTAGCGGTGATGTCTTTGCTGGCGTCGATGTCGCCACCCAGATCTTCTCGCAGTGCGTCGTTCACCGCGCGGGTCACGTCGGCGCGGAGGTGAGAGGTAAGATAGGCCAGGCGGCGCTCGCTGTCATGGACAGCATGAAAAGGGGTCGATGTCATCATGGCTTACCGCGGTCATCAAAAAAGTGGTCGAATGATAACGCTGGTGATAACGAAATGCAGCTTTTCTCTCTCGTTTCCCTGCGTTCGTCTACCTTTTTGATCATAGTCTGTCTTTTAAATTGTCTACACTTTGGGCAGGAACAGTCAAAGAGGGGATGCGATGAAGCGAGGGTTAGCCCTGGTGGCCATGATAGCGATTGCGTTTATTGGGTTCCGTACGTGGCAGCAACTCAGGCCGCCAGTGTCCGAACCATTATCATCACTGGCTATTGCGGTTTCGCTCACCCCCCTGTCTGCCCCGATTATTGTGGCCAAAGAGCAGGGACTATTTAAAAAGCATGGTATTGCGATGACGCTTAAGCCTGTCCATGGCGGGGTAAAGAGTTTTCAAACCTTAATGTCAGGAGAGGTGGACTTAGCGACTACCTCAGAGACGGTGGTGATGTTTAACAGTTTTGAGCGCGATGATTTTAATGTGCTAACCAGCTTTGTCGAGTCAGATAACGATGTCAAACTCTGGTCTATTGACCGTGAGATTAGCGGCTCGTTGGCGCACGCGCTCGACAATGCACGCGTGGGCATTGTTGCGTCGAGTGCCAGTGAGTATTTCTTTGACTCTTTGCTGCAATTGCACGACATTCCGAGAGAGCGGGTGGAAAAAGTTGGCTATCCTCCCGAAGCACTGCCCAAAGCGCTTCTCGACGAGAAGGTGGATGTGATAGCCATATGGGAGCCCTACGGCTATCAGCTCCTCAAGCAGTCCAACCAGCCGGTGCATTCGCTTGATAGTAAAGGTCTGCACAGCCTCTCTTTTCTGTTAGTCAGTGATCGCTTGTTAGTCAACAAGCAGCACCAGGACATGCAACGGGTTGTTAGTGCGCTAGATGACGCGGTGAACTTTATTCATCAACACCCAGAGCGGGCTAAAGTACAGGTTTCCGCGTATCTTGACATGTCAGACGATAAACTCAGCTGGCTATGGCAAGATTACTTATTCCGCCTTTCATTGAATGATTCGTTACTACTGCGGTTAAAAAACCAAGCGCGATGGGCGCAAGAAGCGGGTTTAGTGGAAGGGAGCACGCCGTCATTCCGCCATATACTCAATCCAGGCCCCTTGGTTGAGGCCACGCAAAAAGTGAGTTTATTAGAATGAAGATCGGTCAGCAGCTCAGTATAGTTGTGTATGCCTGTACGGCGCTCACCTTTATCACGCTGTTAATTACGGTTGAACTTTTTTATAAACAAAATCAAATTCAGTCACGGTTAGACAGCATCATGGCGGTACACTCTCAGATTGATAGCCTGCGTGGCCGTCTATGGTTGTATCGTCAATATCCCAGTGCGCAAACGCGCCAAGATGTGAATCAGTCGACCCATGCATTGCGTGCGCAGTTAGACAGCGATGAACTTGCGTTACCGCCGCAGTCCGCGCAGTCAATCCGGCTCGCGGCAAATAGTATTGACCGCCTATTGTCAGTAACAGCCGGGCAGTTAAGCGTTGCCCCTTCCGTGGATGAAGGGCGTTTGATGCTGTTCTCACGTTTCAATGTGTTGCTACAGGCGATGAGTGAAACGGCCTTTTCGGTACGGCAGCAGGTGATGCACCAATCGGGACAACAACAGAAAAAACTGTTGGTTGTGCATGGCGGCGTGCTGGTGGTTTTAGCCTTGTTGGTGACCATCTTCGTGACCCGCTTACGGCGGCGACTAACTCGTCGCCTAAAGGTATTGCATTCGACCATTACGCAAATTAAGCAAGGTGATCTGACCACGGAGTTAACCTTAACTGACAAGGATGAACTGACTGAGCTAG
This sequence comes from Salinivibrio kushneri, assembly GCF_005280275.1. NCBI lineage: Bacteria > Pseudomonadati > Pseudomonadota > Gammaproteobacteria > Vibrionales > Vibrionaceae > Salinivibrio > Salinivibrio kushneri. The sequence continues at coordinate 447,848 of NZ_CP040021.1, forward strand.
CTGATCATGTTGATGAGATGAAGCGAGCACTGAGCCACACCATGGTGGACAAAAAGCAGTTGAGCGAAGAAGTCGCACGGCAAACGCAACAGCTTCGTGAGCAGCAGCATCAACTCAAATTCCTGGCTGAACGCGATGAGTTGACGGGCCTCTTTAACCGACGTGCGTTTGAATCACATGTGGAGGTGGCGGTGATGCGGGCCAATCGCGCCCAAACCAATGCGGCGTTATTATTCATTGATTTAAATGATTTTAAGCAAGTCAATGACACCTACGGACATGGGGTCGGTGATGAGCTTCTCAAAGTGGTCGGTCATCGCTTGAAACAATGCGTGCGTCGCTCTGATTTGGTTGGCCGCTTGGGGGGAGATGAGTTCATTGTCTGGCTGGACTTATTAGCGGATAAATCGGCGCTGAATGAAGTGATCACCCGTATCCAAGACGAAATGCACGCGCCAATACAGGTTGCCGATACCTCCTTGTCACTGACCATTAGCATCGGCGTAAGTTGCTTCCCCACGGATGGGCTCGAGCTACAGCAAATGATGAATCAAGCCGATGCCGCCATGTATTACGCCAAAAATCACCCTGAAGCGCGTTGTTGCTTGTATTCCAATCTTCCGACTGACCAGATAAAGTAGCGATTTTGCTCAAGTGGATCGGATATGTCTTTTTCACAGATTGACAATCATTGGTTGGTAGGCGCGCGCGCTTGTCTGTCTCCTCATCATAACCCACGCCCAGATAGCAAGGATATCTCCTTGCTGGTGATCCACAACATCAGTCTGCCGCCCGGTCAGTTCGACGGTCCCTATATTGAGCAGTTTTTTCAGGGGCATCTCGACCCCTCGGCACATCCTTACTTTGCCGAGATCGCATCGCTGCGCGTCTCCGCCCACCTACTGATCCGACGAGATGGAAGTGTGATCCAGTTTGTACCATTCAGTGCGCGTGCATGGCATGCTGGCGCTTCGTGTTTTGACGGTCGGCAGCAATGTAACGATTTTTCTATCGGTATTGAGCTAGAGGGCACAGACACACATCCATACACCGATCAGCAGTACCAATCGTTAGCGGCGATCACGCAGACGCTGATGCAGTCCTACCCAGCCATTACTCGTGATCGAATCACAGGACACCAACATATTGCCCCAGGCCGTAAAACGGATCCTGGGGTAGCGTTTGACTGGAAAAAGTTACACGCACTGATTTAGATGCCTATTGCATTGACTGAACTAAATGGTCTGACCAATTTAAAGGGACGGGATATTCATGGCTGTCAGGCTAAAAATACACAGGTTTCCATGATGTCAATCAAAGTTCAGGTGGACAGAATACCCGCTGTCTGGTAACTTTAGGGATCAATAAAGTAATTGGTCTTACCAATTTACAATCAGTCAATCTCTGTAGCTAAGCGCCAAGCTTGGGGGGCAGATGGTCAATAAATACAATGGCATATCAGCGAATTCGTCAACCTAAACTCTCGGATGTAATTGAAAAAGAGCTCGAGGGCTTAATTCTGGAAGGGACCTTGTCTCCGGGCCAGAAGTTACCGCCTGAACGAGAGTTAGCGACGCAATTTGATGTGTCTCGCCCGTCAGTGCGCGAAGCGATTCAACGGCTTGAAGTCAAAAAGCTACTGACGCGCAAGCAAGGTGGCGGCACCTTTGTCAGTGAACGCCTTTGGCAACGCTTCTCTGAGCCATTGCTAGAGTTATTGGCGGACCATCCAGAAACCCAGCTTGATTTATTGGAGTCACGGCATGCTTTAGAGGGGATTTCTTCTTATTTTGCCGCATTACGGGGAACAGAAGAGGATTTTTCTCGCATTGAAGACTGTCATGACGCCATTCGTCAAGCACAACAAAATGGGGACTTAGAGGCAGAAGCCTCGGCTGTGATGCAGTATCTCGTTGCCGTAACGGAAGCGGCGCATAATGTGGTGTTACTTCACATCATGCGCAGTCTCGCGCCGTTACTGGAACAGAATATTTTGCAAAATTTTGAGCTACTTTATCGCCGTCAAGAGACGGTGGAAAACGTCAGCCGACACCGAGCTGAGATAGTGGATGCGATTACCGCTGGTGAACCAGAAAAAGCCAGACAAGCGTCGCATGCGCACTTGGCTTACATTGAGGAAACTCTGTTGGATCTTGGTCGAGAAGAAAGCCGTCGCGAACGGTCTCTACGTCGAATTCAACAACGCAAGGACGAGTTGGAGTAGCCTTATTCGCACCGATAGAAACGCGAAGGGCACTGCAGCTGCGACAACGTTTGTTTTGTACGAGTCAATCAACGAAAGGATAGATCGCCATGTCTGAAGTCATGAAACATGACGTGGACGCACTTGAAACACAAGAGTGGTTGCAAGCTCTTGAGTCAGTCGTTCGTGAAGAAGGTGTAGAACGTGCCCAGTTCCTTCTGGAGCAAGTATTAGGGCAAGCACGTTTGGACGGTGTTGACATGCCAACGGGCGTGACCACCAACTATGTAAATACCATTCCTGCTGATCAAGAACCTGCTTACCCAGGTGATGTGAATCTGGAACGCCGTATCCGTTCTATCATTCGTTGGAACGCAATCATGATCGTGTTGCGTGCGTCCAAGAAGGATTTAGAGCTGGGTGGCCACATGGCATCATTCCAGTCTTCGGCGGCATTTTATGAAACCTGCTTTAACCACTTCTTCCGTGCGCCTAACGAGAAAGACGGTGGCGACCTGGTGTATTATCAAGGTCATATTTCTCCAGGTATCTATGCACGTGCCTTTGTTGAAGGCCGCTTGAGCGAAGAGCAGCTCGACAACTTCCGTCAGGAGGTCGATGGCAAAGGGGTGTCTTCATATCCGCACCCGAAACTGATGCCTGAGTTCTGGCAGTTCCCAACTGTATCTATGGGTCTGGGTCCGATTGCGTCTATCTATCAAGCGCGTTTCCTCAAATACCTCAACGGTCGTGGCCTAAAAGACACCTCTGAGCAGCGTGTTTATGCGTTCCTCGGTGACGGTGAGATGGATGAGCCAGAGTCACGCGGTGCGTTGTCATTCGCAGCCCGTGAAAACCTGGATAACCTCTGCTTCTTGATTAACTGTAACCTGCAGCGCCTTGATGGTCCTGTAATGGGTAACGGTAAAATCGTTCAAGAGCTGGAAGGCCTCTTTAAAGGCGCCGGCTGGAACGTGATCAAAGTGGTTTGGGGCTCTGGCTGGGACAAACTGCTGGCCAAAGACACCTCAGGTAAATTGCTGCAGTTGATGAATGAAACCATCGACGGTGATTACCAGACGTTCAAATCGAAAGACGGCGCTTACGTCCGCGAACACTTCTTCGGCAAGTACCCAGAAACCGCAGCCTTGGTTGCAGACATGACTGACGAAGAGATCTTTGCACTTAAGCGTGGTGGCCACGAGCCATCTAAATTGTTTGCTGCCTTCAAAGCAGCACAAGAGTGCAATGACCGTCCAACCGTGATCTTGGCGAAAACCGTCAAAGGTTATGGCATGGGTGAAGCGGCTGAAGGGAAAAACATCGCGCACCAAGTCAAGAAAATGGACATGACCCATGTTCACGCGATGCGTGATCGTCTTGGCCTACAAGACTTGTTGTCTGACGACGATGTACAAAACCTGAAGTACCTGAAGTTGGAAGAAGGCTCTGCCGAGTACGAATACCTGCACGCACGTCGTAAGGCACTTCACGGTTATACTCCACAGCGTCTGCCGAAATTTACGCAAGAACTGACATTGCCAAAACTGGACGATTTCTCGGCGTTACTGTCTGAACAGAAACGTGATATCTCCACCACGATGGCCTTTGTGCGTTCTTTGAATGTCTTGCTGAAAGACAAGAGCATTGGCAAGAACATTGTGCCTATCATTGCCGACGAAGCGCGTACATTCGGTATGGAAGGCTTGTTCCGTCAAGTAGGTATCTACAACCCGCAGGGTCAGACTTATACCCCAGAAGATCGCGGTGTGGTGTCTTACTACAAAGAAGACGAAGGCGGCCAAGTACTGCAAGAAGGGATCAACGAGCTAGGCGCGATGTCATCGTGGGTAGCGGCGGCGACCTCTTACAGCACTAATGATCTGCCAATGATCCCATTCTACATCTACTACTCAATGTTCGGCTTCCAACGTGTTGGCGACATGGCGTGGATGGCGGGTGACCAGCAAGCGCGTGGTTTCCTATTGGGTGCGACTGCCGGTCGTACTACCTTGAACGGTGAAGGTCTACAACACGAAGACGGTCACAGCCATATTTTGGCAAGCACGGTACCTAACTGTGTTTCTTACGACCCAACCTTCGCGTACGAAGTGGCGGTGATCATGCAAGACGGTATCCGTCGCATGTACGGTCCTGACCAAGAAAACATCTACTACTACTTGACGCTGATGAACGAAAACTATCATCAGCCAGCCATGCCTGAGGGCGCGGAAGAAGGTATCCGTAAAGGTATCTACAAGTTGGAAACCTATACGGGCGACAAAGCGAAAGTCCAGCTAATGGGCTCTGGCACCATCATGACCGAAGTGCGTAAAGCGGCGAAACTGCTTAGCGATGAGTTCGGTGTGGCGTCTGACGTTTACAGCGTGACCTCGTTCAACGAGCTGGCACGTGATGGTCAAGATGTCGATCGTTTCAACATGCTGAACCCAGATGCAGAAAGCAAAGTGCCTTACATCCAAACCGTGATGGGCACAGAGCCAGCGATTGCTGCGACTGACTACATGAAGAACTATGCTGACCAAGTTCGTGCGTTTGTCCCAGCTGAATCTTACAAAGTACTGGGCACTGACGGCTTTGGCCGTTCAGACAGCCGTGAAAACCTTCGTCGTCACTTTGAAGTGAACGCAGGCTATGTGGTTGTAGCGGCACTTAATGAGCTGGCTAAGCGTGGCGATGTTGACAAGAAAGTGGTCGCAGAAGCGATCAAGAAATTCGACATCGATACCAACAAAGTAAACCCGCTGTTCGCGTAAGAGGCTGAAATAATGTCAATCGAGATTAATGTACCTGACATCGGTGCGGATGAAGTAGAAGTGACTGAGATCCTTGTCAGCGTGGGTGACAAGGTTGAAGAAGAGCAGTCGTTAATCACCGTTGAGGGTGATAAAGCATCCATGGAAGTCCCTGCATCACAAGCGGGTGTGGTCAAGGAAATTAAAATTGCCGAGGGTGACAAAGTCACCACCGGCTCTTTGATGATGATCTTTGAAGCGGAAGGTGCCGCATCAAGCGCTCCTGCGGAAGAGGCGGCTCCCGCTGCCCCTGCTGCAGCACCAGCGGCTGCATCAGAAATCAAAGAAGTGCACGTGCCTGATATCGGCGGTGACGAAGTTGAAGTGACCGACATCATGGTCGCGGTAGGCGACAGCGTCGACGAAGAGCAATCATTGATCACCGTTGAAGGCGACAAAGCGTCAATGGAAGTGCCGGCACCGTTTGCTGGTACCGTTAAAGAGATCAAAATTGCTTCAGGTGACAAGGTCTCAACTGGCTCTTTGATCATGATGTTTGAAGTCGGCAGCAGTGCCCCTGCCGAGGCACCTGCCCAAGCTGCACCTGCGGCCCCTGCTGCGTCAGAATCAAAAGACGTCAACGTTCCTGACATTGGCGGTGATGAAGTCGAAGTGACTGACATCATGGTCGCTGTAGGCGATACGGTTGAAGAAGAGCAATCTTTGATCACCGTTGAAGGCGACAAAGCGTCAATGGAAGTGCCGGCACCGTTTGCGGGTACAGTGAAAGAAATCAAAATCGCCGCGGGCGATAAAGTGTCTACCGGCTCGCACATCATGGTGTTCGAGGTGGCGGGTAGTGCACCTGCGGCACCAGCAGCGGCACCTGCACCTGCTGCAGAGGAAAAATCTGCACCCGCACCAAAAGCGGAAGCACCTGCAGCAGCTAAAGCCGACGCCGGTAAAGACGAGTTTGTTGAAAACAAAGAATACGCGCATGCGTCACCTGTTGTTCGTCGTCTCGCGCGTGAATTCGGTGTTAACTTGGCGAAAGTCAAAGGCACCGGTCGTAAAGGACGTGTACTGAAAGAAGACGTACAAGGCTATGTGAAAGAGGCGCTTAAGCGTCTTGAATCTGGCGCAGCGTCTGGCTCTGGCGACGGCAGTGCACTTGGCCTGCTCCCTTGGCCGAAAGTGGACTTCAGCAAGTTCGGTGAAACAGAAGAAAAACCACTGTCTCGCATCAAGAAGATCTCGGGGGCGAACCTGGCACGTAACTGGGTGATGATCCCGCACGTGACGCAGTGGGATAACGCCGATATCACTGAAGTGGAAGCGTTCCGTAAAGAGCAAAACGCGATCGAGAAGAAGAAAGAGTCAGGCATGAAGATCACCCCATTGGTGTTCATCATGAAAGCGGCTGCTAAAGCGCTGGAAGCTTTCCCTTCATTCAACGCGTCACTGTCTGAAGACGGTGAAAGCCTGATCATGAAGAAGTATGTCAACATCGGTATCGCGGTTGACACGCCAAATGGTCTGGTCGTGCCTGTCTTTAAAGACGTGAACAAGAAAGGCATTCACGAGCTGTCTGAAGAGCTGATGGTGGTATCGAAGAAAGCCCGTGGCGGTAAGCTAACGGCCTCTGATATGCAAGGTGGTTGCTTTACCATCTCTAGCCTAGGTGGCCTTGGCGGTACGGCGTTTACGCCAATCGTTAATGCGCCAGAAGTGTCTATCTTGGGTGTGTCTAAGTCAGAAATGAAGCCAGTATGGAACGGTAAGGACTTTGAACCTCGCCTGATGCTGCCGCTGTCACTGTCTTACGACCACCGTGTGATTGACGGTGCCGAGGGTGCGCGCTTTATTAGCTACCTCAACGGCCTACTGTCTGATATTCGCCGTTTGGTACTCTAATCGCAATACCAACAACCCGACTGGCTGGTCAAAGGTCGGTCGGGAATTGTTGTGCAGCTCACAGGCTATGGGTTTTTATTTTTCAGCCCATTAACATGGCTGTAAACTGTGGCTCCCAGATACCCACAACAATAAAAAAATTACCGCTCTTAGCCTGTCAGGGAATAAGACTATAACGAGGTCAGAATGAGTAAAGAAATCAAAGCGCAAGTCGTCGTCCTTGGCGCTGGTCCTGCTGGATACTCCGCCGCTTTCCGCTGTGCCGACCTAGGTTTGGAAACCGTATTGGTTGAACGTTACAACAACCTTGGCGGTGTGTGTCTAAACGTCGGCTGTATCCCATCTAAAGCCCTACTTCACGTTGCCAAAGTGATTGAAGAAGCCAAAGCCATGGCCGAGCACGGCGTGGTATTCGGTGAGCCACAAACCGATATCGACAAGATCCGCTCTTGGAAAGATAAGGTCATTAGCCAACTGACGGGTGGCTTAGGCGGTATGGCCAAGCAGCGTAAAGTGACAGTCGTCAATGGCACAGGCCGTTTCACTGGCGCCAACACCCTGTTAGTCGAAGGGGAAGAAAGCACTACCATCAACTTTGATAATGCCATCATCGCGGCCGGCTCTCGTCCTATCGAGCTGCCATTTATCCCGCATGATGACCCACGCATTTGGGACTCCACCGACGCCCTTGAGCTCAAAGAAGTACCTGAAAAAATGCTGCTAATGGGTGGCGGCATCATCGGCCTAGAGATGGGCACCGTCTACCATGCACTCGGCTCACAGGTTGATGTGGTCGAAATGTGCGATCAGGTGATCCCTGCGGCAGATAAAGACGTGATCAAAGTCTTTACCAAGCGCATCAGCAAGAAGATGAACCTCATGCTGGAAACCAAGGTGACCGCGGTAGAAGCCAAAGAAGACGGCATCTACGTCACCATGGAAGGCAAAAAAGCCCCAGCAGAGCCTGTTCGCTATGACGCTGTTTTGGTTGCCATCGGCCGTAGCCCGAATGGCAAACTGCTTGATGCGGGCCAAGCTGGCGTTGAAGTTGACGATCGCGGCTTTATCAATGTTGATAAGCAGATGCGCACCAACGTGCCGCACATCTATGCGATCGGTGACATCGTGGGTCAGCCTATGTTGGCGCACAAAGGTGTACACGAAGGCCATGTGGCGGCAGAGGTTATCTCAGGTAAGAAGCATTACTTCGATCCAAAAGTGATCCCATCGATTGCGTACACTGAGCCAGAAGTGGCGTGGGTCGGTAAAACTGAGAAAGAGTGTAAAGAAGAAGGCATTAACTACGAAGTAGCAACCTTCCCATGGGCCGCTTCAGGTCGTGCGATTGCGTCTGATTGTTCGGACGGTCTGACCAAGATGATCTTCGATAAAGATACGCACCGTGTGATCGGTGGTGCTGTCGTGGGTACCAACGGCGGTGAGCTGCTGGGTGAAATTGGTCTTGCTATCGAGATGGGTTGTGATGCCGAAGATGTCGCGCTGACGGTTCATGCTCACCCAACCTTGCACGAATCGGTTGGTTTGGCTGCAGAAGTGTTTGAAGGCTCAATCACCGATATGCCTAACCCGAAAGCGAAGAAAAAGAAATAAACCACGCGTTTATATTTTTCTGACTCAGCCCCGCCATGCGGGGCTTTTTTGTGCCTGTGAACCCCTGTGGGTCCTGAACAAAAAAAGCGGGCCAAGGCCCGCTTAGTGCGTCAGTCGGTAGCATCGCAATGGTTTAAAGCTTGAAGCTCCCTACTAGGGTATCCAGACGTTGGGAAAGATCGCGCAGTGACTCACTCGCTTCTGCCATGGTGTTGGCGGTATCAGCGGTTTGCTGTGAGCTGTGGTTAATCTCTTCGATATTTTGGTTAATATCGTTGACCACGGTAGACTGCTCTTCAGTCGCGGTGGCCACCTGAGTGTTCATGTCCGAGATTTGTACAATCTGCTCGTTGATTGCATTGAGCGATTGTGACGCCTCATCGGAGGCATTGACCCCTTCAGCGGTCATGGTGCGGCTTTGTTCCATGGCATCTACCGCGTTGCGCGCTTCTTGCTGCAGGCGGTCAATCATAGTCTGGATTTCGTCGGTGGAGTCAGAGGTGCGACTGGCCAAGCTGCGTACTTCATCGGCGACAACTGCAAAGCCACGTCCTTGCTCGCCGGCTCGCGCCGCTTCAATCGCCGCATTCAGCGCCAGCAAGTTGGTTTGCTCAGAGATACCGCGGATCACATCCAAAATACCGCCAATCGAATCGGTGTTTTCAGCCAAGGCGCTGATCACTTTCGACATATTCTCCATGTCATCAGCCAGGCGAGCGATGGTATCTCGTGCCTGGGGGTCACCACGCCTTGGCCACTTGCCGCATCATCAGAGGCTTGGTTGGCGGCACTGGCAGCACTGGCGGCATTGCCTGCAATCTCATTAACGGTCGCCCCCATTTCATTGATGGCGGTAACCACTTGCACGGTGCGATCTCGCTGATACTCGCTTTGTGATTGGGTGGCGCCAGCTTGTGATGACACTTGCTCGGCCGCACTACGCAACTCACCACCGGTGCGGGCAACGTCTGAGACTAAACGATGGATTTTCTCCACAAAGCTATTAAAGCCAGAGGCGAGTTGACCAATCTCATCTTGGCTGTTGATATCCACGCGTTGGCGCAGATCCCCTTCACCTTCACCAATTTCACGGAACACGTTGGCGACATATTGGATGGGTTTGGTAATGGTCGCGGCAAGCCAGACGGCAACGACGATAAAAATGAGACCGACGACGACCGATACCATCAGGATTTGATTGCGCGTTTCATTGAGAGGCGCGTAAACCTCTTCGGCAGGGACATCGGCGATAACAAACCAATCCATGGAGGGCACATAACTGGATGCCAGCAGGACTTCTTCACCATTAATACGGGTGTCGAGCAGGTTAAAATCGCCTTTTTGCAGCAAGCTGCGCGCTTGGCCACCATAAATATCGCTTAAGGTTTGCTCGCCCATTAGATTGGTGTCGCGGTGCAGTTGCACTAGGCCGTCAGCGTTGACCAAGAAGACAAAACCCGATTGTTCAATTTTAAATTGATTCAAAAAGCGGGTCATGTCCTCCAACGAGCGTGAAAAACCGGCTAATCCTTTACCGTTAAGCTGTTGAAAGTTGACGAACAGTTTGAGCTCGCCATTATCCTCTTGGAATACCTGGGCCATGGTGGCATTGCCACTGTCGAGGAAGTTGTAAAACCAACTGTCTTTTTCACGCGTTAACACCCGTAAAAATCCGTTCTGATTCCAATACTGCCCGGTGTTGCGGTTGGCAATGGAGGCATCATTCAAATCGTATTGCTCACGTAATACGTTGAGCTGTTTGATCACGCGGGTTTCTTCTGCAGACGTAATATCTTGGTTGATGATATCTAGCATCACAGGGTTAGAAGCCAGCTGACGTGCGGCCGATTGTAGCTGGTTTACCTCACTATCAATGGTATCTCTAAACTGGGTGAGGGTGGTGGGAAGCTCGTTTTCTAACAGGCGCTTTTCCATGATGTCGCGTGCTTGGCTTAAGCTCATATAACTGATGATGGCGGTGGAGGCGATCACCGCGGAGACAAATGCCAACACGAGTTTTTTTTTGATCGTGAGTTGCTTTAGCTTCATGCCCTTCTCTCTATTGGGTCTATTAACAGACGATAGGTTAGCGTGACAAAAATGTGATGATGTTTATGGCACTAACATCTAAGTTAGCAGATATGTGTGAATGATTGGTTATGTATCGACCATGAAACAATAAAATTGAAGCCTTTGCTCAGGGTTATTGATAAAAATGACACTTTACTCGCGCTTTCAACATAAAGCGGTAAAAGTGCGTCGTCGTTTGCGGGAGATAGGGCGCAAAGCAATGGTAGTCGGATCACTGCGCGATGGCGAAAAGCGGTGTAGAATCAGTGACAACCGCGACAGGCTCTGGGTAACTTATACCGAGAGGTGTGGAGTAGCGTACCGCGTCACTACGACCTAAGTATTATGTTTCACAAAACGAGTAGATTTTAATTTTAGGTTAAAAATGCTATCCTCACGCAGCGGTTACGTGCTCGAACCCTCGTCTTGCTGGAAAATTTTAATAAACTTCGCCGGATAAGCGTGATACGAGTACTAACACTTTCCAAGGATGTTGGATCACACGATCTGACCGAGAAAAGAGGAAATAGTCGTGCTTGAAGCCTACCGTAAACACGTCGAAGAACGTGCCGCTCAGGGTATTGTGCCTAAACCGCTTAACGCTGAGCAAACCGCCAGTTTGATAGAACTGCTGAAAAACCCGCCCGCTGGCGAAGAAGAAACCCTCGTTTATTTACTGGAAAACCGAATCCCACCCGGTGTGGATGAAGCCGCTTACGTGAAAGCCGGCTTTCTTGCCGCCCTAGCTAAAGGCGAGGCGCAATCACCCTTGATTAGCCCCGAGCGTGCCACTGAATTACTTGGCACCATGCAAGGTGGCTACAACATCGAGCCGCTGATCACCTTACTTGATGATGACAAGCTTGCGCCCATTGCGGCGAAAGTGCTGTCTCATACCTTATTGATGTTCGATGCGTTTTACGACGTTGAAGACAAAATGAAAGCAGGCAATGCCTACGCTAAGCAGGTGATGGCGTCGTGGGCGAACGCTGAGTGGTACCTGGAAAAACCACAAATTCCTGAAAAAGTGACACTGACGGTGTTCAAAGTCTCGGGTGAAACCAACACCGATGACTTGTCACCCGCGCCAGATGCTTGGTCACGTCCAGATATTCCCTTACATGCTCTTGCGATGCTGAAAAACGAGCGCGAGGGTATTCAGCCGGACAAACCAGGAGAGATTGGCCCGATCGAGCAAATGAAAAAGCTGGAAGAAAAAGGTCATCCACTGGTTTATGTCGGTGATGTGGTCGGTACTGGCTCGTCTCGTAAGTCGGCAACTAACTCGGTGTTGTGGTTTATGGGGCACGATATTCCTAACGTCCCTAACAAGCGCTCAGGTGGTTTTTGTTTAGGTGGCAAAATCGCGCCTATTTTCTTTAATACCATGGAAGATGCGGGCGCTCTGCCGATTGAACTTGATGTGAGCAAGCTCAACATGGGCGATGTGATTGACCTGTATCCGGCCGACGGCAAAGTGTGCAAGCACGGCACCGATGATGTCCTATCTACCTTCCAACTAAAAACGGACATCCTGTACGATGAAGTGCGTGCGGGTGGACGTATCCCCTTGATCATTGGCCGAGGACTGACCGATAAAGCCCGCGAAAGCTTAGGGCTTGAGCCCTCTGAGGTGTTCCGTCGCCCACGTCCGGTGGCTGATTCCACCAAAGGCTTTACCTTGGCACAAAAAATGGTGGGCAAAGCGTGTGGCGTTGAGGGCGTGCGCCCGAACACCTATTGTGAGCCAAAAATGACCACCGTGGGCTCACAAGATACCACCGGGCCCATGACGCGCGACGAGCTGAAAGATTTGGCCTGCCTTGGCTTTACCGCTGATTTGACCATGCAGTCGTTCTGCCATACCTCGGCTTATCCAAAGCCGGTGGATGTGGAAACCCACCATACGTTGCCAGACTTTATTATGAACCGTGGTGGTGTGGCGCTGCGTCCCGGTGACGGTGTGATCCACTCGTGGCTCAACCGTATGCTGCTGCCTGATACCGTAGGTACTGGTGGCGATTCACATACTCGCTTCCCCCTCGGGATCTCTTTCCCGGCAGGCTCTGGCTTGGTCGCGTTTGCCGCGGCAACTGGGGTCATGCCTTTGGATATGCCAGAGTCCGTATTGGTACGCTTTAAAGGCGAAATGCAACCCGGGGTGACGTTGCGTGACCTGGTTCATGCTATCCCTTACTTTGGCATTCAAAAAGGGCTGCTGACGGTGGAGAAATCGGGCAAGATTAACGAGTTCTCTGGCCGTATTTTGGAGATCGAAGGGGTTGAGCACCTGACGGTTGAGCAGGCGTTTGAGCTGTCAGATGCATCAGCGGAGCGTTCAGCGGCTGGTTGTACCGTTAAGTTGTCGCAAGACTCTGTGGCTGAGTATTTAGAGTCGAACATTGTGATGCTTAAGTGGATGATCTCTGAGGGCTATGGCGATCGCCGTACCATCGAGCGCCGCATTCAAGCTATGCAACAGTGGCTGGAAAACCCAAGCTTGATGGAAGCAGATAAAGATGCCGAGTATGCGCATGTGCTTGAAATCGATCTGGCTGACATCAAAGAGCCAATTCTGTGCGCGCCGAATGATCCCGATGATGCGCGTAGTTTGTCAGATGTCGCAGGCGACAGTGTTGATGAAGTCTTTATCGGCAGCTGTATGACCAACATTGGTCACTTCCGCGCAGCGGGTAAACTGCTGGACAAGTTTGGAGGGAGTTTATCTACCCGTATGTGGGTGGCACCACCGACGAAGATGGACAGAGATCAGCTCACCGCCGAAGGCTACTACGGCATTTATGGCCGGGCAGGGGTGCGCATAGAAACGCCAGGATGCTCGTTGTGTATGGGTAACCAAGCGCGTGTGGCAGAAAAGTCTACCGTACTGTCGACCTCGACGCGCAACTTCCCGAACCGACTGGGTACGGGCGCCAATGTCTATCTCGCATCAGCGGAGTTGTCTGCTGTCGGCGCGATCCTTGGCCGTATTCCGACCAGAGAGGAATACCTTGAGTACGCGGAGCAAATTAATGCGACCGCTAGCGATACCTATCGCTACCTCAACTTCCATCAAATGGATGCCTACACCAAAAAAGCGGATGATGTGATTATTAAAGCCGCGGTATAAGCGTCTTTTACTCGCAGGCTCACAGAAAGCGCCCCCGTTGTTAGGGGGCGCTTTTTTGGATTTAACCTTTAGGTAACACTCATGTGTAACCGGCTAATCGGATCAAGCGTGCTATGTTTTCACCGGTGCGCATGAGGTTTTTCTTGCTATTCATCAGCGCGTCACTCAATTCACAAGGGCCCGCTTGAATGGGGAAGATTGCGGTGACACCGGTCTGATAAAGCGCTTCGCAATCGTCACCGACACTGCCGGCGAGCACGATGACAGGGACATCATCGGCATGTGCGATTCTGGCGATAGCAGCCGGCACTTTGCCGTGCTGCGTTTGCCCATCGACACGGCCTTCGCCCGTGATCACCCAATCGGCTTGCGCTAACACGTGGTGGGCATGGGTGCGTGAGAGCAATAAGTCGACACCGGGCTCAAGCTGCGCGCCAAGTAATCCGCCGAGTGTTGCACCCATCCCGCCAGCCGCGCCAGCGCCTGAAAAGTGGCAAATGGACTGTCCTAATTGCAGGTGGCAAATACTGGCAAAGCGGTGCAGGTATTGCTCCAAGTCTCGAATATCTTCTTCCCGGGCGCCTTTTTGTGGTCCAAAGACGGTAGTGGCACCATGTGGTCCACATAAAGGGTTATCGACATCGCAGGCGGCAGTGAGTTTGACCGTGTTAAGGCGAGCATCCAGTCCGTCAAGATCCAGAGTCATCAGCGAGCCGAGCCCTTCTCCTGTAGGTGGTATCGGTTTGCCTGCGCCATCAAGAAGCTTGGCGCCGAGGGCGGTTAGGATCCCTGCACCGGCATCATTGGTGGCACTGCCCCCCAAGCCGATAATGATTTCGTCAATATCATGGTCAAGCGCGGCACGAATCAGTTCGCCGGTCCCTAAGCTGGTGGTATGACGAGGATGGCGTGCGTGCTGTGGCACTAAGGGAAGGCCTGAAGCACTGGCAACATCGATAACGGCCAGACGATGTTCGCGATTGATAACAAATTCGGCGGTCACCGAGCGAAAGTCAGGCCCAGTGACCTCGCAGTGATAGCGCTCGCCACCAAGCTGATCGAGAAAGCTTTGTGCAAAGCCCTCACCACCATCCGCCATTGGCAGTTGCGAGAAACGGGCGTTAGGTAAAATAGGCACCATGCCAGCCTCAATCGCCTGTGCAACATGGCGAGCACTAAGGCCTTCTTTAAATGAATCCGGTGCGATCACGATATGCATTTGCCTATCCTTTGCTGCCTACTGTTATTCCATTTAAGTATGGTTGAAGTGACATTTGGATGACAGCCCCGGCTTGGCAATTCTGGCAAAAAGCAGGACAATAGCGTGCCAAATTTGGAGGTCAGTGTGGATTACGAATTTTCTCGCAACAGTTTTGATGACAGCTACCGGATTGTTTTTTCTATGGGACATGAAGCCATAGGACGTTGGCTATTGGATGAACTCGGCACTGAGCTGGCTCAAGTGACATCCTGTCTACATACTCTGCAGCAACTTGAATCAGAGCAGCAGTGGCGCGGGCATACGTTCACGCTTACCGCCAATCGTGATGAGGTCGTGGTGGTGGCGAATGCCATGCTGCAACCTGCCTCGGATGATGCGCAAACCACGCTCAATGAGCAGGCGCTGACCTTTTACGATGAAGAAAGTTACGCGGCGTGTGGTTACCAAGATTTTTTAGTGATGTTGGACGCTTACCAAGACTTCATTGCCCGTTACGGTCGACGTTAAGTGCTGAGGTTCACTGAGTGAGCGATGCATGGATGAGCACGTATTCCCCTATGCGTGCTTTGAATAGATAGATCTCCCCCTCGTTTTTTTCTCCTTATTCTCGTGTCGATGTTCCCCATTGGTGCAATTGCCTATCGTTCCCCTTGGCATGCGCGGTGTTGGTGAATAATTCGCACTTAAATGGTGCAAATGAACGCCCTTACATGTGTTTTTAATTTAAGTTGTTGATTTTAATTGATTTAAATCTTGGCACGGCTCTTGATAGTTAGATGATGATGCAAACACAAGGACGCAGGAGAAGGATATGAAACTGATTAGCGCCATTATCAAGCCGTTCAAGCTTGATGACGTACGTGAAGCGTTGGCGGATGCTGGCATTGACGGCATGACTGTCTCAGAGGTGAAAGGCTTTGGCCGCCAAAAAGGGCACACAGAGTTATACCGTGGTGCTGAATATCAGGTCGATTTTTTACCCAAAGTAAAATTAGAAATCGCTGTGCAGAGCGAACATGTCGACAGTGTGGTGGATGCGATCGCTCAAGCCGCACAAACCGGCAAGATCGGCGACGGGAAGATCTTCGTCTTTGATCTTCAGCAGGCGGTGCGGATCCGTACTGGCGAGATGGATCTGGAAGCAATTTAAAAACAGGGAGTAAAGACAATGGAACTGGTAAACACGGTGACTGAATTGCGCTACGCGCTCGACACCTTTTTCTTTCTTTTATCTGGTGCGTTAGTGATGTGGATGGCGGCTGGCTTTGCCATGTTAGAGGCAGGCCTAGTGCGCTCGAAAAACACCACTGAGATACTGACCAAAAATATCTGCCTCTACGCCATCGCGTGCACTATGTACCTGTTGGTGGGTTATAACATCATGTACGTGGATAACAGTGGCGGTGGCTTTGTCCCTTCTTTTGGGACCTTGATTGGTACGCAAGGGGCAGACGCGGATCACTCGCTTGAATCAGACTTCTTCTTCCAAGTGGTGTTTGTGGCAACCGCGATGTCTGTGGTGTCAGGCGCGGTAGCTGAGCGTATGAAGCTGTGGGCATTCCTGGTGTTCTCTGTCGTCTTAACCGCGGTGATTTATCCGGTTGAAGGTTACTGGACCTGGGGCGGTGGTTTTCTTTCAGAAGCAGGCTTTAGCGACTTCGCAGGCTCCGGGATTGTTCACATGGCCGGTGCCGCTGCGGCCCTAGCAGGTGTCCTGCTCTTGGGGGCGCGTAAAGGGAAATACAGCAAAAATGGCAAAATCAATCCCATCCCTGGCTCAAACCTGCCTCTGGCCACACTCGGTACCTTCATCTTATGGTTCGGCTGGTTTGGTTTTAACGGTGGCTCACAACTGATGGTCTCGGATTTTGAAAACGCTACGGCGGTCGGACAAATCTTCTTGAATACCAACGCGGCGGCGGCGGCCGGTGCGATAGCAGCCTTGCTGGTGTGTAAAACCCTTTGGGGAAAAGCCGATTTGACCATGGTGCTTAACGGTGCGTTAGCCGGCTTAGTGGCCATCACGGCGGATCCTTTATCGCCTTCACCCGTGGCAGCGCTGATTATCGGTGCGGTATCAGGTGTGATTGTCGTATTCAGTATTATCGGTCTAGACAAGGTAAAAGTGGATGATCCTGTCGGTGCGATCTCCGTGCACGGTGTGTGTGGCTTCTTCGGCTTGATGGTTGTGCCTTTAAGTAACACCGGAGCGACGTTTGGTGCGCAGCTTCTGGGCGCGGCGGTAATTTTTGCTTGGGTGTTTGCGGCAAGTTTCCTCGTGTGGCTAGTACTGAAAAACACCATGGGGATCCGTGTCACCGAAGAAGAGGAGATGTCAGGGATGGATCTACACGACTGTGGTATTGATGCATATCCCGAATTTGTCAGCGTAAAATAGTCAGTTACACGCAATTCGATTAGACTCTGAAACGAAACCTTACATTTTTAATGTAAGGTTTTTTTCTTTTTGCCTCGGATCATATTGAGCACCAGGTTATTAGTTGTATACTAACGAAACTGAGATTCGTTATCATTTATCATCATATTTAAGGACTGCCACGATGAAAAAACTACTGATTGCCTCGGCTATTACCGCAAGCCTATTAGGAACCAGCGCCGCGGTCGCATCCGAAGAAGTCAATGTTTACTCGTATCGCCAACCTTTCTTGATTGAGCCTATGTTCGATGCGTTTACCGAAGAGACCGGCATTGAAGTGAATGTTAAGTTCGCTAAAAAAGGCATGGCGGAAAAGATCAAGCAAGAAGGAGAGTACAGCCCGGCTGACGTACTGCTAACCGTTGATATCTCGCGCCTTAAAGAGCTGGTAAACCAAGACGTAGTGCAGCCTGTGCAAAGCGATCTCATCGATCAAAACGTGCCTGAGCAGTTCCGTGATAGTGAAGATAAGTGGGTCGCGCTAACCACACGTGCACGTGCGGTATACTCTTCTCGCGAGCGTGTCGGCAAACTGGGTGACGATTTTGATTATCTCGACTTGGCAAAACCAGAATGGAAAGGCAAGATTTGCACCCGTTCAGGCAAACACCCATACAATGTTTCTCTGGTGTCAGCTATCATCGAAAACCACGGTGAAGCGAAAGCCAAAGAGTGGCTTGAGGGCGTAAAAGACAATCTCGCACGTAAACCACAAGGCAATGATCGTGCACAAGTGAAAGCGATCAAAGAAGGCCTGTGTGACGTCTCACTAGGTAATAGCTATTACCTGGGCAAAATGCTGAACGACGAAGAACAAACAGCGTGGGCGGAAGCGGTTTACTTGAACTATCCAGGCCAGAATGCTTACGGTACGCACGTGAACGTGAGTGGCATGGCGATGGCGAAGTACGCACCGAACGAAGAAAACGCGCTAAAACTAATGGAATTTTTAACGTCAGACAAAGCACAGCATATGTATGCTGAGGTGAACTTCGAAGAGCCGGTGAAGCCGGGTGTTGAGCAGTCTGAGCTGGTGGCGTCTTGGGGCGACTACAAGCATGACCCAATGCCGCTTGAGGCGATTGCGGATAACTACAGCCAGTCAGTGAAACTGCTGGATGAAGTTCAGTTCGACCTGTAAGCCATTGCATAGGGGCGGCTGCCGCCCCTGTTGTCTTTCTCTGACGCCTTAATGTAGTAGGCCATGCGAGATAGATTACCCATGATAAAAACCAGCAGTTGGGGCCTAGCCCTATTGCTGGTTTTGCCGATCTTAGCGATCTTTTATACCGCGGTGGGCGATACCGGGGATATTTTTCCCCATTTGTTCGAGACCGTACTACCGACTTACACCTTGAATACCAGCTTATTAGTGGCTGGCGTGGTGGCGATTGCGATCATTCTCGGGGTTCCCACCGCCTGGATGCTGGCCATGTATCAGGTACCGGGTAGCCGGCAACTGCAGTGGGCGATGGTGCTTCCGCTTGCGATGCCGGGCTATATCATCGGTTATATCTATACTGACTGGTTTGATTATGCGGGTCCATTGCAACGCGGCTTGCGGGCGCTGTTTGAATGGCAAACGGTCAATGATTACTGGTTTCCCGATATGCGTACCTTGCCAGGTGCGTGTTTTGTGCTGGCGTTAGTCTTATACCCTTATATCTACCTGCTCACCCGTGCCGCGTTTATGGAGCAGAGTGTCACCTTGACCCACTCAGCGCGTTTGCTCGGTTGCTCACCGATGCAAAGCTTTCGGCGCATTTCTTTACCGTTAGCACGGCCGGCGATTGCGGTAGGTGCCTCTTTGGTGGCAATGGAGGCACTAGGCGATTTTGGTACGGTCAATTACTTTGCGGTCAGCACTCTTACGACCGCGGTCTATGATACCTGGTTGAGCTATTCGAGCTTAACCGCTGCCGCTAAAATCTCAGCGATCATGCTGGTGGCTATCTTCCTTTTGATCAGTGCGGAACGTTATGGGCGACGCAAACAAGCGCAATTTAGTCCAAGCTCGAGCAGTGATGCGATTGAGAAAATGCCCTTAACAGGCTGGCGTAAAGTGGGGGTGTTAGCTTGGTGCTGGAGTTTATTGTCACTGGCGTTTATTTTACCCCTGCTACAGCTATTAGTTTATGCATGGCACTACTACGAAAAAAATGCGGTCAGCGAGTTTGCCACTTTTAGCTATAACAGCTTTTATACCTCCAGTTTGGCGGCTCTGATCGCGGTGGGTATTGCGTGGACCGTGAATGTGTATCGCCGCCTGCGTGGGCATGGGGTCAGTGTTGCCCCCATGCGGTTGGCGTCGATGGGCTATGCGGTGCCGGGGACGGTGCTTGCTATTGGTGTGATGTTAGTACTGACCCGCGGTGATCACTTCATTAACGATATTGCCACGCATTACGGCTGGGGACGGCCTGGCCTCCTATTATCTGGCACCATGGTGGCCTTATTGGTCGCGTTTGTCGTGCGGTTCAGTGCCGTCGCCATTGGCAGTATTGAATCAAGCATGGCCAAAATTCCTCCGTCACTGGATATGGCGGCGCGAACCATGGGATGCACCACCACAGGGGTGATTCGCCGAGTGCATTTACCCTTAATTCGGCGGGGCACGCTGATTGCGATGCTGTTGGTGTTTATTGAGTCGATGAAAGAGCTCAATGCAGCGATTCTACTACGCCCTTTTAATTTCGAAACACTGGCCACGTATGTATACAACTTTACCTCGGATGAGCACTTGGAGTATGCCGCCTTACCTGCCATTTTGTTGGTCGTGGTTGGCTTGGTTCCCCTTATCCTGATTAACCGGTCATTGGAGCAAAAATATCAATGAAGTGTGCGCTCGCGATAGAGAATTTGACCTGCAGTTATAACGGTACGCCTGTTTTAAAGGATTTATCGCTGCAAGTCGCGCCGGGAGAGATTGTGTGCTTGCTCGGTGCCAGTGGCTGCGGGAAAACCACGTTGCTAAAAGCCATGGCTGGATTAATGCCATTATCGTCAGGAAAACTATCGATTGGGTGCAAACTCATGGATGATACTCAGCATTCAATCCCGCCAGAGCAACGCAATATCGGGATGATTTTTCAAGACTATGCGCTGTTCCCACACCTCACGGTGGCAGACAACGTGGGGTTTGGTCTGTCTGGATTCAGCGCGGCGGCGCGCAGTGAGAAAGTGGCTGAGATGCTCAAGTTGGTGCGTCTGGCGGAGCTGGGAGACCGCTATCCTCATCAGCTCTCGGGCGGCCAACAACAGCGGGTGGCGATAGCGCGCGCGCTGGCCTATGAGCCGGATTTGTTGTTGCTTGATGAGCCCTTTTCAAATATTGATACTCAAGTTCGTCATGATTTAATTGAGGAAATCCGACGCATTTTTAAATCCCAAGGGGTGACGGCGATCCTGGTGACGCATAGCCGAGAGGAAGCATTCGCGTTTGCCGATAAGCTAGCGGTAATGAATCAGGGGCTCATTGAACAGTATGGCGATACTACAGAGGTATATTACCAACCTGCGAGCCGCTTCGTCGCTGATTTTCTTGGCCAGGGCTCTTATGTGCCGGTAACGGTCTCGTCGCAAGAACAAATGCAGACACCGCTCGGCCCTTGGCCTCGTCCGGTGCATTGTCATCCAGGCCCGCATTGGTGGCTACTGAGACCGCAGTTTCTTAGCATTCGTGCTGATGAGAAGGGGGAAGGGCAGGTACTGTCTCAGCAGTTTATGGGAGACAGCAGCCGTTACACCATCGATATCCACGGTCAAAAACTATCGGTGCACGCGCGCGAGCCGCTATTGGTTGGGGATAAAGTCAGTTTACATATTCGCCCTCACGAGCCCGTCCTGTTCAATGATGGCCCGAGCTTTATTGATGATTAAGACGGCAGAACTAAAAAAGCCAACCGAGGGGTTGGCTTTCTACTAGGTTGACCACCTGGTTAGCTTTGTTGGCACAGTACATCAATATAGTGCTGAGCCATGGCGTTTAAAGCCGTTTTATCTGGTTGTTGGTGCGCCTGTAAAAACAGCACATAGCACACCCCAGCTAACATACTGGCAAGCTCACGCGGTTGGTAACGGTCGACCATTTCACCTTTTGCCATCCCGTTCTCGAACACGTGCTCGAACTGATCCATCGCATCTCGACTGCCTTTGACAAAGCGTGGCCAAATATCCTCGCGAATAGAGGTACTCCATTCAAACCAGACTTTCATCCAAGCTTTGTCTGCCAGTGCCGTGTCGATAATTTGCGAGGTAATGCAGTTTAGCGATGCTCGCATTGATTGATCTTGCTCGGTGCACTCATTAATGAGTTTTATGAAGTGTTTCTCGGTCTGGGCCAAGATCTCTTCCACCAAGTCTTCACGGGTTGGGAAGTAGTTAAATACGGTCGCGACAGAGACGTCTGCCATTTCGGCAATATCGGCGTGTCCGGCACGACCAATCCCGCGTTTCGCAAACACATCTAAGCCACACCCTAATAACTGCTCTTTGCGGCGCTCGGGCGATAGCCGCGTCCTTGTTCTCTCATTTGATTGAGCCATCCTAAAACCTGCCAACTTATTTTTGGTTTGTACAAATTAATTATTGTTTGTGCTAATGATTTTATTATTAGCGAGATCGAGTTTATACCAGCCATTTATGGCCTGACAACGGCTAGAAGCCTGATCTAGGCCTTAAAAATGTAATTTTGCCTGCAAAAAAAGTCATGCATTACAAAAAACGCAGGCAGGGATTATTTTTTCTTATCAATCAGCGTGATAGCCAACTAGTGTGCAGGTGCATAAGCGGCAAAAACGCACTCGCTGGGATCCGCAATCGATTTAGTGCTAGACTATGCCACCTTTGTTAGTGACCTCCCTTTTGTGGAGAGACAACCATCGGGGCAGATATGAAACACACCGTTGAAGTGATGATTTCAGAGCAGGACGTACAGGCGCGAGTCAAAGCCTTGGGCGCCGAGATCAGCGAGCACTATAAAGACTCATCGGAGTTGGTATTAGTGGGGCTGCTGCGTGGCTCGTTCGTTTTCATGGCGGATTTATGCCGTGCGATTGATATGCCGCACGCGGTCGACTTTATGACCGCATCAAGTTACGGCAACAGCATGGAAAGTACGCGTGATGTGCGTATTTTGAAAGACTTGGATGATGATATTAAAGGCAAAGACATACTCTTAGTCGAAGATATCATCGATACCGGCAATACGCTAAGTAAGGTGTGTGAAATCCTGTCTTTGCGCGAGCCAAATTCAGTACGTATTTGTACCTTATTAGATAAGCCAGAGCGCCGAGAAGTTGACGTTAAGGTTGATTGGTTGGGCTTTACGATTCCAGATGAATTTGTGGTCGGTGTGGGCATTGATTATGCGCAAAAGTATCGCCATCTGCCGTACGTTGGTAAAGTGATTCCGTTGGATTAATTTTCACGGTGATTGGCAACGCTGATCATCGCGTAGAGCGACAGGGCGTCTCACGAGCAATGAAAAACCGAGCGGTCGCTCGGTTTTTTTGTGCCTATGGGAGTCAGTAAGGGTGAGTCAGTAAGCGCCTTCTCGCTCGGGAGCCGGCGCGCGCTGATAATGCGCAGGGGATAACCCCAGCATTTCTTGTAGACAAGACGCCACCGCGACCGATGACCAAGTGCCAGTGAGTACGCCAACAAAGAGCGTCAGCGCAAAGCCATACAAGGCATCGCCACCCAATACCAACAAACATCCGATGGTAAATAGCGTGGTGCCAGCGGTAATCAAGGTGCGCGAGAATGTCTCACAGACCGCAATATTGGTGCTGACATACACACATTGGTTCGGTTTGGCTCTGAGCACGTCGCGCAGCCGATCGCCGATCACAATGGAGTCATTGAGCGAGTAACCGATCACGGCGAGGAGCCCGGCAATGACATTGAGATCCATCGGCACCGCAAGCATTGCGAGTAGGCCCAAGGTAAGCGTCACATCGTGCACCAGCGCTCCCACTGCCGCCAGGGCGAGACGCCATTCAAAGCGAATGGCCAAATAAAGCATGATGGCTAACGAGGCAACCAGCAGTGCTAACCCGCCTTGTTCAAACAGCACCTGCCCCACTTGAGGGCCGACGACGTTCGCTTGAACTAAAGTGACGGGCATGGCGAGCGCGCGGCTGATTTGGGCGATGACCTGTTGCGGATCTTGCCATTGGGACGCATGAGGTAAAATGAGTTGCCATTCGCCCTGAGTGGTACTTGGCGTGAGTGCTGCCAACTCGCCAAACTGACTGTGCAGGGCGGCGATCAGCGGTTCACTGCCAGTTAGGCTAGGGAGGGCGAAATCAATCACGATACCGCCGGTAAAATCGATGCCCAAGTTTAGGCCATAATAAACGATCGCCCAGAGGCTGATCAGGATAAGCAGTCCCGAGAGCGCTAAGCTGGCATAGCGGACGTGTGTCAGTTTCATAAACAGGCTCCTTAAATGGTCACGGCGCGGCGGCGGTCGCGTCCCCAAATTGGATTGATAATGGCTCGCGTGCCGACAATGCCGGTGATCATGCTCGCGCATAGTCCCAGAATCAGTGTGGTGGCAAACCCTTGTAATGGTCCTGAGCCGACCGCATACAAGCAGACCGCGGAAATTAAGGTGGTGATATTGGCGTCAAAGATGGTGCTAAAGGCCGCTCGATAACCGGTATCAATAGCATTGGCAAGGCTGTTCCCCGCGCGCAAGCGGTCGCGAATACGCTCAAAGATAAGCACATTGGTATCGACCGCCATCCCCACGGTTAACACCAAGCCGGCGATCCCCGGTAGGGTCAGGACTGCGCCGGGCAGCAGCGCGAGTAGACCGACTTGCATCATCAAGTTGGCACCCAGCGAGACAATCGCGACCCAGCCAAAGCGGCGATACCAAAGCACCATAAAGATAGCCACACCTATCATGCCGACGGCCAGTGCAGAAAACCCTGCCTTGATATTATCGGCCCCTAAGGTCGGGCCAATCGCGCGTTCTTCAACGATTTTAATCGGTGCGGTGAGTGCGCCAGCGCGTAACAACATCGAGAGGTTACGGGCTTCTTCTGGGCTAGACAGGCCCGTGATCCGGAATCGATCGCTGAGCGCACTTTGAATCGTCGCGACGTTGATCACACGCTCGTTGGCAATCAGATCGCCCTGCTCATTAGCTTGATACTCACGGTACACAGTGGCCATGGGATCGCCTAAGTGACGTCGGGTAAAGGCCAGCATGGTTTCGCCTCCGGGGCCATCTAAGCGAATATCCACTTGTGGACGACGCATTTCATCAACGCTGGTGCGCGCATCAATAATGTGTTCCCCACCCAAAATGGCATGACGTGCTAACGGCACTACATTGTGCTGTGCGTCATACAGGCGTTTCGGGCTGGTAGTATCGAGGGCATAGAACGCGAGTGAGGCTGTCGCGCCAATGACATTTTTAGCTTGCTTGGGATCGTGCACGCCGGGCAGTTCGATACGAATATAGTCTTTACCCTGACGTTGTACACTCGCTTCGGCCACACCTAAGGCATCGATACGTTTGCGAAGAATATCGATATTCTGACGCACGGCTTGATGGCTCATCGCGTCTTGCTCGGTATCGGTCATCTGCCAGCCATTCGTGGTGCGATTGAATCGCCATTGGGGATAATGCTCGGTAAACCAAGCGCTGGCTTTGCTGCGATCGCTGGCACTGAGCATCGGCAATTGCACCGTGGTGTTATCTTTGGTGTTGACCGTGGCGTTAGCGGGTAAGTGCTTGCTGTCTAACCAAAGGTTGAGGCTTTGTACTAACGCCTCGGCTTGATGGGCGAGTGCTTGGTCGGTATCAACCCAAAGTAACAACTGTACACCGCCACGCAGATCGAGCCCTAGTTTTACCGGCTCGGCACCGAAGCGCGACAGCCATGTGGGTGCTGCGGATAAATAATCGAGGGTGATCTCCGCATCGGTCCCTAGGGCGCCTTTTAATTGCTGTTGTACGTTCTGTTGCTGGCTAATATCGGGCGTAATTAAGGTCACCGTCCCTTGCGAGTCATAACGTACTTCACTCACGGTCTCAGGATGGGTTTTAAGCCAGTTTTGCAGTGCTTGATGCGAGTGATGAGACACGCTCACCACCGGGTGGTCGCCAAAAAAGCTTGGCAACGCCTGCAGGGTCAGGACGATTAACATCAGCACCAATGCGGCGTAGTGCCATAAAGAATACCGATTGGCGGGGGATAATTTATTCATTCGTTCTCCTTGGCTGTGCATCACGCACAGCAAAACCGAATACCGAGCGCCAGCTCGATATTGTGATTAGGGGGAAAAGGCGCGACGGCCTTTAGGAAAGCGAACGATTAACGCGAATGAATAAAGCGATATTGCAGGTTGTGTTCTCGCCAGCCACCGAGGCGGGGGAGCGAAAAGGCAAGATACTGGCGTGGCAGACACACCCCAAGTACGCACAAAAAGGCAATCAGGTGCCAAGCCAGGCGAATGTGCGGGGGAGGAAGAATCGCGGCTAAATGTGGCGGTTGGGTGTCGTCATCAGGCAATGCAGCAGGCAAGGCGACGCTGGCTCTCGCGGTAGAAACGAGCGCCGGAGTTTGCTCAAGGGCATGGACTTGGCTGCTTTGTTGAAACGGTGAAACCTGCGCTTGCGCCGCCACATTGACCAGCACCGCAAACAGCATCATACCCGCCATCAGCCAAAGGGTGAGCGGAGAGCGGTGCGTTGTTGATGATGAAGCGTGCGCGATCGGAGTCATGGCGGTGTTGTACGACGATTACGCCGCGATCACAAGCGTTACTGTGTCAGCGCTGTGTCAATTCTCGTAAGAAACCGGTGCAGCAGAGTTGGGCACCAGATGACTCATCGCCGATTGATAGTTGATTTCCAGTGATGCCTGACTATTGGCGGTCATCCCTAGATCCCGTAAGATCCCGTCGGTGGTGTCGTAAAACCAGCCATGGACCTTCACATCTTGGCCGCGCTCCCAGGCCGCTCGCAAAATCGTTGAATTGCCCAGATGATAAACCTGTTCGGCGACATTGATCTCACACAGCCGGTTACCACGAGCTTGTGCGGGCAGTTGGCTAAGGTAGCTTTTGTGCTTGAGGTAGAGATCACGAATATGCAGTAACCAGTTGTTAATTAAACCCAGCTCAGGGTTTTCAATCGCTGCATGTACCCCGCCACAACCATAGTGGCCACAGACAATAATGTGTTTGATTTGCAGCACGTCGACGGCGTACTGCACCACGGATAAACAATTGAGATCGGTATGAATCACTTGATTGGCGACATTACGATGAACAAAAAGCTCACCCGAGTCTAAGCCAGTCAGGCGCTCTGCGGGGACGCGACTATCGGCGCAGCCAATCCATAAATATTCTGGATGTTGTTCTTTCGCCAATTCGGCAAAAAATTGTGGGTTGGTATCACGAATGTCTTTTGACCAGGCTTTATTGTTGGCGAACAACGCTTTGATTTGGGCCATATCCACTCAATCTTTTGGCAAAGTTATCAATTGCCACTATACCGCAATGAGGGGGCTTGAAATATACTGAGATCAATTTTCACATTTTTTTACACCTTTCGCGTCCAATGGATCACGCTGTTTACCTGCAACACCACTGCTCGGATAGGTTAATCCAAGAAAATTCGTATACTGTTCGCTCTATCATGATCTTAACCGCAGTAGGGGTAGTGCGTGTTTGATAAAGGACGATTTGCGCAGCTGACAGTAAAAGGGGATTTGTTTGGTGGGGTCACTACCGCGATTATCTCATTGCCATTGGCGCTTGCATTTGGTGTCGCCTCAGGCGCTGGCGCGGAAGCGGGGCTATGGGGCGCGATTCTAGTCGGGTTGTTTGCCTCGCTATTTGGTGGTTCATCAACGTTGATCTCCGAGCCCACTGGGCCGATGACAGTGATCATGACCACGGTGCTAACCGCGATGATGGCTCGCTATCCGGAAGGAGGCGTTGCCATGGCGTTCACTGTGGTGATGATGGCAGGCGCGTTCCAAGTTCTGATTGGCAGTTTAAGGCTAGGTAAATACGTTACCTTGATGCCCTACAGTGTGGTGTCAGGCTTTATGTCAGGGATTGGGGTGATCTTGATTTTGCTCCAGCTAGCGCCGTTATTGGGGCAAGCCGCACCTTTTGGCGGGGCGCTCGGTACACTCAAAGCATTGCCTGACTTACTCGCTAATGCCGATTTTAAAGAGGTATTTCTCGGTGTTTTGACGCTTGGCATCTTGTTTTATTTTCCGGCGAAATATCGTCGTTTTATTCCCGCACAGCTTGTCGCACTCGTCAGTATCACTTTGGTGTCGATTTTATTGTTTGATACCGACAGCATTCGTCGTATTGGGGAAATACCCACCGGCTTACCCTCGCTGGTGATCCCGCATATCACGACAGAACATTTTACCGCGATGGTGATTGATGCCCTCGTGCTGGGTACCTTAGGGTGTATTGATACCTTATTAACCGCGGTGATTGCTGACTCACTGACGCGGCAAGAACACAACTCTGATCGCGAGCTGCGTGGGCAGGGCATTGCCAATATGATTGCCGGGTTATTTGGTGCGCTCCCTGGCGCGGGGGCGACTATGGGCACCGTGGTGAATGTACAAGTAGGCGCGCGTTCTCCCTTATCGGGAATTTTGCGGGCGGCGATGTTAGCCGCGGTGGTATTGGTCGCCGGTGCGCTGACCGCGCCCATCCCGATGGCAGTATTGGCGGGCATCGCCTTGTACGTCGGTTTTAATATCCTCGATTGGAGCTTTCTGCATCGTGCCCACAAGATCAGCTTACAGCAGACGGGGATCATGTATGGCGTGATGGCGCTGACGGTATTTGTCGATTTGATTGTTGCCGTTGGCTTGGGGGTATTCATTGCCAACTTATTGGTGATTGAGCGCCTAAGTCGAGAACAAGCCAAGCAAGTGCGGGCCATCAGTGATGCCGAAGATGATGAAGTGCCGCTTGATGACGAAGAGCGTGCGCTGCTTGATGCCAGCAATGGCCAAGTGTTGTTTTTCTATCTTTCCGGGCCGATGATTTTCAGTGTCTCGAAAGCGATTGCACGCCAGCATGCGCACATCAACGAGTTCCGTGTGATGATATTGGATTTAAGCGATGTGCCCATGTTAGACATGACGGTTGGCTTGGCGTTAGAGAACGCGATTAAAGATGCGCGTGAGGCTGAGTGCACGGTGTTTTTACTGTGCCCGCACGATGAGACACGTGAGCAGCTGCAGCGCCTTCACATCGGTGATTGGGTCAGAGACGCGCATATTTTTACCACACGCAAACCAGCATTAGAGGCGGCCAACCGCTTAGTAGAAGTGATGCCATAGCGCACTGTTCAACGTCTCTTACACCTTGATACACACAAACTCGCAAACTGGCGTCATGAGCGGGTTTGTGTGCTGTCATGACTTTTTAGAGGGATCCGCGCGTTTCCCGACTAGCCCAAAACACCCCATCACGATCACTTAAATACAAGATATTTAGTGAATATTTGCCACATTTCTCATCATTTTATTCTTTTTGGTTGAAAACTGACCATGCGTTTCCCCTCCTGATTTGATCTTGTGCACATTCCTATATACTGGCGCGCGCACTGGGGGACCCCCGTGCCAGTGAGTAAAGCCGTCATGGCCGTGATACTGCATACGACTTGAAAGGATCAGCTGTTTTGAAATTCGAACGATTCAAGAACTGGACCCTGAAAGGGGACCTGTTTGGGGGCGTCACCACGGCGGTTATTTCTTTGCCCCTCTCGCTGGCGTTCGGGGTAGCGTCAGGTGCCGGTGCCGAAGCCGGCATGTGGGGGGCCATTTTAGTAGGCCTGTTTGCTGCGTTGTTTGGTGGCTCTTCAACCCTTATCTCAGAGCCGACCGGCCCGATGACAGTGATCATGACCGCGGTACTCACCACCATGGTGTCACGTTATCCCGAAGGGGGCATGGCAATGGGCTTTACCGTGGTGATGATGGCGGGCTTATTCCAAGTGATCTTAGGAACCTTGAAGCTTGGAAAGTACGTCACTTTAATGCCATACAGCGTGATATCGGGCTTTATGTCCGGCATTGGCGTTATCTTGATCATTTTGCAGTTGCCGCCTTTACTGGGGCAAGGCACCCCTGACGGTGGCGTACTCGGGACCCTGCAAGCGCTGCCCGATCTCATCGCGCATACCCAACAAAGTGAGCTGCTATTAGGACTACTGACGCTGGGGATCCTCTTTTCTTTCCCACAAAAATATCGCCGTTATATGCCGGTGCAACTCGTTGCCTTGGTGGTGGTGACTTTGTTGTCAATGTGGTGGTTTGATCTTGAGGCGATTCGCCGTATTGGTGTGATTCCCACCGGCTTGCCCACCTTGATGCTGCCACACATTGACAGTGAGGTACTCACCACCATGATGGTGGATGCGTTAGTGTTGGGGACCTTGGGGTGTATTGATACCTTGCTCTCTGCGGTCATCGCTGACTCCTTGACGCGCGAAGAGCATGATTCGGATAAAGAACTGCGCGGGCAGGGACTGGCCAACATGGTGGCGGGATTATTTGGCGCTTTGCCGGGCGCGGGTTGCACCATGGGCACGGTGGTCAATGTGCAAGTGGGTGGACGTTCACCCTTTGCGGCCATTGTGCGCGCCCTTATTTTAGCGGCGGTGATCTTGGTCGCAGGCTTTTTGACTGAGCCCATCCCGATGGCGGTGCTGGCGGGTATCGCTATTTATGTGGGGTTCAATATCCTTGACCGCACCTTTATCCAACGTGCCCACAAAGTCAGCTTACATCAAACCGTGATCATGTATGGGGTGATGATATTGACCGTGCTGGTGGACTTAATTGTGGCAGTGGGTGTGGGCGTGTTTATTGCCAATATTATTGCCATTGAACACTTAAGCCGTGAGCAAGAAAAGCAGGTCAAAGCGATCAGTGATGCGGATGAAGATGACGTCCCCTTGAGTGAGATGGAAAGGGCTTTATTAGATAGCGCCAACGGAAAAGTGTTGTTTTTCTATCTCTCAGGCCCAATGATATTCAGTGTCTCGAAAGCGATTGCACGTCAGCACAGTAAAATTGAGGAATTCGATGTCATGATCTTAGACCTCAGTGACGTGCCCATGATTGATATGACCGTCGGCCTCGCGCTGGAAAATGCGATCAAAGATGCGGTGGATGCCAATTGCCAAGTTTTTCTGCTCTGCCCCCATCAAAAAACACGGGATCAGCTTGAGCGCTTGCATGTTAAAAATTGGCTCACCGACGATCATACTTTTGATAGCCGTTATGACGCACTCCGTGCCGCGCACCGAGTGACCGAGGTCATGCCTTAAAAGAACGGGAGCTTATGAAAGCCATCGACATCAAAGACCTGGTCAAAACCTATGGGACCAGTGTTAAGGCGCTAAAAGGGGTATCGCTCTCTGTCGAGGAGGGCGATTTTTATGCGCTATTGGGGCCAAATGGGGCGGGTAAATCCACCACCATTGGCATTTTGAGCTCACTGGTGAATAAAACCCAGGGGCAGGTGAGCATTTTTGGCTACGATCTCGATACCCAAAAGGTGGAGGCCAAAAAGCAGATCGGACTGGTGCCACAAGAGTTTAACTTTAACCAGTTTGAGAAAGTGGAACAAATCGTGGTGAACCAAGCGGGTTACTATGGTGTGCCCCGCGACCAAGCCAAATTACGCGCGAAAAAATATCTCTCGCAGCTCGATTTATGGGATAAGCGCCATGAGCCTGCCCGTAATTTATCGGGGGGCATGAAGCGTCGCTTAATGATTGCCCGCGCGTTGATGCATGAGCCTCGCCTGTTGATTTTGGACGAGCCAACCGCCGGTGTCGATATTGAGCTGCGTCGTTCCATGTGGGACTTTCTCACCGAGATAAACCGGCAAGGGATCACCATCATTCTTACCACCCATTACCTTGAAGAAGCCGAAACCTTGTGTCGCAACATCGGTATTATCAATCGAGGAGAGCTGGTGGAAGATACCTCCATGAAGGCCTTGCTGGCGAAGCTGGACGCAGAGACGTTTATCCTTGATTTACAGCCGGGGCATAAACTGAGCACCTTAGACGGTGTTAATTGGCAGAAAACCGATACCAATACCTTGGAAGTGGAAGTGAATAAGTCAGTCGGATTGACCCCTGTCTTTGACCAGTTGTCGCAACAAGGGGTGCAGGTGCTGTCGATGCGCAACAAGGCAAACCGCCTTGAGGAGTTATTTGTCACCTTAATTCAGCAAAATGGGGAGGAGCGTGCATGAATGCTTTGTATTGGGTGGCCTTTCGCACCCTGATTCATAAAGAAGTGGCGCGCTTTACCCGTATCTGGGTGCAAACCTTGGTGCCGCCCGCGATTACCATGAGCCTCTATTTTATTATTTTCGGTAATCTTATTGGCTCGCGGATTGGCCAGATGGAAGGTTTCTCCTACATGGAGTATATCGTGCCCGGGCTTATCATGATGTCGGTGATCACTAACTCGTACTCGAACGTGGCATCGTCCTTCTTTAGTGCCAAGTTCCAACATAATATTGAGGAGTTGTTGGTCGCCCCCATTCCAAACTACGTGATCATTGCCGGCTACATTGGTGGTGGTATGTGTCGGGGGTTAGCGGTCGGCGCCTTGGTGACCATGACCTCCCTATTCTTCGTCGATTTGCAGATAGCGCATCCGCTGATTGTGATTACCACCGTGGTGTTGACCTCGGCGGTGTTTGCACTGGGTGGACTGATTAACGCTATTTTCGCCAAAACCTTTGACGATATTAGCCTGATCCCTACCTTTATCTTGACGCCATTAACTTACCTAGGGGGTGTGTTTTATTCGCTCTCCCTGCTGCCTGAGTTTTGGCAGGGCGTGTCAAAACTGAACCCGATTGTGTACATGGTGAACGCGTTCCGGTACGGCTTTCTTGGCGTGTCAGATGTCGGCATCATGACATCGTTTGGGGTGCTGATGCTGTTCATCATCGGGCTGTATGCCCTGGCGTGGGGCTTGATTTCCAAAGGAACAGGCTTGCGTAGTTAACGACCTCGCAGTACCAATAATTCGGTTTGATACCGGATACAAAAGCCCCGGCCATCATGGCCGGGGCTTTTTATTGCTGGCTTGAACAATGACGCCTGATGGTGTGCTGACGCTTAGTTAAACAAACCTTTTAGCCACCCGACAGGGTCTGACTGACCACAGCGTTTGGCAAACTGCCCATCAATGTCCCAAATCGGTAGCGACATTTCACCACGACAATTCAGCTGGTACTGACTGCCTTGCTGGGTCACGGCGACTGTGGTGACGTTCGCCGGCCATGATAACGTCAGCGCACTGGCGCCTCGGCGACTGAGATAATCATCATAGACACGCAATGCTCCTGAAGCGCCGGTGAGCCCAGTTGATTGGTTATCGTCGCGGCCAAGCCACACCGTGGTGACTTCTTTATCATCGATACCGACAAACCAACTATCGCGGTTATCATCTGTGGTACCGGTTTTGCCCGCGAGTGCCACATTGCCATGGCGACGCGTCAAGTAGCGTCCCGTCCCTTGCTGAACGACCTGCTTCATCGCGTATAGCGTCAGCCAGCCAGCTTGCTGAGGCACGACACGCTCTGCTTTTGGCCAGTTTTGATAAAGGTTTTGTCCCTCTTTGGTGGTGACCGCGCGTAAGGCGGTTAAGGGGGCACGTTGCCCACCACTGCCGAGCGTTTGGTAGATTTGGGTAACGTCGAACGGACTCATGCTAAACGCGCCAAGAAGCAAAGACGGTACTTGAGGGATATTCTCGGTATTGGCGCCCAGTTTGCCGAAGGTCTTGACCACCTCATCTAACCCCAGCTGCATGCCGAGATTTACCGTCGGGACGTTATAAGACTTGGCAAGAGCGGTGAGTAAGGACACACGGCCTCGGTATTGGCGGTCATAGTTGCGCGGTTGCCAGCGACTGCCTTGACTGCCTTCTAAACGAATGGGTTTATCGTCAATCTTGCTGGTGAGCTGGAAACGTTCCGGGTGGCTCAACGCGGTCAGATACACCGCCGGTTTTGACAGTGAGCCGATGGGGCGTTTGGCGTTTAATGCGCGATTAAAGCCTGCGAAGCCCGGGCGTGCGCCGCCGACCATGGCACGGACTTCACCGCTGCGGCGGTCGGCAATAACCGCTGCCGCTTCAAGCTTGTTACCTGCTCGGCCTTTAAGTGCCTTGACCTTATCGACGACTGCGCCTTCAATCGCTTGCTGTGAGACAGGGTCGAGCGTGGTAAATATACGCAGCCCTTCGCCCGCGGCATATTTGTCCCCGACATTGTGGCGGATCTCTTCTTTGAGCTGATCAAAGTAGGCGGGCTGGGGACGCGATAGTGTGGGGGTGGCCTGAATATCGAGCGGACGACTGGCGGCGGCATCATAATTGGCACTGGTGAGCAGATTTTGCTCGAGCATCAAGCGTAATACCAGGTCGCGTCGTGTTTTCGCGCGTTCAGGGTGGCGGAAGGGATTGTAATAAGATGGCCCTTTTACCATGCCAACCAGTAGCGCGAGTTGATCAACACGTAGCTCACTGATAGGACGACCGAAATACAAGCGCGCCCCTAAAGGAAAGCCGTGTACCGGCTCACCACGGTTTTGGCCGAGGTAAACCTCATTGAGATAGGCCTCAAGGATTTTGTCTTTGCTATAGCGAAAATCCAGGATCAGTGCCATGTAAGCTTCTTGTACCTTACGCCACAAGGTGCGATCACGGGTGAGAAACAAGTTCTTAGCTAACTGTTGAGTCAGCGTCGAGCCTCCTTGCACGGTGCGCCCTGCGCGAATATTGGCGACGAGTGCACGTAAAATACCGGTAGGCGAAACGCCTTCGTGATGATAGAATTCTCTGTCTTCCGTGGTGATCAAGGCTTCAACTAAAAACTCAGGGAAACGCTCTCGTGGCAAGAATAAACGTTGCTCACGAATACCGGACTCCATCATGCCCAATAGCTTGGGTTCGATACGCAATAATCCCAGCGGTTGTTGGCTGCTTACCTCGGTGATTTTACCCACTTGGCCGTCAGCAAAGCTCAACATCGCATGACGTGCCGGCGCGGGCCCATCTTCAAAATCAAATGGACGACGAATGATCTCCAGCCGGGTGCTTGACGCCGAGTACTCGCCAGGGCGTTTTGGGGTGCGTACCTTCTGATAATTAAGCGCATCCAGTTGCTGTCGTAGCTGTGAGAGGGAAAAATCGCTACCAGGAGACAGGTTGATGACTCGGCCATAAACGACCCCAGGAAGTTGCCAAATCTGGCCGCTGAATCTGTCTTGGATTTTGCCATCTAGATAGATCCCTAACATGACCACGGCGGCAATCCCGACGAGGCTGCACTTTAGCCCTAAGCCTAACAGGCGTTTCCCCCAACTTGGCTTAGTCGGCGTCTTCTTGGGCTGGCGTTTGGGTGATGAACGTTTTTTATTGCTCGGGCGTGAGCGTGTTTTTTTTTCTGCCATACAATAGCTTAACTCTGATTAAAATGGCGCTTGGTTTTTCGGGTTGGCACAT
Organism: Salinivibrio kushneri; assembly: GCF_005280275.1. Classification (NCBI taxonomy): domain Bacteria; kingdom Pseudomonadati; phylum Pseudomonadota; class Gammaproteobacteria; order Vibrionales; family Vibrionaceae; genus Salinivibrio; species Salinivibrio kushneri. Next base: position 482,740 of record NZ_CP040021.1, read on the forward strand.
GGTTGGCCGGATCATCAGGCCAAAGGTGTTTAGGGTAGCGCCCTTTCATTTCTTTTTGCACCTCTTTGTAGCTGCCTTGCCAAAAGCCCGCCAGATCTTGGGTAATTTGTAGCGGGCGTCCAGCGGGGGAAAGTAGCTCTACTTGTACCGTCACCTTGCCGTACGCCAGGGTGGGCGTTTGGGCCTGCCCGTACATCTCTTGCATTTTCACCGCTAAGACGGGCGCACTGTCTGGCGTATAGCGCAAAGGATAACGTGAGCCCGTTGGGACGGTCATATGTGTGGGCAGCGCCGCGTTCAATTGTTGGGTGACCGCAAAGCCGAACCAAGCTTCTAACACGGGCTTGAGATCTAGCTGCTGCAGGGTTTGCCAGCGCGACATGCCGTGAATAAATGGCGCGAGCCAGGTATCGAGCGATGCCAATAAGTCGTCGTCGCTAAGTGGCGGTAGCATAATATCTAGTCCCCAGGCTTGCGCGCAGCGGGCGCGGGTGAGCAAGGACTGGCTGCTGCGTTGCCAGTTCAACGCATCAATGCCTTTTTGGCGTACGGCGTCTAATAATCCTTGCGCCTGCTGCTCAGCACTGAGTGTATTCAGTGGCTCACGATAAAGCACTAATTCGCCGAGGCGTTGCTGTTTTTCTGCTTTTAGCGTGCCGCGATGGTCGTCCCATTGTACGACCTCATGTTGACGTAATAAGTCGGGGCGCATCTGTTGTAGCGTGTCCAGTGAAAGCGCCATGGCACTGTAGGCGCGGCTGTCGTGTTGCTCGCCGGCCATCACATCACAAACCACGATTGCCTCAGCGTGACTGAGTGCGTCTTGACTATCGAGTGTCACGCCGTGACCATTGGCCATCATAAAGCGTCCCGTTTTTCCCCGTCTCAATGCGACTCTATCTGGCCAAGTGTTAGCGGCCAGCAGTGGCAACATGGCTTCATCGAGGGAGCGTTGCAATCTTATCCCAAGTGTCCGTGCCAGTGATTGGGCGCGGTCTTGATAGTCTTTGTGAGCCATGACCGATTGTAATTGGTCAACCAGCGCCAGCGATGATCTTGAGGTCATGGGCTTGTCGGCCCAGGCGGCGAGCCAGCAGGCGGTGGATAACACAGAGGTGTCCTCCTTTTCAGCCCGAGCCAACATGGCGGCAGCGCGTGGGCTAGCCGCCAATTGAATGGCACGTTGCCCCAGCGCGGTGAGTCCTTGGCGCGTATCAATCAGCCCCAATTGTGTCAGCCTGATACAGGCCGCTTGCCAATGCTTGGTGGGCGGCACGTCAAGCCAATGTAAATCTTTCACATCACAGCCCCACTGGATGACATTGAGGGCAAGATCGGTTAAGTCTTCTCGTAAGATCGGCGCGGTAGGAGTGGCTGGTAAGCGTTGAAACTGCTCTTCGCTGTATAGGCGTAGGCACTGTCCTTCCTCAAGGCGACCGGCGCGACCTGCGCGTTGAATGGCAGCACTGCGTGTGATCTGCCGTGTTACTAGCTTATCGATACCCGTTTGTGCTTGATGGATAACCATCCGCTCAAGTCCCGCATCGATCACTAACCGGATCCCTTCGATGGTTAAACTGGTCTCAGCGATATTAGTTGTGAGCACTAACTTACGCCTCCCAGGAGAAGGAGGGGCGATCGCGGCGTGTTGCGCCGAGGCGTCAAGGCTACCGTGAAGACGATGCAAATCCATGTCATCAGGGAGGCGCCCTTCTAGGGCAGCATAAACCTGTCTAATCGTGCTCACACCGGGGAGAAAGAGTAGGGCCGATCCCGCGTGTTGAGCGATAAAATCAAGGCTGGCGCTAGCCACTGCGCTGGCCCATTGTGAATGCCGTGACAGTGGGTGATAGTGATAATGAATCGGGTAGCTGCGCCCTTCAGTTGTCAGGGTCAGGGCGTCGGGTAAATGTTGCGCCAAGGCGTGGTTATCTAAGGTCGCAGACATGACCACCAGACGCAGATCATCTCGCAAGCCAGCTTGGCAATCTAGACTCAAGGCGAGCGCGAGATCGGCATGCAGGCTGCGTTCGTGAAACTCATCGAACATGACCACACTCACGCCATCAAGCATGGGGTCGGTTTGCAGCAAACGTGTCAGCACCCCCTCAGTGACCACCTCTACACGCGTTTGAGCACTGACTTTGGTCTCTCCCCGCATGCGTAAACCGATGGTTTGGCCTATCGGCTCACCCAGATGATGGGCGAGGAAGCGGGCAATATTGCGCGCGGCGAGCCGACGGGGCTCTAGTAGCACGATTTTTCCCGGCAGTGAGGCCTGCTCAAGCAACGCAAGGGGTAAGCGCGTCGACTTACCCGCGCCCGGTGGTGCGGATAAGAGGATCTGCGGATAGGTCGCGAGCCCGTCTATCAGGTCGGGTATCACGGCATCAATGGGAAGCTGAGACAAGAATTCGCCCTTTGTGTCAGAATCAAAGTGACTATTTTAACGGACTGAGCGTAAAAGGAGAGCCCATGCGACTATTTTTCGCATTAGGTTTGGACGAGAAAACCAATCAAGCCGCTCGGGAGCAACTGGTTCGCTACCACCATCATCTTTGTGGTGAGGGGCGCGCGGTGCCCGATCAGAACTTACACCTCACCTTGGCGTTTTTAGGTGAGGTCCCTGATACCAAGCTCTCTGCGCTCCAAGCCGCGGCAAGTAACCTGGCTCTGCCTGCGTTTTCTCTCACAACCTCAGGTGTTGAAGTATGGGATCAGCCGAAAATTGCGTGTGTGACGTTCAACCAACCCCCGCCGGTATTGTTTGATCTAGCCCATCACTTACAAAGCTTACCCGTTTGGCACGCAAAAGCGGACAGTCATGCGTTTACGCCGCATATTACCTTGCGTCGTGGCGTCAAGGATCAACAAGCTTTACACCTACCACCTCTGCCAACACAGACATTTGCCTGTCAACGGTTTGGGTTATATGCTTCGCCTTCCTCCGCGTCGGATGAATCGATACCGCGAGATAATGAGGGGCGGGCGTTATACCAATGCCTGCATCAATTCAGCCTTTGTTAATCATCAGCAGGAACGGCAGATGCAGTTTTCCCCACCACTAGCGTCGGCAACCTTAGTACGCCGCTACAAACGTTTTTTAACCGATGTCACGCTGGCTAATGGCGAGTCGCTGACCATGCATTGTGCCAATACCGGGGCGATGACCGGTTGTGCGACGCCAGGCGATACGGTTTGGTATTCCACCTCCGATAATAGCAAACGTAAATACCCGCATAGTTGGGAGCTCAATCATACCCAGCAGGGACACTGGATTTGTGTCAACACGGCGCGTGCTAACCCCTTAGCGGTTGAAGCGGTGCAGGCAGGTAGTATTCCTGAACTAGTGGGGTATCGACAATTACAGACGGAAGTACGCTATGGCAGCGAAAACAGTCGCATAGACCTACTATTACGTGACGATGACAAACCTGACTGCTATATAGAAGTAAAGAGTGTCACATTATTGGAGGAAGACGGCTGGGGGGCGTTTCCGGATGCTGTCTCCAAGCGTGGGCAAAAGCACTTGCGTGAATTGATGGCGATGGCAGAGCAAGGACATCGTGCGGTCTTATTATTCGTTGTTTTGCACTCAGGGATTGAAAAAGTCACAGGCGCCCCCCATATCGACCCGGATTATAACCAGTTATTAAATCAGGCGCTGGCGTCAGGGGTAGAAGTGATCTGCTATCAGGCTCAGATGTCGCCGAGTGAGCTAAATCTGGTTAATTCCGTACCTTTTGTTGGTCATACTGCAAAAGTGTAAGCATGTTCACATTGGGCGTTGCGCGGCGTAAATCAAAGATTGCCACCCTAAAGGCTTTCTGCTATAGATAGCGCCCTCATTTGACAGACACGGGTCATGTCAAGGTTTTTTAGGAGAAGCTGAATGCCAGAAAGCAAAGAAAAGAAATCGCTGGGCATCCTGGCCATTGCCGGATTAGAGCCATACCAGGAGAAACCTGGAGAGGAGTATATGGGAGAGGCTCAGCTTGAGCATTTCCGTAAAATCCTCAATGCGTGGCGTAATCAGCTCAGGGAAGAAGTCGACCGCACCATGAATCATATGAAAGATGAGGCGGCCAATTTCCCCGATCCTGTCGATCGTGCAGCACAGGAAGAGGAATTCAACCTAGAGCTGCGTAACCGCGATCGCGAGCGCAAGCTGATTAAGAAGATCGATAAGACATTGCAGCGTATCGAAGATGATGACTTCGGCTTTTGCGACTCGTGTGGTATCGAAATTGGGGTGCGCCGCTTAGAAGCTCGCCCAACAGCAGAGTTGTGTATTGACTGTAAAACACTGGCTGAGCTAAAAGAAAAGCAAATGGCTGGCTAACGCTGGCGCGTTATATTTGCACTCATTGTTCGCTCGCCTTGGTTGGCAGAGAGAAAGCAGACAGATAAAAGGGAGCCTCGGCTCCCTTTTTGTGTTTTAGGGTGCTTGTGTTAGCGCAAGATCCCCGTACAATTTGCGCTATTCACTCTCGCTGCAGGCGTCGCAACTACTGTCTATGCGCTTATCATGACTTCGCAGACCGCTTATATTGGCCGTTTTGCCCCTTCCCCGTCGGGCCCGCTACACTTTGGCTCATTGGTGGCGGCACTTGGCTCGTATTTAGATGCGCGCGCACACCATGGGCAGTGGCTGGTTCGGATTGAAGATATCGATCCGCCTCGCGAGCAGCCGGGCGCCGCGAGTGACATTTTGCGCACGCTGGAGGCGTTTGGTTTTGCGTGGGACGGAGAGGTGCGTTACCAAAGCCAGCACCTTTCTGATTATCAAGCGCAGATTGACGCTTGGTTAAGCGCTGGGCAGGCGTATTATTGCACCTGTACCCGGCGGCAAATCAAAGAGGCGGGTGGCGTTTACCGAGGTTGGTGTCGTGATAAAGATAAAGGGGCGCAAGCGGCGGCGGTGAGACTAAAAAGCCCTGTCGAGGTACTCGCTTTTCAGGACAGGTTGCATGGTACGCTTGGTCTTGATGCGCACCTTGCCAATGAAGACTTTATCATCAAACGACGCGACGGCTTGTATGCGTATAATCTTGCGGTGGTACTCGATGATATCGATCAAGGCGTGACCGATATCGTGCGTGGGGCGGATTTGATTATGCCGACAGGGCGCCATATCGCGTTGTACCAACAACTCGGCCAACCCGTGCCGCGTTATTTACACCTGCCTCTGGCTGTCAATGCAGAGGGACATAAGCTTTCTAAGCAAAACCGGGCCCCTGCCATTGATAATCAAGCGCCGCTTCCTGCTTTACGCGCAGCGATGACGTTTCTTGGTTTGCATGGAGTGGCTGAGCAAGAGGTGGAGAGTCCCACCCAATTATTAGACCTGGCGGTTACGCGTTGGTCGTTGGCACAGATACCGAGAAAAACGGAAGTGACGACAGCATTCTAAAATGGCCCACCCTGATATATTATATGCCGCTGTTTCATGGCCCGAACAATTAAATACGAGGTGAGCTATCTTTAATCGAGTGACCAGCTTTTGCCGTAAGGTTCTGAATCGTGATAGTAAAACACGCGCAATTGAGGATCTTAAGTTGGAAGTTATCCCCCGCAAAGCACATGGCATTTCGCGCAAAGGTATCAGCGAAAATGCGCTGAAAGTGCTTTATCGCCTGCACAAAGCGGGCTTTGAAGCGTACCTCGTTGGTGGCGGTGTGCGAGACCTTTTATTGGGGCGTGAACCCAAAGACTTTGATATTGCCACCGATGCCACCCCAGATGAAGTCAAAAAGCTGTTTCGTAACTGTCGACTCATTGGGCGGCGTTTTCGTCTTGCCCACATCCTATTTGGCCGCGATGTGATTGAGGTGGCCACATTCCGAGGCCACCACGGCAAAGGCGAGAAAGATAAGCAAACGGCTCGCTCAGAAGATGGGATGCTATTGCGTGACAATGTATATGGCACCATCGATGAAGACGCGCAGCGCCGTGACTTTACGGTGAACGGGCTGTATTACAATATCGCCGACTTTTCTATTCGGGATTACGCAGGGGGGCTTGATGATCTCAATAACCGCGTTATCCGCCTGATCGGTGATCCTGAAACGCGCTACCGTGAAGATCCAGTACGGATGTTACGCGCGGTGCGCTTTGCGGTTAAGCTCGATATGACGATTAACAGCGCGACCGCCGCGCCGATTGTCGAGCTTGCGCCGTTATTGCAAGATATCCCAGCCGCTCGAATGTTTGAAGAAAGCTTGAAGTTGTTGCAATCCGGTCAAGGGGTCGCGACATATCAAATGTTGCGCGAGTACAATTTATTTCAGCAACTCTTCCCGGCAGTGGCCGCACACTTTACCGAGACACAAACCAGCCAAACAGAGCAAATGCTAGAGCAGGTATTACGCTCAACCGATAAGCGGGTGGTTAACGAACAACGCATTAACCCGGCTTTCTTATTTGCCGCCATGCTTTGGTATCCTTTGGTGACACGGGCGGAAGAAATGGCATTTGAAAGTGGCTTGAGCTACTACGACGCCTTCATGGTGGCCGCCAGTGATATTGTGGATGAGCAAGTGAAGACCATCGCCATTCCGCGGCGCTTCACCGCCATGATACGTGAAGTGTGGCAATTGCAAATGCGCATGACGCGTCGCACCGGGGCGCGTGCGTTTAAAACGTTGGACGAGAAAAAATTCCGTGCCGCGTTTGATTTGCTTGAGATGCGCGGTGCGGTAGAAGGTGAAGAGACAGAAGCGCTGTGTGCGTGGTGGCGAGACTTTCAGCGTGCGGATCAAAGTGGCCGCCAAAAAATGGTGCGTGCGATCAATAAAGCTCATAATACGCGTAAACCCAAGTCTCGTCGACGTAAAGGGCCGCCACGTCGGCGTAAACCGCAGTCAAATTCAGACGCATGAATCGGGTATATATCGCCATTGGCAGCAATCTCGGTGATCCTGTAGAAAAAGCCAAACAGGCGATTGCTGCGTTAAAGTCACTGCCGCAGAGTCATTTTGTGGCAGCGTCAGCCCTTTATACCAGCAAACCCATGGGGCCGGCCGATCAGCCCGATTATGTTAATGCCGTCGCGGCGCTGGACACTCAGCTTGACCCTCTGACACTATTGGATGCAACACAAGCGATTGAGCTTGATTATGGCAGGGAACGCAAAGCAGAGCGTTGGGGACCAAGAACCTTGGACCTTGATATTCTACTCTATGGCAATCGCGTCATCGACGAGCCGCGACTGACGGTGCCACATTATGGCATGAAAGTGCGTGAGTTCGTGCTTTATCCACTTGCCGATATCGCCCCCGACTTGTGCTTGCCTGATGGCAGCACCCTCGCCGCGTGCCTGACGCGCGTTGATCGCAATGGTTTAACCCGTATTTGCGATCACGTTTAATCGGTGGGCCCCAGTTTCAGGCTTTGGGAGACACAATGAAAAAAATCACAATTACCGATCTGATCACTTGGAAGCAGCAAGGACAGAAATTTGCGTCCTTGACTGCCTATGATGCGAGCTTTGCTCAATTGTTTGAGCAGCAGGATGTGCCTGTTTTATTGGTTGGCGATTCGTTAGGCATGGTGCTGCAAGGTAAAAGCGATACCTTGTCGGTATCGGTTGACGAGCTGGCGTACCACACCCGCTGTGTCCGAGCAGGGAGTCCAAATAGTTTGCTAATGGCCGACATGCCATTTATGAGCTGTGCCACCCCTGAGCAAGCCTGCACCAATGCCGCAGCATTGATCAAAGCGGGCGCCAATATGGTCAAAGTCGAGGGCGGATCATGGTTGGTTGATACGGTGAAAATGCTCACCGAGCGCGCCGTGCCGGTTTGTGCGCACTTAGGTCTTACCCCGCAATCGGTGAATATCTTTGGTGGCTTTAAAGTACAAGGCCGTGAGGAAGAAAAAGCCGAGCAAATGGTAGCCGATGCGGTCGCGCTAGAAAAAGCCGGCGCGCAGATCATTGTGCTGGAATGCGTTCCCGCTTCACTGGCCAAGCGCATTACTGAAACCGTGTCTGTGCCTGTGATTGGCATTGGCGCGGGCGGTGACACAGATGGTCAAATTTTGGTCATGCATGATATGCTCGGCGTATCGGCAAACTACATGCCTAAGTTCTCGAAAAACTACTTGGCAGAGACCGGTGATGCGCGTGCGGCAGTGGCTAAGTATGTGCAAGAAGTGGCGAGTGGCGAATTTCCCGGTTCCGCCCACACGTTTAAATAGAGAGACCGAGTATGCAGGTAATTTCTGAGGTGGCGCCACTGCGCGATCACATTAATCAGTGGCAAAAAGCGGCCAAGCGCATCGCCTTTGTACCGACCATGGGGAATCTCCATCAAGGGCATTTAACCTTGGTTCGCAAAGCCCGGGAGCAAGGCGATGTGGTGGTGGTCAGCATTTTTGTTAATCCGATGCAATTTGATCGCGCGGACGACTTAACCAACTACCCGCGTACATTGGATGATGATTTGACCAAGTTGCGTGAGGAGGGCGTGGAGTTGGTGTTTACACCAACGGCCGATACCCTCTATCCACACGGACTGGATGCACATACTAGAGTTGAGGTGCCAGGACTTTCAACCATGTTAGAAGGGGCATCGCGCCCCGGTCATTTCCGTGGTGTCGCCACCGTGGTGAGCAAACTCTTTAATTTGGTGCAGCCGGCGGTGGCCTGTTTTGGCGAAAAAGACTTTCAGCAATTGGCGGTGATCCGCAAATTGGTGGCAGACATGGCTATGCCGATTGAAATTATTGGTGTGCCTACCGTGCGTGAAAGTGATGGGTTGGCGATGAGCTCTCGTAATAACAACCTAACCGTCGATGAGCGTCAACGTGCACCAGTGCTGGCGAAAACCATGCGCTGGATGAGTGCGCAAATGCGTAATGGGAGTCGTGATCTCGATGATCTGATTGAAGATGCTCACGATCAACTGCGTGCGGCGGGGTTACAGCCTGATGAATTTTATATTCGTGACGCCACGTCTCTTGCGCAATTGCATGAAAACAGCCGACAAGCGGTGATTCTCGTCGCCGCCTATCTTGGTACGACACGCCTTATTGATAACCTGACGGTGGAGCTGCATCGAGCCGTCGAGAAAGCGGACAAAGCTGATCCTAGTGGCGATTAATGTGTCGTCGCTTAGCCGTCAGCGTCCATAAAATACGAAATCCGGGTGCGCGGCTTCAGGTATTCTTTTACCGCGTCTGGCAGTTTAGAGATAGGCACAGCCGTGTCTATCTCTAGCTCACTGTCACGCATGTCAATGATGGTGGCTTGATCAGAAGGAATATCCGGATCATAAATCATCACATTGGGTTTAAGCAGGGCAGAGCTGTTCACCGAGATAATCATGCCGAGATCGTCATTCGACAACTTTACCACCGTTCCTGGCGGATAAACGCCCATCATCTTGACAAATAGTGCCAACAGACGCGGGTTGAATTTGGCTTTATTGTCTTTAAAAAGATGAGACAAGGCGGCAAAAGGCATCCGTGCGGATGCGCCAAACTGAGGACGACATAAGCGGTCAAAAAAGTTCACCATACTGACAATCTGCGCCGCTTCGTCGATGTCATCGCCCAATAGGCCTTTGGGGAAGCCACTGCCGTTAGCAAACTCGTGGTGCTGGGCAATGATGGTTTCGACCTCAGGGGTACACTCTTCCATTTCTGCTACTAGCTCCGCCCCATAATTAACATGTTGACGGTAGTAATTCATTTCCGGCTCTGTCAGTCGCTCCTTTTTTCGCACGATGGCCGACGGCACCTTCTTGGTACCGATATCATGCAGCACCGCGCCGGTGATCAGCGAGCGAAGCTGGTCATTGTCGTACCCGTTACTGCGTGCCAACATCAGCGCGAGAACGGCCACATTCAGTGAGTGCGCATACATGTCTTCTGCCAAACTCGGATCGTCCATCAGGTGCAGGGTGACATTCGACTCGCTACCAAAGACCATCATGCTATCGACGAGCATGCGGACATCCTCGTTCGCTGCTTGAGGACGGTTGGCCGCTTTCATATTGATCGCCCGCAGTTGTGCCATTGAACGTTGATAGTGCTTCTGCACTTTTTGAATGCGTGCGCGAAAGCGGCGTTGCTCTTCTATTCGCTGTTGTTTTTCCTGCTCCATCGCCGCTTTTTCTCGGCTGACTGCATGTGGATCGACTTCATCCGGGTTTTCTTTTTTTTCTGTCAGCGCGGGTAAGGGGACCGTTGTACTTTTATCTGGGTAGTAGTAGACAAAGCTTGTTGGGAGCGAGCGTATTACCTTCGCTTGTGCCTCGCTTTCTATTTGAAAACGATTAAGCATAAATGGATGATCGCGCCATTTTAGCGGCAGTTTGATATAAAGACCGGCTTGAAGTCGCTCTGTTGAGAGTTTAATGCTACTGGCTGACATGCGTTAATGACACTCGATCCATGAGGTAAAAGACAAGAATAACCACCAACAGATTACCATAAACAGGCGCTGTTGAGTAAAAAGCCTAATCGCTATCGCACTGAACGAAAATTGACTTAAAGGGTAGCAAAAGTGTCAGAGTAGGGGGGATTCGCTGTCGCAGTAAGGTGCGGCCTGCAAGGTGCGGCCTGCAAGGCCACCGACACGTGTCGGCATAAAAAAATCCCCACTCGTTTGAGCAGGGATTTTTCTTAAATATGGTGCCCGGAGGTGGAATAGATTGCGGCCTGCAAGGTGCGGCCTGCAAGGTCACCGACACGTGTCGGCATAAAAAATCCCCACTCGTTTGAGCAGGGATTTTTCTTAAGTATGGTGCCCGGAGGCGGAATCGAACCACCGACACGGGGATTTTCAATCCCCTGCTCTACCGACTGAGCTATCCGGGCTAAGGTGCTCTATTTAATAGCATTAACCTAAGAATGTCAAAGTCTATTTAACTGACGCATTCCATGGGTATAAACCTAAATTCCTGCCTGGCATATCGACTTTTTGTGATCTTATTCATTAATTTACATTGACAAAAAGCCACATAAAGGTGTCTTTGCTTTGTCATTTATCCCACCTGATTTTCTTATCTTATTGTTTTTTAATTTTTATTTTTGATGGTGCTGATTCATAAACAAGGCATTGACCAAAACCTCCTCAGCAAAAATAAGGCCTTATATAAGTTGTTCGATTGATTATTGCTACACTTATTCAACAAGCAAATGAGATGTCTTTTTTGACAACCGTTTAGGGCGGTTCAGCCATGCAAATAGAACTCGGAGAATCTCTCGACGTTTCTCACGTACAGCAAGCCAAAGCGGACTGGGAGGCGAAAGTCGCGGACGCCTCTTCATGTGTGATTGACGCGAGCCAACTGAGCCGAATCGATGGTGCTGGCCTGCAGTTGTTATTGGCGTGGGTACTGACTTGTGATGATGTTGAGTGGTTGAACGTCCCTGACTGCCTGTTTATCTCAGCGCAACAGACTGGCATGACCACCTTATTGAAACTACATAGTTGATCGACGGAGTTGGAGTAAGAGGATGGCAAATATACTCGCAGCGGATGATTCGGTATCCATTCGGCAAATGGTGAGCCACACATTAAAGGAGGCAGGTTATCACGTTGAGACGGCCAACGACGGGGCCGATGCATTGCGAAAAGCAAAGTCTAAAACGTTTGATTTGATCATCTCCGACGTCAATATGCCAGTAATGGATGGCATTGAATTTGTTAAACAAGTGAGAGAGGTGCAGCAATATAAGTTTACGCCTATCTTGATGCTTACCACCGAAGGCTCTGCTGAGAAAAAGTCGGCGGGGAAGGCGGTGGGCGCGACTGGATGGATCGTCAAACCCTTTAACCCCGATACCTTATTGAAAACACTCAAGCGTGTGCTGTAAGGCACATCAACGGAGGGGGATATGGCCATGGATATGGATCAATTGCGACGCATTTTCTACGAGGAATGTCGCGAGAACCTTGAAGTGCTCGAAAGAGGCCTGCTCGCACTCGACCTCGGTGCAGCAAATTTTGAATCCATGAATACCATTTTCCGTGCCGCGCACTCGATTAAAGGTGGCGCGGCGACTTTTAATCTTGACGATATCAGCCACTTCACCCATGTGATGGAAACCTTGCTTGATGAGGCACGCGAGGGCAACCGACAACTCGATAGGCAAACCATTGATATTCTTCTGCGTGGTGTGGATTGCATTCTCGCGATGCTTGAGGCTTACGAAAATGACGCTGAGTACGACAAAAGCGAACCCGATGCAGTCAATGCCGCCCTCAATGCGATCATGGATAGTGATGATTCTGCCTCTTCCTCATCAAACGATCTCTCCTCGGCGCCGTTGTCGACTGACCTGGCCCCGCAAGAGCCGGCCGGCTCAGATATCGAAAAGTGGGCAATCTGCTTTGTGCCGGACCCAGCGATGTTATTTTCAGGCAATGATCCTGTGCGGATTTTGCGTGAGTTACATGCATTACCTGGTGGGGCGGAGGTTCGTTGTGACCCTACCCACCTACCAAACTTTGCGCAGCTAGACCCAGAAAAGCTGTATTTACGGTGGGATATTCAGGTTGATGGTCATGTCCCACGCGATGAAATCGAAGCGATTTTCGAATGGGTTGAAGACGAATGCGATCTCACCATTACCCCCATTCATCGTAGCGTGCCCAGTGATATGGATGCCGCGTCTACTGCGGCGGAAGCGCCTGCCACTGAGCCACAAACGCCGGAAAATGCCTCATCTTCCGAGCCACCCCCCGCTGTCAAGAAAGCTAACAAACCCGCGGTGAAAAGTGATGCCAGTGTCTCCTCGATCCGCGTGGACATCGATAAAGTCGATAACCTAATCAACCTCGTGGGCGAGCTAGTGATTACGCAGTCGATGTTGGCAGAGTTAAGTAGTGACTTCTCCCCTGAGCGGCTTGAGCAATTGCAATCTGGCCTTGAGCAACTGATGCTCAATACCAAAGAGCTGCAAGAAAGCGTGCTCAATATCCGTATGTTGCCCATCAGTTTTGCTTTTAACCGCTTCCCTCGCTTGATTCGCGACCTATCCTTGCAATTGGGAAAGCGAGTGGAGTTGGTGATTGAGGGGGAGAATACCGAGCTAGATAAAACCGTGCTTGAGCGCATTTCTGATCCGCTGGTTCACTTGGTTCGCAACGCGGTTGATCATGGCTTAGAAACCCCGGCAGTACGCATGGAAAAAGGTAAGCCAGAAACTGGGATGGTGCATCTGAACGCTTATCATCAAGGTGGCTCGATTGTCATTGAAGTCAGTGACGATGGCTCAGGTTTGGATAAAGAAAGGGTTTGGCGAAAAGCACTTGATAAAGGGCTGATTTCTGATGATATCCCGCTCTGTGAATTGACGGATAGCCATGTATTTAACCTGGTGTTTTCCCCAGGCTTTTCAACCGTAGAACAGGTGTCTGATGTTTCTGGACGGGGGGTGGGCATGGATGTGGTACGGCGTAATATCGAGCAGTTAGGTGGCAATATTGATGTGCACTCAACGGTAGATCAAGGCTGTTCCTTCAAAATCAGCTTGCCGCTGACACTGGCGATTTTGGACGGTCAACTGGTGAAAATCGCAGAAGAAGTCTACGTAGTGCCTTTGATCTCTATCATTGAATCGCTTCAGGTGGATAGTCGCCAAATTAAGACCGCATCCGGTGTGCAGCTCTATCGCTTGAGAGAAGAAAATATTCCCATTCTTCGACTCAAAGAAGAATTTGGCTTGGGCAGCACTGACGATGATCTCGATAAACAACTGCTGTGTTTGGTGGAAGCGGGAGATAAAAAGGTCGGCCTGTTACTTGATGAGCTACTTGGTCAGCAGCAAGTGGTGATTAAAAGCTTGGAGTCCAATTACGCTCGCGTACCGGGTATTTCTGGCGCGACCATTTTAGGCGATGGCTCTGTTTCTCTCATCTTAGATATTCAAGGCTTGATCACGCAGTTTTTAGCCCGTGTCAGTGATGCGAGCGGCCATATTGCCGCGGCATAAGGAGATGATATGCAGACGGGAGTGGAATCAGACACTGTGCTTGATATTGATGACCGTGTTGAGCAACTGCAAGGCAGTGATTATCTGAGTTTCGAACTCGATGGCGAGCTGTATGGCGTGGACATTCAAACGGTGGAAGAGATCCGTGTTTGGTCACCTCCCACGCTTATCCCACGCTCACCGGCATTTATTCTTGGCGTGATCAACTTGCGTGGGATGATCGTGCCGGTGATGGATCTACGCATCCGCTTTCAGGCCTCTCAAGTGGACTATCATCGAGAGACGGTGGTGCTGATTCTGCGAGCCAGCGAGATGGCCAATGGCAAAATTATGGGCGTCGTGGTTGATGCCGTCTCGGATGTGGTTGACCAAGGGGAGGGACAAATTATGCCTCCACTCGGTGATTCTCAAGTGATTGCTTATGTCAGCGGCTTACTCAATGTTGGCGAACGGGTGATGTCATTGGTGAATGTCGATGAGCTGTTGCGTATCGAGCGATGGATATAGGAGAGAGCATGACGCAATCGCGAGAATACTTAAGTTTCTTACTCGAAGATGAAGAATACGGCGTCCATATACTCGATGTGAAAGAAGTAAGAGGGTGGTCGGACGTTCGCCGTATCCCTAACACCCTGCCGCATATGTTAGGGGTGCTGGAGCGACGGGGAGAATACATTCCGATTATGGATATTCGTCAGTGCTTTGACATGCCCCCCGCAACGATCAGCGCCACGAGCGTCATTATTATCGTGCGTAGCCAACAAGGGGTGTCGCTTGGCATCGTGGTGGATGCGGTAGCAGAAGTACACAATTTGGAAGAGCAGCAAATTAAGGATCCTCCGGGGCTTCATCATCAGGATGAGTGGTATATGGAAGGGATTGCGGCGGTGAATGACAGACACCTGGTATTAATTAATTTGGAGCAGTTGTTCGACTTTGATCAGTTACAACAAAGCGCACAACCAGAAAGTGCAAACGAGGACTAGAATATGGCGTGGTTTAAAAGGGAAGCAAAGCAAGACAACCAACAGACCAAACAGAATGTGCAGCTTCTCGCGGCACTGAATGTCTCGCCTGCTGCACTTGTGATGCTTGATAGTCAGCAGCACGTCACCTTAATTAATCGACGTGCGCTGCAACTGTTGCAATGTTACCAGGCTGCGATTCGCGAACGTGGCAATGAGGATTTTATCGCGAAAAGTGAGGTACTCGTTGGTCAACCCATGAGCCGAATACTCGCGACTGACTTAGTCGACTACCAACAGTGGCAGCAGCTTATCGACGACAAACCATCTGTCCAAACCATCGAGTTAGGCGCGGGTAAGTTGCGGGTGTCTGCCAGTAAAGTCGCTGATGGAGATGGCTACAGTGTTGAGCTGTGTGATGTGACGGCACGTGCCCACCAAACCGAAGAACATAAACGCCTTAAAGCGGCACTGGACCATACCCACAGTGCCTTTGTCTTACTCGGAGCACACGGTGAGATCACGCATGTGAATGAGCAGGCAGTGACATTGTGCAAACAGTATGAGAAAGCCTTCTGTGCGAAAAATAGTGCCTTTGCCGCCAGCCGTGACGACATTCTTGGCAAATACATTGACTACTTATTCCCTCAACTGCAGCGCGAAACCTTTCTTAATCCTGAAAAAATGCCCATTAACCGGGATATCCGCCTTAAAGAGGCGCGTTTTGAGTTTCATGCTACCGCCAACTACGACCGTCATGGAAAGCATATCGGCACGACGATTGAGTGGCGTGATGTCACGATAAAGCGCAAAAAAGAGTCAGAGCACTCGTTGCTTGCTGCCATTGTGGAAGGAATGACCACCAATGTCATGCTGGCCGATAAAGACGGCATTATTCGTTACCTCAATCCGGCTGTGACCAAATTATTCAAAAGTCGTGAGAGTGAAATGCGTGAAATCTTCCCCAACTTCTCAGTGGATAAGCTGGTGGGGTCCAGTATCGATCAATTCCATAAAAATCCTGCGCACCAACAGTCTGTGATTGCCAACCCTGACTGTATGCCTTACCGAGCGGAAATTACGTTGGGAAAACTCGAATTTGCGCTGAGTTGTATTGCGCTTTATGACGATGATGGCGAATACATCGGGCCAGGGTTGCAATGGGAAGATATTACTGAGCAGATGGATGGCCAGCGCCAGGTTGAACGACTGATTGCGAGTGCTGCGGAAGGCAACCTCACTGCAAGAATGAACACCAGTCAATACCGTGGCTCTATGGCGAAACTCGGCAACGGTATCAATCAATTATTGGATAGCTTTATTGATCCGGTGAACGAGTCTATTCGCGTCATGCAGGGCGTATCTAAAGGCGACCTGAAAATGACCATGTCGGAAGACTACAAAGGCGACTTTGACGTTCTCAGCCGAGCGATTAATACCTCGATCAACAATGTTCGTAATATGGTTGAAAAGATCACGCACTCGTCGGCAAGGGTGGCGTCAGCGTCAGCCGAAATTGCTGAGGGTAATAATGATCTCAGTGAGCGCACCGAAGAGCAGGCAGCTAACTTACAAGAAACTGCGGCGAGCATGGAGCAAATGACCGCGACGGTAAAGCAAAATGCCGAGAGCGCATCATCGGCGAATTTGGCGTCGAGTAAGGCCAGTGAAAAAGCGAGCAAGGGCGGTGATGTAGTCAAAGAAACCATTGAAGCGATGGCGGAAATCAATGATGCCAGCAAGAAAATTGCCGATATTATTGGGGTGATTGATGAAATCGCCTTCCAGACCAATTTGCTTGCCTTGAATGCGGCGGTGGAAGCGGCGCGTGCGGGGGAGCAAGGACGCGGTTTTGCCGTTGTGGCGGGTGAAGTGCGTAGCTTGGCACAACGCAGTGCGGGCGCAGCGAAAGAGATTAAAGACTTAATCAAGGACAGTGTGGAAAAAGTCGCGCAAGGCTCGAAGCTGGTGGATGATTCAGGCGCGATGCTTGGAGAGATTGTCGCCTCTGTGTCTGAGGTCTCTCAGCTCATTGATAGGATCAATGTGGCAAGTCAAGAGCAAGCCACAGGTATTGATGAAATCACCCGTTCCGTGGCTCGGATGGATCAAATGACGCAACAAAACGCGGCCTTAGTCGAAGAGGCTGCAGCTTCTAGTCAGGCGATGCGGGAAGAAGGTGCCGAGTTAATCAACCTGGTTGGTTTCTTTCGAGTTGACATCGATGCTGAAAAGTTAGCGGATCTTCATCCTCCTCACACTCAACGTAAAAGCGCGCCCAAGCACGCCAATAAAGCCGTTTCCAAGGCAAGAGGGCAATATTACCGCAATGGAGAAGCCGCCTACGAGCCTCGCCAAGTGAGCAGTCATCAAAAGCCTTCGAGTGATGAGGTCAGCGATGAGTGGGAGGAATTTTAACCATGACTGCGCCAGTGAATGCGTCATCTGGTGCTTACGATTTTAGTCAGCGTCATTTTAAATATGTACAAGTGTTTATGGCGAATGAGACGGGAATTTTTCTTGCGGATAAAAAGAAAAATATGGTGTACGGCCGTCTGGTGCGTTGCCTACGTAGAACAGGCATGGCGACGTTTGATGACTACTTCGCGTTGGTTGAGCAGAGTAAAGACGAACGAGTCGCGTTTGTTAATGCACTGACCACCAATAAAACCCAGTTTTTTCGTGAGCGCCACCATTTCGAGTTTTTAGCCCGCGAATTGATCCCCTATTGGCAAGCGGCTAAGCAAAAGCGTATTCGGATTTGGTCTGCGGGCTGCTCGACGGGGGAAGAGCCTTACACCATTGCCGCTGTACTTGCAGGGCATGGGTTGTTAGAGAGGCAATGGGATGTACAAATCCTCGCCACTGATTTAGACACCCATGTGCTCAATACGGCTCGCAAAGGCCTTTACAGTTTGGATGCTGTCCATTCGATTCCAGAAATTTATTTGCAAAACGGATTCTTAAAAGGAAAAGGCGTCAAGCAAGATCTATTCAAGGCCAAGCGCCAGCTTCGGGATGCGATCCGTTTCGAGCCACTTAACCTGAAAGGAGAGTGGTCTCATAAGCAAGCGATGGATGCGATTTTTTGTCGTAACGTGATGATTTATTTTGATCGCGCCACACAGCAACGGCTGCTTGAGCGGTTCTGGCACCAGTTAGTACCGGCGGGGGTACTTTTTATCGGCCATTCTGAAGGACTCGGAAAGATGGCGGAGAAGTTCGATAATTTAGGTCACACCATATACCGTAAACGGGAGTGATATGCGCCAAGCCCTGGAATTACACCGGCATGCTCAAGAGAAAACACTCACCCGTTTTTTTAGTCCTGAGCACGACAAGCACATGGTGAAGCTACAACCGGGCGATGTTTATGTCAGCGCTAATGATGAGTTGATTGCCACTGGCTTGGGCTCATGCATA
Source organism: Salinivibrio kushneri (assembly GCF_005280275.1). Lineage (NCBI taxonomy): Bacteria > Pseudomonadati > Pseudomonadota > Gammaproteobacteria > Vibrionales > Vibrionaceae > Salinivibrio > Salinivibrio kushneri. The sequence continues at coordinate 501,075 of NZ_CP040021.1, forward strand.
GCTGCGTGTATTTGGGATCCCGAATCTCAAGTGGGCGGCATGAACCATTTTATGTTGCCTCTTAAGTGCGAAGAGGCAGAGAGTGCTTGGACAGCGGAGCCGTATTTGTCTCATGCTGCCCGTTACGGTAATTACGCCATGGAAATACTGATTAATTCTTTGCTTCAACAAGGGGCGGTAAAAAGTCGGCTAAGAGTGAAGTTATTCGGTGGTGGTAACATTATGAGGCAAAATATTGCCATTGGCCGCAAAAATATCGACTTTGTTCGTCAATATGTCACCAATGAGCAGCTTCTCTTGGTGTCGGAAGATCTTGGACAGGTCTTTCCTCGCCAAGTGCTCTTCGATCCTCGCACGGGTAAGGCTTGGGTGAAGAAAATCCAGTCACTGAGTCAGCAATTGGTGGCGGAAGAGAGCCAGTACAATCAGCGCTTGCTGCGAGAGTCTTATGAGGATGGCACCGATGAGCAAGACGTGGAGCTATTCTGATGAGCCAATATCGTTACAAAGTATTGGTGGTTGATGATTCCTTGCTCTATCGCACCCTAATCAGGGAATGCTTAGACAGTGACAGCGAGTTAGAGGTCGTTGGCTTGGCTGCCGATCCTTACGAGGCGCGTGAAAAAATTAAAAAGTTTAACCCGGATGTGATCACGCTCGATGTTGAAATGCCCAAAATGGATGGCATCCAGTTTCTTAAAAACCTGATGCGTTTACGACCGATGCCAGTGATCATGGTGTCGACCCTGACCCAGCATGGCGCAGATGTCACCCTGACAGCACTGGAGGTTGGGGCGGTGGATTATGTACCTAAACCATCATTGAACCTTGCCACTGCCATGATCCGTGAGCGTGAGGAGCTGATCAGCAAAGTGAAGATGGCGGCGCAGGCGAGTGTTGGCCACACAAACCTTTGGAATAAACCGCCGAACGTCACCATCGACCGTCAGCATTTCAACCGTAGTGGCTATCAAGTGATCGGGCTAGGGGCATCGACGGGCGGGACAGAGGCACTACGTGGTATCCTCGAGCGCTTACCCAAGCACATGCCACCCATTGTGGTCACACAGCATATCAAAGCAGCGTTTTGTGGCCCTTTTGCCGAGCGATTAGACCGCGTATGTCGATTGCAAGTTGAAGCCGTCACATCAGACACAGTGCTGTTGGCGCAAGGGCGCGTGTATGTCGCGCCTGGCGATCGACACCTCACCGTGGTCAACCGGCAAGGACATTTGTACTGTCAGCTCTCCGATAGTGCTCCCGTTGAGCGCCACCGCCCTTCCGTGGATGTGATGTTTTCATCCATCGCAGGCTCTGTCGGCAGACAGTCGATTGGCGTGATATTGACCGGAATGGGAAGAGATGGCGCCACTGGGCTATTGAAAATGCGCCAAGCGGGGGCGCTGACTGCCGCGCAAGACCAAGCCAGCTCTGTTATATGGGGAATGCCTCGCGTGGCAATTGAACGAGGGGGAGCGGCAAAGACGCTGTGTTTAACGGAAGTCGCGAATTTTTTAGTGGAGGCCATTTATGGGGACTAAGTGCGTTATCGCGACTTAGAGTGTGGGCGAGTAATACGGCATGGCGATAGCCAAACAAAAAAAACGCTAACCTTTCGGCTAGCGTTTTCTTTAAAAGTGGCTCCCCCAACTGGACTCGAACCAGTGACATACGGATTAACAGTCCGGCGTTCTACCAACTGAACTATGGGGGAATAATGGTGCCTCGAGGCGGAATCGAACCACCGACACGGGGATTTTCAATCCCCTGCTCTACCAACTGAGCTATCGAGGCAATGGTGCCGGCTGCCGGAGTCGAACTGGCGACCTACTGATTACAAGTCAGTTGCTCTACCAACTGAGCTAAGCCGGCACACAAATCGCGAAATACTGTGTGTCACACCATTATTTCATTATATGGTGCCCGGAGGCGGAATCGAACCACCGACACGGGGATTTTCAATCCCCTGCTCTACCGACTGAGCTATCCGGGCCAACGGGGCGCTATTAAACGGATTTTCCGTCTCACCGTCAACTGTTTTTTTGAAAAAAGTGCTGATATCGCATTGCTTGAATAAAAACTCAGCGAAGTGCGACAAAAACAGGCAAAAATCGGCGCTGACCACCCTTTATTGGGGGAGTTTAGAAAACGCTTTTTGATAGCGGGTGACCTTTTGTAAGTAGCGCCGTGACTCCGAAGAGGGATGGCGATGGGTCAGTGCCCAATAGACTTGGTTCGGGCGCAGCTTGTTTAAATCCTGCATGGCCCGACGTCTATTCGTATCAAATGTGCGCAGCACATTGCCTGTCCCGCCGTTATAGGCTGAAATCATGCTGTAGTGCAGAGACAGTGGATCGCGCACCGCTTTAAGGTAGCGGTTTTTGAGAATATAAAAATAGGCGGTGCCAGTATCTATATTCCGCTCTGGATCAAAGAGATACTTGGGGGTAGGTTGGCCACTGCGTTTTTTGACTAATTTGAACACATCACGTCCGGCCGTCTTGGGCACCACTTGCATTAGGCCATAGGCATTGGCCCAGCTCACCGCATAAGGGTTAAAACTGCTTTCGGTTTTGATGATCGCATAAATCAGCTTTTCCGAGATGCCATAACGCTTGGACGCACGGCGGACGATATCGGCATATTGATAGCTGCGCTTGGCGGCATGATCCTTGACCATGGGAATGGTGACGTAATACATGTTTTGAAAACGTACTTTTTTCTTTTTTAAGCGCTTATCAATCAGGTAATTCGCAAAGCGATTGGCGCGCCACTCCCAAGTAATGGTTTTTCCTTCATGATCCACCACTTGGCCTTCGAGAAACGGACGCCCATTGAGTGGCACTTTCGCCGCAGAATAGAGATCGACGGAGGCCGGATCTCTTGGCGTAAGCAAGGTGGTGACAATGGCTTGTTTGAGGTGGGACTTCGGTGCATCCGTGGCGACGGTTTCCACGCGGATAACACCGCGTTCAAAATCAATGCGCGCCCGGCTTTTGTAATTGTCTGTGTATTTGACGTAATCCCGTTTGCCTGACACGAACACTTGGTTTTCGCCCCAGCGCACCTCAATGTTGCCAGTGAATTGGCTAATCAGTTGATTAAGGGCGTCGATGTCTTTTTCGAACTGGCCGGGGATGGGCGCTAGGTTTTTGGCAAACCGATTGGTGGTTTGATAATCCACGCCCACATATTTTTCTACGCTTTCGCGGCTACAACCGGACAGCAAGGTGCTAAAGCAGCACACCAACAAGCAAAGTATTCGCGTCATCGTTTATTGCATTAGTATAAAAAACACCCGCACTGAGACTAACACAATGCGGGTGTTTTGTAGCCTTGACGATGCCCGAGTGTGGGCGGGACCGCGTTAATTAAGCCTCGGGTGGCACATAGCCGTCGATGTGCACATCTTGGCCTTCAAATAAAAACTTGACCATTTCTTCTTCGATCACCTTGCGGTGCTCAGGATCCATCATGTTGAGTTTCTTCTCGTTGATGAGCATGGTCTGTTTTTTCTGCCACTCAGCCCAGGCTTCTTTGGAAATGTTGTCATAAATGCGTTTGCCCAGCTCGCCGGGATAAAGCTGGAAATCTAGCCCGTCGGCTTCTTTTTGTAGACGTTGGCAAAATACGGTACGGCTCATAATCTAGGCTCCTTGTCATCGCCTGTGAGGTGTTGTTGGCGCTCGTGTTCTAATAAGGTTAACAGCTTTTTCACGGGTGCGGCTAACCCAACTTTTGCTGGTTGCGACAAGTTATACCAAAGCCCTTGGTTCGCTTCCATGATGATTTGCGGTCGCTGATTCACACACACCTTGACGGGGACAATGTCTAGGTGGAAGTGGCTAAATGTGTGTCTAAACGCGGTGAGCACCTCAGTGTGAGTCGGTTTGATCCCCTGCAGCTTATCGGCAATATCGTCATCAAGTGTCTGCTCTGATGCTTCCGGTAAGCACCATAGCCCGCCCCATAGTCCACTGGGCGGACGCTGCTCTAACCAGATATCGTCTTGGTATTGAATAAGTAAAAAGCTGACTTGCTTTACGGGCAGAGTTTTTTTGGGCTTTTTACCGGGAAAATCAAGCTGACGGCCTTGCGCGCGCGCTTCACAGCGGTCTGCGACCGGGCAAAGCTCGCACTTAGGCTTGCTGCGAGTACACACCATGGCACCCATATCCATCATCGCTTGGTTGTATTTATCGGTATCCGTGGTGGGCGTGAGTGCCTCAGCGATTTCCCAAAGCTTGTTTTCTACCGGCTTTTTTCCCGGCCAGCCCTCGACGGCATAGCAGCGTGCCAAGGTGCGTTTGACGTTGCCATCCAAAATAGGGTGGGGCTGATTAAGCGACAGCGATAGCACTGCGCCGGCAGTTGAGCGCCCGACACCAGGTAGCGCCATGACTTGCTCGAGTGTGGTCGGAAACACGCCGTTGTGCTCGCGGGCGATCACTTGTGCGGCTTTGTGTAGGTTGCGGGCGCGGGCGTAATAGCCAAGTCCTGTCCATAGGTGCAACACTTCGTCTTGTTCGGCATTGGCGAGATCGGTGACTGTTGGAAAGCGCGTCATAAAACGCTCAAAGTAAGGGATCACCGTACTCACTTGGGTTTGCTGCAGCATGATCTCGCTGAGCCAGACCTTATACGGGGTTTTGTTTTTTTGCCAAGGCAGAGTTTTACGGCCATATTGCTCGTACCAGTTTAAAATGGCGTCGGAAAAAGATTGACTCACTGTGCTCTCTCTTATTGTTTTGCTCACACGTGCACAAAGGCAGGTCACAGGGTACACTAACGAGCAGGCACACTAATAGGATCAGTGCGGCCAACTTGCGCAATGGCGAAAACTTTGCATAATGCGCAGTCCGTTTAGATTTCCAACAATCGATGGTCTTTTTCACCACCATCACTAACACTGCATCACAGGCACTCAATCATGACTGAAGTCACTAAAACCGAACTGACCGAGGATGGCAAAGTTATTCGTAAAGTACGCAGCTTTGTGCGTCGCGAAGGCCGTTTAACCAAAGGCCAAGAGCAAGCGCTCAACGAATCTTGGCCGACCATGGGCATTGACTTCGAGGCGACCGAACTGGACTGGCTGCAGGTGTTTGGCAACGACAATCCGGTGGTGCTGGAAATCGGTTTCGGTATGGGCGCTTCTTTGGTGGAGATGGCTAAAAATGCCCCCGAGAAAAACTTTGTGGGTATTGAAGTCCACACCCCAGGCGTGGGTGCTTGTTTGATGGCCGCGCGCGAAGCCGGTGTCACCAACCTACGTGTGATGTGTCACGATGCGGTCGAGGTGTTTGAGCAAATGCTGCCAAAAGACAGCCTCGACACCGTGCAACTGTTCTTCCCTGATCCTTGGCATAAAAAACGTCACCATAAGCGCCGCATTGTCCAACTACCGTTTGCTGAAATGGTACGTGACAAGCTGAAAGTGGGTGGCGTATTCCACATGGCCACTGACTGGGAAAACTATGCCGAACATATGATTGACGTGATGGAAGCCGCGCCTCACTATCAGAACGTGGCGCAAGAGGGGCTTTATGTCCCACGCCCTGACGATCGTCCTCTGACTAAATTTGAGCAGCGTGGACAGCGCCTTGGCCACGGTGTTTGGGATATCAAATACACGCGCACCGCCTAAAAGACGCGTGTATCACTCAGCATCTGTTACGCACTTAAAGCCAACCTGAGGTTGGCTTTTTTGTCCTATGTTGTAGAAGGAACCTGCCCTTGAAACCCAGTGCGCAATTACTCGAGCAAATTCTTGACGATGTTCGGCCATTAATTGGACAAGGCAAGGTGGCTGACTATATTCCCGCATTAGCCGATGTAGCCAATCACAAACTCGGGATCGCCGTGTGTTATAAAGATGGCGATGTGATCCGTGCCGGCGATGCGGATGAGGCATTCTCTATTCAATCGATCTCCAAGGTGTTGAGTCTGACACTGGCGATGCAAAACTATCAAGCTGAGGAAATCTGGACGCGTGTGGGCAAAGAGCCCTCTGGACAAGCGTTTAATTCGTTAATCCAGCTTGAGATGGAGCAAGGGATCCCGCGTAACCCCTTTATTAACGCCGGTGCATTGGTCGTCAGCGACATGCTACACACGCGCCAGTCTGCGCCTCGTCAACGGATGCTTGAATTTGTACGCCACCTCGCGGGTAACCCTCATTTGTGTTACGACAAGGCAGTGGCGGACTCCGAAATGCTGCACAGCGACAGAAACGCAGCGATTGCCTATCTGATGCGTGCATTTGGCAATTTTGATAATGATGTGGTGCCAGTATTAACCAACTATTTTCATTATTGTGCGTTAGAGATGAGCTGTGTCGATTTGGCAAAGGCGTTTTTCTACCTGGCCAATAAAGGGACACCGCTAAGTGATGACACCGCTATCTTGAGCCCGACACAAAGCAAACAGATGAACGCCTTATTGGCGACTTGTGGCTTGTACGATGGTGCGGGTGAATTTGCTTATCGCGTAGGCATGCCAGGTAAATCCGGGGTAGGCGGGGGCATTATTGCCGTTGTGCCTGGTGAGATGTCGATTGCCGTCTGGTCGCCGGAGCTAGACCCTTCGGGCAATTCCTTAGCGGGAACGGCTGCGTTGGAGCTATTATCGGCTCGAATTGGCCGCTCGATATTTTAGTGTCAACCTCGATATTGCGCCTATGATAAGGGCAATATGCATACCTTTAAGTACAAAAAAGCCCCGCAGTCACCTGTGGGGCTTTTTAGCATCACGGCGATACCGCGATAACATCAAGGAGCTAGGCGTCAGCGGCCAATGTGGCGAAAGCATGGTCAGCGGCCGCGAGCGTGGCATCAATTTCTTTTTGCCCATGCGCTAAGCAGGTAAAGCAAGCCTCAAACGCAGAAGGGGCCAAGTACACGCCTTGCTCGAGCATCAAGTGGAAGAAACGCTTGAAGCGCTCGGTGTCACACTGTTGCACATCTTTAAAGCAGGTGACGGTTTCTTGCTCGGTGAAGAAGAAGCCAAACATCGCGCCTGCTTGGTTCGTGGTCAGCGCAATACCGTGTTTGTCAGCTAAGGATTTGAACCCTTCTGCGAGCTGATGGGTCACATGGGTCAAGTAATCGTGGTTACCTGGCTGGCGAAGCTCAGACAAACAGGCGTGACCGGCCGCCATGGCGACGGGATTCCCGGCGAGTGTTCCCGCTTGGTATACTGGCCCTGTCGGAGCCAAGTATTCCATTACCTCACGACGTCCCCCGAATGCCCCCACTGGCATACCACCACCGACAATTTTGCCTAATGTGGTTAAGTCAGGTTTGACGTCGTAGTAAGCTTGCGCGCCACCTAATGCCACGCGAAAGCCAGTCATGACTTCATCAAAAATCAGTAAGGCACCGAACTCATCACACAGTTCGCGCAGGCCTTGTAAGAAGCCGGGTTGCGGCGGCACACAGTTCATGTTGCCGGATACCGGCTCAACAATGATACAAGCCACCTCGTCAGGATAGGTCTCAAACGTTTGGCGCACCGAGTCTAGGTCGTTATAGGTGCAGGTCAGAGTGTGCTTGGCAAAGTCGGCCGGCACCCCTGGAGAGTTGGGTTCACCGAGGGTGAGGGCACCAGACCCCGCTTTGACCAGCAAGCAATCGCCATGGCCGTGATAGTTGCCCTCAAATTTGATGAATTTATCGCGTTTGGTAAATCCGCGCGCAAGGCGAATGGCGCTCATGGTCGCTTCAGTGCCTGAGTTCACCATGCGTACCATTTCCATCGAAGGCACTAACTCTGCTACCAGCTCCGATAAGGTTGTTTCACTCTCGGTTGGCGCACCAAAGCTGAGGCCACGCTGAGCAGCATCCACCACGGCTTCGCGGATTGCGCTGTGATTATGGCCTAAGATCATCGGCCCCCAAGAGCCAACAAAATCGATATAAGCTTTGCCGTCGGCATCAAAAATGTACGCGCCGTCAGCACGCTCCATGAAGACAGGGTCGCCGCCGACACCGGCAAAAGCACGCACGGGAGAATTCACGCCACCGGGAATGGTGCGTCTAGCTTGTTGAAAAAGTTGTGCTGATTTGGTCATGACATATCCTGTTTGGTAAGGCTTGGCCTAAATTGCGTTGGCGTATTTTAACCAAAGATACGGAACACTGGCGAGGTAGAGTATGATTTCGTTAAGACAAGATTGGCAATTAATACGTACTGATCACAGTTGCGATCAAACGCGCAATACTTGAACACTTTACTCAGGTATTAGATAATCCCATACTTAGCACAAAGAGCATGTGAGGTAACAATGAGCGAAGCACCTTTGCCGTTAGAGTTTTCTGAGGCCGCGGCAACCAAGGTAAAGACGCTGATTCAGGAAGAAGAAAACCCCAACCTGAAGTTGCGCGTCTATATCACCGGTGGTGGCTGTAGCGGCTTCCAATATGGTTTTACCTTCGATGAAAACGTCAATGAAGGGGATATGGAGATCGAAAAAAGCGGCGTGATGCTGGTGGTTGATCCTATGAGCTTACAGTACCTGATGGGCGGTAAGGTTGACTACACCGAGGGCCTTGAAGGATCGCGCTTTTTCATTGATAACCCTAATGCCACAACGACTTGTGGTTGTGGTGCGTCATTTAGCGTTTAATCGTGTTGTGGCGATACCGCTGACGACAATCAAAAACGGCGCCTGCAGGCGCCGTTTTTGATCCGCAGAGCTGATTAGCCGCCACGGTTATAGTGGTTAAGGCTGCCAACTGTGGCCAACAGCTGGTTAAACTTACTCAACTGAGCCATGCGTGACTCAGCCAAACGCACAAACGCCTTCTTTTGTTCACCTTGAAGAGACTTGGCTTCAGGCAGTTTTACCGTCCGCGGGTTTTTATGGACACCGTGAACGAGAAACTCATAGTGCAAGTGTGCACCCGTCACCCGCCCTGTTGAACCTAGCGTACCGATAATATCCCCTTGTTTGACGCGCTGACCGGTTTTCACTTTACGCTTGGTCAGGTGCAAATACTTGGTGATATAGGTCGAGCTGTGGCGGATAAACACATAGTTGCCGTTGAAGCGGTTGTATGAGGCTTTCATCACCACGCCGTCCCCGGCGGCTTTGATTGGGGTTCCCACTGGCGCAACATAATCGGTGCCACGGTGCGGCTTCACACGGCCAGTGACTGGGTGCAAACGACGTGGGTTGAAGTTTGAGCTGACATAGCGGAAGTTAACCGGTGAGCGCAAAAACGCCTTTTTCATCGCCTTGCCGCTCGGTGTGTAGTACTTGCCATTTTTGGCGCGTACTGCCGTGAAGGTATCCCCTCGGTTGGTGAAGGTGGCGGCGAGGATATTGCCACTGCCTATATGCTCTCCTTCGACAAATTCTTCTTCGTACAGCACTGAAAAGCTATCGCCATTGCGAATATCAAGGGCAAAATCCACATCCCAGCCAAAAATCCCCGCGAGTTGCATGATCTGATTTGGGTTTAATCCAGCATCAGAAGCAGCTTGCCAAAAGTTTGACTTGATAGTCGCACGGGCAAAGTTTAGCTGCGTATCAACGTGCTTGGTTTCCAGCCGTGATTGATAGCTCTCATCAATTTTATTCACGATCAGGGTTTCGTTACTGCCTCGTGGTTGAATGAGCTGCACCAGCTCGCCGTCATCATCAACCCCTAGACGTACTTCATCGCCTGGGTTTAAGTAAGCGAGACTTTGCGTTCTTTCGTCGGCATTGACGAGACGATAGAGGGTGGTTGGGCTTAATCCCGCACGGCTAAACAGTAGCGCCATGCTCTCGCCAGGCTGTACTTCATAGGTTTGCCAGTGGATATTGCGCTTAAACTGCGCGGGCATTTCATCTTTGGGAGGCAGGAGTGAGACGGCCTCAACCGGTAAAGGGTAGTGCTTTCCCGGTTCGAAATTAGGTTTAGGGCGCGGCGTATCGGTGCCGTCTGGTACCAACATTAACAAGACAATGAATGCGCTTAATGCACCGATAACGAGTTTATGTAACTTGGGTAAGGCTGCGAGTTTATTTAACGGCATGAAGACTATGTTGAATCACTACGAATAAAGTTATGACAGTCAGACACCCAATCGGTTTTATTGGGGATGATGCCCTGAAGTAGATTTGACACGGCTGACACAAAGACCACATACATCTTTTGACGGCAGCCGCTGCGCGCACCTTGTACACACTCTATCAGTTTAACTGGTTTCAAAAACTGTCGCTATTCGAGTAATATGTCGGTTTATCACATTTTTGCCTATTGGGTAGGAGCAAGAGACTATGGCGAGCCTGGAAGCCGCGCTAGCAGAGCTAAAACGTGGCGTAGATGAAGTAATCCCGGAAGACGAGCTGGTGGCGAAGCTGAAAGAGGATCGTCCTCTTCGCATCAAACTTGGCGCGGATCCCACCGCACCCGATATCCACCTGGGTCACACAGTGATCCTTAATAAGCTGCGAGCTTTTCAAGCGCTTGGCCACGAAGTGATCTTCTTGATTGGCGACTATACCGGTATGGTAGGTGACCCAAGTGGTAAAAATACAACCCGTCCGCCTTTGACGCGTGAGCAGGTGCTGCAAAACGCAGAGACCTACAAAGAGCAGGTGTTCAAAATTCTGGATCCGGCGAAAACGCGTATCGAATTTAACTCGAAATGGCTAGGAGAGCTGGGCACAGATGGCATGATCCGTTTGGCAGCAAGCTCCACCGTGGCTCGCATGCTTGAGCGTGATGACTTTAAAAAGCGCTATACCAGCAACCAAGCCATTGCTATCCATGAGTTCATCTACCCACTGCTTCAAGGGCACGACTCCGTCGCGCTAGAAGCGGATGTTGAGTTGGGGGGCACCGATCAAAAATTCAACTTGCTGATGGGGCGCGAGCTACAAAAACAAGCAGGACAAAGCCCGCAAGTGGTGATGACCATGCCACTACTGGTTGGATTAGACGGTGTGAAAAAGATGTCTAAGTCAGCACATAACTACATTGGTGTAAGCGAGCGCCCGGATGACATGTTCGGTAAGATCATGTCGATTTCTGACGATCTGATGTGGGATTACTATGAGCTGCTGTCTTTCCGCCCACTTGAGGAGGTGGCACAGTTTAAGCAAGACGTACAAGCCGGGAAAAACCCGCGTGATATTAAGATCTTGCTAGCCAAAGAAATCATCGCGCGTTTCCACTCCGAAGCCGATGCTGATGCCGCTGAACAAACGTTCGTCAATCGTTTCCAAAAAGGCGCAATGCCGGATGAGATGCCAAGCTTTACCTTCGAGCAAGGTATGGCGATTGCTAATCTGTTAAAAGAAGCTGGGCTGGTTAACTCCACTTCGGATGCATTGCGTATGGTTCGCCAAGGCGCGGTGAAAATTGATGGTGAAAAAGTCGAAGATACCAAGCTAGTGCCAGCGGCGGGTGAAGCCGTTTACCAAGTAGGTAAGCGCAAGTTTGCTCGGGTGACGCTCAGCTAAATACCTTGTATGCGTCAACTAAGAAAGCCCTTGCCATGACGCAAGGGCTTTTTATTTAGCGGTCTAGTGCGAACGGCGGTAAGGATAAATGCCAGCGGATCGCCGCTAAGCGAATCAATAGTGTGGTGACCATACCGACAATAGAGGCCGTGACAGTGCCTGGGCTGACTTGAACGGCGAGGGTGTGAACGATACCGCCGGCAATACAGGCAGTGGCATAGACTTCTGTTCTCAGCACCATAGGCACTTCGCGTGCGAGCACATCACGAATAATGCCGCCACCACACGCGGTAATCACGCCCATGATCACCGCCACCAAGGGAGATGCGCCATAACTGAGGGCTTTATCGACGCCGATACCCACAAAGACCGCCAGCCCAACGGCATCGGCGCAAGGCAACACGTACCAGGGAAGACGACGAGGGTGACGAATAAGTAGCATAGTGGCGACACAGGTGGCCAATATCACCCAAATATAGGTGGTGTCGGTAATCCAAAATGCCGGTGTGGCACCGATTGCCATATCTCGGACTGTCCCGCCGCCTATAGCGGTGGCACAGGCGAGAACCACTACACCAAAGGGATCCATACGTAAACGACCCGCCACCAGCACACCGGAAATCGCGAACACGGCCGTACCGAATAAGTCGAATAAATACAAAATCATGGTCTGAGTCATGCTAAATCCTATTGCGCCTGACGGACTTTATCGAGGGCGGTACAAATTTGCTCGGCCGCGTTTAATGCGCGAGGGGTCGCGCGAGTGAGCCAATCCGGGTTAAGTGGCCAAGTAAACTGGTGCGTCGTATTAGGCAGCAAGTCGGCCATCGAATCCCAACTGTCTGGTGGCTGCTCGCCCGTGTGGAAAAGCACCTTGGGGGTACGTGTGATGACTTGCTCCATGTTTACTTGTGGATAGGCGGCGGCGCTATCGGCGAAGATATTTTTCCCGCCACACAAGCGAAATAACTGACTCGGCCAAGCGCGGTTACTGGCGGTCATCAGTGGCGTGTCACTGAGTAAATAAAAGTAGGGAACGGGCTCTGCATCGCGGTATTGGGCGTTTAATTGCGCCAGTTTTTGATCAAAGGCGTTGGCATTGCGCGTGGCAATGTCTGGGCTCTCGCTATAATCGCCAAGCTCGCGAATAAACTGACTAATATCACTGAGCGTGTTGGGATTGAGGTAACGGATGGTAAAGCCTAATTCCGCCAGTGCTTCCAGAGGTTTAGGTGGGTTCCCGCCGCGCCAAGCTAAAATAAGATCGGGTTGCAGGGCGATAATGCGCTCGAGTTTGACGCCCCGATAGTTGGCCACGCGTTCAAGCGATTGCGCTGGCTGCGGATAATCACTGTAAGCACTGGCGGCGACCATATTAGGACCCAGCCCAGCGGCATAAGCTAGCTCGGTGGCATGGGGAGCGAGGCTAATCACTCGCAGCGGGGTGGCGTGTGCAAAAGGCATCCATATTAAAGCCAAGACAAGCCACCAAGCTTGCAAGCGAAAAAGGGTAAAAAGGGCACGAAAACGCGGCATCAATCAGTGTCCTTAAACGATTAAAACCAAAGAGCATAACCCGAGCCAGATTAAAACACTGTGGGTTAACTTCAAGCGCAGCAATAAAAGGTGATAACAAGCAGGGGTGACCCCATAGCCAATTTTGGTTCTCAAGGTCTTGGTGCCTTGATAGACAGCTGGGCCGCCTAGAGAGAGCTGGAAGCGACTGCCCGCGCAGGCGAGTAGCCAACCTGATCCAAGCGTTCGCCAGCGTCTGCCCTGCTGCCAGCCGGTTTTCAGGTGTGACCAAGGTTGACGGCTCATTGCCACGATCATCGCAAATAGCCCCATTGGCACTATATCCAACAGGTTCAATAAGCGGGCACTGGCCAAGCCAAATGGGTAGTAGCTTAAGCGGCTTGGGGTCCAAACGCGGTGAAGGTGTACCAAGCTGGTGTACAGCAAGGCACCTACGCCGCCTGCCAGCAGATAATAAAATATCACGCAAACACAGTGTCGCGCGGTGCCGAGAAGCAGTGTTTCCGCTGCCGCTTTCCCTATTCCAATCAATGACAGAGACTCGGTTTCACGGTTGACGCGGGTGGCGAGCAACGCGCGCGCTGCACCTTTGTCATGTTGGTCTATTGCATGGGCGATGGTATGGCCAAACTTATCGATCGGTCGCCAATCAAGTGCGAGCCAGAGCAATATGGCATCGAACAGGGGGCGCGACCACACCAGCTCGCGGGTGGCGATTAAAAAAATCGCGAGGGTGCCACCCATCAAGATTAAGGCGAGCGCACCGGCAAGCTTACGCTGGCGCTTAGGGTCTGTGTCTTTATTGACTTGGCTCGCGAGCAAGTCGGCATACTGCCGCCAGTATTGAAACGGGGAGTATTGACCGGGCAATGGGAGTAGCCAGTGCACAAATACCGCCAACCACAGTGCCCATAAGCGTCCTTGGTCGGCGGCGTAGATCATCCATTGTTGCGGATTGAGCAAATCATCCATGGGGGCGTGCGATTAGGCGTCGATCATTGTGACCATGTTTTCCACCATGGCCGATGAGCTTTTGGCCGCTAATGGCAGAAACTCTTCAAAGGTCATGGGTGACTCTTTTTCGGCCACGACATCCGAGATGGCACGCACCACCACAAACGGCGTGGCAAACTGGGCACACACTTGCGCGATCGCTGCCGCTTCCATTTCGGCGGCCACCGCATCTGGGAAGTGGGTATGGATATGTTGGCGGTGGGCCTCGGTGTGGACAAAGGTATCGGCGGTACAGATCAAGCCACGCACCACATGTGTTTGGCTGTCCACGGCTTTTTCCGCGAGTTGCATTAACGCTTCATCGGACTCGAAGACCGCTGGTTGCTGCGGCACTTGTCCCATTTGATAGCCGAATGAAGTGGCATCAGCATCGTGATAACAGACTTTTGAAGACACCACCACATCACCCAGATTGAGTGAAGGCTCAAACGCACCGGCCGACCCTGTGTTGATCACCCAATCGGGCTTGAATTGTGATAGCAGCAAACTGGTACCAACGGCAGCGGCAACTTTACCGATGCCAGACTGAAGTAACACGATATCATGGCCTTGCAAAGTGCCCGTATAAAAGGTGCAGCCGCCTTCTTGATGAGTGGCGCTATTTTCCAGCTTGTCGCGCAGTAGAGTGACTTCTTGCTCCATGGCGCCAATAATACCGATTTTCATGCTGATAACCCTGTTAGTGTAAATGCCGTTAGTGTACATGAGGCAATAAAAAAGTGCCTCCTTTGAGGCACTTCTGGATCGATAACATCGATGTCTACGTGAAGGATATCAAACGGTATGTCGCCCGCGTTATACTTCTAAGTAGTCCATGATGCCGTCCGCGGCTTTGCGACCTTCATCAATGGCCGTCACCACCAAATCGGAGCCGCGCACCGCATCGCCCCCGGCAAAAATTTTGGGGTTCGTAGTTTGGTACAAGATATCCCCTTTGGCGGGCGCTTGGATTCGCCCGCGCTCATCAAGAGCGACGTCGTAGGGTTCTAGCCATTCCATTGCGTGCGGCTGGAAACCGAAGGCCATGATCACCGCATCCGCTTCCAGCACATGCTCACTGCCTTCAATCGGCTCTGGGCGGCGGCGACCCGCGGCATCAGGCGCTCCGAGCTGGGTTTTTACCACAGTAACCCCACTCACATTGCCGTTACCGTCAACTTCAATCCCCAGCGGTTGCAGGTTGAACATAAAGTTCACCCCTTCTTCGCGGGCATTTTTCACCTCACGGCGCGAGCCAGGCATGTTTTCCTCATCCCGACGGTAGGCACAGGTGACACTGGCGGCTTGTTGGCGAATTGAGGTACGGACACAGTCCATCGCGGTATCTCCCCCTCCAAGCACCACGACACGTTTCCCCGCCATATCGATGAACGGTGGGGCGTTATCCAGTGCCATCACCTTGTAAGTATTGGAGACTAAGAAGGGCAGGGCATCAAAGACGCCAGGTGCATCTTCATTAGCCAGCCCTGCACGCATGTACTTATAGGTACCTACCCCTAAGAAAACGGCATCGTAGTCGTTAACCAAGGTTTGCATGTCAATATCTTTGCCCACTTCGGTGTTAAGGCGAAACTCAACGCCCATCTCGGTAAAGACGCGCTGGCGATGTCGCATCACATCTTTTTCGAGCTTAAACGATGGAATGCCAAAAGTGAGCAAGCCCCCAATTTCTGGGTAGCGGTCAAAGACCACGGGTTTGACCCCGTTGCGGACCAGCACATCGGCGCAGGCGAGCCCCGCTGGGCCGGCACCAATCACGGCGACCTTTTTGTCTGTCCACTCGACGTGTGACATGTCAGGCTTCCAGCCCATTTCAAAGGCTTTGTCCGTGATGTACTTTTCGACATTGCCGATGGTGACGGCGCCAAAGTCGTCGTTGAGGGTGCAGTCACCCTCGCACAGACGGTCTTGTGGACAGACACGGCCACATACCTCGGGCAAGCTATTGGTTTGGTGTGATAACTCTACCGCTTCAATTATCCGCCCTTGGTTGGCAAGTTCCAGCCATTGAGGGATATAGTTATGTACCGGACACTTCCATTCGCAATACGGGTTACCGCAATCAAGGCAGCGATCGGCTTGTGCTGATACTTCCTTTTCGGTGAAGGGTTCGTAGATTTCGACGAACTCAATTTTGCGCGTTTCAATCGCTTTCTTACGCGGGTCAATGCGTTGTACATCAATAAACTGATAGATGTTCTGGCTCATGGGTCCCTCCTTTTACTGCGCCTGAACGCGCAACTCGGTCGCGCTGCGACTTTGATGGCCTAACAGCGTGTTCACATCTGCCGCCTTGGGTTTAACCAAGTAGAAGTGGTGAACCCAATGATCGAACGCATTCAGCAGCTGTTGTGCACGATCCGAGCCGGTCAGCTCAAGATGTTGCGCAATCAATCCACGTAAATGCTCTTGATGGATAGTGAGTGTCTCAAGTGACAGTGCCTCGACTAATTCAGGATTGATATGGGCATGGAAGTCGCCCTGCTCATCCAGTACATAGGCAAAACCACCGGTCATCCCGGCGCCAAAGTTGACCCCAGTGCGACCGAGAATGGCCACTACACCCCCCGTCATGTATTCACACGCATTGTCGCCCGCGCCTTCCACGATGGCATGGACGCCAGAGTTACGCACCGCAAAGCGCTCACCGGCTTTACCCGCTGCAAACAATTTACCTCCCGTCGAACCGTATAAGCAGGTGTTACCCATGATGGTGGACTCGTGGCTGGCAAATGCTGAGCCGACAGGGGGGCGGATCACTATTTGTCCGCCGCTCATACCTTTTCCGACGTAGTCGTTGGCATCCCCGATAAGGGTGATGTTCACCCCCGCGGCATTCCATACTCCGAGAGACTGGCCGGCGGTCCCTTGCAGCTGCACATCCAGTGGGTTGGCAGCCATCCCGGTATTGCCGTAACGTTTGGCAATTGCGCCAGACAAGCTGGCACCGACTGAACGGTCGGTATTACGAACCGATTTGTAGATGCTGGCACTGTGGTTAGCGGCAATGGCTTCACCCAGTTCACCAAGTAGCGCTTGGTTCAGCTCGGCTTTATCAAATGGGGTATTCGGTTCACTGCAATACAAGGTCTTACCAGGCCATGGCGTCGGCGCATCGAGAATATGGCTCAAATCAAGCTTCAGTTGCTTGGCGGTAAAGCCATCGACGGCTTCCAGGAGGTCGGTACGGCCAATCAGATCGGTGAGCTTTTCCACGCCCAGTTCGGCCAGTAGCTCGCGCACTTCTTCCCCTAGGCCTTTGAAGAAGTTCATCACTTGCTCGGGAAGGCCTTTGAAGTGCTCACTACGCAAGGTTTCATCCTGGGTCGCGACCCCGGTGGCACAGTTATTGAGGTGGCAAATACGAAGGTATTTACAGCCAAGTGCCACCATAGGAGCAGTCCCAAAGCCAAAGCTTTCTGCGCCTAAGATAGCCGCTTTGACGATGTCTAAACCGGTTTTTAGTCCCCCATCGACTTGTAAGCGGATCTTATGGCGTAAGCCGTTTTCAACCAGTGCTTGCTGGGTTTCAGCGAGACCCAATTCCCACGGGCTGCCGGCATATTTCACCGAGGTGAGTGGGCTTGCGCCTGTTCCACCGTCGTACCCTGAGATGGTTATTAGGTCGGCATATGCTTTGGCGACCCCGGTGGCAATGGTGCCAACACCGGGTTCTGAAACCAGCTTGACCGACACGAGTGCTTGTGGGTTCACTTGTTTTAAATCGAAGATCAGCTGCGCCAAATCCTCAATCGAGTAAATATCATGGTGTGGTGGGGGTGAAATCAAGGTCACGCCGGGGACGGAGAAACGCAGTTTAGCAATTTCTGCGGTGACCTTGTGGCCAGGCAGTTGTCCGCCTTCACCCGGTTTGGCACCTTGCGCGACCTTGATTTGCAGCACATCCGCATTGGTCAGATAGTGCGGGGTGACGCCAAAGCGCCCCGATGCAATTTGTTTGATGCGTGAATTGCGCTCGCTATTGAAACGACGTGGATCTTCCCCCCCTTCGCCCGAGTTAGAGTGGCCACCAAGACGGTTCATGGCAATAGCCAGCGCTTCGTGCGCTTCCGGGCTCAAGGCACCGATAGACATCGCCGCCGAGTCAAACCGTTTGAACAGCTCCGTGGCTGGCTCTACGCGCTCGAGCGCGAGCGGTGAGGCGGCTTTTTTCAGTTGCATTAAATCGCGCAAGGTCGCCACAGGGCGCTGGTTCACGGTGTTGGCGTAGGTCTTGTAGTCCATGGTCTCGCCAGAACGCACCGCGCTTTGCAAGTTGGTGACCACATCGGGATTGTATGCGTGGTATTCGCCATCGTGGACATACTTGAGTAAACCACCGTGCTCAAGCGGTTTGCGCTTGATCCACGCTCGGCGAGATAGGTTGATCAAATCTTGTTGGAAATCATCAAAGTTGGCCCCTTGAATGCGGCTAGCCACGCCTTTAAAGCAAAGCTCAATCACATCTTGGTGCAAGCCAACCGCCTCAAACAGCTGTGAGCAACGGTAAGAGGCAATGGTTGAAATCCCCATTTTTGACATGATCTTGTAAAGGCCTTTATTGATACCATTACGGAAGTTGACCATCACATCGCGATAAGGCTTATCGACGGCACCAATATCGACCAAATTCGCCAGTGTTTCATAGGCTAAGTAAGGATAAACCGCCGTGGCACCAAACCCGAGCAACACCGCAAACTGATGCGGGTCACGGGCGCTGCCGGTTTCGATAATGATATTGGCATCACAGCGCAGGTTTTGGTTAACTAAGCGCTTTTGCACCGCACCGACGGCCATGGCGGCAGGGATCGGAAGTGTCTCTTTATTGATGCTGCGGTCAGAAAGCACCACCAAAACCGTCCCATCACGGACACAGCGCTCGGCCTGATCGCATAAATCGAGGATGGCTTGGTGAAGATCTTTCTCACTCGGATCGTAATTAATATCTAAAATAGTGTTGCGATAATAGGTATCGTCTAGCTCGAGCAGTTGCACCAGATCCGAGAACAAAAGCACCGGAGACTTAAATGCGACCCGCTCAGCGTGGCCATCGGTTTCGCAGAACACATTCATTTCACGGCCAATACAGGTGGCCAGAGACATCACGTGGTTTTCACGTAAAGGATCAATCGGTGGGTTAGTCACCTGGGCAAATTTTTGCCGGAAGTAATCGCTGACACAGCGTGGACGCGACGACAACACGGCCATGGGCGTATCATCCCCCATGGAGCCAGTGGCTTCTTGGCCAATATCGCCCAGCACTTTGACGACCTGGTCCACTTCCTCATTCGACATCCCAAACAGCTTTTGATAGGTCTTAAGCTGGGCATCTTTAAGGTTTCGGCTGCCTTCACTGGTGTCAGGATCCAAGTTTTCGAATGGGGTAAGACGACGGACATGTTGATCTAACCACTCGCGATACGGGTGACGGCTTTTTAGCTCATCATCGATTTCACCCGAGTGCCAAATCTTCCCTTCGCGGGTGTCGATGACTAAAAGCTCACCGGGCCCGACGCGGCCTTTCTCTGACACCTCGTCAGGCGCGTAATCCCAGATCCCAATCTCGGAGGCGAGAGTAATAAACTTATCTTTGGTGACCACATAGCGCGCTGGACGCAGGCCATTGCGATCAAGGTTACAGGCGGCATAGCGGCCGTCTGACATGACAATACCCGCAGGCCCGTCCCAAGGCTCCATATGCATGGAGTTAAAGTCGTAAAACGCACGCAGCTCATCATCCATGTCTGGATGATTTTGCCATGCGGGCGGCACCAGTAAGCGCATCGCCCGGAATAAGTCCATCCCGCCGGCGAGAAAAACTTCCATCATGTTGTCGAGGCTTGAGGAATCAGAGCCTGATTCATTCACAAACGGGGCGGCTTGATGTAAGTCAGGCAACAGAGGGGAGTTAAACTTGTATGCACGGGTACGCGCCCACTGACGGTTCCCCTCAATGGTGTTGATCTCGCCGTTGTGGGCAAGGTATCTAAAGGGTTGGGCGAGCGGCCAGCGTGGCTGGGTATTGGTACTAAAACGCTGGTGGAACAAACAGATGGATGACTCTAAGCGCAGATCCGCGAGATCGGTGTAAAAGCGTGGTAGATCCGCTGGCATACACAACCCTTTGTAAACAATGGTTTGTGTGGATAGGCTGGTGACATAAAAGTCTGCATCGTCTGCCAGGGCTTTTTCTGCACGGCGGCGCGCAATATACAGGCGTCGCTCTAAATCGCGTGCGCGCCAGCCTGCTGGACCATTAACAAACACTTGTTCAATGACAGGCTGAGACTGTTTGGCGATGTCTCCGAGTACATCTGGGTTGGTCGGTACGGTCCGCCATCCCACCACTGAGAGTGTTTCTGCGTTGATTTCTTGCTCGAAGCGTTGTTTGGCTTGTTGGGCTTTTGCCGGATCGGCACTGAGAAAAATCATGCCAACCGCATACAGGCGGCTTAGCTTCCATTGATTTTGTTCGGCAATAAGGCGGAAAAAGCGGTCGGGCTTTTGCAGCAGCAGCCCACAACCATCGCCTGTCTTGCCGTCAGAGTTGATGCCACCTCGGTGGGTCATGCGGTCAAGTGCAGCGATGGCAGTACGAACCAGCTTGTGGCTGGGCTCCCCCTCTTGATGGGCGATAAGGCCAAAACCACAGTTATCTTTTTCCAACATTGGGTTGTACAGCGACATTGCAATTCTCCCTTGCTACTGCGTTACGCGCAGTGATTGCATTTATTGTCGTGATCCTCCTGACCACTCTGAACAGCTTCGCTTTGTGACTCTGCGCTCGTTATGTTGTGATTTTTTAACGAGAAAAGTCGGTCATTTACTCCCTAACTCACTGTTTTATCGATGGATTGACAGAGAGTGCACGGGCAAAGCGCTATTCAGCGACCTTCCAAATTAACGGCAAACCTTGCAAAGGTCAAATTTTTATATGCATTCTTTATGCATAGTAATCAACGTCTATCTTGATTATAACTGGCTGATATTAATTTGTTTTTTATCGAAACCCTGCCAAATAATATCTATTCGCAATTATGCTATTTTGTTAAATAATTATTAAATAAAAGGTGAATTCGAGTAGATATTCTAGCTTTGAGCAGAAATAAAGAAGGGTGCGTTATATGCCTTCTCTTTCATAGCAAAAAGCACTGTCGATTGATGTAATAAAATAACAAATGATATTCACAAAGCTGTGAACAGGACAATCACGCGTTCTATCAAAATTGTGGCAGAATACGTCGCCGGTGAGGCGTTGCGTCAATACGATCAAGGACAGTCATTAGGCAGACAGGAGTGGCATGGGGTTTTTTAGTTTTAGCTTGGTTCTAGTGTTAGGCGTGTTGCTCGGTTACGGGTGGCGCGCGCGTCGATCGACACTGGCGTTATCCGATTGGCGGGTGTACATGGCTGGGTTAGACACGCCGCATGCGATTGTCGCGGCCGATGATGGTGATATCTTGTACGCCAACGCTTCTTGTGTGGCGTCTTTTTCACTGGTAGGCAGCCATAACCGCTTTAAAACCGCCAATGAAAAGCAGCAGCAAGCGGTGCGCGCCTTTATTGTGGCGCAGCGCTGGCCTCAGCCGTTTTCTAATGTTGAAGCCAAGGTAAGCGCCCCGGGCGCAAATCGGGTGCGGGTTGAGGTGACCTTATCTGGCTTGCCGATCCGCTGTTGTGGTAAGCGTGCCTGGCTTATTTCACTTTCTGCCTCTGAACCCAACACGCAATGGCACCTGCAGCAACAAGAACAAGGTGTGCTTTTAAGCGTGATTAATTCCTTGGCGGAGCTTGTCTGTTTTCAGGATGTGGAGGGCAATGTGGTAGGCACGAACGCCGCCTTTGATCGTTTCTGGCAAGGACGTGAGCAGGAGGCTGTGCTTTGGCAAGCCGGTGAACCGCTCTCTGAGCCGCGAACCGTGCGTACCTGGGCGACACAACCTCACGATGAAAGCTGCTTGTTGGAAACCAATATCACGACGCTTAAAAATGACAAGCAGGAAGTGATAGGCACATTGAGTATCAGCCATGATGTGACCAATTGGCACCAGATGCAGGAGCGGTTGCAAAAAGAAGCACAACGACGTCACTCGGTTGAGCAAGTGCTGGAGCAGCGAAGTAACTTGCTCAGTGCGATTTTCCAAGCCAGTGTCGACCCTATCGGCATTTTTGATCAAGACTATTACCACCTTGCTTGCAATCAAGCGTATGCGGATGCGCTTGGCACCACCATTGACGCACTCGAGAATGCTCCCGCGCAACATGTGGTGGATCCGGAGATATTTGATCAGCACAAAGCGCGCGATAAGCAGGTGCTGGAAACGGGTGGAACCATTACCTATGAAGATGTCATTTTAACCGATACGGGCGAGCAAACTTGGTATGAGGTGACCAAATCACGCATTCAAGATCCGGTGACCTTGGCTCCGGCTGTGCTGCTGATGGCACGAGACATTACCGAACGGAAAGAGACACAACAACAGTTAGCCGATGCCATCATGGCACTGCAAGATCTCAGCTTTATTGATAGTCTCACGCAAGTGGCTAACCGACGCAGTCTTGACGAGCAATTAAGTACACTCTGGCGCTCACACGCCAGAGAGCAGACACCGCTTGCGTTTATTCTCTGCGATATTGATCATTTTAAGCTTTACAACGATCACTATGGCCACCAGCAAGGTGACTGGGCCTTACAGCAAGTGGCTAAGGCGCTCAAATCGTCCGTTCATCGCCCGATGGATATGGTTGCCCGCTATGGGGGGGAAGAATTTGCGATTGTCTTACCACAAACAGGGCTAAATGGCGCGATGGATGTGGCTGAAAGGGCGAGGCAAGCGATATTGGCGGCGAACATCGAGCACTTGGATGCGGCATCAACCCAACAATTGACGATGAGCCTGGGGGCGGCCTGTATGATCCCAGCGCCGGAACAAGATTATGGTGACTTGGTACAATTTGCTGATCGCGCGTTATATCAAGCCAAACGACATGGCCGCAATCGTGTGAGTGTGCAGCAAGGTGCGTCTCATTCACGCCCATCAACCACGCAACGAGCCTCGGTGGCTGAATCTATTCACTTCGAACCTGGCGGTTAATAAGCCTATATGAAACAACTTAAAGTCCTTGCCCAATATTACGTCGACTTACTGGTCAAATTAGGGATTGTACGTTTTAGCATGCTACTGGCTTTAGCGCTTGTGGCGCTGGCGGTAGTGGTGCAAGTGGGGATCACCTTAGTCCTTGAGGGCACGGTTCAAAATATTGATATCATCCGCTCGGTTTTCTTTGGCCTGGTGATCACGCCGTGGGCGGTCTACTTTTTGTCGGTGGTGGTCGATCAGCTGGAAGAGTCTCGTCAGCGGTTATCAAAACTGGTCTCCAAGTTGGAAGAGATGCGCGCGCGTGATATGCGCCTCAACCGCCAACTGACCGAAAATATTGAGCAACTCAACTCGGAAATTGAAGAGCGAGAGAAAGCAGAAAGTGCGCGCCAGCAGGCGATTAAAGATCTAGAAAACGAAGTCTATCAGCGTGAAAAAGCACAGCTTGAGCTAGCAGAGCAAACCGCGTTACTACGCTCTTTTATCGATGCGTCTCCGGATTTGATTTATTACCGCAATGCTGATGGCCAGTTCTCGGGCTGTAACCGAGCGATGGAAGAGCTAACCGGTTATGACGAGAAAACACTCAAAGGGCTGACACCTTGGGACGTTTATCGCGAAGATATTGCTGAAAAAGTGGTAGAAACCGATCAGCAAGTGTTTGATGCCAATGTGTCGATAACCTATGAGCAATGGCTTGAATATCAAGACGGGCGTAAAGCCTATTTTGAATTACGCAAAGTGCCTTTCTTTGCCCGAGATGGTCGGCACCTTGGGCTGCTTGGGTTTGGGCGAGAAATTACCGAGCGTAAGCGCTACCAAGATGCACTGGAAAAAGCGAGCCGAGAAAAAACCGCGTTTATTTCCACCATTAGTCATGAATTACGCACCCCGCTTAACGGGATTGTTGGTCTAAGTCGCATGTTGCTGGAGTCAAACCTGGATGATAAGCAACGTAATTATCTGCGGACGATTTATGTCAGTGCGATCACGCTGGGCAACATTTTTAACGATATCATTGATTTAGATAAATCCGATCGCAAGCGCCTGTCTCTGCATCCCACCAGCGTGGACTTCAATGAATTTGTCACCGAAATCGACAATATTTCCGAGTTAATGGCCGAGCAAAAGGGCTTACGCTTTGAGCTTGAACGGGTCACTGAGTTGCCTGACTATGTGGCGGTTGATACCACGCGGCTGCGACAAATCCTATGGAACCTCGTCGGTAACGCGGTCAAATTTACCAAGCAAGGCTGTGTGATCGTGACAGTCAGCGCTGACGTGACAGGGGACCATGCCGACTTATGTTTCGAAGTCGAAGACAGTGGCATCGGGATCCCCGCCGATGAACAAGACAAGATTTTTGCCATGTATTACCAAGTCAAACAGGCGGGAGAAAACCTGCATGCCGTTGGTACAGGGATTGGCTTAGCGGTCTCGCGCAAATTAGCACGTTTGATGGGGGGAGATATTACCCTCGATAGTGAAGAAGGCGAGGGGAGTACCTTTACGGTCACACTCCGTGTACCACTGAGCGAGCCTGGGGAGGCCGAGACCCCGGCATTGGCACCTGTGGAGAATACGCTACGCATCTTATTGGTAGAAGATATTGAACTCAATGTTACCGTTGCCACCAGTTTACTGGAAAGTCTGGGGCATCAGGTGACCGTCGCCCGTGATGGGCAATCGGCGTTAGATGTGTTCTCGCCTGATGCGTTCGATCTGGCGTTGCTCGATATTCAATTGCCCGATATGACCGGGTTTGATATCGCGGCCACTTGGCGTGAGCAGTACGTACAATTGCCTCCTTTAGTTGCACTGACTGCCAATGTTATCAATGATAAAAATAGCTATCTCGCCAACGGAATGGACGATGCGATCAGTAAACC
The DNA here is from genome assembly GCF_005280275.1 of Salinivibrio kushneri. NCBI lineage: Bacteria > Pseudomonadati > Pseudomonadota > Gammaproteobacteria > Vibrionales > Vibrionaceae > Salinivibrio > Salinivibrio kushneri. The sequence continues at coordinate 526,070 of NZ_CP040021.1, forward strand.
CATTAGTGTGAGTGCACTTAATCAGGTGATTGAACAGCATGCGCTATCATCCACCACGATGACGGATGTCGAGACAGCGAGTGATCCTGTGCCCAGTCGTCCTATTGCGAATGAACAAGCAGAGCGACTGCTCGATATGGACATGCTTACCGGTTACGTGGCGTTAGTAGGGGTAGACCCTGTGAAGCAAAGCATTGAAATGTTTGAGTCAACCATGCCAGAGTACATCGCCATTCTCGACTCGAATATGACGGCAAGAGATCAAGAGGGCATTGTCTCTGAGGCGCATAAGATAAAAGGTGCCGCGGGATCAGTGGGGCTCAAGCATATTCAAAAAGTGGCGCAGAAAGCACAATCCCCCGAATTACCTGCTTGGTGGGAAAACATTGCTGATTGGATTGATGAAATCAAAGATGGTTATCAGCACGATCTGGATGTGCTTAAAGCCTGGTTAGATGAGCAAGAGTAACCATGATTGACTCACCCGTCTAAAAAGAGAAAAGGCGCTGGGTAGGCGCCTTTTCGCTCTCTATTTGCATCCTGCGGAGCGTTCACCGCACGTTTTCAAACAGGCAAGTTATTGCTCTTCAATTTCACCGCAGAAGCGATAACCTTCACCATGGATGGTCGCAATAATTTCAGGTGTGTCATTGTGCGATTCGAAATGTTTGCGGATCCGGCGGATCGTGACATCCACGGTACGATCGTGCGGTTTTAGTTCACGGCCCGTCATTTTCTTCAGCAGCTCGGCACGCGTCTGAATTTTGCCTGGGTTTTCACAGAAGTGAAGCAGGGCACGGAACTCAGAGCGAGGCAGTTTAAAGGTTTCCCCTTCCGGGTTAATGAGCGAGCGACTATTGATGTCGAGTGTCCAGCCGTTAAAGATATACACATCGACATTACGCTTCTCGTCGCTGTCGTTGACACTGCTCATGGCACGCGTGAGCAGGTTACGTGCACGGATGGTGAGTTCGCGTGGATTGAACGGCTTGGTAATGTAATCATCGGCACCGATTTCGAGTCCGAGGATCTTATCAACTTCATTGTCACGTCCAGTGAGGAACATCAACGCCATGTCGCCTTGTTCACGCAGCTCACGTGCGAGCAACAAGCCGTTTTTGCCTGGCAAGTTAATATCCATGATCACTAGGTGAACATGGTGGTTAGACAGGACTTGATGCATTTCGTCGCCATCGCTGGCTTCAAACACATTGTAACCTTCCGCTTCAAAGATACTTTTCAGCGTGTTACGTGTGACCTGTTCATCTTCTACAATCAGAATTTGCGGGGTTTGCATTGGCGATACCTAATATCTAAATAGAATCCGGTTGCACTTCACAGTCTAGACCGCCTAGCCTGTGAAAAAAATTTACAAAAATGCGAGGAGTGTCTACCGTGAACCTCGCAACTAACATATGGCACGCCATCCATAGAGAAGTGTTCGTCGATGCTAGACAACGCACCGTGAGTTCCAGCTTAAGACGGGGCGTGGCGGCGTTCGTTGACCACCAAGCCAATCACTCTGATATCCATTAATTATCGCCAATTGTATTCATTTAACAGCACGCTAACAATATATTAGGATAAGGGTTGATGATTTTTTTCATCCTTTATTGACCCCAATCAAAAGCATGTTAAGTGTCAGTTAGCGACGCGTTTTAACTTAACTTTATGAATATTCGCGCATAATTAGTCATTAAGCATAGTATGAGTCACGAGCAGGTGTAAACAATGTGTGATCCTGATAACCAGCAAGAATTGTGGAAAACTTACCAATCGATCGCGTTTCACGCCCCTCAAGCGCCAGATGCCGACGCATTTGCTATTCTTACCGCATTTAATCCGCGTAGCCAACCTTTATCTGAGAAAGAGAATCAATCGCGTAATGATCAGCTGGAAAGTGCCATGGTGCAACAAGGGATACGCTATTGGCCAATGAATGGCGGTGCGCCAGATGGGAGTTGGTATGAACCGGGTTTTGCGGTTGCTTTAGATAAGCACGAAGCGATGTTATTGGCGCAACAATGGCAGCAAAATGCTATCTATTGGGTAGAGAATGATAGCTTGTGGTTGTTGCCTGTTTTGATGGATACGTTTACACCGCAATCACTGAACGTGCGCTTTTCATCCTTGTTGACGGCCCCCACTCGCTAAATTTTCCTCACGACGAAAAAAGGAGAAAGGAATCATGGACGATAAATTGCCGGACTTATGTGATAACCACCCAGAGGCGGTGCAATGGCTACCTGTGCAGTGGCAAGACTATGGTGGCAAGCGCTGTTTTGAAGGGCGGGTGCGCACGGTACGTTGCCATCACGATAATTCCAAAGTGAAAGCGATGCTAGCAACCCGCGGTGAAGGGCAAGTGCTGGTGGTGGATGGCTCTGGTGCGATGGATAGAGCTTTGCTGGGCGATCTTATCGCGCAAAGTGCGGTAGATAATGGCTGGGCAGGGGTGGTGATTGCTGGGCCGGTTCGCGATGCGGCGACGTTAGCGACCTTGCCGATTGGCATTAAAGCCTTGGGTGTCTGCCCAATTAAAACACAAAAACGGGATCAAGGTGAGGTCGATGTGGCGTTGGCACTTGAAGGGGTATCAGTGATGGCAGGGCATTACCTATACGCCGATGCTAATGGCGTGGTGGTGTGTGCAGAGCCACTGACCGGCTAATCTGAGCCGCGAGCTAAAAGTGCAATCCAACCCCGAGTTGGTAAATCGATTCGGGGGAGGTCTCGGGACGAAACTCGACATCGAGCCCGGCATTGACATCAATCGATTCACTCAACTGGTAGCGACTGCTTACGCCCCACTGGTTGATCAGCGTATCGTCATTATCACGGCTAATTTGGCTCGAAAGGCGCAGCTTGTCGGTAAAACGGTATTCAATCCCACTTAATAACCCCTGTTGCGTGGTGTGTTGATCGTTTTCGCTTTTCAGTTGCGTGCCCATATAAACAGACACATTGCTGAGTGGGTAACGATAACCTGATTGAATGGTCCAACTGTCAAAGCCTTGTGTCGCCGATGGGATAGACTGAATAAAGAAGTGATCAGACATCCCTGTCGGCAGCGTTTGCCAAGTGAACGGGTGGCCCCACGCAGGTGCTGCCACAGCTTGCAAGACGAGGGTCAACAGTCCTAATTGTTTTATACTCAAATCTTGTGCCTCATTGTTCTTTTTAGGCGTAGCGCAGTTTACGAAGATGCTGATTCGCTGCGATCAGTGTAGACAAAAAATAGAGACTGCTGCCGAATTTTGCCTCACGCCTCACGCCTCACGCCTCACGAAGAGGGTCGATAGACCAAGATGTCAATGTATTGACGATTCGCCATTGTATTGGCGCACAAAGGCGGTAACTCTCCCGTGTGCCGTTAATACACGATGACTAAGCAACGATTAGGCCATTTTTGCTGAGAGCGTCGTATGTCCTAATCGGTTTTCTTCGCTGTAGGGGCGAACATCATGAAAATGCCCGGCCTTTACCTGGCTTTGCAGTTGCTGCCAATAACCGGCTTCGAACAGCTCTGGATGAAGTCGGTCAAACTCGTCGGCGACGGTGCGATTAACCAGTAAGAACGTGCGAAATTCTTCCGGGAACACGTCATTGTCGCCCACACTGTACCAAGGCTCTGCAGCCAGCTCATCTTCTGGGTAGCGAGGCGGCGGAATACGGCGAAAGTTCACCTCGGTGAGGTAAGAAATTTCATCATAATCATAGAAAATAACTCGGTTGTGACGACTGACGCCAAAGTTTTTAAACAGCATATCGCCAGCAAAGATATTAGCGGCGGCCAGTTCTTTAAGCGCGTCACCATATTCTTGTACGGCTTGGGTGATGGCGTCCGGCTCGGCTTGCTCGAGATAAATATTTAACGGGATCATCCGTCGTTCCATGTAGAGGTGACGAATGCGCACTTCGTTGTCGGTGACGTTGACGCAGGAGGGGGCCACCTCGAGGAGTTCGTCAATCAAGGCATCGCTAAAACGGTCTCGTGGAAAAATGAAGTTGCTATACTCTTGGGTGTCGGCCATGCGTCCTACTCGGTCGTGCTCTTTTACCAAGCGGTATTTTTCCCTGACTTGGGCGTGGGTCATTTGTTTTTGTGGCGCGAATTTGTCTTTGATGATTTTAAACACGAACCCATAGGAAGGCAGGGTAAACACTGACATCACCATCCCTTTAACCCCAGGCGCAATATCAAATAAATCATCTGAGTTATCTAGGTGGTAAAGAAATTCGCGATATAGCTCGGTTTTACCGTGTTTTTGGCAGCCGATCGCCGTGTAAAGCTCGGCGGGTGTTTTATTGGGCATCAACTGGTTAAGAAAGTCTACCAATGCCGCCGGGACAGGGGCATACACCATGAAATACGAGCGGGCAAAACCAAACACGATGCTGACATCATCACTGTCGGTAAGACACGCGTCGATGTACAGCTCCCCTTGCTCGGAAATCGCCAGCGGCAGCACTAAAGGTCGACGTTGGTTAGCCATATCGAGTCGACCGATAAGGTAAGCGCCTTTGTTGCGGAAAAAAGGCTGACGCACCATCTCGAGGGTAAAGCTCATGGTAAGCTGCGGACCAAACCGTGCTTGCAGTATTTGGGTGATACGCTTGAGATCGCCACTTTTATCCCGCCAAGGTAGGGTAAACGGCGTGCTATCGAGCATCCGCTCTAAAGTGGCGTAAATGCCTGCTTGCGATTGAAAGCGCCTTAACAAGGGAGTGGGGTATTTAGGGATCCGTCCCCCTTGGGAGCTTTGCACGAATAGCTTATCGCGGCGGATGTTGCGGTGTTCAAAGATCCGGCAATAAACCGAGTTAAAAAAGCTCTCGGCGATATCGTATCTCGGGTAGTCATCAAGCAAGGTGACGTAAGCGGCTTTGACTGCCATTAGAAAGGAGCGTGTGGCATGTTCTTTTCCCAGCATGGCACCTAGCTGCTGACTGACAAGGGCAACATGATGGTCATAGAACTGGATACGCGTTTTAAGCGCTTGTTGAACACTTTTCCAGTCTTGTTGCTCAAAGCGCTCTTGCGCACCGGAGGTGACATCGAGAAACCGGCCATACATAGCATCCGAGCCTTGTAGAATGGTATTGGCGACTAACTGAGCCATCGCTTCTTGGGTCATTCGCGCTCCTTGCGATCTGGTTGCTCCCTTGTTCAAGCTCGCAGAGTTTTGTTGAAAAAGCAATCAGGATCACTTTTTTGTTGACCTAAGCAACATGATTCGATACACCTAGAGAGAATCAAACAAAACAAATGATAAACGCAACACACATGCAACTAACGATCAGCACCCAGACCACCACAACCACCATTATTATTACTGGCACAACGTGTGTTGGTGCGGGCTGATACGCACAGAATTTCCAAAAAAGCCCGTACCTTCTCAGGTACGGGCTTTTTTTTATCGTAGAGAGAGGTTCCAAACGGATGCGAGTTTTAAAATTTGGTGGCACGTCGCTTGCCGATGCTGAGCGCTTCAGCCGCGCTGCCGATATCATTGTCAGTAACCAAGGGCAGAGCGATGTATCTGCCGTGTTATCCGCCCCCGCGAAAGTCACAAACATTCTCGTTTCTGTGGTCGATAATACGGTCAAACATGGTGAAGCGGAGTTGCCGCTTAAAGAGCTCGAGCAGCTTTTCGCCGATTTGTTCCATGGTCTTGCTGAGCGGCAGCCCAACCTTGATACCCAGCCACTTTTCGATAAATTAACGCGTAGTCTCGGCCAACTTCGTCAATATGTGCATGGCATGAGTTTGTTGGGCCTTTGTCCCGATAGCACTTATGCGCGCGTGGTCAGCAAAGGCGAGCGTTTATCAGTCGCCGCAATGCATGCGTTGCTCGAAGCGCGTGGCTATGCGGTATTTGATATCGACCCAGTGGCATACTTTGCCGCTTCCGGGAGCCATCTAAGTGCTGAAGTAGACATCGAAGCCTCATCGCAACGTTTCAAACAATCACCCGTTCCAGCTAAGCACATTGGCCTGATGCCAGGGTTTATGGCGGGAAACGAAAATGGCGAGCTGGTGACCCTTGGACGCAATGGCTCTGATTACTCGGCGGCGGTACTCGCGGCGTGTGTACGTGCCGAGTGTTGCGAGATTTGGACGGATGTCGACGGTGTTTACAACTGTGATCCTCGCCTCGTACCGGATGCGCGCTTGCTTAAATCATTGAGCTATCAAGAAGCGATGGAGCTGTCTTATTTTGGCGCCAAAGTATTGCATCCCAAAACCATTGCGCCCATCGCACGCTTCCACATCCCTTGTTTAATCAAAAATACCGCCAACCCGCAAGCCGAAGGCACCTTAATTGGCGAAGACAGTGGTGAGGATAAGCTGGCCATTAAAGGGATCACTACGTTAAGCGATCTGAGTATGGTCAACCTATCAGGCCCGGGTATGAAAGGTATGGTAGGGATGGCATCACGCGTGTTTGGTGCGATGTCATCGGCGGGGGTGTCAATTGTGTTGATTACCCAATCTTCTTCTGAATACAGCATCAGTTTTTGTATTCAAAGCCGGGACAAAGAAAAAGCCGATAAGGTGCTGAGTAACCATTTTGAGCTTGAACTGAAAGATGGTCTGCTCGAGCCTGTCGAGTTTATGGATAACTTGTCGATTGTCTCCTTGGTAGGCGATGGTATGCGCACTTCGAAAGGTGTTGCCTCTCGCTTTTTCACCTCGTTGGCGGAGGTAAACGTCAATATCGTTGCGATTGCTCAAGGTTCATCGGAGCGTGCTATCTCTGCGGTTGTTCCTTCAGAGCGGGTCTCTGAAGCGGTTAAAGCCTGTCATGAAAACTTATTTAATAGCCAACATCACTTGGATGTATTTATCGTCGGTGTCGGTGGCGTGGGCGGTGAGCTGATTGAGCAAATCCGTCGTCAGCAAGCCAAGCTCCAGCAACAAGGCATTGTGATGCGGGTCTGTGGTTTAGCGAACAGCAAAGGGATGTGGCTGAATAGCCAAGGCATTGATTTGAATAGCTGGCGCGATGAACTTCCCAACCACCTATCGACGTTTAGCCTCGCGGGGATGATCCAGCTGGTTCAGCGCAATCACATCATTAACCCTGTGTTGATCGATTGCACCGCCGATCAGCAGGTCGCCGAGCAATATGCTGATTTCTTGCGTGCAGGCTTTCACGTGATCACTCCCAACAAGAAAGCCAATACCAGTAGCATGGCTTACTATCACCAGTTGCGTCAGGCGGCCCGCGCGACTCACCGCAAATTTATGTATGAGACCACGGTGGGTGCAGGTTTACCGGTGATTGAAAATCTACAAAACTTGATTGCGGCCGGGGATGAGCTGTCACGCTTTTCTGGGATTTTATCAGGATCGCTTTCCCACATTTTCGGCAAGTTAGATGATGGCGCCAGCTTTAGCGAGGCGACCCAGGTCGCACGTGAAAACGGTTTTACCGAGCCGGATCCGCGTGACGATCTGTCGGGCATGGACGTAGCACGTAAGCTCTTGATTCTGGCACGTGAAGCCGGCATGGAACTTGAGCTTGACGATGTTGAGGTTGAACCTGCGCTTCCGCCTGGCTTTGATCAATCTGGCGATGTCGAAAGTTTCATGGCACGTTTGCCGCAAGCCGATGACTATTTTAAACAATGGTCAGAGGAAGCCGCCAAAGAAGGCAAAGTCTTGCGGTATATTGGTGGTATTGAAGACGGACGTTGCTTTGTCAAAATCCAAGCCGTATCCGATGATGATCCTATGAATAAAATCAAAGAGGGTGAGAACGCGTTGGCCTTCTATAGCCGTTATTATCAGCCGATTCCTTTGGTGCTGCGAGGCTATGGCGCGGGAACCGCCGTGACCGCGGCTGGGGTGTTTGCGGACTTAATGCGCACCCTAGGTTGGAAGTTAGGAGTCTAGTCATGGCAGTCCGTGTTTATGCACCCGCATCGATTGGTAACGTGAGTGTCGGGTTTGATGTCTTGGGGGCAGCGGTGAGCCCTATCGACGGCAGTTTATTGGGTGATGTGGTAGAAGTGGCAGACGGTGGAAACCAGGCGTTTTCATTGCGCTGCCAAGGCCGATTTATCGATAAGCTACCTGCGAACGAGCAGGATAATATCGTTTATCAAGCGTACCTGGCTTATGCCGAGGTACTTAAAACCCGTGACTTGGCGGTGAAGCCGGTGGCGATGGTGCTTGAAAAGAATATGCCGATTGGATCAGGACTTGGCTCCAGTGCATGCTCGATTGTCGCCGCGCTCGATGCGTTAAATCGCTTTCATGACCATGCGCTCGATAAGAGCCGCATGTTAGCGCTGATGGGAGAGATGGAAGCGTCCATTTCCGGTAGCTTACATTATGACAATGTCGCGCCGTGTTATTTGGGTGGCGTTCAGCTCATGCTGGAAAGCCAAGGGGTGATCAGTCAAGCGGTGCCGCACTTTGAAAACTGGTATTGGGTGATGGCCTATCCGGGCATCAAGGTGTCGACGGCAGAAGCACGTACCATCTTGCCCGCCCAGTACCGTCGGCAAGATGTGATCGCTCATGGTCGCTATATCGGCGGCTTTATTCACGCGTGCCACACACAACAGCCTAAATTGGCGGCGAGTTTAATTTGCGACGTGATTGCCGAGCCGTATCGGCAAAAACTGTTACCGGGATTTGCGGACGCTCGCGACTATGCCGCCAGTTGTGGTGCATTAGCCACAGGGATCTCGGGGTCAGGACCGACGCTGTTTAGCATTTGTGATGATCGACAGGTGGCAGAGCGGTTAGCGCAGTGGTTGCGAGAGCACTATGTACAAAATAATGATGGCTTTGTTCATGTATGTCGCATTGATGGACAGGGCGCAAAAGAAATAGGAAGTCAGGCATGAAGCTATACAACATCAAAGATCACAGTGAAACTGTGTCATTCTCGCAAGCTGTCCAGCAAGGGCTCGGTCGCGGGCAAGGGTTATTTTTTCCTGAAAGCTTGCCCTACTTTGACGATATCGAGGCATTACTGGCCATGCCTTTGGTGGCGCGCAGTAGCAAGATTTTATCCGCATTAATTGGCGATGAACTGCCAATAAGCCAAGTGAGTGAACTGGTTAGCAATGCGTTTAGCTTTGCTGCGCCACTTGAACAAGTGGATGACCATATTCATGCGCTAGAGCTTTTCCATGGTCCGACATTGGCCTTTAAAGACTTTGGTGGCCGTTTTATGGCGCAGTCGCTGGCAGCGGTATCGGATGGTAAAAAGATCACCATCCTCACGGCGACATCTGGGGATACCGGGGCGGCGGTTGCCCACGCCTTCTACGGTATTGATAATATCGACGTGGTCATCTTGTACCCGAAAGGCAAAATCAGCCCGCTGCAGGAAAAACTCTTTTGTACACTTGGCGGCAATATTCATACGGTCGCGATCAATGGCACTTTTGATGATTGCCAAAGCATGGTCAAGCAAGCCTTTGATGATAGCGAGCTGCGTCAGGCCATTGGCCTTAATTCAGCGAATTCCATCAACATTAGCCGCTTAATGGCCCAGATTTGTTACTACTTCGAGGCGGTGGCGCAGCTCCCTGCGCATAAACGCGATCAGGTGGTGATATCGGTGCCCAGTGGTAACTTTGGTAACCTTACCGCAGGGTTGCTTGCTAAAGCGATGGGACTGCCGATTAAGCGCTTTATTGCGGGTACCAATGCCAATGATACGGTGCCACGGTATCTCGATTCAGGCGAGTGGGCACCGCAGCAAACGGTCGCCACCTTGTCCAACGCGATGGATGTGAGTCAGCCCAACAACTGGCCACGTATCGAAGAGCTTTTCCGCCGTGAGCAGTGGAGGCTGAGTGAACTTGCCTCAGGGCGTGCTGATGATGAAGAAACGGCTGAGAGCTTAAAGTCGCTCTCTCAGGCCGGTTACTTGTGTGAGCCTCATGGTGCGATTGCATACCGGCTGCTGGCGGAGCAGCTTGAAGAAGGGGAAGAGGGGATCTTCTTGTGCACCGCCCACCCGGCCAAATTTAAAGAATCGGTTGACGCGATCCTCGGTAAAGATATTCCTCTACCTGGGCCGCTGGCGAAGCATGCGCAAATGACGTTGCTTTCACGCGAGCAAGAGCCTGATTTCCAAACGCTACGAGACTACCTGCTTGAAGTGAATGGTTAAGGTTTAGCCAGTTATCGCGATTATTAATACAACAACAGCCCGCGATTGCGGGCTGTTTTATTTGACACACACTCTGGTTTGCCTTGAACCGCTTCTTATAGGGAGCTGGTAAAGGTGCGGGTGATTACGTCACGCTGCTGCTCAGGCGTCAGTGAGTTAAAGCGTACCGCATAGCCAGAGACACGAATCGTTAGCTGTGGGTACTTCTCTGGGTGCTTAGCCGCGTCTTCCAGTGTCTCACGCTTGAGTACGTTGACATTAAGGTGCTGACCGCCTTCGTTGACCGCTTGTGTTTCGATATTCACTTCGCGGTAATCGAATTCACCCAAAGAAGATAGGGCAACTTCCTGATCCGCTTCAAAGCCTTGTTTGGCACAGACACAGCGTGCTTGATCGGTGTCTTTATCGATCAACCAAATAGAATTAACGAGTTCATCATTGGCTGCTGAGGTTACTTGAATACCCGTGATCATGGCCTATCCCCTTTTATGATAGTGACTTTTTATGATGTAAGATTTCATCATTTTGAGTGTCTATATATACCCTTTTTAGAGTGGGGTTTTATTGACATAAATCAAGTTTATTGTGTTCTTAACGTTATGATATTTATCTTATATCAATCTTTATTTATCTAATGCGGTTACTGTAGCACGCGCCCTTCCTCCCGACTAGCACTTGCGCAATACTTTAATGAAAATTGTAGTAATAAAATTACAAAAGAAAGCGTCGTGTGTGCGCAAAAAAGAGGCAAATTTGCACCACTTGTGCTCATTTTGCGGCTCATACTGTTCGGGGTGTTGGCTAATGGTATGATTTTATTGCGTTTGTAAAGTTGGCATTAAAATTTCATTGTCTACGATGAATCCATAATGATGAGGAAAGCACCATGATGAAGCCAACCATGACTCGTGCGAGCTTACCGGCCCCCAACCGTGCGGTACAAGGCCGCTGTCAGCGTCATTACCACGCTCATACCGAACGAACAAAAGATCGTTCTACACACTGATTTTGCCAAGCTGCCTCGTTAGAATAGCGCCAATGTGATCAAAAGGAGCAACCATGACTCAGGCGCAAACGTGGCAGCAAGTGCTGGCTGATGAGAAACAACAAGCTTACTTTCGCGAAACCCTCGCCTATGTTGAACAAACACGTGCCAATGGCGTGACGGTTTTTCCACCGAAAGAAGATGTGTTTAACGCCTTTCGCTATACTGAGCTGGGCGACGTCAAGGTGGTGATTCTGGGCCAAGACCCGTATCACGGGCCGAACCAAGCTCACGGGCTGTGCTTTTCTGTGCGTCCAGGCGTGAAAACACCACCGTCATTGGTCAATATCTACAAAGAGCTTGCCACCGATATTGAAGGCTTTACGCCACCTTCTCACGGGTATTTAAAAAGCTGGGCAGAGCAAGGTGTGTTGTTGCTTAATACCGTGCTCACCGTGGAGCAAGGGAAGGCACACTCCCACGCCAAACTGGGATGGGAAACCTTCACGGATCGTGTCATTGAGGCGGTAAACCAACAATGCCAAGGCGTGGTGTTCTTATTATGGGGCGCGCACGCCCAGAAAAAAGGCAAAGCGATTGATCGTCAGCGCCATCATGTACTCACCGCGCCTCATCCGTCGCCACTGTCAGCGCATCGTGGCTTTTTTGGTTGTCAGCACTTTTCACAAACCAATGCGCTGTTGCAAGCGCAGGGAAAAATGCCCATTGATTGGCAGCCTTATCTCGATACGGAGTAGGCGAAGTCGCTGATGGGGGATAAAAAAGGTGCTCGATGAGCACCTTTTCACAATCCTATATTGAGGGTGAGTTAATCGAGGTCCAGTTGAGAGAAATCGCCAAAAATATCGATTTCTTCCAATTCTTTTTTTAGCCGCTGTTTGTCTTTCAGCGCTTCAATTTCTCTCCATTTACGTTTGACTGGTTTTGCGCGTCCGTTGCGTTGTGGCTTGTCTTGCTCGAATAGATCGTTAAAGGCAATGTTTTCCATAGTCACCTCTTTTTCACCTTGCGGTCAGTTTCTAAATACCACAGCTTCCCCTAACGTAAAATTGAAGTATTTCTCATTTGTGGCAGTCAGATGAAGTTTTTATGAGACTGCAATCACTGATTTTTAAAATCAGTGACTGTTGCCCCAGCCGTGATGGGTTTGAATTGACCTAGGCGGTGGTTCACGCGAAGATTGCGCCGCATCGCTATTATCCTTACTAAATCACGACGAGGGACAGTCCATTGAGCCTACTCACTTTTATTAATGATCTGATTTGGGGCTCGGTGCTCATTTATGTGCTCATCGGTGGCGGAATCTTTTTTACCTTAAAATTAGGGGGGATTCAGTTTCGTCACTTTTCTCATATGTTTTCGGTTATGCGTCATAGTCGACGTCGTGAGGGGAGCAGTATTTCGTCTTTCCAAGCCTTGTGTACCGGGCTTGCCGCGCGTGTTGGCACGGGCAATATGGCTGGGGTGGCGGTTGCCCTGTCATTGGGTGGCCCGGGGGCGATTTTTTGGATGTGGCTAATGGCATTCCTCGGCATGGCCACAGCGTTTGCCGAGAGCACGCTGGCACAAGTGTATAAAGTACGGGATCCCGACGGCTATTTTCGCGGTGGTCCAGCCTATTACATGGAATATGGGTTAGGCATGCGTTGGATGGGCGTGCTTTTCTCGATATTGCTGATCCTGGCGTTTGGCTTGGTGTTTAATTCGGTGCAAGCTAACTCTATCTCACAAGCGGCACAGGTGGCATTTTCATGGCCGCCGGCCTATGTTGGTGCGGGATTGGTGCTGGTCAGCGGATTGATCATATATGGCGGGCTACGCCAAATCGCGCGCACGGCCGAAGTGATTGTGCCCGTGATGGCACTCCTGTATTTGTCGTTATCCGTGTATGTGGTCGTCACCCATCTTGAGCAGGTACCTGCGGTATTCATGCTGGTGGTAAAGAGCGCATTTGGCCTTCACGAAGCGGCATCGGGGGCATTGGGTTACACCTTGGCACAGGGCATGATTCAAGGCATCAAGCGCGGCTTGTTTTCGAATGAAGCTGGCATGGGGTCAGCGCCCAATGCCGCCGCTTCGGCGACGCCTTATCCGCCTCATCCTGTTTCGCAAGGCTATGTGCAAATGCTCGGCGTGTTTGTCGATACCTTGGTGATCTGCACCGCTACCGTAGCGATTATTCTGCTATCAGGTGAGTACATTCCCGGCGGCGAAATCACGGGAGTTGAGTTGACTCAGCGGGCGTTAAGCGCACAAGTGGGTGACTGGGGGGAGCAGTTTGTGGCCGTCGCGATTTTCTTCTTCGCCTTTACCTCTATTATTGCAAATTATTCGTATGCAGAAACGAACCTGTTATTTATCAATCAGCGTTGCCGTCCGGCGTTGCCGTACTTCCGTGCCTTAGTTTTAGGCATGGTCATGTTTGGGGCGCTGGCGGAACTGCCGCTGGTATGGACCCTCGCGGATGCGTCTATGGGGATGATGGCACTGGTAAACATGATTGCGATTTTTTTGTTATCGGGCATCGTCAAGCGTTTGGCAAAGGATTATCACACTCAACGTTCATTGGGGCGACTGCCTGTGTTTGACAGTCGTCGTTTTCCTGAGCTGCACAGTCAGCTTGATGATAAGGCATGGCCACTCCCCAAACGTTAGCCATCGGTCAGTGCGATGTGCGGTGGCGGGCGGTGGTTTTTTTATGCGGGAATGATAGGCTTAGCAAAGATATTTAACAAAAGGGCGAGCAACATGCTGATAGTGGTTTCTCCTGCAAAAACCTTGGATTATGAAACGCCATTGCCGACAGACCGTTATACCCAACCTCAGCTGACTGAACACTCAGAGGCGTTGATTGAGGTTTGCCGCCAGCTGACGCCGGCAGACATTGCCTCGCTGATGAAAGTCAGTGATAAAATCGCCAGTCTTAATGCTGTGCGTTTTTCTGAATGGTCTCCCTCTTTTACCCCAAATAATGCACGACCCGCTGCGCTTGCCTTTAAAGGGGATGTGTACACAGGGCTAGATGCCAATTCAATGTCCGAGCAAGACTTCGATTGGGCTCAAGATCATTTTCGTATGTTATCCGGCTTGTATGGCCTGTTGCGGCCGCTCGACTTGATGCAGCCCTACCGCTTAGAGATGGGCACCAAGTTGTCGACGCCACGCGGTGATAACCTCTATCAGTTCTGGGGAGATATCATCACAGAGGCACTGAATGATGATTTGGCGGCGCAAGGCAGTGAGCTATTGGTGAACCTTGCCTCTAATGAATACTTTAAAGCGGTTAACAAGAAAGTGCTTAACGGCGACATCATCACCCCGGTGTTTAAAGATTATAAAAACGGTCAATACAAGGTGATCAGCTTCTATGCCAAAAAAGCACGTGGCATGATGGCGCGTTATTTGATTGATCAGCGCGCGAGTTCAGTGGCAGACATTAAAGCGTTTAATGTGGCAGGCTATTATTTCAGTGAAGCGGACTCAAAAGGCAACGAGTTGGTATTTCTGCGCGACGAGCAATAAGTGTTGCCAGGGATAACAAGCAAGCATCCAAAAAGCCCCTGTCGGGGCTTTTTTCGTTTCTGGCACGAATCAGTGCAGGATCCGCGCGCGTATGGTGCCTTCGATCGCTTTTAGCTTTTTCAGTGCTTTGTAGGCATGGTCACTGTCTTCGACATCAATCACCACATAACCAATTTGCGACGATGTTTGTAAGTACTGTGCCGCGATATTAACGTTTTCGTCCGCGAACGTTGTGTTAATTTTGGTCAGCACCCCGGGACGGTTGGCGTGTATATGCAGCAAGCGCGAGCGGCCTTGATGCTCTGGCAGTGATACTTCAGGGAAGTTGACGCATGACAGAGTCGAGCCATTGTCAGAATACTTAACCAACTTACTGGCGACTTCCAAGCCTATATTTTCCTGTGCTTCCTGCGTTGAGCCACCGATATGCGGTGTGAGTAGCGCATTATCAAACGCTTGTAGCGGAGAGCTGAATGCGTCTTTGTTGGTTTTTGGCTCAACCGGGAAAACATCGATCGCCGCACCGGCCAAATGCTTGCTTTCTAGCGCCCCGCATAGGGCATCGATATCAACCACGGTGCCGCGTGAGGCATTTATAAAGATTGCCCCTGGTTTCATGCGGGCAAAGGCCTCGGCATCAATCATATTCTGCGTACTTGGCGTCTCGGGGACATGGAGCGAGACAATATCACTGCGGTTAAGCAGCTCTGTGAGCGAGTTAACTTGAATCGCGTTGCCTAACGAGAGTTTGTTGTCGACATCATAGTAATACACGCGCATCCCTAAGTTTTCCGCCAAGATGCTCAGCTGGGTACCGATATGGCCATAGCCAATAATGCCCAGTACCTTACCGCGCGCTTCAAAAGAGCGGTCAGCAGACTTTTGCCACTCGCCGCGATGCGCTTTAGCATTCTTTTCGGGGATCCCGCGTAGGAGCAGCAGGATCTCACCTAAAACCAGCTCTGCGACACTGCGGGTGTTGGAGAAAGGCGCGTTAAAAACGGGGATCCCGCGCTTAGCCGCTGCATCAAGATCGACTTGGTTGGTGCCGATACAAAAGCAGCCAACCGCGACCAGCTTCTTCGCTTTTGCAAAGACAGCTTCCGTTAATTGGGTGCGAGAGCGTAGCCCCACAAAGTGTGCATCTTGGATAGCTTGTTCGAGATCCTCACCAGTGAGTGAGCCTTTGTGGTACTCGATGTTGGTATATCCGGCCTGCTTGAACGCTTCAACAGCAGTAGGATGGACGCCTTCGAGTAATAGGATTTTGATTTTATTCTTGTCCAGTGAATAGTGTGACATGCGGGCTGTTCTCTTCCTTAGAAACAATAATGGTAGCAATGTTGCGCCTGAGTGCCGGGGCGCATCTTACCTTATTCCCTCGCGTGGGTGGCGAAGAGGAGTGGCGGTTGATTGACCTGGTCATTAGCGTGATCTTTTACGTCAAAAGACCGCAGGGCAGGCGATGTGCCGGTATCAGAACAGTGACCAAGATAACAAAAATTCCCATAAGGGGTAAGAATTATCCGTTCTAGACCATAAAAAAGCACCTTGAAAAAGGTGCTTTTAACTTATTGATTACATTGAGCGCAAACGTTTGGTTTTTTTTGTTATTCCCCGTGGGGTGTAAGCATTTGATTTGCTGTGTTATGCACTCAGTTTGCCACTTTTTTCACGCCAGTGTCGGTACCGGTTAACACGATGTCTGCGCCGCGGTTGGCAAACAGGCCAACCGTCACCACACCAGGAATCGCATTGATGGCGTCCTCTAACCCTCTGGGGTCTTGGATTTTCATATTGTGTACGTCGAGGATCACGTTGCCATTGTCCGTGATCACACCTTGACGGTAACACGGGTCGCCCCCTAGCTTGAGCAATTCACGCGCGACATAAGAGCGTGCCATAGGGATCACTTCAACGGGAAGTGGAAACTCACCCAACACATCCACATGCTTGGTGTCGTCGATAATACAAACAAACTTATCTGCGATTGCCGCGACGATTTTCTCACGCGTCAAGGCAGCACCACCGCCTTTAATCATATGATTGCGCGCATTGATCTCATCTGCGCCATCAACATAGATATCTAAACTCGCCACTTCATTGGCGTCGAGTACCTCAATGCCCAAGGCTTTTAGTCGCTCGGTCGAGGCTTCTGAGCTAGACACCGCGCCTTTGATTTGCTCTTTAATTGGCTCGAGGGCATCAATAAAGTAGTTCACGGTCGACCCCGTTCCCACACCAATGATGCTGCCGGGTTTGACATATTCCACCGCGGCTTCGCCCGTGGCTTTTTTCTTTTCGTCTTGGGTCATGCTAACTCCTGAATCTAGGGGATTGGGCGTGATTATAGCGAAGCCAATAGATGGCGTCAGGGTTTAGGTCGCGAAATACGCGTTGGCCATTGCCAATGTTGGCTGGGGGTCAAAATATGGGGTAAAGGCACATCCCATTGCTCGGTCGGTAACGCGGGCCATTGCTGGCAATCATGCGCGAGTCCAACCGCGACCGCATCCGGTGCGCATAAGCCGAGTGTACGGTCGTAGTAGCCCCCTCCCATGCCAAGGCGTTGTCCTTTTGCATCAAACGCCACCAAAGGTGTGGCAATCACGTCGAGTTTTCTACTCGGTATCAAGGTGCGAATATCGAGCTGGGGCTCAGCAATCCCATAACCATTAATCTGCATTGGGGTGGTCGGGGTGTAGTGGAGAAACAGTAAGTGACCACGGCTAAAGGGATGAATGACGGGCAAGTAGACATTTTTGTTCGCCCTCCAGCACGCCTCAATGACAGGTGTTGTATCTAACTCGCCATCGAAAGAGAGGTACAGGGCAACGTTTGTGGCTTGTTCAACATCAGCCAGCGCGATAAATCGTTTGGTCACCGCCTCTGCGGCGAACGTTTGTTGCTCAGGAGAGAGCTGACGACGTGCGTCACGGATGGCGTGTCGTATGTGTTGTCTAGGCTGCATAACTGTCCTTGATGCTAGCCAAAGGGTGGTGAAGAGGACCCCGGGGTGCCGTTGGGATCGATGGCCCTTGAACCCGCTGGTTCAAGGCGGGTGGGTAGTATAAACCGTAGGCTTCTCGGTGCATGCCGAGCTTGCTCAGTAGCTTATAACAACGCACCCTTAGTTTTGCTTATCGGCTCAGGGACGTAGATCCGCTGACAAACACCCCAGGGAATTGGGTTATTCTTGCGATCCTTGCGCTGCCATTGCTTTATCGAGTTGTGATGTCATCAGGGCGGTCCGTTGCGTTACCTGATCTTGCAGTGTCTCTAATGACTGTTTGGCATCATTTAATTCGTGGCAAACATTGAGAGCGGCAATGGCAATTAGCTGTTCTGTATTGCTTACTTTAGTGCGCTCAGCCAGCCGATGCAACCGTTGATCGAACTCGCTTGCTGCATCTTTAAGCGCTTGCTCTTGCCCGGGTGGACAATTGACGCGAACAAGACGATCTAGAATTTTAATTTCAACCGGTTGTGTGCTCATAGTCCCACGCTGGCTCCTCATACGGCCCGATTTGTCGAGGGCCCAGTACACAATAATATGGCGCTATTCTAGCAATTATTCTGGTGAATACACTACATCGAAAACCATCTCCGCCACTGGTGCCGCGAATTTAATCAAAAAGTGGTATTCAAACGACGCATAGGTCTAACAATAACAACCCTTTAAGGGCGATAATATGACGGCAGTCGTGCCTATCATTCACTGAGTGTTTCAGCTTTTAGACAGAACTGTGAATTGGCTCGCTAAGAGGAAAGCCCCCGCTGGTGTGGGTTGATCCTTGTCATCGTGATTGGCTGGTTGAAGCCTTTACACTGTGCTTATCAACCAGCCACCCAACACGCAATGTACCGCGTGGCCGTTGCATCGGCGTGAGATCGTTTTTAATCGCAATGATTCAGCCCAGTGGTGTGAAATGCTAAACTAAGCCTCTTATTTTTGATGGCACAGCAAGGGGCAAGATTGTGACTGATACCCGTTTACCCGCTTATGCGACAACAGCAGACACACTGAGGGCTGATAGTTTGGCGGTAACGCCTGCAGAAATGCACGGTTTAATCGCTGGCATGCTCAGTGGCGGGCTAGAGCTGGAAGATGGTAGCTGGCTAACCATGCTTTATGATTACACCCATCAAGGGATGGGGTGGCCAACAGAGTCTAAGACACTTGCCATGCAAAGCTATCACCAGCTAAAAGCGCAGCTTACCGGCAGTGATCTTGATTTAGATATTTATGTCCCTGACGACGAACAATCCGGTGTCGTGGCTCGAGCCGAAGCACTGGTGGAGTGGATCAACGCGTTTTTAGCCGGTGTGGGATTGATCGGAACTAAAGGTCGCACCTTATCTAAGGATGTGACAGAAGCGTTGGGCGATCTTAAAGACGTGGCGCAGCTGGGTGTCGATGAAGATGGCGACATGCAAGAGCAAGCAGAGTTGCTTGAGCAGGTTGTCGAGCATGTGCGCGTGTGCAGCATGGTGGTGCATGCCGAACTTGGGGCGCGTCCGGACAGTGACGATACGCCTAAAACATTGCATTAATCTCAATGACGCGTTCAGATTGAGGCGTCAGTGACTCAGGGTGAGGAAAGAGTGGGATGAAAGCCTATGACATAGTGATCGCAGGCGGCGCAATGGCCGGGGCGACTGCCGCACTGGCCTTAGACACATTGAGTGGCGGCACACTGCGTATTGCCGTGGTCGAGGCGATGGTGCCCGATCATCGCGAGCACCCAGGTTACGATGCACGCAGTATCGCATTAGCACAAGGCAGTTGTGCAGCCTTTGCGAGCTTAGGGCTTTGGGAGTCACTCGCCCCCTTTGGCACGCCGATTCAGCATATTCATGTGTCTGATCGTGGCCACGCCGGACAAACCCATATTGACGCACAGTCGCAGGGTGTGGCTTATCTTGGTCAAGTTATCGAGTTGGCGGATGCCGGAGCGGTGCTTCACCAAAAGTTGCAACACCGCGAGGCGATCGATGTGTTTTGCCCGGATGCCGTGATGGCGATTGAGCGAACGCCGGCGGCGGTAACGGTGCGATTAAAGCAGGGACAATCTCTGACTGCTTCGCTACTCATTGCGGCTGACGGTGGGCGCTCGTCTTGTTGCCAGCAGCTTAATATTCCGCGTCAGCAACACGATTTTGGTCAGGTGGCAGTGATTGCCAATGTATCAACCGCACTGCCTCATCAAGGCCACGCCTTTGAACGCTTTACTCAAACCGGCCCTGTGGCGCTGTTACCCATGTCGCAAGGGCGTTGCTCGTTGGTGTGGTGTATGACAGCCGAGCAAGCACAAGGGCTGATGCAAGTGAGTGATGATGCGTTTCTTCATCGCCTGCAGCAGGTGTTTGGCTGGCGTTTAGGCAAGTTGCTGCACGTTGGAGAGCGTCATGCGTATCCATTGACGCTTAACCAAGTGGTTCGCCCGGTGAGTCATCGTGTGGCCGTGGTGGGGAATGCGGCACAAAGCCTACACCCGATTGCCGGACAAGGCTTTAACCTTGGTTTGCGAGATGTGATGACGTTGGCTCACACGCTGACGGAGGCGGCATCGCGTGGTGATGATATCGGTGCGATGCCAACATTGATGGCGTACGCCAAACAACGAACACCAGACCGAGATGCCACAGTGGCATTGACATCAGGGTTGGTTCACCTCTTTTCCAATGATAGCCCGCTTCTGGCGGGGGCACGTAATGCCGGGTTAGGATTAATGTCAGCATTAGAGAGTATAAAACAACCGCTTGTGCAACGCACCATAGGATGGGTAGAACCGAGATGAAAATGATCAATGCCGATGTGGCCATTGTCGGTGGCGGCATGGTGGGGCTCACACTTGCCGCCTCCCTAGCCGACACGGATTTGCGGGTGGTGGTGATAGAAGGTAAAGCGCCGGAAACGACCTTAAACGACGTACCAGAGAACCGTGTCTCTGCCTTGAGCCGAGCGAGTGAAAACATACTGCGCACCCTGGATGTCTGGCCGGGCATCGCCTCACGGCGTGCGGCCAGTTACCAACAGATGCGGGTGTGGGAGAAAGACAGTTTTGCCGACATCCATTTTGATGCGCAGGCGTTTGGCCAGCAAAACCTCGGCCATATTGTTGAAAACCGTGTGATCCAGTTGGCTTTGCTCGATAAAGTGCAAACGCAGGACAATGTGACTGTGTTGATGCCGGCGCAATGCCAATCCATGCTGCAAGGAGAGAGCGAAACCTGGTTACAACTCGAGTCTGGGGACGGCGTGACGGCGAAACTGGTCGTGGGGGCTGATGGGGCGAGATCCTGGGTGCGTGAGCAAGCCGACTTCCCCTTGGTACAGCGTGACTATGGTCATCATGCAGTGGTGGCGACGGTGCGCACGGTGGAGCCGCATCAGGGCGTTGCACGACAAGTATTTACACCGGACGGCCCCCTTGCTTTCTTGCCACTTTCAGATCCGCATTTATGTTCAATTGTTTGGTCTGTTCCCCCAGAACAAGCGACGGATTACGTCGCGATGGACTCAGCGTCCTTTAACCGTGCCTTAACCGCTGCGTTTGATGTGCAACTCGGCCTATGTGAGGTAATAGGCCCACGCGCCAGTTACCCGCTTACCATGCGTTATGCCCAACACTTTGCGGCGCAGCGCCTGGCTCTGGTCGGTGATGCGGCGCACACTATCCATCCTCTGGCTGGGCAAGGGGTGAATCTGGGGATGCTCGACGCGGCCGCTTTGGCGCAAACACTGACGTCACTCGCCGACAAAGGGAAAGATATTGGCCATTACGCCGGCTTACGCCAGTATGAGCGTTGGCGTAAAGCGGAAGCGGTGCAGATGATTGCGGCGATGCAAGGGTTCCGCAGCTTGTTCGCAGGCGATAATCCGATGAAAAAGCTCGTCCGTGGCGTGGGCATGCGTGCGGTCAATCATTTGCCCGGCGCCAAGCAGCCGTTTATGGCGCGGGCGTTAGGGTTGGAGGGGAACCTGCCTGATCTGGCAAAGCCTACGACGCGCACGACCACTTTTTGATGATTGCGTGATGGCTGAAATTGGCGAAAAACAGAGAATATGCTAAATAGCACAAAGACCATTGCCGAGTCGGCATGCGATCAGGTTGTGAGAGATGTTGAATGTACCGATTGACGGTGTGAGTTGTCATTGGGTGTAACAAGGAACAAGATTATGAGTGATATCCCATCTGAATTAAAATTTACCGCTACACACGAATGGGTTCGCCCTGAAGGGGAAGGCCTATTTACCATTGGCATTTCTGATCACGCCCAGGCCCTACTGGGGGATATGGTGTTTATCGATTTGCCTGATGAAGATGACACTTTTGATGCGGGTGACGATTGCGCGGTTGCAGAGTCGGTAAAGGCGGCGTCGGATATCTATGCGCCCATTTCTGGTCAAGTCGTGGCCGTCAATGAAGAGTTAGATAGCGCCCCTGAACTGGTTAACAGCGACCCATACGGCGATGGTTGGTTGTTCCAGATTCAAGCGACAGATGAGTCTGAAATCGATAGCCTGCTCGATGCGCAAAGCTATGAAGAAACGTTAGGCGATCAAGACGCAGACTAAAGGGTCAGGGGGAAGCACGTATGCTATGCCTGTCCTTTTTATCTAAATAATAAACAGGGGCCCGTCTGACGAGCCCCTATTTGTATGGTACGGCGAAGTCAGTAAGCGGTCGGCAATGAGCCCGATTTTTCTGGCTCTCGAAGCCCGTCCTGATACACATCTCGAATCAACCCGTTAACTTCCTTCACGGTTCGGTAGTGACAGATGGTGGCGTGATCCGGTGCTTTTAACCAACCATTATCAAAATCAAATCGGCCTCTTCCTGCAATATAGACGCGACCCGAGAATAATCGTGTGACATGTTTGGCGACAAGCTTGGGGGAATAGCGATTAAAAACGCGCATAACCTCTTCTTACTGGTGTGAGTGGTTGTCACCCTATAGGGGTGTGAAAACGGCACCGATTGTGAAGTGGGTTTATGTCGCCGTGATGACACTGCCTAAAGAAATAATCACTTTATCCTTACCATAAATCCGCTTGGTTGAAAGCATCGACGCAGCACGGTTTCGCGCCTAATGCCGGTAAGTCGCTATCAATCAGCGATTGCGCCAGCCAACCGTGTGGGTAGCTTAATGTATGGGGTGGCACCACCTCGATATGGTCGGCTGGATGAAACCCAAGCTGAGTGTAGAAAGCGGGGTCGCCATAGGTCACCACCGCTTGATAACCCAATGTACGTAGCTGTTCGAGCCCAGCGTTGATTAATGCTTTTCCATGTCCTTGGCGCTGATAATCAGGGTAGATAGCCATCGGAGAGAGCAGTGCAACCTTGTCCGTATGTGGGTAGGTCAATCGTGAGAAAAAGACAGCCCCCACTAACTGCTCACCGTCAAGCATCCCCCAACCATGGCAGTCTTCACGAGGCGTTTCACCGAGCAGCTTATCGATTAAGTGATGAATAACTTCGCCGGTGTCGGCCCCCTCACTGTGCGTGAACGTTTCACTGACCCGTTGAGCAACGTAAGCAGGATTAAGGATCGACAGAGAGACGATGTTCATTAGGTTTCCTCTTGCGCGTGAGGCTGGGTAGATAACGCTTTCAGGGAAGCGACGCGCTTATCGACAATGGTGGTTATTTGGCCAATGAGCCACTGCATTTTGGGGTGACCGCTGGCTTGATGTCGCCATGCCAAGCCAATATCAAACCCTGGGACATCAATAGGAGGTGGGCTAAATGCCAGATGGTTAGCATCGTTAAAGGTATCAAGTCGCGCCATAAGCTCTGGTACGGTACACAGCAGTTGTCGCCCTTTTAGCAATTGCCTTACGGTTAAAAAGCGCTGCGATCCCATCACCACTTGTCGATGATAGCCTAGCGCTTCTAAACGCGCATCTATCGGGCTAGAAAGCTGGCCGTAAGTGCTCACCAAGGCGTGCGGCGTGGCGACAAAATCGGCCACGCTGATGGGGGCATCCAGTCCTGTACTTTGAGGGTCAAACAGACACACGTGTTGTTCGCGATATAATACCTGGCTGTCGAGAATATCGCTGTTTTCCGGGATCACGCCGATCACCGCGTCGACATCATCATTTTTAATCGCATCCAGACAGTGGCGACGATCGACTGGCCGTAAGCTAAGTTGTGCTAAAGGAAGTTGTTGGTTGAGGGTATCGAACAACGCCGGCGCGAAGATAAGCTCCGCGTAGTCGGTGAGTCCAAGGCGGATCTGACCATCAAAAAGGGCAGGTTCAAAAGCGGGCGGAGTCAGCACGTCCGTGGCGAGTGTGTCGAGTAGCGCCTCAATTTTAGGGGCGATATCGAGCGCGCGGGCGGTGGGCACCATTTGGTGTCCGCGCCGCTCAAAAAGGGGATCGTCTAGCATCGTACGCAGACGCGCCAAGCTGTGGCTCATGGCTGATTGACCCAGAGATAGGCGCTCTGCAGCCCCAGTCACACTGCGGGTTTCCATTAAAGTGACAAAGGTCACCAACAAGTTGAGATCGTATTTCCGCCAGTATTTTTGCGCCATCCGTTGCGTGACTCCTACATCTAACCGTCTTGAACGCGGCATATGTCGCCGCGCAGAGGCTGGCAAAGTACGAGAAGATCTTTCACTCTCACCCATAATCCGGCGTGAGGATCACCGCTGCTAATGGTGACCGTTTCATAGCGCCAGATCTGCTCATCAAACACCAACGCCAGATCCGGTGACAGTCCCAATGGCGCGACAGTGCCACGCGCGTAGCCGGTTGTGCTTTGCACTTGTTGTGCACTGGCAAGCGTCATTCGTCGGCATCCCAGCAGCTGGCGGACTTTGGGCGGGCTCACTTGTTGGTCGCCTGGTACGCAGGCCACCGCATAACACCCGCCCATATCGCGCAACACCATGGTTTTAAGCATCTGAGCAGGATCAATCCCCCGTTGTGCAGCGGTGTCTTCAATCGATTGGGTTGCGCGTGACTGCCACAGTATTTGGTAGCGAATATCGGCGCTATCGAGTGCGGCAGTCACGGGTGTTTGCCAATTGGGATCCGTGTGCACGGCTCAGTCGTCATCATCGAGTGAATAGGGGAGTGGCTCATGGTGCCATGCATGTGAGGGAGACTCAGCCAGGCGGAAAGCGGTGTCGTCGTCCAGGTTATTTGGTAGTACGGCTAACACGCTCGCATTACCATTCACATCGCGATAGCCAGCAATAACTGTCCCGCCTGAACGCCAATTGTCGCCCACCGCGCGTTCGATTTTATCGCCTGCAACAGGTGTGTGCTCGGCTTGGCCGCTGAGTTTGTACATGGCACGCTTGTTCATGCCTCGATACTTGGCTCGCGCCACAGTTTCTTGGCCGGTGTAACAGCCTTTGGTGAAGCTGATCGCATCCAGCGCCTGAAGGTTTAACGATTGCGGGATAAATTCGCCGCTGGTGGCCTGCTCAATACGGGGTAATGCGGCATCAATATCCCACTTATCCCAATACTCATGGGTAAGCAAGGTCGCAGAGGCTTGATTGATAAGCGCTGTGGCGTTGGCCGCGTCAACCACCAGTAACCAGCGGTGTGGTTCAATGTATACGGCGGTGCCCGCTTGCCCTTGGCGAACGTCACCTTGCGGGCCAAAGTGATCGGCCACCCATTTGTCTGCCTGCGTGCCAATCACACCGAGCAGTACGGCATCGACTTTTTCAAACGCAATCTTTGAAAAGATGGCGTACTTTTTCACCTCTTGAACTTGGGTGGCTTCAATCGAGGCCGGTTGCACCATGGCGAGCCCGTCTTGGTAATGGAAAAAACGCAGCACCGACCAGATTTTGCCTTTTGGATCGCAATGAGCGGCAAGGGTCGATTTATCCTCTGCAAGGCTGGCAATGTCGCAAGTGAGCTGACCTTGTAAGTAGCTTTTTGTATCGTCGCCGCTCACTTTAGTGATTGCCCAGTTATCAAGAGCAACTATCGCCAGTTCAGGCTGTGGGTCACTGGGGTGTGTATCCGCAGGCTCAAAGGCCACGGTTTGATACCATTCGCTCATAACACTCACGCTCTCTGTTGAGAAAATATAGACTCTGTCCCGTATACTAATAGGGAGGATAAAGCTTGTCAGCCTTTGTATTGTAGGGCTATTACGGTGTCTTGCTGATTAACGCTAGAGAGCTCTCAGATTCACCGTTTGTTTTCCGGCAAAAGTAGTCGCCTGATGGCGGCATTGATAGTATGCAAGCACTGACATCATTGATAGAGGTAAGCAATGGTTAACACCGAGGATAAAGCGCGGATTCGTTGGGCATGTCGTCGTGGCATGTTAGAGCTGGATGTGTTGGTTATGCCTTATTTTGAAGCCTGCTACGACACGCTAAATGAACAAGAAAAGCAGGATTTTGTCGCATTTTTGGAAAGCGCAGATCCGGATTTGTTTGCGTGGTTGATGGGGCATGGTAAACCTGACGACCCCAAGATGAAGTCTGTTGTCGATAAGGTCGTCGCTTATAACCGCAGTAAGTTACGTACATAGTCACCTACAGTGCCCGCGTTATGTCACTGTCTGCCTGGTTTTGCTGGGAACGATGGTGACTTGGCTGGCCATGGCGCATGTTTCCCTTCCTTTAAGTGCTCGTGCTGTGCTAACCCTTTGGGCGGTGCGAGACTTGCGCTTTTTCCATGCTCACCTCATCGGTAGCGAGGGGCCTTTTCGCTTTTCCTCTGACGCTTGGGCTGTGATGCCCAATGGACAGTATCGAAAATTATCCTGTGTTTATGCGACCCCATGGCTGCTGGTGCTGACCTCTCGTGTGGATGCGCAATACGTGTATATTTGGCGTCATGGCCTTCCAGATTATCATTTTCGTCTGATTTATCGGCACTGCTGTCAGCAAGGTCGGGATATAACGTGACATATTTGTGACAAACTGGTTGCGTGGCTTTACTTTTTCACTTTATCACCGATATTCAAGGGACACGGATAAAATCCATTCTGCTCAGATAATGCTGTAGGGTCGCTATGAATATTAAACAAAAACTTTTGTCACTCACCTTGATGTCGGTGTTGGCACTCCTCGCGGTGGCGGCGATTGCGTGGAAGGCGGAAACACGACTGCAAAAAATGCACAATCAGCTAACCACAGTCTCTGATCTTGAGGTGATATTGCTCA
This sequence comes from Salinivibrio kushneri, assembly GCF_005280275.1. Lineage (NCBI taxonomy): Bacteria > Pseudomonadati > Pseudomonadota > Gammaproteobacteria > Vibrionales > Vibrionaceae > Salinivibrio > Salinivibrio kushneri. The sequence goes on from NZ_CP040021.1 coordinate 552,905, forward strand.
ACTTACGCCGCAATGAGAAAGACTTTCTCGCGCGCATGGATCCTAAATACCTCTCCCGTTTTGATAATAATGTTGATGCGTTTAATCAGCTGCTGAGTGATTTCCGCGCCCGCAGTGCCTCTCTGGGGTTAGAGACCGCGACCATTGATAAAGTGAAAAGCGCGATGAAAGGATATGCTAGTGGGTTTCGTGATCTGGGTAAGGGCTACCAAACATTGGGGTTAACCCCTGAGCAGGGGATCCGCGGACAAATGCAAAACGCGAGCAAGAAAATGGTGGCAGCGACCCAAAATGACATTGTGCTGGAGAGTAGCGCTCGCCTGTTAGCCGCAGATGCCAAACTGTTTGTGCAAAGCAGTAACCTTGACTACATCGATGAATATCAAAGCCAAATGCAAGAGCTTGAAGATTACCTTCGTGGTGACCTACTGGCGTTGTTTCAAGCGCATCAGGCGCAAGTGGACCAAATTGTTGCCCAGAAAAAGACATTGGGGTTAGCGGCGGACAAAGGTTTGCTCGGACAAATTCGTGGCAAAACCCACCAAGTGGAAGAAATGTTTGATGTGCTAAGCCAAGAGTATGAGCAGGCCATCGAGCAAGCATTACGCCAAACCGTGACGTTTACTGGCTCGGCGGTATTGATACTGGCACTGATCATGACAGTGATTTCTTTATGGATGAACCGTGGCATTCAACAGCGTATTTACCGGTTCAGTGAGCAAATGGCCGCCATCACCAAGCAGCGGGATCTGACCTTGAGAGCGGATGAAAATGGGCGTGATGAGATCTCATTGATGGCTAAAGATGTCAATCAGATGCTCGCCAGTGTCCAGGCTATGGTGGTCGACGTGAGTCGCGCCATACAAGCGCTTAACCACAGTGCAGAGCAAGTTGAGTCGCGTACTGAAGCTACCGGGTCCGCATTGTCTACCCAGTTAGATGAAACCACCCATGCGGCGACCGCGATGAATGAGATGGAAAGTACGATTCGCGATATCGCGGGCAACACGGATCAGGCTGCGGAGAATGCGCGTACCAGTTTAAGTCGGGCCGAAAATGGACAAAAAGTGGTCGACGACACCAAGGCAATGATCATGACACTGGCAGACACGCTTAGTAATACCAGCAACGAGGTGCTTGAATTAAGTAAGCTGTCTGAAACCATCGGTTCAGTATTAGATGTGATTAAAGATATTTCTGAGCAAACCAACTTGCTGGCGCTTAACGCGGCGATTGAAGCGGCGCGCGCCGGTGAGCAAGGGCGTGGCTTTGCGGTGGTCGCTGATGAGGTGCGCCAGCTAGCGACCCGTACTCGTGAGTCGACCGATGAAATTTCTGGCATTATCACCTCGTTGCAAGAGCAAACCCAGTCGGTGTCTGAGCGTATGGAGCAAAGCCGAGAAGATGGGGAAACATCTGTGGGTAAAGTGGAAGCGGCCTCGCAAGAGCTATCGCAAATCATGGCCGATATGCAAAACATTATGGATATGAGCACCCACATTGCCACGGCGATCGAGCAACAAAGTTCGGTGGCGAAAGAAGTCAACCAAAACGTGCACAACATTCAAGATATCGCGCAAAACAGTACCGAACGCGCCAACCAGAACCGCGAAGCGGCACACAAGGTGGCCGAAGAAGCGGCGCACCTTGAGCGTGCAGTGAGCGAGTTTAAAAGCGAATAACCACGATGATATCCAGTAAAAAGGCCAGCCTCGTGAGGCTGGCCTTTATCGTTAAAGCAGCAGACGGCGCGAAACCCACTAGCAGGGCTGGTCCGGGGTTAACACGGTGGGACCGGATTGCTCGTTAGGCTCAGGGTAATCAATGGTGTAGTGAAGGCCTCGGCTTTCTTTGCGTTGCATGGCACAGCGAACCATGAGTTCTGCCACCTGTAAAAGGTTACGTAATTCCAACAGGTTGTTTGAGACCCGGAAATTCGCATAGTACTCATGTGTTTCTTGCTTGAGCAGCTCGATACGGCGTAGTGCTCGTTCTAACCGTTTGGTTGAGCGGACAATGCCCATGTAATCCCACATAAAAAGACGTAACTCATGCCAGTTGTGCTGGATCACCACTTCTTCGTCAGAACAAATGACCTGACTCTCATCCCAAGGGGGGAGTGCGGTATGGGGCTCGATATGGTCTGAGTGCGCTTTAATATGTTCAGCCGCTGACCACGCATACACCACACACTCTAGGAGCGAGTTAGAGGCCATACGGTTGGCACCATGCAAGCCGGTGTAGCTTACTTCCCCAATCGCGTATAAGCCGGGCAGGTCTGTGGTGCCGTTTTTATCCACCATCACGCCACCACAGGTGTAGTGGGCGGCAGGGACAATAGGGATCGGCTCTTTGGTCAGATCGATGCCGTATTGTTTGAGCTTTTCGTAAATGGTGGGGAAGTGTTTGATCACAAAGTCAGGGTCTTTGTGGCTGATGTCGAGATACATGCAGTCGGCGCCAAGGCGCTTCATCTCGTAATCAATCGCTCGGGCCACCACATCACGCGGGGCAAGCTCGCCGCGTGCGTCGAAGTCTGACATAAAGCGTGAGCCATCTGGGCGTTTTAAGTGTGCGCCTTCACCGCGTAACGCTTCCGTGAGCAAAAAGTTGCGCGCGTCTGGATGGTACAGGCACGTAGGATGAAACTGGTTGAATTCTAAGTTGGCGACGCGACAACCTGCCCGCCATGCCATGGCGATGCCATCACCGGATGACACATCGGGGTTAGAGGTGTATTGATACACTTTGGAAGCACCGCCAGTGGCGAGCACCACATAGTTAGTGCGCACGGTCTCAACCACTTCTTGGTTTCGGTTCCAGATGTAGGCCCCGAGCACGTGGTTAGCGCCACCCAATCCGACTTTTTTACGGGTGATGATATCCAGCGCATTGTGCCGTTCGAGCAGGGTGATATTTGGGTGCTGACGGACATTGTCTTGCAGAGAGTTTTGCACGGCCATCCCGGTGGCATCGGCGGTATGCAAGATACGGCGATGGCTATGGCCGCCTTCACGGGTTAAATGATACCGAGGGGTGTCGTCGTCGCTATCTTCTTGATCGAACGGAACACCGCCATCAATTAACCACTGCACGCAATCTTTAGCATTGCGAGCAATAAAGTCCACGACCTGGGTATCGCAGATACCTGCACCCGCGATTTGGGTATCTTCGACATGAGACTCGACCGAGTCTTGCTCGTCAAACACCGCGGCAATACCGCCCTGTGCGTAAAGCGTGGCCCCTTCACTGAGCGGGCCTTTGCTCAATACAATCACCTTGTGGGTTGGCGCTAAGCGGAGCGCCAGTGACAAGCCAGCGGCACCACTGCCGATAACTAGCACGTCACATTGATGTTCCTGGGTTGTGGTCGTCATGATCCCTAATCCTCTTTCTGCGCACCCAATGTTACACCAATTTGACGTAGCTGCGCGCGGTAAGATCAAATCCCGTACCGCTTGGGTGAAAGTTTGCAACCATGGCATGGTTCGGGCGACAATGCCCTCAGTCAAAGAGACCGTCTTTGACCATTCCGTCACAGTAATGTGATTCAACGCATAATAAAACCAACATGGTGAGGAACTTTTCGCCGGCTGGATTATCGAATCGTGTGCGAAAGCTCGCAAGCGGGTTTAACCGCGCTCTGACAACGTCGGGCCTAGAATTTCGATAATCGGGCGGAAAGATCAACCAAGGAGTAAACGCTCGAATGGGCGAGCAGCTAACCGACCAGGTTCTAATAGAACGTGTACAGAATGGTGACAAGCAAGCTTTCAATCTGTTAGTCGTCAAATATCAGAATAAGGTATGTAACCTTATCGCCCGCTATGTCGGTACACACAGTGGCGATATTCCAGATATTGCGCAAGAGGCGTTTATCAAAGCGTATCGTGCATTGCCGGGATTTCGGGGCGAGAGTGCGTTTTATACTTGGCTGTATCGCATTGCTGTGAACACCGCAAAAAACCATTTGGTGGCGCAAGGACGACGTCCGCCAGGCAGCGATATTGATGCCGACGAAGCAGAAAATTACGAAAGTGGGGGGTCTTTAAAAGAAATATCGAACCCTGAAAACTTGATGTTGTCAGATGAGTTAAGACAGGTGGTATTTTCGACCATAGAAACACTGCCTGACGACTTAAGAACCGCAATTACCTTACGGGAGCTCGATGGGCTCAGTTATGAGGAAATTGCACAGGTAATGGATTGTCCAGTCGGTACGGTGCGGTCGCGTATTTTCCGAGCGCGTGAAGCGGTTGAAAAACGCATCCGGCCACTGATGAAACGGTAACGAGTTTTACTGGCTGCATGACGGTGACTTGAATGACGGATAGAGAAAAAATTTCAGCGTTATTGGATGGCGAATTAGTGGATACGTCAGTGATCCACGAGATTGAGCGAGATGATAACGCGCAACAGGCTTGGGGGCGTTTTAGCACCATTCGCGATGTGATGCGTGGTGAGGCACCCAGCTCGTTGCAATGGAACATTGCCGATTCTGTAGCGTCCGCGCTGGAAGCAGAACCTGCTTATCAAGGCGATCACCTTGATAATAATGTGCACCCGATGCACGAGTCACAGCCGCGTCCGGAAAAGGCGCGTCGCCACTTACCAGGGTGGCTGCAGCAACTGACGCAGGTAAGCGTTGCCGCGTGTGTCTCGTTGGCCGTGATCGTGGGTGTGCAGCACTATAATCAGTCTGATGCGAGTTCGCCGGTTGCCAGTACGCAAACCCAGCCGCCCGTACTCGAAACCATTCCTTTTGCAGGGGCAGCTGAACCCGTGAGTTTGAGCCGTGACGATCTACGTGCCACGCCTTCTGAGGCCGAGTTGATGGAACAGCGTCGCCGCGTCAATGCCATGCTCAAAGACTATGAATTGCAGCTTCGCTTGAATAAGGATAGGCTGTCTAACCATCAGACAATGGCACCGTCGACAAGCAGTAATAATCAATGAAAAAAACTCTGATCGGTGCGCTTGCGCTGGTCAGTTTGATGTCTGCGCAAGCCTCGGCCGAACCCTCTGCCGAGGCTTTGTTACATCAAATGGATACCGCAAGCGACACCCTAGATTATGAAGTGTCCTACATCTTGGTAGGTAAAAATAGCCTCGAACCTCTTCGCTTTCGTCATGCTCAAGTTGGGGATGATGCTTATGGTCACCTTATGTATCTCAGTGGCCCACCGCGAGAAGTGATCCGTCGAGGCGGTGAAATCAGTTATTTTGAACCCGGCTACGACCCTTTCACCATTGCCAGTGATCATATGGTTGCGCCTTTGCCTACGCTTATCCAAGCCGATATCGATGTGCTGGCTAACCATTATGATTTTGTTTCTATGGGGCACGCGCGTGAAGCGGGGATGGATTGCCAAGTAGTTCGAATTACACCGAAAGACGGGGAGCGCTATTCGTACGTATTATGGTTAGATGAGAACAGCAAACTCCCTGTTAGAGCGGATTTGCTCGACCGCGATGGCGATCCGCTTGAGCAATATCGTGCGTTGTCGTTGGTCGTCTCGTCACAAATCAGTACCTCAATGCAAAAGCTGGCTGAGCTGGCTCTGCCACCGGTACTGACCTTGCCGCAAACCACGCAGCGCTCTGACTTGGACTGGCAGGTCACTGCGTTACCCGAGGGGTTTGAGCCTGTGTACAGCAATCGCCACCGTTTGATGATGACCAAGCGCGCGGTGGAGAGTCAGATGTTTAGTGATGGCCTATTCAGCTTTTCTGTGTATCTTGCTAAAGCCGATGATGTCTCGGTGCGTAAGCAGATTGTTCGCCAAGGTCGGCGCACACTGCATAGCGTGACCAGTGGCAATGCAGAAATTACGGTGGTCGGCGATATTCCTCCTGAAACCGCTAAACGGGTGGCGGAGTCTGTCCGTATTATTGATATGCCCGCGAGTCAGTCAGAGCAGGAGGTTGAACCATGATCAAAGCATTGGCAGAAGTCACCAGCTACCAAGATGGTTGGTTGTCATTGGCCTGCCAGCAGCAAACCAGTTGCGGTAGCTGCCAGTCACAAAGCCAATGTGGCACTGGTATTGTGTCCAAAGCCCTTCCGGGTAAGGTTAAACACCTCAAAGTGCGCGCGCCAAAACCCTTGCCAGCCGGCACCTTAGTCGAAATCGGCTTGGGTGAGGCGACCTTGTTACGCTCCGCGTTATTGGTCTACATGGTCCCTCTGGCGATGATGCTAATAGGGGCATTGCTCGGGCAATTCTTCTTCGCCACACTTGCCGGCAGCGGAGAAGGCGGGGTGATCGCATTAAGTCTAGGGCTGGGCGCGGTTGGTGTGGCGCTCGCCCGTTACCTCGCACCGCGTATCGGTACCCAAGATGAGCAACAACCTCTGCTTTTACGCGTGATGGGGGAGCCGGTCTCAGACTTGTCCGTCATAAATACCACACAGCAGGATAGCGACTAGCCACTATTTTCGGTAGAATCGCGCTCACTTGATCTTAGGATCCCATTCTTATTGATAACGAGTAAGTCACACCAACACATGAAGCATATTCGTAACTTTTCGATCATCGCCCATATTGACCACGGTAAGTCGACGCTTTCTGACCGACTGATTCAAGTATGTGGCGGCCTAACTGACCGGGAAATGGCAGATCAAGTTCTTGATTCAATGGATCTGGAACGTGAACGCGGTATCACCATCAAAGCACAAAGTGTGACACTGAACTACAAAGCCAAAGACGGCAATGTGTATCAGCTCAACTTCATCGATACGCCAGGACACGTTGACTTCTCTTATGAGGTGTCACGCTCGCTCAAGGCGTGTGAAGGTGCTTTGCTGGTGGTCGATGCAGGACAAGGGGTTGAGGCACAGACGCTCGCCAACTGCTACACCGCCATTGATATGGACCTGGAAGTGGTACCTGTTCTGAATAAGATTGACTTGCCAGCCGCTGATCCTGATCGCGTGGCGCAAGAAATTGAGGACATTGTCGGTATTGAAGCGATTGAAGCGACTCGCTGCTCGGCGAAAACCGGCATGGGTGTTGATGATGTCCTTGAAGACATTGTACGCCAGATCCCGCCTCCAGAAGGGGATCCTGATGCGCCAACGCAAGCGCTGATTATTGACTCCTGGTTTGATAAATACCTGGGCGTGGTGTCTTTGGTGCGTATTCGTGAAGGCTCGCTGAAAAAAGGCGACAAAGTGAAAATCATGAGCACGGGCCAAGAATGGAACGTGGACAGCATTGGTATTTTCACGCCTAAGCGTAAAGAGCTTAATGGCCTGCAAACTGGTGAAGTTGGCTGGGTGATCTGCGGGATCAAAGATATCCTCGGTGCACCAGTGGGCGATACAATCACCCATGCTAAAAACGGCTGTGAAAAACGCATCGAAGGTTTCCAGCAAGTGAAGCCGCAAGTGTATGCCGGACTTTTCCCGATTTCATCGGATGATTACGAAAGCTTCCGTGATGCTTTGGATAAGCTGAGCCTGAATGATGCTTCTTTGTTCTTTGAGCCGGAAAGTTCGGCGGCACTGGGCTTTGGTTTCCGTTGTGGCTTCCTTGGCATGCTGCACATGGAAATCATCCAAGAGCGGTTGGAGCGCGAGTATAACCTCGATCTTATCACCACCGCCCCGACTGTGGTGTACGAGGTGACCCAAAATGATGGCGAGATCATTTACGTTGACAGTCCATCCAAACTGCCACCCATCAATGATATTGAGGCGATTGGCGAGCCAATCTCGCGTTGTAATATATTGGTGCCGAGTGAGTTTGTCGGTAACGTCATTTCACTGTGCGTAGAAAAGCGTGGTGTGCAGGTTGATATGGTTTATCACGGTAACCAAGTGGCACTGACCTATGATATTCCGATGGCTGAAGTGGTCCTCGATTTCTTTGACCGGATAAAGTCAACGTCGCGCGGTTACGCATCGTTAGATTATAACTTTGAGCGCTATGAAGTCTCTGACATGGTGCGGGTAGATATCCTCCTTAACGGTGAACGTGTCGATGCGCTGGCGATTATCACTCACCGTGCGCACGCACAGCCGCGTGGTCGCGAGTTGGTGGAAAAAATGAAAGAGTTTATTCCTCGCCAACAGTTTGATATTGCTATCCAAGCGTCGATTGGCAACCATATTATTGCCCGTTCGACGGTGAAACAGTTACGCAAAAACGTGACCGCGAAGTGTTACGGTGGTGACGTGAGTCGTAAGAAGAAGCTTCTGCAAAAGCAAAAAGAAGGTAAAAAGCGAATGAAGCAGGTCGGTAATGTCGAGCTGCCGCAAGAAGCCTTTTTGGCCATTTTGCACGTGGGCAAAGATAAATAACGACGGACTCCATTATGGCCAATACGTTTTCTTTGATTTTAGTGCTGGTGACCTTGGTCACCGGCATTGTTTGGGCGTTAGATAAATACCGCTGGGCACCGCGTCGTCGTCAGACAGCAGGGGAAACCCTCAAGGTGTCAGCGCGTGAACTGGATGCTGAACAAGTCGCTAAAGTGGCGCCTCAACCGAGCTGGGTTGAAAATATGGCGTCTATTTTTCCAGTGATCGCGGTGGTACTGGTGCTGCGCTCGTTTATTTATGAGCCGTTCCAAATTCCATCCGGTTCGATGATGCCTACCTTATTGGTCGGGGACTTCATCTTGGTGGAAAAGTTTGCCTATGGCTTACGCGATCCTGCCTTCCACACTGAAATTGTCGAAACTGGCAAACCAGAGCGTGGTGATATCGTGGTGTTCAAATACCCACCTCAGCCTAATATTGATTATATTAAGCGTGCGGTGGGGCTGCCCGGCGATACTGTGGTGTATGAAGACAAGCGCCTATGTATTCAGCCCAAGGGCGAATCCCAGTGCCAGCCGGTGTCGATTGACGATATCCAGCCAAGCGCGTTTGTTCAAGCGGGCATTAACTTGGTGCAAGCACAGGAGCAACTGGGTGAACAGTCTCACCAGATCCTTGTCCATCCGAAAAAACGTGACCGCGTGAGTGCGTACCAGCCACGCCCTGGCGTCAACCGCTGGGTCGTGCCAGAAGGACACTACTTTATGATGGGAGATAACCGCGATAATAGCGCCGATAGTCGCTTCTGGGGCTTTGTCCCTGAGCGCAATCTCGTGGGCAAAGCCGTCGCTATTTGGGTCAGCTTTGAATTTGAGCGCTCCAGTGATAGCTGGCTACCATCGTGGGTACCGACAGGCATTCGCTTTAACCGTATTGGTGGAATTGATTAATTCTGGACTATGATGACAAAACTAACAGATAAGTTGCAGCGTGATATCGGCTACCAATTTAGCAACGCTGCGTTACTCGAATTGGCGTTAACGCACCGCAGTGCCAACGGCACCCATAATGAGCGTCTTGAGTTTTTAGGCGACTCGATTTTGAGCTTTGTAATTGCCGAGGATCTTTACCACCGTTTTCCGAAAGTGGACGAAGGCGACATGAGCCGCATGCGGGCCACCTTGGTCAGGGGGAACACCTTGGCAGAGATTGGGCGCGAGTTTTCTCTGGGCGAAGTGATGCGACTTGGCCCAGGAGAACTTAAAAGTGGCGGATTTCGTCGTGACTCGATTCTCGCTGACGCCGTAGAAGCCTTGATTGGCGCGATCTTTTTGGACAGTGATATCAACCGGGTACAAGCCATTATTTTAAATTGGTATCAACACCGTCTCGAGACCATTGAACCTGGCGCGAGTCAAAAGGATCCGAAAACCCGATTGCAAGAGCACCTGCAGGGTAAACGCAAACCCTTGCCGTCCTATACGGTGATGAAGGTGCGCGGCGAGGCACATAACCAAGAATTTACGGTAGAGTGCCAGGTATCAGGACTGGAGTGTTCTGTGATTGGAAAAGGCAGCAGTCGTCGCAAGGCAGAGCAAGCGGCTGCAGAACTCGCGTTACAGAAGTTAACATAATGACTGATACACAGCGCTGTGGCTTTATTGCCATTGTAGGCCGGCCGAACGTCGGCAAATCAACATTACTAAACCGCTTAGTGGGGCAAAAGCTGTCGATCACTTCGCGTAAACCGCAAACGACACGTCACCGCATCATGGGGGTCGATACCCGTGATAATTATCAAGCGGTCTACGTGGATACCCCAGGGCTGCATATCGAAGAAAAGCGCGCGATCAACCGCTTGATGAACCGCGCGGCGAATAGCTCGTTAACCGATGTTGAACTGGTGTTATTTTTGGTCGATGGCACCCATTGGACCAAAGACGATGAGATGGTGCTCAACAAGTTGGCACGCTCTGGTCTGCCAACGGTCTTATTGGTTAATAAAGTCGATAATGTGAAAGAGAAAACCGAGCTCTTTCCACACCTACAAACCTTGTCGGAGAAGATGGCGTTTGTTGACGTGATCCCGGTGTCGGCGAAACACGGCACCAATATCGATGTGGTTGAGCAGAAGGTACGTGATGCCTTACCGGAAAGTGAGTTTTACTTTCCTGAAGAATATATCACTGACCGCTCTCAGCGTTTTATGGCCTCCGAAATTATCCGCGAAAAGCTGATGCGCTTTACCGGTGAAGAGCTGCCTTACTCGGTCACCGTCGAAATTGAGCGCTTTGACTACAATCCAGAAACGGACGGCTTTCATATCAATGGGTTGATCTTGGTTGAGCGCAATGGCCAAAAGAAAATGGTCATTGGTAAAGGCGGTGAGAAGATCAAGCGCATTGGCCGTGAAGCGCGTTTAGATATGGAAGAGCTATATGAGCGCAAGGTGTATCTTGAGCTTTGGGTAAAAGTGAAGTCAGGTTGGGCCGACGATGAACGTGCCCTGCGTAGCCTCGGCTATATTGACGATCTCTAAGCGATCGACGGATTCCAGTCGCGATGCGAGGAGGGATTGAGTGGACGGGTTTCAACGCGGCTTTGTATTGCATACACGCCCTTACAGTGAATCCAGTCTGCTTTTGGATATCTTTTCTGAGCACGAGGGGCGCGTTACTCTGCTTGCCAAAGGGGCACGTCGGCCACGCTCGGCGATAAGAGGGGCCTTGCAGCCTTTTACCCCTTTGTTGCTCAAATGGGGCGGACGTGGTGAACTGCGCACCTTACGCAGTGCCGAAGCCACGGGTCTCGCCCTGCCGTTGTCAGGTAATGCCCTGTATTCCGGCTTCTACCTCAACGAGCTGGTAATGCGTGTATTGGAGCCTCACACGCCTTATCCCGCGCTATTTCATGACTATGTGACCGCACTGACCCAGCTGGCTCGCTACAATAATCCCGAGCCAGCCCTGCGTTGTTTTGAGCTCGCGGTGTTAGAAGCTTTGGGCTATGGGGTTGATTTTCTTCATTGTGCTGGCAGCGGTGACCCGATTAACGATAACATGACGTACTTATATCGCGAGCAGCAAGGCTTTGTGGCATCGATCATGAAAAGCCAACACCGACAATTTACGGGGGCCGATCTACGTGCATTAGCGATGCGTCACTTTGAGACGGTCGAACAGCTACGTGCCGCCAAGCGTTTTACGCGTATGGCGCTTAAGCCCTACCTTGGCCCCAAGCCGCTCAAAAGCAGAGAATTGTTTAGAAGGAAATAATCATGGATAAAATCTACTTGGGTGTGAACATTGACCACATCGCGACCGTGCGCAATGCGCGTGGCACCGCGTATCCGGATCCGGTTCATGCTGCTGAGTTGGCAGAGCGTGCAGGTGCGGCCGGGATCACGGTTCACTTGCGTGAAGATCGCCGCCACATCACTGATCGTGATGTTCGTTTGCTCAAAGAAACCTTGCAAACCCGGATGAACTTGGAAATGGCGGTCACCGATGAAATGGTCGAGATAGCGTTGGAGACCCAGCCAGAATTTGTTTGTTTGGTGCCTGAAAAACGTGAAGAGCTGACCACCGAAGGTGGGCTCGATGTTGCGGGCCAGCTGGATAAAGTCAAAGCGGCGACCCAAACATTGACGGACGCAGGGATTAAAGTGTCTTTATTTATCGATGCTGACCGTAAGCAAATTGAAGCCGCTCACCAGTGTGGAGCGCCGTTTATTGAACTACACACGGGGCATTATGCCGATGCTGCGACCGACAATGATCGCCAAGCCGAGCTGAAGAAAATTTCCGCGGCCGCCAGTTATGCGGTCGATTTGGGGATCAAAGTGAATGCCGGTCATGGCTTAACCTACCATAATGTCACCCCGATTGCGGCGATGCCAGAAATGCATGAACTGAATATCGGTCACGCCATCATTGGCCGTGCCATGTTTGATGGTTTGCAAAAAGCCGTCGCGGACATGAAAGCGATCATGGAAGCGGCGCGTCGATAAATGGCGATAGCAGGGATTGGCACAGACATCGTTGAGATTGCGCGTGTTGAGAGAGTGCTCGCGCGTCAACCACGTTTTGCCGCCAGGATCTTGACCGAGCCTGAGCAAGCCAATCTGGCGTGCCATCACGCGCCCGGCCGTTTCCTGGCTAAGCGCTTTGCCGCCAAAGAAGCCGCTGCCAAGGCGCTGGGCACCGGTATTGCTAACGGCGTGACATTTCACGATTTTACCATTACCAATCAGGCTTCGGGCCAGCCGGCATTGCACTTTTCGGGCCGCGCGGCGGAACTGGCGCAGGCGCGTGGTATCGCACATTACTGGCTGACGCTATCCGATGAAAAAGCGTATGCTATCGCGCATGTGGTGTTAGAGCGCGCATAATCTTACTGCCTATAAGGTGACACTTCACGCGGTGTGACTTTGGGTGTGTTGAGGTGGGCCTTTCCGGGCCCACTGCCATCCTTTTTTAGTCGTTTTGTGAGGCATCCAAGTATTGTGGTGCTAACTGCTCAATGTGCGCAATTTCATCTTGCAGCTCTAACAGCTCTGGCTTAATGGTGGCAATATCCGCCCCGGCTTTTAATTGAGTCTCTAGCTCATGACATAAGCTTTTTAGCTGCGGGACACCGCTATACGCGCAACTCCCATGGAGCTTGTGAATAGCGTGCCATAACGGATCCGTCTCTAACTCTCCCGCCAATGCTTGCTCAACCGCCTCGTTTACCGACTCAAACGAGGCAAGCAGCATGGCGAGCATTTCTTTGGCCAAGTCGGTTTTCCCTGCTGCTTGATGCAGTGCCCGTTGCCAATCTAGGTGTCGTGCACTTTGGTCTTGGCTCGCTGAAGGACTTGGAGATGGCACGCTCTGCGCTTGAGAAGCCGCGTCATCAAGGTGCAGCCAGCGTGCGAGGGTAGTCTCCAGCATGGCTTCTTCAATCGGCTTGGTAAGATAATCATCCATTCCCGCCTCGAGCAGTCGCTCACGCTCTCCGGGCATCGCGTGGGCGGTGACGGCAATAATCGGTGTTTGTTGATTGAATCCCGCTTTACGAATTTCTTGGCTGGCGGTGACACCGTCCATTTCTGGCATCTGGATGTCCATCAAAATAATGTCAAACGCTTGCTGGTGGGCAAGCGCGACCGCTTTGACTCCATCTTCTGCGGTGATCACCTTCTCGACCCGTTCGGCGAGCAAGGCAGTGATCAGCTTTAAGTTGGCTGGGTTATCATCGACGGTCATCACCGTATAGGGCGCTTTTTGTGATGCACTGGGTTTGGGCAGAGGAAGCGGCGTGGCGTCAGGCGAGCCGATTAATGCCTCCAACAGCTTACGTTGTGGAATAGGTTTGGCAATACAAGCGCTTACCCCGGCTTTTAAGAGATGCTCAGAGGCTTCTAGTTCCGTGGTAGGCAAACACACCACCACGGATTGTGCTTGCTGCTCGCAGACCTGTACCGCTTGTTGCATCGCATCCAGATCCGGCATGCTTCCCGCGTCGAAACAGAGCAGGGCAAAGTGATAATGACGGTCTGTCAGCACATTGGTGCCAGATGCGGTGTCCACATTCAGCCCCACTTGCGTCAGTCGCTTACGCAAAATCTCGCGGGTACGCGCATTCGGCTCAACGATCACGATGTCGCGCCCCACCAAGGGTTCAATGTCAAGCGGCTGTGACACTGGCAAATCGGTTTGGGTGAGCTGCAGGGTAAACCAGAAACTTGAGCCTTGGTGTAGACGACTGGTAAAGCCAATATCGCCGCCCATTTGCTGGACCAGCTTCTGTGTGATCACCAGGCCAAGGCCGGTTCCCCCATAGCGGCGTGAGATACTGGCGTCCGCCTGCCTAAAGGCTTGGAAAAGCTGTGCTTGCTGGCGTTCGGAAATGCCAATACCGGTATCTTTCACCATGAGCTGTAATTCGACAGTTTCATCGTGAAGTTGCTTGAGATCGACACTGACATCAATATTGCCGCGTTCAGTAAACTTGGCGGCATTCCCAATCAGGTTTATCAGTACTTGTTGAATACGGAGTGGATCGCCCACAGCTCCGGTGGGAATGCGCGCATCGGTGCGTAGGGTAAGTTCTAACCCTTTCTCGTGTGCCATTGGCGCAAGCAGGCGCATCACTTCATCAAGCATGTCCTGAACATCAAAGGGAATATTTTCCAGCAGCAATTTACCTGCTTCTAACTTAGAGAAATCAAGGATGTCATTGATGATGGTGAGTAGGTTGTTGGCCGACTTTTCAATGGTGAGCAAGTAGTCACGCTGGCTGCTGCTGAGCTCAGTTTTGAGCATTTGACGGGTAAAGCCAATCACCCCGTTTAGAGGGGTACGCAGCTCGTGAGACATGTTGGCCAAAAATTCTGATTTTACCCGCGCCGCTTCTTGCGCATTTTTCTTGGCGATATCGAGTTCAACGTTTTGAATTTCTAGCTGTTCGAGGGTTTCGCGCAGATCACAGGTTGCTTGGTCAATGCTTTGCTGCATTTCTAAGTGGTACTCTGACAACGAAATCGCCATCGCATTAATGCCGTTTTTCAAGGTATCCAACTCACCGAGTAGCTCACCTTCAATCCGGACATCAAGATGGCCGCGCCGAATTCTATCGACCAAGGTCACCATGTTACCAATCGGGTGGGTGACATCCGCAATTAAGCGATAGGCAAAAAAGCACGACAATATCCCGCCTAAAGCAACCATCACCAGTGCAGTGATCATCTCTTGGTATTGCTTTAACCGCACCGAACTTAAATCCAGCTCCATGGCTATATAGCCCAGCGGGCGCTCAACATTGAGCCCGGGGGTAAACCGACCAATCTCCAAAATGGGGGCGCGCAGAATCAAGGTATCCTGCTGTTGGCTTATCTGCAGTTGTGTGGGGATGGGTTGGCCACTGTCAACCGAGAGCATGGCCAGATCGCGATGATAGTTCGAGGTGACAAACAGCTCATTGCGACGATCGAACACCGCAATACTGCGCACAAATTGCGAGTGTTGGCGGTGAGCAAAGCCAATCAACCGACGCACATTTTCACGACTATCATTTTTTAACCCCACTTCACTGGCAATCGCCAGCGGCTCAATGATCGCAGAGCCGGTGACAGTGAGTTGTTGCTCGAGGTCTTGGTAGCGGGTGCTGGTAAAAAACGCACTCAGCAGTAAGCCGACAATGAGGGTCGGAGCGATGGTCAGAACGGAGACACGGGTGCGGAGGCCATATTTGGTCATGCTAGATAAACTATGGGAAAATAATCACGACATTTAGCCGCCAGTGTACATGATTCAATCACAAAATAGTCAGCGAACTATCACAACTCCCACTGGCAGGATCTCTTGACTGGCTTGATGACAAGCTTTTAACACTGGAATAAATCATGGCGCGCTTTTTTAAGCCCGAGAAAAAGAAAAAGGTTGAGCAAAAGCATCAACTACTGACGATAAAACGCCTGGATCATCATGGTGACGGCGTCGGTTTTTGGCAGAAAAAGCCTGTTTTTGTCCCAGGCACCTTGCCCGGCGAGCAAGCCCTGGTGCAATTGACCGAGCAAAAGCGCCAATATGCGCGCGGTCAGCTTATTAAGTTGGATAGCCATGCGGCGCAGCGCGTGGAGCCTGGTTGCCCGCTCTATCAGCAATGTGGCGGTTGCAGCCTGCAGCACTTGAGTCATCAAGGGCAGGTGGCGCACAAGCAGCAAGCGCTGAATGAATTAATGCAAAAATTTGCCGGTGATGAGATCACGCTGTCAACGCCGATAGAGGATGCGCCGTGGCATTATCGCCGTCGTGCGCGTATCAGCTTACAAGTTGATAAAAAAGGCGCATTGGCAATGGGCTTTCGTGCGCGTCAGCGCAGCGCCATTATCGATGTCAGTCATTGCCCGGTGTTAAGCGAGCCATTAAATCACATCTTGGCTGGATTACGCGCCTGTTTAGATAGCTTGCGTGGTCGCCGAATTTTAGGCCATTTGGATCTTATCGAAGCCGATAATACGCGTGTGGTGTCGCTACGCACCACCAAGGTTTTACACAGTGATGACCGCCATACCTTAATGGAATGGGCGCAGGCACAAGATTGCACACTGTATTTGCACCAAGGTGATAGGGATGCCGAGCGTTTGACGGGGCCAGCCCCCTACTATCAAGTGGCTGGTTGCCAATTGGCATTTGCCCCCAGTGACTTTATTCAGGTGAACGCTAGGGTCAATCAACAAATGGTGGCGCAGGCACGCGAGTGGTTAGCACTGGAGCAAGACGATCGCGTGTTGGATCTTTTTTGTGGCTTGGGTAACTTTAGTGTGCCGATGGCTCAGCATGTTAACCAAGTGGTTGGCGTTGAAGGCGTACAGGCGATGGTTAATCAAGCGGCGGATAACGCAGCGGCCAACCAGTGTGATAACGCCTCTTTTTATCAAGCCGATTTAAACAGCGACCAGCTGATGGGTGAGTGGGTGCAACAGGATTTTACCAAAATCTTACTCGATCCGGCACGCGCAGGGGCTGCTGGTGTCATAGACTTTGTGGCACAATCTAATGCTTCACATATTGTTTATGTGTCTTGTAATCCAGCCACGTTGGCACGTGATGCACGTGTACTGCTCGATAACGGCTATCAGTTAGTGAAGCTGGGTATGTTGGATATGTTTCCACAAACAGGACACATGGAGTCGATGGCCTTGTTTATGCCGGTAAAGAAAAAATAGGCATCAATAAGCGTGGCCCTTGTGGCCGATCGATACGGATACGCCTCTCTGGTCAGTTTGAGAGATAAGGATAGGAACGGTTATGGTTGCGGTACGAGAAGCCCACCTACATGAAAACGAAGCGTTTGAACTCAGCACTTGGGTAAAGCGGTTAGGGCAAGACGCATCGACCACCCAAGCGCTGGTGGATGCTTACCAATACTGCCGAGCATTGAGCGAGGAGGAGTCAGATCTTAGCCAACCATTGTGGCGTGGCCGAGAGATGATCGAAATTCTCGTCACCTTAAGCATGGATGCCGATACCTTGTTGGCTGCCCTGTTCTTTCCCGTGGTGGAAGCCAAGCTCGTCAGCCTAGAGACCCTTGCTGACACCTATTCGACGTCGATCGTTTCCCTGATTGAAGGGGTGCAACAGACGGCCGCTATCCGTCACTTAAACACCCAAACCGAGACAGAAGCTACCTCGTCTCAGGTCGACAATGTTAGGCGTATGCTGTTGTCGATGGTGGAAGATTTTCGCTGCGTGGTAATAAAACTGGCGGAGCGTATCTGTTACTTGCGTGAGGTGAAAGATGCCTCGGAATCGGTTCGCCAACAAGCGGCAAAAGAAAGTGCGAACATCTACGCCCCGCTAGCCAACCGGTTAGGGATTGGCCAATTAAAGTGGGAGTTGGAAGACTACGCGTTCCGTTACCAGCATGCGCAAACCTACAAACAAATCGCCAAGCAACTCGCGGAAAGGCGGATTGATCGTGAACACTACATCACTGATTTTGTCGACGATCTGCAGCAGGCGATGGAAGCGTCCAACATTAATGCGCAAGTCTATGGCCGCCCTAAACACATTTACAGTATTTGGCGCAAAATGCAGAAAAAGAACCTGCAATTTGACGAGTTGTTTGACGTGCGTGCAGTACGCATCATCGCTGAAGAGTTACAAGACTGTTACGCCGCATTGGGGGCGGTGCACACCAAATTCCGCCATCTACCCAAAGAGTTTGATGACTACGTCGCTAATCCGAAACCGAATGGTTATCAATCCATCCATACCGTGGTGTTAGGGCCGGAAGGTAAACCGGTAGAAATTCAAATCCGCACCAAGCAAATGCACGATGATGCAGAGCTTGGGGTTGCGGCACACTGGAAGTACAAAGAAGGGGCGGCCAGTGGTCGCAGTGGGTACGACGAGAAAATTACCTGGCTGCGTAAACTGTTGGCATGGCAAGAAGAAATGTCAGACTCGGGGGAAATGCTCGATGAATTGCGCAGCCAAGTGTTTGACGATCGCGTCTATGCCTTTACTCCGCGCGGTGATGTGGTGGACTTGCCCAGCGGCGCCACGCCGTTGGATTTTGCTTACCATATTCACTCCGAGGTCGGGCATCGGTGTATCGGTGCCAAAGTGGAAGGGCGTATTGTTCCGTTCACCTATCACCTTCAAATGGGCGATCAGGTAGAGATCATTACCCAAAAAGAGCCCAACCCCTCGCGAGATTGGCTAAATCCCAGCCACGGCTTTGTGAATTCCAGCCGGGCACGTGCCAAAATTAATGCCTGGTTCCGCAAACAAGATAAAGACAAGAACATTGCCGCGGGTAAAGAGATCTTGGATACCGAGCTGCAAAAGATTGGCGGTACCAGTAAAGATGCAAACTTGGCGCTAAAACGCTTTAACGTGAATACCTTAGATGAATTGTACGCTGGGATAGGTAGCGGTGATTTGCGTATTAATCAGGTGGTTAACCATATCAATGGCCTGATTAACAAGCCAAGTTTGGAAGAAGAAGAGCAGCAGCTATTAGAAAAACTACAACAAAGCGAGCAAAAGCCGAATACGGGCAAGGCACACCGTGATGCAGTGGTGGTTGAAGGGGTCGATAACCTCATGACTCACTTGGCGCGTTGTTGTCAGCCACTACCGGGTGATGAGATCAAAGGTTTTGTTACTCAAGGGCGAGGCATTTCTGTGCACCGCGCTGACTGTGAGCAACTCAACGAACTGAGTCACCACGCGCCCGAGCGCATTATTGCCACGGTTTGGGGCAAAGGGCACATTGGCCAATACCATGTGCGTATCCGCTTATCTGCCAATGAGCGCACCGGATTGGTGAAAGATATTAATACCGTGTTGAGCAATGAGAAAGCACGCGTAGCGGGCATGCAAAGTCGCGTGGATTACAAAAAGCAAATGTCTATCATGGATTTTGATTTAGAAATCTCCGATCTCGACACCCTGAGCCGCGTGGTTAATCGGCTTGAACAAGTGAAAGACGTGGTTGAGGCTAAACGTCTTCGCTAATTATTTCTCGCCCTGTCTCGACAGGGCGTTTTTTTAGAAGGAACTCTTTCATGGCAGCCATCGAGCAATTACTGACCATCATGACCACCTTACGTGATCCAGACAACGGCTGTGAGTGGGATAGGGCGCAGACTGCTGACACCATCGTGCCTCATACCTTAGAAGAAGCCTATGAAGTCGCGGATGCGATTGAGCGTGAAAACTGGTCAGACCTAAAAGATGAGCTAGGTGACTTACTTTTTCAAATTGTGTTCTACAGTCAATTGGGGCGGGAAAAAAACCAATTTGATTTTGAGGATGTGGTGCGTGGCATTTGTGACAAACTCATCCGTCGTCACCCTCATGTTTTTGGCCCCAAAGATCCGCAGGGACAGCCCTTAATGGCTGCAGACTGGGAAGGCATCAAAGCGCAAGAGCGCGCCGAGAGCGCAGCCTCTATGCAACCGCAAAGTGTGCTGGATGGGGTGACTCAAGGACTACCCGCTTTAACAAGAGCGCACAAATTGCAAAAGCGTTGTGCACGAGTGGGCTTTGATTGGCCGACGGTGGCTCCTGTGATAGATAAAGTGCAGGAAGAGATTGCAGAGGTTGAGCAAGAACTGGCGCAAGCCTCTGTTGATCAGGCGCGTGTGGATGAAGAAGTCGGGGATTTGTTATTCGCGGTGGTGAATTTGGCGCGCCATCTGGGGACGGATGCCGAGCACGCGTTGCGCCGTGCCAACCAAAAGTTTGAAGCTCGCTTTCGTGGTGTTGAAAAGCACTTACGTGATAATGAAAAAAATATTCAACAATGTCAGCTAGATGAACTAGAATCGGCATGGCAGGCCGTCAAAAAGGCGAGTAAGTAAATACCCTGTAATTGGCATAATTGATTTGTGACAATTAAAAACACCAGGGTGTATGGTAGCTTTCACATTGTGGGAGTCAGTGGGGTCTGGTATCATAATATCCCGTCCAGAACTTCATTAATTTCCTCTAAATCCAACTCTCAGGTTTAGCATGACGACGAACTACATTTTTGTTACGGGCGGTGTTGTATCCTCCCTCGGTAAGGGTATTGCTGCAGCCTCATTAGCAGCCATTCTTGAAGCGCGTGGCCTCAATGTCACCATCATGAAACTCGACCCTTATATTAACGTGGATCCAGGGACAATGAGCCCTACCCAGCACGGAGAAGTATTCGTCACGGAAGACGGCGCAGAGACCGACCTTGACCTCGGTCACTATGAGCGCTTTATTCGCACCAAAATGACCAAGCGTAATAACTTTACCTCTGGTCGTGTGTATGCGGATGTGCTGCGCAAAGAGCGCCGTGGAGATTACCTGGGAGCCACCATTCAGGTGATTCCGCACATCACCAATTCAATCAAAGACCGCATCATCGCCGGTGGTGAAGGTCACGATATTGCGATTGTGGAAATCGGCGGTACCGTCGGTGATATAGAGTCGCTGCCATTTTTGGAAGCGATTCGCCAGCTGACGGTGGACGTTGGCCGCGAGCGTGCGATGTTTATGCACCTGACTCTGGTGCCTTATCTGGCGGCAGCAGGTGAAGTGAAAACCAAGCCAACTCAGCATTCGGTAAAAGAACTACTCTCAATTGGTATCCAGCCTGATGTGCTGGTATGCCGTAGTGAGCGTCCGATCCCGGCTAATGAGCGCGCGAAAATTGCGCTGTTCTGTAATGTGGCAGAAAAAGCCGTGATCACCATGAAAGACGTAGATTCTATCTACAAAATCCCATCACTTATTCGCTCTCAAGGCCTGGATGATCTGGTTTGTAACCGTTTTGGCATTGAAGCGGCGGAAGCTGACCTGTCAGAGTGGGAGCAAGTGAGCTACGAAGAAGCCAACCCTATGGGCGAAGTGACCATTGGTATGGTGGGTAAATACATCGAGCTGCCGGATGCGTATAAGTCCGTCAACGAAGCCTTGAAACACGGTGGGTTGAAAAACCGTCTCACCGTCAACATCAAGTATGTAGACTCGCAAGATCTTGAAACACGCGGCTCAGAAATGCTGCAAGACTTGGATGCTATTTTGGTACCCGGTGGATTTGGTGACCGAGGTGTGGAAGGTAAAATCCTGGCAGCACAATATGCCCGTGAAAACAAACTGCCTTACTTGGGTATCTGCCTCGGTATGCAAGTCGCTCTGATTGAATACGCGCGTAATGTCGCGGGGATGGAAGGGGCAAACTCGACTGAGTTTAACAAAGAGAGCAAATACCCGGTGGTGGGACTGATCACTGAGTGGGTCGATGAAGAAGGGAAAGTGGAAGAGCGCAGTGAAACCTCTGATCTTGGCGGTACCATGCGCCTTGGTGCTCAACTTTGCCACCTTGCCGAAGGCTCTAAAGCCCATCAGCTTTATGGCAACACGCAAATCCACGAGCGTCATCGCCACCGTTATGAAGTCAACAACTTATTGCGTCCGCAGCTAGAAAAAGCGGGGCTGTCAATCTCAGGCCTGTCTGCGGATAAAAAGCTGGTGGAAATCATTGAAAACCCTGAGCACCCTTGGTTTGTTGCGTGCCAGTTCCACCCAGAGTTCACGTCGACACCACGTGATGGCCACCCACTGTTTGCCGGATTCGTTGCGGCGGCAGGCAAAAAACAGCGCGGTGAGCTATAAACGAGATTCGAGCGGTCGCCTGAAAATGGGCAGCCGCTTTTATTTTTAAAAACAATGACAGACGAGAGGAATCACAATGTCTAAGATCGTTAAAGTTCTAGGCCGTGAAATCATTGATTCACGCGGTAACCCAACCGTTGAAGCAGAAGTCCATCTAGAAGGTGGCTTCGTCGGTATGGCGGCAGCACCTTCAGGTGCATCAACGGGTTCTCGCGAAGCGCTAGAACTGCGTGATGGTGACAAGTCACGTTTCATGGGTAAAGGCGTTCTAAAAGCGATTGAAGCGGTTAACGGTCCAATCGCCGAAGCCCTACAAGGCAAAGATGCGAAAGCCCAAGCCGATATCGACCAAGTGATGATCGATCTCGACGGCACTGACAACAAATCTAAATTCGGTGCCAACGCTATCTTGGCGGTGTCTCTGGCTAACGCGAAAGCAGCCGCGGCGGCGAAAGGCATGCCTTTGTTTGAGCACATTGCTGAACTCAACGGCACAGCCGGTCAGTTCTCAATGCCTCTGCCAATGATGAACATCCTTAACGGTGGTGAGCACGCGGATAACAACGTTGATATCCAAGAGTTCATGATCCAGCCTGTGGGTGCGAAAACCCTGAAAGAAGCACTGCGCATCGGTGCGGAAGTATTCCATAACCTCGCAAAAGTACTGAAGGCCAAAGGCCTAAGCACTGCCGTAGGTGACGAAGGTGGTTTTGCACCGAACCTAGATTCAAACGCCGCTGCACTGGCCGCGATTAAAGAAGCGGTCGAGCAAGCAGGCTACGAGCTAGGTAAAGATATCACCCTCGCGATGGACTGTGCGGCGTCTGAGTTCTATGACAAAGAGCAAGGCATCTACAACATGAAGGGTGAAGGTAAAACCTTCTCTTCAGAAGAGTTTAACCACTACTTGGCGAAACTGGCTGAAGAATACCCAATCGTGTCTATCGAAGATGGCCTCGACGAGTCTGACTGGGACGGCTTTAAGCACCAAACTGAACTGCTGGGTGACAAACTCCAGCTCGTCGGTGATGATCTGTTTGTAACCAACACCAAGATCCTTAAAGAAGGTATCGACAAAGGGGTTGCGAACTCTATCTTGATCAAATTCAACCAAATCGGTTCTCTGACCGAAACGCTGGCGGCGATCAAGATGGCGAAAGACGCAGGCTACACAGCCGTGATCTCTCACCGTTCAGGTGAAACTGAAGACGCCACCATCGCTGACTTGGCGGTTGGTACGGCTGCAGGCCAAATCAAAACCGGTTCGATGAGCCGTTCTGATCGTGTGGCTAAGTACAACCAGCTCATCCGCATTGAAGACGCGCTGGGTGAAAAAGCACCATTTAATGGTCTAAAAGAAGTGAAAGGCCAATAATCGGCACGTAAGCACTTTTTACCAAAAAGCCGTCCCGTTTAACGGGGCGGCTTTTTTCATTTAGGAAAACCATGACACCAGCCAGCGGATCCGCTAGCCTATGCGGTTAGTCAATCAGGGTGTGAATACCCTGAGCCGATATTGGAAGGAGTACAGGTATGAGGCTGCTATCGGTTGCACTGTTTCTCACGCTGGTGTGGCTGCAGTATGAACTGTGGCTGGGTAAAAATGGCGTGACAGACTATTGGCAAATTGAAGCCAATGTCGCCGTACAGCAACAAGCCAACCAAAAACTCGTTAAGCGTAACCAGCAAATGTACGCAGAAATTGCCGATTTGAAGCGTGGGCAAGAAGCGATTGAAGAGCGCGCCCGCAATGAGCTGGGCATGATAAAGCCGGACGAGACCTTTTTCCGATTAGTCGATAAATCCCAGTAACTGACAGCCGTTGCTGGCGGTACAACCAAAGAAGATAACTTGTGGTCGAACAACCCCCTTTGCAGCACAACACCGCTTTACAACCCGGAATAAGCGCCGTGGTCCCTGCCGCAGGTGTCGGCAGCAGGATGCAAGCTAGCTGCCCGAAACAATACCTCCCTCTCGCCGGCAAAATGCTGATTGAGCATACCGTTGAGCGTTTGCTCTCTCACCCTGCCGTGGCCGACGTGATCATCGCCATTGGTGCGGACGATCGCTACTTTGCGGACACTCGCTTGAGTGAGCGTCCAAATGTGCGTGTTGTCTTGGGTGGAGCAACGCGTGCCGCGTCGGTGCAAGCTGGACTCGACGTGGTCAATACGCAATGGGTGATGGTGCATGATGCCGCACGCCCTTGCGTGTCGCATGCCGATATCGATGCCTTGATTAAACAGGCGCAATCTCACCCCGATGGCGCTTTGCTCGCCGCGCCGGTTAGAGACACCATGAAGCGTGCAGACGCGCAAGGACAGGTGGCGCATACGGTTGAGCGAGCGGCGCTTTGGCATGCATTGACCCCGCAAATGTTTTTAACTCACTTGCTTATAGACGCCCTCGCGAAAGCCGGTGAACAAGTGACGGATGAGGCGTCTGCCGTTGAAGCCCTCGGAGGGAAGCCGGTATTGGTCCCTGCCAGTGCCAGTAACATTAAAGTCACTCATCCCGAGGATAAGTGGCTGGCCGAGTTTTACCTTTCACAACAAGAAGGCAAATCATGATTCGAATTGGACATGGGTTCGATGTACACAAATTTGGCGGAGACGGCCCTGTCATTATCGGCGGGGTCAGTGTCCCTTATGCGCAAGGTTTGGTCGCGCACTCAGACGGTGATGTGGCGCTTCATGCACTGTGTGATGCCCTGCTGGGCGCGATAGCGGCGGGCGATATCGGTCAACATTTTCCCGACACCAGTGACGAATGGAAAGGTGCCGACAGCCGTGTGCTTCTTCGCGATGTATACAGCAAAGTACGCCGAAAAGGGTATCAATTAGGTAACGCTGATATCACTATTATCGCCCAAGCGCCGAAAATGGGCCCACATATCGACGCCATGCGTGAAGCCATCGCCAGTGATTTGTGTGTGACGGTAGATGCGGTTAACGTCAAAGCCACCACCTCTGAGCGTTTGGGCTTTACCGGACGCAAAGAGGGCATTGCCTGTGAGGCGGTGGTGCTATTAAACAAAGAGGCCGTATGACAGACTTACTCGCGCCCTTGGCTTACTTACATGGCCAACCAACACAGCCAGGCACCTTAAAAGCGTCACCGGACGATTTTATTGTCTCGGAGTCCCTAGGTTTCACCCCATCAGGTCAAGGCGAGCACTTTTTAGTGCGGATTAAAAAGCGTGGTGAAAATACCAAATACGTGGCCAATGAGCTGGCAAAAGCCTGTGGGGTTAGCTCCCGACAAGTGAGCTGGGCGGGCCTTAAAGATCGTCACGCCGTGACTGAGCAGTGGTTCAGTGTTCACCTGCCAGGCAAAGCGGATCCGGACTTAGCGGCGTTCGTCGAAAACCACCCAGGCGTTGTGAGCATTGAAGGGACAGCCCGCCATCAGCATAAATTGCGCCCTGGCGATCTGACCGGCAATCAGTTCACGCTCTGTATTCGTGATCTGGCGTCGCCACAGGCTTTAGTGCCGCGGCTAGAGGCTATCGCAAAGCAGGGCGTGCCCAATTACTTTGGTGCGCAGCGGTTTGGTCGTGATGGCAATAATGTCGAGATGGCGCGCGCCTGGGGGCGTGGAGAAATAAAAGTCCGTGACAAGAGCAAGCGCAGCTTTTATCTCTCAGCAGCCCGGTCGCTGCTGTTTAATCAGGTGGTGTCTGCACGGATAGAAGCGGGCGTCTTTGCCTCTACTCTGAGCGGCGACCTATGTCTCGATGAACAACAGCAAACCTACTTGGTTGAGCAAGAAGGCCGTCATCAGCCTGGCATTACCGGCCCGTTAACGGGCGACAATGCGTTACCCACCGAGGGGCAGGCACAGCACTTTGAGCAAGCGGTGGTCGACAAAGAGCCTGAGCTATTAGGCGTGATCCGTGATAATCGCATGCGTCATGACCGTCGTGTGCTGTGTTTACTGCCGCAAGCGATGACCTGGACACACGATGCTGACACCTTAACCGTGCGTTTCTTTTTACCCGCGGGCGCATTTGCCACCGCGGTGATGCGAGAGTTAGTCGTCGCGACCCCACAAGGAGAGCACAATGCGAATATTGATTAGTAACGACGACGGTTATCACGCCCAAGGGATCCAAACCTTGACCGAGGCGTTATCGACCATTGCAGATGTGGTGGTGGCCGCGCCTGATCGCAACTGCTCAGGCGCGTCAAATTCACTCACATTAGAAAACCCCTTGCGCGTGCGCGAACTCGCACCGCAGCGTTATGCGGTTCAGGGGACCCCCACAGACTCGGTGCATTTGGCGCTAAGGCAATTGGTGCCCTGGGAGCCTGACTTTGTGATCACTGGGATTAACCATGGTGCTAACCTCGGTGATGATGTGCTTTACTCGGGGACAGTGGCCGCGGCGACAGAGGGCTTTTTCCTGGGCGCGCCAGCTATTGCGGTCTCACTATGTGGTCACCAACACTTTGAGACAGCTGCGCACGTCGTGAAACAATTCTTAGCTAAGAACCAGCGCCATGCCGCGCCCAGTCATCGCCTCATTAATATTAATGTGCCCGATGTGCCAATCGATAGCCTAGAGGGGTGGAAGGTGACACGCCTTGGCGCCCGTCATCACGCCGAAGATGTGATAAAGCAAAGCGATCCACGGGGTAAACCGATATACTGGGTGGGGGCGCCCGGTCAAACCCAAGATGCAGGACCAGGAACCGATTTTCACGCCATTGCGGCGCAATACGTTTCTATAACACCACTGCAGGTAGACTTAACCGCGCATGATACCCTGGGCGTGTTTTCACAATGGTTAAGCGAGTAGGCGGCAGATACGCCATCGTTGGTGAGCCGCATTGAGGCGGCGGCCGTTTCAATAGACTTATACTCAGTGATAAAGGAAGCAGACGTTGAGTCAAGCGCAATCACTTATTCAATTTTTGCAGCAACAAGGTGTGACTGACACCCATGTGCTAAACGCCATGCAGGCTGTGCCTCGGCATTTATTTGTCTCTGAAGCCATGACCCACCAAGCTTATGGAAACAATGCGTTACCCATTGGGTGGGGACAAACTATTTCACAACCTTATATCGTGGCTAAGATGACATCATTGCTCAATTTGCGACGCGATAGTCGCATTTTGGAAATTGGCACCGGATCCGGTTATCAAACGGCGGTCCTCGCTAACTTGGTGGATCATGTTTATTCTGTCGAGCGGATCAAGCCACTACAAATGCTAGCCAAACGGCGCTTAAAGCAGCTAGATATTTATAATGTCTCGACAAAACATGGAGATGGTTGGCAAGGGTGGCCGTCGAAGGGCCCCTATGATGCGATCATGGTAACGGCAGCCGCGGCGCACGTGCCCGATGCGTTGTGCGATCAGCTTAATGACGGCGGCGTGATCTTGATTCCGATTGGTGATGATGAGCAAACATTGATGCGGGTCACTCGCCAAGGCACCACTTTTCACACCGAGACGGTTGAATCGGTTAAGTTTGTTCCCCTGGTGGCAGGTGAGCTGGCATAAACTGTCTCAGAGATGGAGCTGTGTTTAAAAACAGATGAAAATCGCGCTTTTTCTTTCACTGCTAGTGGTTATATCTGGTTGCTCTTGGCGAGGGCCGGCGCCGGTATCCAGCGTGACACCCGACTATACCAGCGTCGATAGAGGCAGCTATCGCGGCAGCTATTACGAAGTTAAGAAGGGCGATACCCTCTACTATATCGCTTATATCACGGATCGTGATATCGACGACATCATCGAACACAATAATCTACAGCCCCCCTATACCATTTATCCCGGGCAGACACTGGCGCTGTGGAAGCCCGCCTATCAACGTCCTGACGTGGCTCAATCCACATCAGGCGCGACAAATGTGGCCTCTGCCACGGCGTCAGCTGCAAGCGCGAGCGTGGTAGCATCTTCTTCTAGAAAAAGCGCTAAATCTAGCAAATTCGAGGAAAAAAAGAAGTCAAAAACCGCGAGTGAACGCACAAAAAGCGTTGAATCGGGGTCATCGTCGAGGTACAGTCAACCTAAAGATAAAAGTAAACAAGCTGTTAACAAGCGGACCGCTAGCGCATCTAACCAACAGATCAGCTGGCAATGGCCATCCAGAGGCCGAATGGTGTCCCGATTTTCTAGCACAGAGCGAGGCAATAAGGGCATAGATATTGCTGGACAACGAGGACAGGGCATTCAGGCAGCGGCAGATGGAAAAGTCGTTTACGCCGGAAGCGCACTTCGAGGTTACGGTAAGTTAATAATAGTGAAACACAATGATGATTATCTAAGTGCGTACGCGCACAACGATTCGTTTTATGTTTCAGAAGGCCAAGCTGTCAAAAAGGGGCAGAAAATAGCTTCCATGGGCAGTTCTGGTGCAAACAGTGTTCGGTTGCATTTTGAAATTCGCTACAAAGGAAAATCGGTCAATCCGTTACATTATCTGCCAAAGCGGTAGCACAGGGTAACCAAGGTGATATCGCCGCAGCCACCAATGTGACGGGGCCGGTATAAGCAGAAATGAGTTCTGCTTAGCTGCTACGTCATTAGGGAGGCGCTATGAGCCAAACAAATACCGCAAAGAAACTGGACGGCTTGAACCAAGACGTTGAATTCGACACCGTGGAAGCACAAGCTGACGAGGTGCTCGAAGAAGTCGAAGAGGCAGTACAGCAACAAGCGGCCACTTCAAAGGCCTCTGATGCCACCCAACTCTACCTCAGCGAAATTGGCTTTTCACCGCTGCTTACCGCTGAAGAAGAAGTGCTCTATGCGCGCCGAGCGTTGCGTGGTGACGAGGTTGCTCGCAAGCGTATGATTGAGAGTAACCTTCGCTTGGTGGTGAAAATTTCACGTCGCTATTCTAATCGTGGTTTAGCGCTGCTCGATTTGGTTGAAGAAGGAAATCTTGGCTTGATTCGTGCGGTGGAGAAGTTTGACCCTGAACGCGGCTTCCGCTTTTCAACCTACGCAACCTGGTGGATTCGTCAAACCATTGAACGTGCCATCATGAACCAAACGCGCACCATTCGTCTGCCGATTCACGTCGTCAAAGAGCTGAACGTGTACCTGCGTACCGCGCGTGAGCTGGCACAAAAGCTTGACCATGAACCGACCGCTGAAGACATCGCGGCGCAGCTAGATAAGCCGGTAGAAGATGTGAATCGGATGCTTCGTCTCAACGAGCGTATTGGCTCCGTGGATAACCCCATTGGTGGTGATTCGGAAAAAAGCCTTGTTAGACATCATTCCAGATGAGAAGCAAGACGGCCCAGAGTACACCACACAAGACGATGACATGAAAAAGTCGATTGTCCAGTGGCTACAAGAGCTTAACCCAAAACAACGCGAAGTATTGTCACGGCGTTTCGGGCTTCTCGGTCATGAAGCATCAACGCTGGAAGATGTGGGACGTGAGATTGGCCTAACCCGAGAGCGGGTACGTCAAATCCAGGTGGAAGGGTTACGCCGCCTGCGCGACATGCTGACGCATCAAGGGCTGAGCATCGAATCGCTCTTTAACGTAGAGCAATAATCAGCCTGTTAATGTCGCATCAGTCATAGAGCGAGAATCACAGTTATAGATATTAATGAAGGGACAGCGATGGCTGTCCCTTTTTGTTTGCCCAGCGAAGCTGGCATGACGCTCACAGGATGATGGCGTGGTCGATTAGCGAGATTGCTGTAACGCCTTGAGCGCATAGAGGGCGTCTAAGGCTTGCCGTGGGGTCATCTCATCGGGGTTTAAGGCATCGACCGCGTTATCCAGTTCGCTAGGCTCAGGCAGTAAGGCGAGCTGAGCGGGCGCTGGATCACCGACCGTTTGTTCAGCATGAATGGTATGTTGGCCGCTTTGCTCTAATTGTGCCAGTTTATGCTTAGCACGCCGTATTACCGGCTTGGGAACCCCCGCGAGGCTCGCGACGGCTAGGCCATAAGACTTACTGGCTGCGCCTTCCTGCACAGCGTGCATAAACGCAATGTCATCGCCATGCTCCATGGCATCAAGGTGCACATTCACCAAACCTTCCATTTGCCCTGGCAGTTCGGTGAGTTCGAAATAATGGGTGGCAAACAAGGTCATTGCATGAATTTTCTCTGCCAGCCATTCCGCACTGGCCCATGCTAAAGACAAACCATCGTAGGTACTGGTGCCGCGGCCAATTTCGTCCATTAACACCAAGCTGTTTGCCGTCGCGTTATGGAGAATATTGGCGGTTTCCGTCATTTCCACCATAAAGGTTGAGCGGCCGGAAGCGAGATCGTCAGAGGCGCCGATACGGGTAAAAATCCGATCAACAGGCCCAATAGTCGCGCGATCAGCGGGCACATACGCACCAATATGGCTCAGCAAGGTGATCAATGCCGTCTGGCGCATATACGTGGATTTACCCCCCATATTCGGCCCGGTAATGATCAACATCCGCCGCGCAGGGCTTAAGGCGATGGGGTTAGGGATAAAGGGGTCACTCATGACTTGCTCTACCACTGGATGGCGGCCCGCTTCGATATCGATGCCCGGTTTGTCGGTAAGCACTGGGCGATGATAATTGAGCGTCTCAGCGCGTTCAGCAAGGTTGCACAGCACATCAAGGCCAGACAATGCCTCAGAAGCATGTTGCAGTTGAGCCAAATGTGGCAGCAATAAATCAAATAACTCTTCCCACAGCCGCTTCTCTAACGCTAATGCGTTGGACCGAGAGCTTAAGACCTTATCTTCGTGCTCTTTTAGTTCGGGGATAATGTAACGCTCTGCATTTTTAAGCGTTTGCCGGCGGATATAATGTGCAGGTACTCGGTCACTTTGCGCGCGGCTGATTTGAATGTAAAAGCCGTGCACCTGGTTATAACCCACCTTCAGGGTATCGATGCCATATTGCTCGCGCTCGCGGGTTTCGAGTTCTTCTAAGTAGCGTGATGCGCCTTCAGATAAGTCACGCCATTCATCCAGTTCCGCGCTGTACCCTGGCGCAATCACGCCGCCATCACGGATCACTACCGGCGGGTTCTCGACCACCGCGCGGGTGAGCAAATCTTGCAGCTCTGGCATCGGTGTGGTGGCCGTTTGGTAATCGCAAAACGCACGGTGATCTAGCTCGGTGAGCAGCGTCTGTATCTCAGGCAGCTGCGCCAATGCGGTGCGCAGCCTTGCCATATCGCGGGGGCGAGCAGAGCGCATCGCCAAGCGAGCCAGTACGCGCTCGATGTCGCCAACCGGTTTGAGTGCGGCGCTTAACTCGGTGTATAGGCCACTATCAAGCAGCGCGCCGATCGCATCCAAACGTTGGTTGAGCACTTGAGGGTCGCGCAGGGGTTGATGGAGCCAGCGTTTCAGTAAGCGACTGCCCATTGGCGTTGTCGTACGATCCAAAACGTCAGCCAGGGTGTTGTCGGTGCCGCCAGCGAGGTTTTGGGTGATCTCTAAATTACGTCGTGTCGCGGCATCCAACACCACAGAGGTGTCTTGCTGATCTTTGATGATGGCACGAATATGGGGAAGCGCAGTGCGCTGGGTTTCTTTGGCGTATTGTAATACACAGCCGGCGGCACTGAGCCCCAGCACGCAGTCTTCCACGCCAAAGCCGACTAAATCGCGGGTGCCAAATTGACTGGTCAGTTGACTGCGAGCGGTGTCGAGATCGAATTCCCAAATCGGTCGGCGCCTTGCGCCGCGGCTCGCTGCGAGTAAATCAGGGTAGGGAAAGTCTTCTGGATAAAGCAGCTCAGCCGGTTGCGTGCGTTGCAGCTCGGCTTGCATTTGCTCGTAGGTAGCAGGCTCGGTCAGCACAAATCGCCCCGAGGTAATATCTAAGGTGGCGAAGCCAAACTGCTCGTTATCACAAGTCAGTGCGGCAACCAAGTTATCAACCCGCTCGCTAAGCA
Organism: Salinivibrio kushneri; assembly: GCF_005280275.1. NCBI lineage: Bacteria > Pseudomonadati > Pseudomonadota > Gammaproteobacteria > Vibrionales > Vibrionaceae > Salinivibrio > Salinivibrio kushneri. The sequence continues at coordinate 584,686 of NZ_CP040021.1, forward strand.
GCGCTTCATCGGATACTGTGCCGGGGGTGACGATTCGCACCACCTGGCGCTCAACCGGGCCTTTACTGGTGGCCGGATCGCCAATTTGCTCACAAATCGCCACCGGCTCGCCCAATTGCACTAACTTCGCTAAATATCCCTCCACGGCATGAAAGGGCACACCCGCCATGGGGATCGGCTCACCGCCTGAGCTGCCGCGCTTAGTCAGTGATATATCCAAAAGCTGAGAGGCGCGTTTGGCATCGTCGTAAAAGAGTTCGTAAAAATCCCCCATGCGGTAGAACAGCAGCTCTTCAGGGTGCTGCGCTTTGAGTTTGAGGTACTGTTGCATCATCGGGGTGTGCTTTTCGAGCGCTTGTACTGTCACGACTAGACCTGCAAAATGGAACATTGAAAAGGGTAGGTAGAATACGTGATCGTACGGCAAAGGGTAAAGTTGCGGTACCGGTTTCTTCCCCCTCAACAAAAGGAGCGCATGGTGGAACAGTTATTCTCGCTAGCAAAGCAACTCGGCGGTGCCTTATTGGATGCAGGGCTGACAGTGACCACCGCAGAGTCTTGCACCGGGGGCGGTATCGCTTACTGCTTGACGGACGTGCCAGGAAGCTCGCAATGGTTTCAGCAAGCATGGGTGACCTACAGCAATCCAGCCAAACACCAACAAGTGCACGTGCCAGATGACCTATTAGCACAATATGGCGCGGTGAGTGAACCTGTGGTGATGGCGATGGCGGAAGGTGCGCGCCAAGAGGCAGAAGCAGACTTGGCGATTGCCGTGAGTGGCGTGGCTGGCCCATCGGGGGGGAGTGCTGATAAACCTGTGGGTACCGTGTGGTGCGCATGGGCTTGGCATGGTGGCGAAACTGACACAGAAGTCTGTCATTTTGAGGGGGACAGGCGCGCGGTTCGTGAACAAACGGTCGCGCATGTGTTGTCCCATGCTTTAAGGCGCTTGTCTCCGTAACTGGAGACGTGTCGCACCACACAGATTTTTTCTATACAGGGCTAGACACTGTATGTATGGACAGTATACTTAGCCCCAATGACTGATAGCTTTCATCGCATAGATAGCGGTTTATTTCCTGGAGACTGAAATGGACGATAACAAAGAAAAGGCGCTCGCAGCCGCACTCGGGCAAATCGAAAAGCAATTTGGCAAAGGCTCAATCATGCGTCTGGGTGATGACCGCACCATGGACATCGAAACCGTATCGACCGGCTCTTTGTCTCTCGATATTGCCCTAGGTGCCGGCGGGTTGCCTTTTGGTCGTATTATCGAAATCTATGGCCCAGAGTCATCAGGTAAAACGACGCTGACGCTAGAAGCGATTGCCGAAGCACAAAAAATGGGAAAGACCTGTGCCTTTATCGACGCTGAGCATGCTCTTGACCCTATTTATGCGCGCAAGCTGGGTGTTGATATCGATAACCTTTTGGTCTCTCAGCCAGATACCGGTGAGCAAGCGTTGGAAATTGCCGATGCCCTGACACGCTCGGGCGCTGTCGACATGATCGTGATTGACTCGGTGGCGGCATTGACACCTAAAGCTGAGATTGAAGGCGAGATGGGCGACTCACACATGGGTCTGCAAGCGCGGATGTTGTCACAAGCGATGCGTAAGCTCACAGCCAACATCAAAAACAGCAATACCATGATGGTCTTCATCAACCAAATTCGCATGAAAATTGGTGTGATGTTTGGTAACCCAGAAACCACGACTGGGGGTAACGCGTTAAAATTCTACGCCTCGGTTCGCCTGGATATTCGCCGCATTGGTGCGATTAAAGAAGGTGACGAAGTGGTGGGCAACGAAACCCGCGTCAAAGTGGTAAAAAACAAAGTGGCTGCGCCCTTTAAACAAGCCGAATTCCAAATCCTTTATGGCCAAGGCATTAACTTACAAGGCGAATTAGTAGACTTGGGCGTGAAACACAAGCTGGTAGAAAAAGCCGGTGCTTGGTACAGCTACAAAGGCGATAAAATTGGCCAAGGTAAAGCCAATGCATGTAAATACCTGAAAGAAAACCCACACATTGCGGAAGAAATTGACACCACCTTGCGTGAGATGTTGCTGCAGCCTGGCCTCAACAACGAAGCGGTCGACGCGAACGCGGAGGCAGAAGCCGAGGACGATCAGCTGTAATGGCCGTATCGTGCCAAGACGTTGCGGTGGGCTTGTTAGCCCGCCGTGACCATTCTGTTCACGAGCTGCAAAAAAAACTGACTCAACGCGGGTTTGATCAAGACACCATTGCGCTGACCCTTGATGAGTGTCTCGCGCGTGGTTGGTTAGATGATGCCCGTTTTGCGGCCAGCTTATTGCGCCAAGGTGTGAGCAAACATCATGGCTGGCTACGTATTTGTCAAGATGCCAAGCGAAAGGGCATCGACACTGAGTTGTTATCACGTGCCGAACAAGAGCAAGAGGTTGACTGGTATGCGCTAGCCAGAGAGACCGCACAGCGTAAATATGCCGATCTCGATGGCCGCCTTCCGCCAGCCGAGCAAAAGGAAAAAGCCAAACGCATGCGCTTTTTACAGTCACGTGGCTTTAACTTTGATCAAATCCAATACGCACTCAGTCACGACGATTCGGACACGCATTTCTAAACCAATCCCACTCTGTCTCTTTTCCGCACGCGATCGGTTGTTTACAATGGCGTAAATAAAACCATGCTTCCATCGCGTCACGACCATATCTGGTTGCTAACGCAATATTCGATTATCAGGATTAGCCAATGTATATGAGCACTGATGAGATCCGTACAGCGTTTCTCAAGTTCTTTGAAAGCAAAGGGCACCAGATTGTGCCTAGCTCGTCGCTCGTGCCTGCCGATGACCCAACGCTTTTGTTCACCAACGCAGGGATGAACCAGTTTAAAGATACTTTTTTAGGGGTTGAAAAGCGTGACTACACGCGTGCAACGTCAGCACAGCGTTGTGTGCGGGCGGGCGGCAAACACAACGACCTTGAAAACGTCGGTTTTACCGCGCGCCACCATACCTTCTTTGAAATGCTCGGCAATTTCAGCTTCGGTGATTACTTCAAGCAAGATGCAATTCAATACGCATGGGCATTTTTAACCGAAACCATTGGCTTGCCAAAAGAAAAGCTGTTGGTAACCGTATACGAAACCGATGACGAAGCATTTGATATTTGGCATCAGCAAATCGGTGTCCCAGCGGATCGCATTGTGCGTATCGGCGATAAAGAAGGTGGTAAGCCTTACGAGTCAGATAATTTCTGGCAAATGGGCGATACTGGGCCATGCGGACCATGTAGCGAAATTTTCTATGATCATGGTGAGCATATTTGGGGTGGCCCGCCAGGGACGCCAGAAGAAGACGGGGATCGCTTCATCGAGATCTGGAATATCGTCTTTATGCAGTTTAACCGCCAAGCAGACGGCACCATGGAAAATCTGCCTAAGCCGTCAGTGGATACCGGTATGGGGATTGAACGCATAGCGGCAATTAAGCAGGGCGTGCACTCTAACTATGAAATCGATGTTTTCCAGCAATTGATTAAGCAAGTCGCTGAGATCATTGGGGTTGAAGATCTCACTAACCAGTCTTTGCGCGTAGTCGCTGACCACATCCGCTCGTGTGCATATTTGATTGTTGATGGTGTGATGCCTTCTAACGAAGGGCGAGGCTATGTGTTACGCCGAATCATTCGTCGTGCGGTTCGTCATGGTAACAAGCTTGGCAGCAAAGAGGCGTTTTTCTATAAGCTGGTTGGCCCTCTCGCTACCATCATGGGGACGGCAGGTGAAGATCTGCGTGCCCAGCAAACCATGGTGGAAAAAGTCCTTAAGATTGAAGAAGACAACTTTGGTCGCACGCTTGAGCGTGGCATGTTGATGTTGGAAGAGGCCTTGGACAAGGTTAAGGGTGACGAGTTAGATGGTGAAACTGTCTTCAAACTCTATGACACTTACGGCTTCCCGGCAGACTTAACCAATGATGTTGCGCGTGAGCGCGGTTATCGCATTGATGAAGCCGGCTTTGAAGCGGCGATGGAAGCCCAGCGTCAGCGCGCGCGCGAAGCCGGTCAGTTTGGCACTGACTACAACCAAGCCATAAAAGTGGAGCATGGCTCTGATTTTTGTGGTTACACAGGGACAGAAGGCACAGGCCAGATCACTGAGATTTTTGTCGACGGTGACACCGTTGATAGCTTGGTATCGGGCGATAAAGCGGTGGTGATCCTTGACCACACGCCTTTCTATGCCGAGGCCGGTGGCCAATGTGGTGATACAGGGGTGATTGACACTGACCAAGGGCGATTTACCGTGACGGATACCCAGAAAGCGGGGCAAGCCATTGCACATTACGGTAGCTTGTCGGAAGGGCAACTGAGTGTCGGGGCACAAGCCACCGCTCGCGTGGATGCCGCGCGTCGTCACGCGGTAGCGATGAATCATTCCGCGACTCACTTGCTGCACGCCGCACTGCGTGAGGTACTAGGGAAGCACATTGCGCAAAAAGGCTCGCTAGTCCGGCCTGATGGGTTGCGTTTTGACTTCTCACACCTTGAGCCGGTCACCGCTGACGAACTCAAAGCGGTTGAGCGGATCGTGAATCAACAAATCCGTGAAAATAGCCCCGTGCAGACAGAAGTGATGGATATCGAAGCCGCCAAGCAAAAAGGCGCGATGGCACTGTTTGGTGAGAAATACGATGACCAAGTGCGTGTATTAAGCATGGGTGACTTTTCTATCGAGCTGTGTGGCGGGACACACGCGACGCGTACGGGCGACATTGGCATGTTTAAAATCGTCTCTGAAGCGGGTATCGCGGCCGGTGTACGCCGCATCGAAGCCATTACCGGGCAAGCGGCCATTGATAGCGTTTATCAGCAACAGGCTGACTATGAAGCCAAACTTGACGAAGCCCAGAGCAAAGCGAAAGCGTTAGAGAAACAAATTCAGCAGCTTAAACAGAAACTGGCCGCACAAGAAAGTGCTGGGCTGATCAATCAGGTCCGTGAGCTAAACGGGGTAAAAGTGCTGATTAGCCAGCTTGATGGTGCGGATAACAAAGCACTGCGTAGCATGGTGGATGATCTGAAAAACCAAATGGGCAGTGGCATTGTGCTACTCGGTAACGTGGCCAATGATAAAGTCGGCCTGATTGCCGGTGTCACCAAGGATCTAACCGGCACGGTAAAAGCGGGTGAGCTGGTCAACCTTGTCGCACAGCAAGTGGGTGGCAAAGGCGGTGGTCGTCCTGATATGGCACAAGCCGGCGGTAGTGATGTGAGTGCACTGCCGAATGCATTAGCCTCCGCGGAGACCTGGCTCGCTGAGCAACTATAAGTCGCTTTTGTTTTTTTAAAAAGTCAAGAGGGTCGCGTATCGCGACCCTTTTTTGTGATCTAGATTAATAATTGCACTTTTTTCCTGATTCTGTATAGTGCAACGCCTTAAGCGGTGTCAGCGGTAAGACGTGATATTGGTTAGATTTTGTCACCATGCTGGCCAATGCCGTACAGATTTCTCTTACACTGTTATCTCAGGTCAATCGCCTCCACGGCTAACGGCATGATGATAAAACAGTAAATTTCTCTGCCCTTTTCTGGATATGGTGTGATAATTCGACCATAGTGTGGAATACGGACGCGAGTCAGCGCCCGTATTGGCATCATGAGCAGGGAAAGAATCCAACGATCACAGGTAACGGGCCGATACGCTGGCGGGTTATCTGGCTCAGACACTAATTGAATAAGTAAAAGATTGATACTCAAGGAGTAGAAGCATGCTGATTTTAACTCGCCGTGTGGGCGAAACCTTGATGATTGGTGATGAAGTCACTGTCACTGTATTGGGTGTAAAAGGTAACCAAGTCCGTATTGGTGTGAATGCACCGAAAGATGTTTCGGTACATCGTGAAGAGATCTACATGCGTATTCAGGCCGAAAAAGGCGCGCCTGCAAGTGGTCAGAGCGACTACTAACAAGGCAAAAAGAGGTCGACCAAAGGTCGGCCTTTTTTATCCCTGCTTTTCCCGTAAAATCAGAATGAAACGGCGATAAATCCAACAATAGAATTGGGCTGTGGGTGATAATTGTCCATTTGTTGGTGGCAAGACGATTTTTGCCAGAAAAGTGTTTGACATATATGTGGCTCAAAGTAATATGTGCACCCGCAGCGACGGTGAGGTGGCCGAGTGGCTGAAGGCGCTCCCCTGCTAAGGGAGTATACGGTTTGTAGCCGTATCGAGGGTTCGAATCCCTCCCTCACCGCCATGTTGCTGCAGCAAAATAGATGCGCGTCCGTAGCTCAGCTGGATAGAGTACCTGGCTACGAACCAGGCGGTCGGAGGTTCGAATCCTCCCGGACGCGCCATAACTTGCGGTGAGGTGGCCGAGTGGCTGAAGGCGCTCCCCTGCTAAGGGAGTATACGGTTTGTAGCCGTATCGAGGGTTCGAATCCCTCCCTCACCGCCATGATTTACAAGCCTGCCTTGTATTAAGATGTGCGTCCGTAGCTCAGCTGGATAGAGTACCTGGCTACGAACCAGGCGGTCGGAGGTTCGAATCCTCCCGGACGCGCCATCTCTTCACGGAAGACCCGCAACACAGTTCATGATGAACGTAAGATTGACGACACGCGCTCGTAGCTCAGCTGGATAGAGTACCTGGCTACGAACCAGGCGGTCGGAGGTTCGAATCCTCCCGAGCGCGCCATCTTCAATCTTAAGCAAATCCGTCAGCGCGTCCGTAGCTCAGCTGGATAGAGTACCTGGCTACGAACCAGGCGGTCGGAGGTTCGAATCCTCCCGGACGCGCCATTTTGCTCGCTTCTCTGCCTTATCGCATACCATCCTTCGTTTACTCCTATCGCTTCGATAGTTATCGTTGACCTCTTCATGTCTCTCCGCGTTTCCTTTATATCTCCCTTTACGTTTTGATTGCTTGGTTGTCACGTTCAGTGCGTCGTTTTTACGGTTAATACAAATAATCACGATAGGAAAAAGGTTTTTTCCAAAAGTGCGATAGTCTGAAAATTGGTATCGTTCCCCATTTTATTCGGTGCTCGCGTCAGTGGCTCTCGGCCCCGTATTGACGGTAATTGTATATAAACACTTAGTTTGTTTGGTTTGATCGCGAAGTGGCTAAAAATGCCCATTGATGGGCGTTATGAGGTAACAAAAACGCAATCGCCAGATTGTCATTGATACGAATTGTTAGTATTTTGAACGCCGTTGATGAGTTTGCCACCAAAATAAATGGATAATAATGGGGGCAATCACTGCTTAGAAGTAAGCAATAGTGAGTGTGACAAGGAAGAAACCATGGATTTAGGCCCGCTTTTAGAACAGGCAACGATGCTGATGTTAACCGGCATGGTTGTGGTATTTGTATTTCTTTCGATATTAATTTTTTTGGTCCGCCAACTGGAACGTTTTGGTGACCCTATCCCCCCTGCCGCGGCGAAAGCAGCCGCTCAGCCCAAAGCCCAAGCAGCACCTGACGTATCGCAGCCTTCACCGGATGTGATTGCCGCGATCACTGTCGCTGTTCAGCAGTACCGCCAACGTCACCGTTGAGTGGCCAGGCACATATAAAAAAGGAGTTTGTTATGTCTACGCCGTTAGCTATTACCGATGTGGTATTGCGTGATGCCCATCAGTCGTTGTTTGCCACACGTCTGCGTTTGGACGATATGTTGCCGATTGCCGCCGAGCTAGATCAAATTGGTTTTTGGTCACTGGAAACCTGGGGTGGGGCGACCTTTGATGCTTGTATTCGCTACTTGGGTGAAGATCCTTGGGTGCGCTTGCGAGAGCTCAAAAAAGCGATGCCAAATACGCCGATGCAGATGCTGTTGCGTGGTCAGAACCTCTTGGGTTATCGCCACTACGCCGATGATGTGGTACACAAGTTTGTCGAGCGCGCACATGCAAATGGCATGGATGTGTTCCGGATCTTTGATGCGATGAACGATGTGCGCAACTTCCAAGCAGCGGTGGGCGCGGCGGTGGAAGTCGGTGCGCATGCGCAAGGCACCATCTCTTATACCACCAGTCCCGTGCACACCATGGACACCTGGACCGACTTGGCCAAACAGTTGGAAGATCTCGGCTGTCACTCGCTGTGCATTAAAGACATGTCTGGTTTGCTAAAGCCTTATGAAGCCCATGAGCTGGTGAGCCGTATCAAAGCGGCGTGTGATATCCCCCTATCCTTGCATTGTCACGCCACCACGGGATTATCGACGGCCACCGCCGTCAAAGCGGTTGAAGCGGGCCTGGATGTGCTCGATACCGCCATTTCTTCAATGAGCCAAACCTACGGGCACACGCCGACGGAAACCGTGGTAGCGATGCTCGAAGGCACTGAGCGTGAAACGAACCTCGATCTGAATAAGCTTGAGTCCATTGCCGCTTATTTCCGCACCGTGCGTAAAAAATACGCGCAATTTGAAGGGCAGCTTAAAGGCGTCGACTCACGTATTTTGATTGCACAAGTGCCCGGCGGCATGCTGACCAATATGGAGAGCCAGCTTAAAGAGCAGGGGGCGACCGACAAAATGGACGAAGTGTTGGAGGAAATTCCCCGGGTCCGTGAAGATTTAGGCTATATCCCCTTAGTCACCCCGACTTCGCAAATTGTCGGCTCTCAATCGGTGATTAACGTGCTGACCGGTGAGCGCTACAAGAGTATTACCAAAGAGACGGCTGCATTACTCAAAGGGGAGTATGGAAAAGCCCCCGCGCCGGTTAATGCAACACTCCAGGCTCGCGTGTTAGATGGCGAAGAGGCAATCACCTGTCGCCCTGCTGATAAGCTGGAGCCGGAAATGGACGCGCTGACTCAAGCACTGACCGACAAAGCCGCGGCCGAGAATGTCACTTTAGCGGATCAGACCATTGATGATGTGCTGACCTATGCCCTGTTCCCGCAGGTGGGGTGGAAATTCTTACAAAACCGAGGTAACCCTGAAGCGTTTGAACCAGTACCAACCGGGGAGCCAACACCTGCACCCGCCGTACCTGAGCAATCAGGCAGTGGTGACGTGGAAACCTACAGCGTGCGTGTTAATGGTCAGGTCTATCAGGTCGATGTAGGGCCAGATGGGGCGCTGGGTGATATTCAGACAGTGAGTCAGGCGCCAGTATCGACGAGTGCGCCAGCCCCTCAAGCTGCGCCAAGCAACCTTGAGCCGGTGACGGCCCCTCTGGCAGGGAACATTTTTAAGGTGATGGTCACCCCAGGGGAGCATGTCCAGGAAGGCGATGTCCTGATCATCTTGGAAGCGATGAAGATGGAAACCGAGGTGCGAGCTGCCCATGCGGGCACCGTCCAAGACGTACAAGTGAAAGAAGGCGATGCCGTGACTGTCGGCATGCCGTTATTGCACTTAGGATAAGAGGGCAGCATGGAAGGATTAATGATCCTGTGGTCGGAAACTGGACTGGCAAACTTCCAGTGGCCACAGTTGGTAATGATTGCCGTGGGCTGTCTATTGCTCTTTTTGGCGATTCGACGTGGGTTTGAGCCACTGTTGCTCCTACCTATCGGTTTTGGCGCCATATTGGCGAATATACCCAATGCCGGTTTTAACGAGCCAGGCGGCCTGCTCTACTATGTCTACCATGTCGGGATTGATACTGGCGTATTCCCCCTGCTGATCTTTATGGGGGTGGGGGCGATGACCGATTTTGGCGCGCTGATCGCTAACCCGCGCACCTTGTTGCTCGGTGCCGCGGCACAGTTTGGTATTTTTGCTACCTTGTTTGGGGCCATTTTACTTAACTTGGTGCCAGGCATGGCGTTTAGCCTCCAAGATGCCGCTTCCATTGCCATCATTGGGGGCGCGGATGGGCCGACGGCTATCTTCCTCGCCAGTCGATTATCACCGGACTTGCTCGGCGCCATTGCCGTCGCAGCCTATAGCTATATGGCGTTGGTACCCATTATTCAGCCACCCATCATGAAGTTGTTTACCTCTGACAGCGAACGCAAGATTGAGATGAAGCAACTCCGTCATGTGTCGAAAACAGAGAAGGTCCTGTTTCCGCTGGCGGTGCTGATGATGACCATCTTGTTCTTGCCCTCGGCGACCCCGCTGGTTGGTATGTTCTGTCTTGGCAACTTGATGCGAGAGTGTGGCGTGGTGGACCGTTTATCGGGAACGGCGCAAAATGAGCTGATCAACATTGTCACCATTTTCCTTGGTCTGGCGGTAGGCTCCAAATTGGAAGCCGATAAGTTTCTTCAGTTTGAAACCTTAGGGATCTTGGTATTGGGCGCCGTCGCATTTAGCATCGGCACCGGAACTGGGGTATTAATGGCCAAAATCCTTAACCGCTTTAGCCGCGATCCTATCAACCCATTGATTGGGGCAGCCGGTGTATCAGCCGTTCCGATGGCGGCCCGAGTGGTTAACAAAGTAGGACTCGATGCCAACCCGCATAACTTCTTATTAATGCATGCGATGGGACCCAATGTGGCTGGCGTATTGGGCTCTGCGGTCGCGGCCGGGATTTTGCTGGCTTTGGTCGGCTAGCCTTCAGTGATTTGATACCGAGTCGATAAAAAGAAAATAGCGGTAGGCATTGAGTCTGCCGCTTTTTTTGTTAAGACTAGAGGTTTACGCTTTGCAATGGCTCTGTGCTTTATCTCGTCGTCAAGGCGAATACTATTAATAGATACGCCAGCATAAGCACAATGGCATGCGAAAGGAGTCAATATGTCGAATAATCTCTCACTTGCAATCACTGAATTTGGTGCACCAGAGGTACTTACCCCGGTCAATCGTCCGATTCCGTCGCCCTCTGAAGAGCAGGTGTTGATTCAAGTAAAAGCGGCTGGGGTTAACCCCATTGATGCAAAAACGCGAGCAGGGCTTGGTTGGGCTGCTGAGCATAATCGCGATCATTTGCCTTGGGTGCCTGGCTATGACGTTGCCGGGGTCGTGGTGGCGAATGGCACCAATGAAAGCAAGTTTGATGTGGGGGATCGTGTCGCTGGGATGATTGGTTTCCCCACCGAAGGCGGGGGATACAGCCAATATGTGGTCGCCGATGCTGGCTTGTTATCAACCGTGCCGCCGAGTGTGCCTATGGTGGATGCCGCCGCAGTGCCATTGGCAGGGCTGACGGCTTGGCAAGCACTTGAGCATGGTAAACTGGCGCGTGACGAAAAAGTATTGATTTTAGCCGGCGCCGGCGGCGTCGGGCACCTTGCGGTACAGTTAGCCGTTCGTCTCGGGGCCCAGGTTTTTGCCACGGCTTCTGAAAACAATCATGCCTTTTTACGTCAACTGGATGCGACACCGATCGATTACCATCAACCGCATTGGGCTACCGCCAATGGTGAGTTTGATCTGGTGATTGATTTGGTGGGAGTAGACACCGCCATTGATGCATTAGCAGGCCTGAAAACCGGTGGGCGTATTGTCACCGTCCCCACTAATACGCGCGATACCATTACCTCCGCGGCTGCCGAGCGAGGGCTGAAGGCGACAGGTATGTTGGTTGATCCAAATACTTGGCAGACTCAGCGCTTGCTCGACATGCTTGATCAGGGCGATCTGAAAATAGATATCGCGGCCGTCTACCCGCTTGAACAGGGCGCACAGGCGCACAAAGCGTTAGAAACAGGTCATACACGTGGTAAGCGTGTGTTGGAAATGCCCTCGACTTAGCTATTCACCCCGGGGGAGCGCTTTGTCGTAAGCGCTGAACCAATGATACTGCATGAGGTCGAATGGACGATTGGATGCTGCTGGCAACCTTATTTGCCACCAGCTTTTTAAGTGCGACCTTATTGCCTGGTGGCTCTGAAGCCAATCTGGTGTATTTATTAACCCAGCACTCATTCGCGGATGGGATCGTTGTGGCGATTGCCACGGTCGGCAATACGCTCGGTGGTATGACCAACTACGCCATTGGGCGTTGGCTGCCCGATTATCAACCGCGTCAATCATGGCACCGCCGAGCGCTCGCTGGGCTGCAACGCTATGGTTATGCTGCCTTGCTATTAAGTTGGGTCCCGGTTATGGGTGATCCGCTTTGCGTGGTGGCCGGTTGGCTGCGCCTTCGCCAATCTTGGTGCTGGCTGATTATCTTTGTTGCAAAAGCATCGCGCTACCTAGTGATTGTGATTTCATTTCGTTGGGTAGCCGGTTAGGAATGATTCTATGCCACGTTTATTGCTCGCCACATTTTTCTTATTATCTGTCTTGTCAGGGTGCCAACTGACTGGCTCTTCACCCACTCAAACGCCTGAGGGCATTACGTGGATCAAAACTGTCTCGCCCCCAGCGGGCAGTGCCCAAGTTCCTTATCAACAATTTGAATTAGATAATGGACTGACGGTGCTGTTGCATGAGGATCACTCTGACCCTCTTGTTAACGTTGATGTGCGTTATCACGTGGGCTCTGCCCGGGAGGAGCCGGGGAAATCTGGCTTCGCACACTTTTTTGAGCATATGATGTTCGAAGGCTCAGAGCACGTAGACGATCACGGCAAGCGCATAAAAGAAGTAGGGGGCTATAACAATGGCTCAACCAACCGTGACACCACCCAGTATTACCAGACCGTGCCGGCTAACGAGCTTGAGCGTGTCCTTTGGCTTGAATCTGATCGCATGGGCTTTTTGCTCGATGCGGTCTCTCAACGCAAATTTGAAGTGCAGCGTGACACGGTGAAAAACGAACGCGCATTTCGGATAGACAATGTTCCTTATGGCCGTGTTAACGAGACGATTAATCAAGCACTCTATCCTGAGGGTCACCCTTACTCATGGCCGGTGATTGGTTATGTTGAGGACCTTAATCGTGTCGACGTTGGCGATCTCAAGCAATTCTTCCTGCGCTGGTATGGGCCGAACAATGCCACCCTCACCATTGGTGGCGACATCGATATTCAGCAAACCCTTGCTTGGGTGAAAAAATATTTTGGTGATATTCCTCAAGGCCCATCAATACCAGATGCGAAACCTCAACCGGTCACGCTGGACGGCCCTCGCTTTGTGACATTGGAAGATAAGGTCTCGCAACCGGTATTGGTAATGACCTTTCCTACCAGTGTGCCTGAGACGGATACCACGACGCGCTTGGGCGTGCTGGCCAATGTATTGGGGCAAGGGCGTGACAGTGTGCTTTATCAGTCCCTCGTGCAAACGGGGCAGCTGTTAAGTGCAGGCGCATCGCATCAGTGCGGTGAGCTGGCCTGTACGTTTGAGATCTACGGTGTCGGCCGCCAAGGCCAATCACTGGCTGAGATCCGTACCTTGTTAACGCAAACTCTGACGCAGTTTGAGGCGAAAGGAGTCAGTGACGAGGATATCGACCAAATCCAATCCATGGTGGAAGCCGATAATATCTTTGCGCTGCAAAGTGTCGACGGCAAGGTCTCACAGCTGGCCAGTGATTATACGCTCTACGGTGATGCAAACCGTATGAATCAGCGCCTTGCACGCCTTAATGCGGTGACCCCTGACAAGGTGATGGAAAGCTATCGGCAATGGATAAAAGGTCAGCCCGCAGTGAACACCAGTGTGGTCCCCGTTGGACGGACGGATTTGGTGGCGGCGCCAGCGAATTTTATCTATCAGCGTCCAGATTATGGTCAGGTACAGACGCAAAACCCGCACGACACGTTAGCGCGACGTGATACGCCAGAAGACTTCGATCGCACCCAGATCCCGGCTCCGAATGGGAGTGTCACGGTGAATGTGCCACGCATTTATCGGGCGGACTTAGACAATGGTATTCACCTGGCAGGCACAGTGAGCCGCGAGACACCCACGGTCACCTTGCAGCTTCGTTTACCCGCTGGCACCTTGATGGAGCCTAACGATCAGCGAGGCATCGCTCACTTAACGGCCACCATGGTGACCGAGGGCGCGGCAGGTATGTCAGCCGCTGAGCTGACTCGAGCGCTAGACAAGCTGGGCAGTCAAGTCAATGTCGACGCAGAAAGTTACCATACACAAATCACGGTAACATCACTGAAAAAGCATCTGGGTGAGACCCTGAAACTGGTCAATAAAACCTTACGCTCGCCGACCTTTGCAGAAAAAGATTTTGATCGTGTCAAAACCCAGTTATTGGAGGGCATGGCCTCTCGCGCTGATGATGCCGGTTGGTTAGCTAGCCAAGCGACAAACCAGCTGTTATATCAAGATGCCACCTTCCGTGCCCCAGAGGGAGGTGTCGCGGAAGATATTGCGGCCATGACACTTGACGATGTGAAACACTTCTATCGCCAGCACTACGTATTGCAAGGCAGCCAATTGATTGTGGTGGGTGATCTTTCGCGTGAACATGCGATCAATCTCGCCAACCGGATCACGCCGTGGCAAGCGCAAATGCCACCGACGGCTCAGGTGGCGCGTGCCGTTCCGAAAGACTACGACCAGGCACAAATTTGGCTGGTGGATAAACCGCAAGCCCCCCAAACCAGTATTCGTATGGTGCGCCATGGTATGCCCTACGATGCCACCGGCCCGATGTTTAAAACCCGCTTAGCCAACTTTAATTTAGGGGGCAATTTTAATGCGCGCCTGAATCAAAACTTGCGTCAAGATAAAGGTTATACCTATGGTGCGCATAGCGGTGTTTATGGAGGCCGGCAGACAGGCACCATAGAAGTCAGTACCGATGTGCGCGCTGATGCGACACACGATGCGATTAAAGCGCTATGGCAAGAAATGGCGCATGCACAAGAAAATGGCTTTTCCGCACAAGAATTAGCTTACTTACGCCAATCGAGTGGTCAGCGTGATGCGCTGCGTTATGAAACGCCATGGGAAAAAGCAGGCTTGATCGCGCATATTGAGGCCTTTGATTTAGACGACAACTACCGTGAGGCACAAAAAGCCTTATTGCAATCAATCACATTGCAACAGCTGAATGCCCAAGCGACACGTTGGTTTGATCCTAACGACTATCAAATTATTGTGGTCGGGGATGCGTCTCGCCTTAGCGATAGCTTACGTCAACTTGGCTTGCCAGTGCGCAGGTTAGCGCTTGATTATCGATAAGCCTATTTGGATAAACTTACTCCGCTGCGTGATGGCTTTTGAGCAATAGCTTGTTTATATTGACCGCCACGCAGCTTAAAAAAATAAGAGATACATTTTGACTGACTTTACCCAACGGTTAGCGCGTTTAGCGCAAAACCCAGATGCCTTAAAGGGGATTGGCCGCGGATTGGAGCGCGAGGCATTACGCATTACGCCAACAGGCCATTTAGCGCAGACGGCGCATCCAGAGACACTTGGATCCGCGCTGACACACCGTTGGATCACGACGGATTTTGCGGAATCGCTGTTGGAGTTTATTACCCCTGTTAACACCTCGGTGAAAGGGATGCTGGATGAGTTGCAGGACATCCATCGCTTTACCTATCAGCAAATGGGCGACGAACAATTGTGGCCCATGTCAATGCCATGCGTGGTGGCATCGGAAGACGATATCACCTTGGCGCAATACGGCAGCTCAAATATCGGCCGCATGAAGACCTTGTATCGGCAAGGGCTCAAGCATCGCTATGGCAGTGTCATGCAAGTGATCTCAGGAGTGCACTTTAACATCTCTTTGCCTGAGACATTTTGGCAGCATTTGTACCACTCAGACACGGTAAGCCAAGCGTCAGTCACCCAAGGGTACTTTGATCTTATTCGTAATTATTACCGCCATGGTTGGATGATCCCTTATCTATTTGGTGCGTCACCTGCTTTATGTGGCTCGTTTATCAAGCATGCGGAAAGCCAATTGCCCTTTGAGCATATGCCGTCAGGGACGTGTTACTTACCTTATGCAACGTCGCTGCGCTTGAGTGATTTGGGGTATACCAACAATGCGCAAGCGGATCTAAAAATTGGCTTTAACACCCTAGAGCAATATCTTGAAGGTTTAAGAAACGCGATTCGTACCCCCTCACACACGTTTGCCAAGCTAGGTATTCGTGATGGCGAGACGTATCGTCAGCTCAACACCAATGTGCTGCAAATTGAAAACGAGCTATATGCCCCCATACGCCCTAAGCGGAATGCCGAAAGCGGTGAAAAGCCGACCGAAGCGCTTGAGCGAGGCGGTGTCGAGTACATCGAGGTCCGCTCTTTGGATGTGAACCCATACAGCGCGGTGGGGATTGAAGAGGATCAGATTCATTTCCTTGATCTGTTCGTCGCCTGGTGTGCCTTGTCCCCCTCTGAGCCGATGACCGATCCTGAACTCAATTGCTGGCGTGACAATTGGAACAAAATTGTACTCGAAGGCCGCAAACCAGGGTTAACCCTGACCACAGGATGTGAAGGCGAGACCCTCACGCAAGCAGAGTGGGGATTACAAGTAATGGGTGAGCTTAAGCAGTTGGCGAAAGTGATGGATCAAGCCGTTGGGGATCATCGTTATGAGACCGTCTGTGACAAGATGATCACCTGCTTTGATAACCCAGAGCTCACACTATCTGGCCGTGTTCTCGCTGACGTGATAGCGCAAGGTGGAATTGGCGGCCTAGGGCTAAGCCTTGCGCGTGACCACAAAGCGGCGCTAGCGGATGTGCCTTACAATATCCACAGTGATGCCGACTTTTTACAAGAAGCCAAACAAAGCGTTGCGCGTCAAAAAGCGGTAGAAGACAGTGATAAACAAAGCTTTGAAGCGTTTTTGAATGCTTACTTTAAAGATGTGCCCATGGCTGAAAGCTGGTAATTGGACGGACGACGATGAGCAGGAAGCGCTTTTCCCGTCATATTGGTGCACTTTTCACCGTGGTGATGGTATCAGGATGTGCCACACCACCGCCGGATAATCCCAACAACCTCTGTGCGATCTTCGACCAACACCCCGATTGGTTTGAAGCGGCGGTGGATATGGAAGAGGAATGGGGGACGCCCATCCAAGTGGCCATGGCGTTCGTAAAGCAAGAGAGTGCATTTGTGCATGATGCCTTGCCCCCGCGTGATTATGTGTTAGGCATCCTGCCGTGGGGGCGAGTGAGCAGTGCCTATGGCTATGCGCAGGCGCAAGACCCGGCTTGGTCTGATTATCAAAAAGCCACAGATAATGGCGGCGCCCGTACTGACTTTGCCGACGCGTTACAGTTTATTGGCTGGTATACCGATGCAACCTACCGCCAACTCGGGGTGTCAAAGTGGGATGTGTATCGCCAATATTTGGCTTACCATGAAGGTAGAGGTGGATTTCAGCGCGGCTCGTTTGAGGGGAAACCTGGGTTAAAACGCGTGGCGCGCAAAGTCGAACAACAAGCAAAGGACTACGGTTGGCAGCTAAAAGGTTGCCGACAACGACTCGAGGATAATCTGAGCTGGTGGCCATTTTAAGGGTCGCCGCGAGGAACAAAGGAGGTAAGATGCCACTATTAGATAGTTTTACGGTTGACCATACGCGTATGCATGCACCGGCTGTGCGCGTTGCAAAAACGATGCAGACCCCCAGCGGTGATACGATTACCGTGTTTGACCTTCGTTTTTGTCGTCCTAACGAAGAGCACTTGACGGAAAAAGGGATCCACACGCTCGAGCACCTGTTTGCTGGGTTTATGCGTAACCACCTCAACAGCGACAAGGTGGAGATCATTGATATCTCGCCGATGGGGTGTCGTACAGGCTTCTACATGAGCCTGATTGGTGAGCCCCAAGAGCCTGAGGTGGCGAAAGCATGGGAATTGGCGATGGAAGATGTGCTGGTTGTACCGTCGCAAGACAAGATCCCTGAGCTTAACGAGTATCAATGCGGGACGTATGAGATGCACTCACTTAACGAGGCGAAAGATATCGCGCGTGCCATCATCGATGCCGGGGTGACCGTGAACAAAAACGATGATCTTTCCTTACCTGAGTCCATGTTACAAACGTTGCGTGTCGACTAGCGCGTCTCTGTTTTTGAACGCTAACGGCAGCCCCTATTGGGCTGCCGTTTTTGTTGGTATTGATGGTTTCTCCCTTTTTGTCTTGATTGCTAGATAAATGCTTGGGAAGTGTAGGCTTTGTTGCATCTTTTTTGCCTCATCAAGCACGCTTCTCGCTTTTCTCGCTGCGTCGGTGCACGGGTTTCGCTAAGCTGGCACTGATTCGGAAACAAAAGGGCTGTGGGATAAAAGTGAGTTTACGCACTAGACATCTAAATGACGCGATCCGTTTTTGCCGTTGGTTAACTGGGCTCACCTTGCTGATGGTGATGTCCAGTGCCCACGGATCACTCAATGGTTTTTGGTCCTATGATGAGTATCTTGCGCTGCACCCGGAGCAGAAAAGGCTAACCACCGAATTGGATGCGCTCGTACAGCGTGATCCCGTGCCTTTTTTAGGTGCCATGGAGCCGATAAAAATCTCAGTGGTGGTGCCAGGCGAGCAAATATCCGATTACTGGCAGCGTAATGTGCGTGCCTTCGAGCGGCGGCTGAATGCGCTCAATATCCCATATGAGCTTCAGGAAGTGACGACGCGCCCCAATACTGATATTCGTGAGCAAAGTGCCTCGTTGTATGCGGCGTTACGTGATGGTGCCGATTATCTTATTTTTACGTTGAACAGTGTGCGCCACCGTAAATTTATTAACCATGTGTTATCCCAGAACCAAACCAAGCTTATTTTGCAAAATATCACCACGCCCGTAAAAGCGTGGCAAGACAATCAGCCGTTCTTATATGTGGGGTTTGATCACCAACGTGGTAGTCGTGCATTGGCAAGCTATTACCAAGAGCGATATCCTGAAGGCGTGAACTATTCGGTGCTTTATTTTTCGCAAGGTTATGTCAGTGATGCGCGGGGAGATACCTTTATTGAGGCCATGAGCTCGCACGGTGATAGCAGCTTGCTGTCTGCTTATTACACCAAGGGTGATCAAGAATCGGGTTACCAAGCGGCGAAAGCGATGCTAAATAATAATCCAAAGCTCGACTTTATTTATGCGTGTGCAACCGATGTCGCGTTTGGTGCCGTCCAGGCCTTAGATGAATTAGGTCGTGATACGGTTGGGCTCAACGGCTGGGGCGGTGGCTCGGCAGAACTCGACGCGATTGCCGCCGGTCAGCTCGATGTGACTGTGATGAGAATGAATGATGACACAGGTGTCGCCATGGCCGAGGCGATCAAGCGTGATATTGAGCATCAACCTGTGCCTGTGGTCTATTCTGGGCGGTTTGAAGTGGTTACTCGCTACGATGATCCTGAGCGAATAAAAGCGCTCAAAAAACAAGCATTTAGATATTCGGACTAAAAAATGGCCATATCGGGACCGCCGAAGCTGTCACTGTCTCAATTACTGACCCGTTTGATCGTGGTCTTCTTCCTCTTTGTGACGGCCGGGGTGTATATACAGAGTTATCAGCTGACGTTGGCGGGGATTAATCAAGAAATCACCCGTACCCTGACGCAGACGTCTCGTCTGCTGCAAAATGTGTTTGATAGTCGCTTGACCTCGTTGCAAATTCATCAAAACACCAATGCCGCGAGTATGACACTGCAATCAATGGTGGCGAATGAAGACAGTGCTGCCTTAGATGATTACTTTATCGAGCAAGAACAGCAAGACGTGGCCAATACCCCCGATTTTCGCTTTATCGCCAAAGACGACCGTGTGCTGTGGCATGACGGTAGCAGCCTCTTTCATGGTATTGATCGTGAGCAGTTAGAGCAGCTACGCCTCCAGTTAAGGGGGATTAATCGGTGGGCGTTAACCACCATCACCACAGAAATGGAGCAGAGCTACCTGTTAATGCGACGCACACCGATTGTGTTTCAATCTAGCGGCAAGCTGGGGGGCTACTTATATGTGGTGGTGATGCTTAATGGCAACTTCTCGTTTGTCAAAAGTTTGCAGCGCGCCAGTGGTACGCAAGCGGTGTGGTTGTCTGCCGATAACGTCACTCTCGCCTCGACCTTGAGCAGCAACGATGATATTGGCCGCGATCTCACGCTTCCCGCGCCAGGCGAGAGTCAAGCATTTCGCCACTATTTAGTGAGCCAAGCCAAGTTACGCATTGCTGGTGAGCCTTCAAAAATTACGCTTCTGTCGGCACAGCAAAATGACAATGTGGTGGCATTGCAGCGGCAAATGGGGATTAACCTGCTGCTGACCACGATGGTGATTATCGTGGCAGCGATCTGGGTTAATCGATTTGTGCAAACGCGCATCGCAGATTCACTGGAAAAGTTGATGCGTTATACCCAAGGCGCGCGCTCTCGACAGCGCACCTTGCCCTTTGCAGGATCGGATATTGAAGAGTTTAACCATATCGGTAAAACCTTGGAGTCCACGTTTGATGCCTTGTATGAAAAAGAGCGCTCACTCCAAGACCTGTTTGATTATGCCTTGTCACCCATCATCGTTTGGGACACCCACTTTGACATTACACGGATTAACCCCGCGGCCAAACTAAAGCTTAACTATGACGAGCAAATTCATGCCTCGAGTTGGCTCTACGACCAGTTTATGTATGCGATTACCCCGCACCTACAACGCGCATTAAACGGGACGATTTTAAAAGGGGTGAACATAGAGATTGATCGTCGAGTGTATCGTTGGAATCTGGCGCCGTTAATGGTCGACAACCAAGTGAAAGCGGTGATTGGGCAGGGTCAAGAAATCACGTCATTGATCGAAGCGGAGCAGCAAAGTCAACGAGCCAAAGAGGCGGCTGAAGCCTCTGCCCGTGCCAAGTCGGAGTTCTTGGCTAAGATGAGCCATGAAATTCGAACGCCGCTTAATGGTATCTTAGGGATTACCCAAATATTGAGTGATAAGGCAAAAGAAAAAGAGCAAAAAGATCTTTTAGGGAGTCTCTATCAAAGTGGTGAGCACTTACTAACTGTGCTAAATGATGTGCTTGACCTTTCCAAAATTGAACAAGGAAAGATGACCATCGAGCACGACGACTTTTATCTGCAAGATATGGTTCGTACCGTTGAGAATATCTATACCCCGATTTGTGAGAGTAAACAGATTGCATTGACCATTGATGCCCCCGTCGCGGGTGACACCATGGTGTACTCTGATCAATCACGTCTGACTCAAATCCTGTTCAACTTGATGAGTAATGCGGTGAAGTTTACCCATGTCGGCAAGGTGGGGATGACCATCAAATTAGTCGAGTCGGGTGAGCAAACAAGCTTACATATAGAGGTCACTGACACGGGCGTGGGTATGAATCAACAAGCGCTAGCATCCTTGTTTGACCCTTTTGTACAAGCCGACTCCAGCGTCACGCGGACATACGGAGGCAGTGTCTTGGGCTTATCTATCGTGAAAAGCTTACTCGACTTGCTCGGGGGGGAGATTGATGTGACCAGTGAGCCGGAAAAAGGGAGTCGCTTTATGGTCACTGTGCCTGTGACCGTGACACACGCTAAACCTGCACAAGCCGTCGAGGCTGATCCCTTTGATCCGGCGTCTTTGGGCATTGAGCGGGTGTTGCTGGTCGAGGACAATAAAATCAATGCCATGGTGGCTCAAGCGTTTTGCAACAAATACCAGATTGATGTTGATTGGGTGAAAGATGGGGAGCAGGCTCTCGAACGTCTCCAACAAGCGCCCTATGATCTGGTATTAATGGATAACCATATGCCGAATCTTGGCGGCATTGATGCGACCAAAGCGATTCGTCATACGTTAGGGCTCCGCGTCCCCATTTATGCGTGCACGGCAGATGCGTACGGTCATGTTCATGAGGCCTTTTATCAAGCGGGTGCCGATTATGTGATTGTGAAACCCATCAAAGAGGCTAGCTTTATTGAAGCATTACGGCATTACACCTTTACGGAAAACAGCTCTTCATGACGGCAGTGGTAACGGGCGATCAGGTGATGACCTAAAAAGAGGCAAGCACAAAAAAGGTGGGGAAGGCCCCACTTTTTTGTGCGTTCATCTCATGGCTTTTTCAGCGTGCTAGTGCCATGATATAGCTGATGCGAAGGTGCTCAACTAGCTGTTTACGCTCGCTTGTGGTTGCTTGGCCGGTAATACCTTAACTTGCTTAATCATATTGTCTGCAACGTCAACAATTTCAATATGATGGCCATCAATCTCTACACTTAAGCGGTTGTTAGGAATATCTTCTAGGTGCTCGAGGATAAGGCCATTGAGGGTACGCGGCCCATCGGTTGGTAGAGCCCAATTAAGGCTCTTATTCAAGTCGCGAATATTGGCGCTGCCCTCAATCAGATAGCCACCGTCGGTCAGTGGCGTAATTTCTTCTGCCAAGCTCGGTGACAATGAGGTGGTAAATTCACCGACGATCTCTTCAAGTATATCTTCCAAGGTCACCAAACCGATCATGTCACCATACTCGTCAACGACCAAACCAATACGTTGCTTGTTGCGTTGGAATTTCAGCATCTGCACATTCAGTGGTGTGCCTTCCGGAATAAAGTACACTTCGTCGGCGGCGCGCAGCAGTGTTTCTTTATTAAACTCGTTTTTCTCAACCATTAAGCGGTACGCTTTGCGCACGCGCAGCATGCCAACCACTTCGTCGATGGTGTCGCGATAGAGTACCATCCGTCCATGCGGAGCATGCGTGAATTGGCGCATGATCGACTTCCAGTCATCATTGATATTAATCCCGGTGATTTCATTACGCGGTACCATAATGTCATCCACGGTTACTTCTTCTAACTCAAGAATCGACAATAGCATATGCTGGTGGCGGCGCGGGATCAGACTCCCGGCCTCATTAACAATCGTGCGCAGTTCTTCGGTACTTAAGCTGTCTTTGCCATCAGCCTTTGCGCCTAACCCCAGCATCCGTAAAAAGCCATTGGTTATGAAGTTCACGAAACTGACCAACGGATAGAACACTTTCATCAGAATGGTCAGCACAAAGCTGCTGATAAAAGAGACCCGTTCCGGGTAGAGGGCGGCGAGCGTTTTAGGGGTCACCTCCGCGAAGACCAAAATCACCATGGTTAGTACCCCGGTGGCGATTGCAATACCGGCATCACCGTACAGGCGCAAACCTAAAACGGTGGCGATCGACGAGGCCAGAATATTGACCAAGTTATTGCCGATCAGGATAAGACCAATCAATCGGTCTGGCCGAGTGAGCAGTTTTTCGACCCGCTTAGCGCCGCTATGGCCTGATTTAGAAAGGTGGCGTAACCGATAGCGGTTAATGGCCATCATGCCTGTCTCAGACCCGGAAAAATAACCGGAAATGACGATAAGCAATACCAAAAGGGAAATTAAAATTCCCGTCGATATGTCGTCCAACGAACTGTTCCTTACGTTTGTTTTAAGATCAGAGCCTACGCTCGAGTGTACACTACTGCCACGCGCCTATGGGGCTGTTTGCCCTTTGCCATATGCGCGCACTGTCTTACCCCGCGATCAGGATCTCACGGACAAAACGGCTGCCAAAATAGGCTAAAGTGAGTAGAAAGGCGCCCACAATACTAAACCAGACCACCCGGCGTCCACGCCAGCCTGATTGATAATGTCCCCAAAGGAGCACGCCATACACGACCCAAGCGGCCATTGAAAGGAAGGCTTTGTGCGCTTTCCCTTGCGCGAACATATCATCGACAAAAATAAACCCAGTCATTAAAGTGAAGGTTAATAAAACCTGACCCACCAAAATGATGTTGAAAAGCTGTCGCTCCACCATCATTAAGGGAGGAACATTGTGATTAATGACCTGGCGTTTTTTGTGTTTGAGTTGATAATCCAACCACGCCAGTTGCAGCGCATAGAGCGTGGCGATCATCAAGGTTGAATAGGCGAACAGCGCCAAAGAAATGTGCAACAGCACTTCTGGGTGCGATTCAAGATGGGTAATAAAGGCACCGGGCAGCAGGGTCGCACTCGCCAGGTTTAGCCCAGCGAAGGCGTAAACCACCGGGAGCAAGAACCACAGCCGCAATCGAAAAATTAGCCCTGTGGTCATCATCGCAATGATAAAACTCACCAAGGAGGCGACGTTGAGCATGCTAAGATTCTGTCCTGAACCGGATAAAATCAGGTCTTTTAACAAATAAGCATGCAGCGTCAGCGCAGCCACGGCGGTGAAAAAGACCGGCTTCGCACTAATTTGATTGTTGCTGGACAAGCCGGGGATGATCTGCAAAATGGCGGCCAGATAAAGCATTGATGCGAATAAGGCTGTCAGAATTTCCATCGTCACCGATCAGTCAGTTAATCAATAAGAATGAAGGTGTGAGTATACCTTGCCTCAATCTTCGTCGCTATCGATACATGCAAGCGATGGGGGGATTGCGGTATAATCTCAGTAATTTCGCGACAGCGATTGCACCCAGATGAAAAATCATGGGCCAATAGGACGAGTGGGCGAGTAACGCATGTTTGAAAACTTATCAGAACGTTTATCCCGGACGCTCAAAAATGTGAGCGGCCGAGGTCGGTTAACGGAAGACAATATCAAAGAGACCCTACGCGAAGTGCGTATGGCGCTGCTGGAAGCCGATGTCGCGCTCCCTGTGGTTCGTGATTTTGTCAAACGCGTCAAAGAACGCGCCGTTGGCATTGAAGTGTCTAAAAGCCTGACCCCTGGTCAGGAATTTATTAAAATTGTCCAAGCCGAGCTGGAAGCGGTGATGGGCGATGCCAATGAAAAATTAGATCTTGCGGCCCAGCCGCCCGCAGTGATTTTGATGGCAGGCTTGCAAGGGGCGGGTAAAACCACCAGTGTGGGCAAGCTGGGTAAGATGCTTACCGAGCAGGAAAAAAAGAAAGTCTTGGTGGTGTCAGCGGACGTTTATCGCCCTGCGGCGATTAAACAGCTGGAAACCTTGGCGGGTGAAGTCGGGGTGGATTTCTTCCCATCGAGCGCCGACCAAAACCCTGTTGATATTGCCAAAGCGGCGGTTGCTCACGGCAAGTTGAAGTTCTACGACGTGGTGATTGTTGATACCGCGGGCCGCTTGCACGTTGATGACGCCATGATGGGCGAGATCAAAGACGTTCATAGTGCGGTTAACCCAGTTGAGACCTTGTTCGTGGTTGACGCCATGACAGGTCAAGACGCCGCGAACACAGCCAAAGCGTTTAACGACGCTTTAGCACTGACCGGTGTCGTGTTGACCAAAGTCGATGGTGATGCCCGTGGTGGTGCGGCGTTATCGGTGCGCCATATTACCGGTAAGCCAATCAAATTTTTGGGTGTGGGTGAAAAAACCGACGCACTGGAGCCTTTCCATCCAGACCGGGTGGCATCCCGTATCTTGGGGATGGGCGATGTCCTGTCGCTTATCGAAGATCTCGAGCGTAATGTCGATCAAGACAAAGCCGAGAAAATGGCCAAGAAGTTTAAGCAGAAAAAAGGCTTCGATTTGGCCGATTTTCGTGATCAGCTTGAGCAGATGAAGGGCATGGGTGGCATGATGGGCATGATGGATAAGCTGCCTGGGATGTCGAATGTGCCCGACAACGTGAAAGATAACGTTGATGACAAAATGTTCTTGCAAATGGAAGCGATCATCAACTCAATGACACCGCGTGAGCGCCAGCGTCCAGAAATCATCAAAGGGTCGCGTAAAAAGCGGATTGCTGCAGGTTCAGGTACCCAAGTGCAGGACGTGAACCGTTTGCTTAAGCAGTTTACCCAAATGCAGAAAATGATGAAGAAGATGCAAAAAGGCGGCATGCGCAACATGATGCGCCAAATGAAAGGCATGATGCCTCCGGGTGGTGGTCCAGGTGGGCCTGGCGGATTCATGGGCTAATCAGATAGCGGACTTGCCTGTCAGCCCAGTGTTGGCAGGCAGATCAACTCGCTGTGAGGCTTGGGACAACTGGTGGAAATTTGACTAAACCAGTTGCATTCACAGCAATAAAGAGTAAAATTCCCGAGCTTTATTTTGGCACGAGGCCCCGCATTGCTGACGCGAAACGGGGCCAATTTTATTAAGTAATGCAAATGAGGACGATATGGTAACCATTCGTTTGGCACGTCATGGCGCGAAAAAACGCCCATTTTATCAAATCGTTGTAGCTGACAGCCGCCAGGCGCGCGACGGTCGCTTCATCGAGAAAATCGGTTTCTTTAACCCTGTTGCTCAAGGCCAGGAAGAGAAACTACGCCTTGACCTGGATCGTGTGAACCACTGGGTTGGCGAAGGCGCAACGGTTTCTGACCGTGTGGCTAAGCTAGTCAAAGACGCCGCGAAAGCAGCGTAAGTCTCCAGTGTCAGGGTTAAAAGAAGAAATGAGTGAGCAAGATACTATCGTGGTTGGCAAGCTAGGCGCGTCATACGGTATTCGTGGCTGGCTCAAGATTTTTTCTTACACTGAAGAAGCTGAGAGCATTTTTGCCTACTCACCTTGGTATATCCAGGTGCGTGGCGAGTGGCAACGTTTTGAGTTAGAAGACTGGAAACGCCACAACAAGGGGTATGTTGCCAAGCTCAAAGGGCTGGATCAGCGCGAAGATGCGCAGATGCTGACCAATGCTGAGATTGCAGTCGGGACTGAGTCGCTGCCTGCTTTGTCAGATCAAGAGTTTTATTGGCGTGAGCTGTTTGGCATGGACGTGGTGAATGCAAAAGGCTACCACCTCGGTACGGTGACTGACATGCTCGAAACCGGCTCGAACGACGTACTTGTCGTCAAAGCCAACCTCAAAGATGCTTTTGGCAAAAAGGAACGCTTAATTCCGTTCCTTGAAGAGCAGGTTATCAAGTCAATTGATCGCACTGCTCAACGGATCGAAGTTGACTGGGATCCTGGTTTTTAAACTCCAACAGTAAGCGAGCGGAAATATGTGGGTTGGCATTATTAGCCTGTTTCCTGAAATGTTCCGAGCGGTCACTGATTTTGGAGTCACGGGCCAAGCGGTAAAAAAAGGGCTGTTAAACGTCGAAACGTGGAATCCGCGTGATTTCACTCAAGACAAGCACCGTACGGTTGATGATCGACCTTACGGCGGTGGCCCCGGTATGTTGATGATGGTTGAGCCGTTGCGCGACGCTATTCACGCTGCCAAACATGCCGCAGGCGATAAAGCGAAAGTGGTTTACCTCTCTCCGCAAGGGCGCAAGCTCGACCAAGCGGGGGTTGAATCACTGGCGAGCAATGACAAACTTATTTTGATTTGCGGCCGGTATGAAGGGGTAGACGAGCGCATTATTCAAACCCATGTAGACGAAGAATGGTCAGTGGGAGATTTTGTGCTGAGTGGGGGCGAGCTGCCCGCGATGACGTTAGTCGATGCCGTTGCTCGGTTTGTGCCGGGTGTTCTCGGTGACATGGCGTCAGCAGAGGAAGACTCCTTTGCCAACGGGTTGTTAGACTGTCCACACTACACGCGTCCAGAAGTGTTAGACGGGTTGGGGGTACCAGAGGTGCTAAAATCCGGCAATCACAAGGACATTCGTCGCTGGCGATTAAAGCAATCGCTAGGTCGCACTTGGTTACGACGACCAGAGCTCCTGGAAAACCTAGCTCTGACTGACGAACAGGAATCACTACTTGCCGAGTTCATCAAAGAACACCGTGCAAGTGCCGAATCAAATTGAGTTTCAGTTTATTCTAGGGTTATAAACAATGAGTAACATCATCAAGCAGCTCGAAGAAGAGCAAATGAAAAAAGACCTGCCTGAGTTTCAAGCAGGTGACACTGTCCTGGTACAGCTTAAAGTAAAAGAAGGTAACCGTGAGCGTCTGCAGCCATATGAAGGTGTGGTTATCGCTAAGCGCAACCGTGGTCTACACACTGCATTTACCGTACGTAAAGTATCAAGCGGTGAAGGTGTAGAGCGTACTTTCCAAATCCATTCGCCAGTTATCGACAGCATTACTGTTAAACGTCGCGGTGCAGTACGTCGTGCCAAACTGTACTACCTGCGTGAGCGTTCTGGTAAGTCAGCTCGAATCAAAGAGCGTCTTAACAAGAAGTAATCGCCCTCGGCGTTTATTGCTCAAAAAGCCCGTCCACTTGGACGGGCTTTTTTAATGTCCTCAACCGCTCAACCGTACTTACAACCGTTTACTCGCCCATGCGACCACTCACCGACAAAGCAGATGAATGTGGCGGCTATGTCGGCAAAATGGCATCCGTACCCTACTAAAAGACTGGCAGCTTAGCCGCTAACGACATGGAGAACAGTGATGTCCTGGTTTTTATTATGCGTGGTGACCTTGATTGTGGGCTACTTCACTTACGGCACCTTTATTACCAAAATTTTTGGGCCTAAGCCGCAAAAAGCGACACCGGCCATGAGCATGAGCGACGGCGTGGATTATGTGCCGCTGTCGGACAAAAAAATTTACCTGATTCAGCTTTTAAATATTGCTGGATTAGGCCCCATCTTCGGCCCGATTCTCGGTGCCTTGTACGGTCCTGTGGCCATGTTATGGATTGTATTTGGCTGCATTTTTGCGGGAGCTGTGCATGATTACTTCTCGGGCATGTTGAGTGTTCGCGCCAATGGGGCCTCCGTGCCTTCTGTGGTCGGTGAACATCTGGGTAACTTCGCTAAACATTTTATGAACTTCTTTGCGGTGTTGCTCTTGATGTTGGTCGGCGTGGTATTTGTACTCGGTCCCGCCAAGTTGTTGGGTAGCCTGTCAGAAATGAGCGTGGCGATGTGGGTGGGGATTATCTTTGCCTATTATGTGCTGGCGACAGTGGTACCCATTGATAAAATTATCGGCCGTTTTTATCCCGTGTTTGGTGCCTTGCTTGTTTTTATGTCTGTGGGTTTGATTATCGGTTTGGCTGTGAGCGATCACAGCTTCTACAGCCAAGGGCTAGACTTTGCGACTAACTTCCATCCCACTGATCTGCCATTATGGCCGTTGCTGTTTATTACCATCGCCTGTGGGGCGGTATCCGGCTTCCACGCCACCCAGTCGCCATTGATGGCGCGCTGCATGCAAAACGAGAAGTCAGGGCGTTTTATCTTTTATGGCGCGATGATCGGTGAAGGTGTGATTGCGCTTATCTGGTGTAGCCTGGGTTTGAGCTTCTATGAATCCAGTGAGGCGCTTAATCAAACGCTGGCCAACGGTGGTCCGGCTGCGGTGGTGCATGAGGTTTCCACCTCACTACTTGGCACCGTCGGAGGCATTATGGCGGTCTTGGGGGTGATTGTGCTGCCGATTACCTCAGGTGACACCGCTTTCCGCTCTGCGCGTCTGATTATCGCCGACTTTCTGAAAATTCAGCAAAAACCGATGGTGAAGCGCTTGATGATTGCGGTCCCCATGTTTGTGATCGGTTTTTTGATCACCAAGGCAGAGTTTGGTGTGATTTGGCGTTACTTTGGCTGGGCCAACCAAACCACCGCGATGATCATGCTGTGGGCCGCGGCAGCTTATCTAATCAAACGCGATAAGCTGCACTGGGTATGTACGATTCCGGCGATGTTTATGACCGCCGTGACCGTTACGTACTTAGCCAATGCTGAAATCGGGTTTAGCCTGCCGATGAATATCGCCACCATGATTGGCCTGGGGGCGACCATTGCGGCCACTATCGCTTTCTTTGTGGGATACAAGCCTAATCCACAACTGATCGCGGATGAGAAGTGATTGTCATGCCAACCCGGCTAGTCGCGTCGCTTAGCGCCGATTGATGGTTATCTAAATGATTGGTCTTACGGCAATATCTGCGCAAATACGCTAAGATCTAAGCCTCAGCTTTTGCTGGGGCTTTTTTATGTCAGGGAAGGGTTAAGCATGATAAAAACGTTTTTTGCACTATTGGCTGGCGTACTCTTGGTCGGATGCGCCGCATCGACCACCCAAGGCTTGGTCGATGAGCAGAACTGGTATGGACTCGGCGAGCAAGATGGTCAGCGCGGGTTGCCTCAGCGCTCGTTGCGCGATTTGCGGACGTTAGCCGCCGAGGCTGGCGAAACCATCAATGCCAACTATCTCGATTACGAGCAAGGCTATATTCAGGGTATTGATGCTTATTGCGATCCCAAGCATGCCTACCAACTAGGGTTAGATGGCAACCCCTATATGGGGGTGTGTGAGAGTCGCCCTGGCTCTCAGCGCTTTAGGATGGAGTGGCAGCGCGGCTATAACGACTTTCAAAGCCAAGCCAATGGACTTTTTTACTAGCACACGGTAAGCAGGGTTAGTGACACAGCCCGAGTTTATCTTTTAATGATTTGAGATAGCGGCGGCTCACAGGCACCACATACGCCGATGTGGTGACCACTTCGGCGAGGCCATTGTCGAGCAACTGGATTTCACGGATAGCAGCCGGGTGCACCAAGTATTGGCGGTGACAGCGTATTAAGGGGGTTTTGTCTTCCAGTACCTTAAGTGATAAGTGCGTGGTCGATTCGCCTTTTGCGGTGAGCAGGGCGACGCCACTTAAGGCGGTACGCGCGACCTCAACCTCTTGGTGCGGGATCAGAGTAATCCGGTTATGTCCGGCGCAAGGGAGTAAATCCAATGTGGGCGTGATCACTTGGTAGTCGTGTTTCTGGCTCAGCTCACGGGTGAGCTTTTCCAGTGATTTTTTCAATCTCTCAGTTTCGACGGGTTTGAGCAAATAGTCGAACGCATTCTCCTCGAACGCTTGCACCGCGTATTCATCATAGGCGGTGACAAAAACCACTTTAGGCATGGTGTCGGGGTCGAGCATCGCGAGGAGCTCTAAGCCGGTCACGCGTGGCATCTGAATATCTAAAAACACCACATCGGGGCGGCTTTGGTTGATGGTTTTTAGTGCGTCGATGGCATTGTTGCACTGTCCAACCACCTCAACGCCGCCAAGCGCGAGTAGCTCATCTTCCAAGGCTTCACGTGCATGAAGCTCATCATCCACAATCAGTGCCTTTATCATCCCTGTCTCTCCTTGTTGGGCATTTGATAAGTTAAGGGCAGAGTGACAGTTGCCCGCGTCCACATATCGGGCTGACAGGTCATTTTTAGCGCATATTGGCCACCAAACAGACCGCGCACGCGCTTGTCGACAATCCGCATCCCAAGTCCTGAGTGCTGTGCCGCCGGTTGATAAAGTCCAGCATTGTCTTCCACTTGTAAATACAGGCATTCGCCTTCTTGCCAGCCACGGATCACAATTTTACCGTCTGCCATCAATTGGCTGATCCCATGTTTCACCGCGTTCTCAACCAAAGGTTGTAAGGTAAAACTTGGGATCACTGCGTGCAAGATAGCCGGATCAACCTGCTTTTCAACACGCATACGATCGGCAAAGCGGGCATGTTCGAGTTCTAAATACGCATCAAGGTGATTCAACTCTTGCTCAAGCGACACCGTCTCGCGATTTTGCTTGAGGTTACTGCGAAAGAAGGTGGATAAGTGCTGGATTAACTGGCGAGCACGTTCCGGCTCACGTTTGACCACCGCACTAATGGTATTTAAGGCATTGAACAAAAAGTGCGGGTTCACTTGGGCGCGTAACAAGTTTAACTCAGCTTGGGTGAGCAAACTCTGTTGGCGCTGATAACGCCCCGTCAAAATCTGATTGGAGAGCAATCGGGCGATCCCTTCGCCCATAGTGACATTAATGGCAGAAAAGAGCTTACGTTTCGGCTCATAAAGCTTCACCGTGCCTAGCACATAACCATCGCCGCCGCGTAGCGGGATCACCAGCACGGAGCCGAGCTTACAATACGGCGACAGTGAACAGCAGTAGGGCGTATCAGCGCCATCGATATAAATTAATTGATCATCGGCAATCGCGCGCCGGGTGTAATCTGAGGCAATGGGTGTACCGGGCAGGTGGTGATCATCGCCAATACCAGTAAAGGCGAGGATTTTTTCGCGATCGGTAATTGCGACGGCCCCAACACCGGTCTCTTGTTGAATAATGGCGGCGACCTGTTCACTGCTTTGCTGATTAAAGCCGCTACTTAAAATACCGACCGAACGTTCAGCAATTTTTAGCGCCTTGCTGGAAAACGCCGCTGAATAGCGTTCGAACAGGGTTTTGCGGTCGACAATAATGCTCATAAACATCGCGGCGCCAATAGAGTTAGCAATCACCATGGGGGCGGCAATCGCGCTAACCAGCTCATACGCGCGGCTAAAGGGTTCAGCCACCGCGAGAATAATCGCCATTTGCACCAGCTCGGCGACAAAGGTCACCCCCAACACCACGGTAGGAGAAAACAAACGGCTGGTTTGGTTGCGGGACACTAAGTAGCGGTGCATTAAGCCACCAATCAAACCTTCGGCAGTGGTAGAAATGGCGCAAGCGAGATCGGTAAAACCGCCTAAGCTATATCGATGCAAGCCACCGGTTAGCCCTACCAAAAATCCCACGACCGGCCCGCCCAGTAAGCCGCCCATTACTGCGCCGATAGCGCGAGTATTGGCAATCGCATCTTGGATACTTAGGCCAAAATAGGTGCCGAGAATACAAAACCCAGAGAAGAGGAAGTAACAAACGACCTTATGCGACAGCCGCCCAGAGATACTCAGCAGCGGCATAAACGCCGGCGTTTTACTCAGCAAATAGGCAATCACCAGATAAACGCTCATTTGCTGCAAGAGGGAGAGAACCAAGGCCATAGCCACCCACACAATAATCACGGATAGGTTATAGTAACGGTTGGTCGTTTAAGACTCTATGATAATCTATTCGTAAACTTAATATTACACGGTAAATAAAATGATACACTCTCTATTGCTTTTAAAATAGAGCCTGGTATTGTCTGTGTAAAACCTAATGAACAAGTTAAGGCAAGGCTATGCAGCAAGATTCGGTGACCAATGTCCATATCCGCGATGAGCAAGTTCTGCTCACGCCAGAAGCACTTCGCGCGCAATTTCCGATTGAAAAAAGCACCCGTGCGGCGATCAGCCAAGCGCGCCAAACCGTGGCGGATATCATTCACAAACGCGATCATCGTTTACTCGTGGTGTGTGGCCCTTGCTCGATTCATGATGTGGAAGCAGCAAAAGATTACGCGCGTCGTCTGAAAGCCTTGTCGGATGAGTTGAGCGATCATTTGTTTATCGTGATGCGGGTGTACTTTGAAAAGCCCCGCACCACCACAGGCTGGAAAGGGTTGATCAACGATCCCTATCTGGATGGCAGCTTTGATGTCGAATCAGGCTTAAAGCAAGCGCGTGGTCTGCTCACAGATTTGGCGCAAATGGGGATCCCGCTGGCCACCGAAGCGCTGGATCCGATCAGCCCGCAATACATTGGCGATCTGTTTAGCTGGGCGGCGATTGGCGCACGTACCACCGAATCACAAACCCATCGTGAAATGGCCAGTGGCCTGTCGATGCCAATCGGCTTTAAAAATGGCACGGATGGCAATTTGGCCACCGCCACCAATGCGATGAAAGCCGCTGCATCTGGGCACCGGTTTATGGGGATCAACCAAGCCGGGCAAGTGGCATTGCTGAATACCCAAGGAAACCCGAACGGCCATGTGATCCTGCGCGGCGGCAAGCAAACCAACTACGACTCAGTCTCCGTCGCTGAATGTGAGCAGCAAATGGAGGCCGCGGGACTGAACCCGTCCCTGATGGTGGATTGTAGCCACGCGAATTCACGTAAAGATTATCGTCGCCAGCCGCTGGTAGCGGAAGATGTGATCCATCAAATCAAACAAGGTAACCGCTCCGTGATTGGCTTGATGATTGAAAGTCACCTCAACGCTGGTAACCAATCAGCGGATCTGCCGAAAGATGAAATGGCATACGGGGTATCGATCACTGATGCTTGCATTGATTGGGCGTCTACCGAACAATTGCTGCGTCATGCTCACCAAGAGCTGGCAACCTCTCTTCAACAACGTATTCAACAGGGCTAAATCATGGTGGCAGAACTGAGCCGACTGCGCGATCAAATAGACGATGTCGATAAACAAATGGTGAGCCTGCTCGCGCGCCGTTTAGAGCTGGTAGCAGAAGTGGGAGAGGTAAAAAGCCAGCATGGCTTGCCCATTTATGCACCGGACCGCGAGGCGGCGATGCTCGCTTCGCGTCGTCAAGAAGCACAGTCGCAAGGCGTGCCACCGGATTTAATTGAAGATGTGTTGCGTCGCACCATGCGCGAGTCGTACAGCAGTGAAAACGACTCTGGCTTTAAGTGTCTAAACCCGGATTTACGCCAGATTGTCGTCATCGGTGGTAAAGGACAGCTAGGTGGTTTGTTTGCGCGTTTGTTTGCGCTTTCTGGCTATCAAGTCACGGTGCTGGATAAAGACGATTGGGAGCATGCCGACGCCCTGCTGGCTGACGCGGGTATGGTGGTGGTGTCGGTGCCGATTGACGTCACGGAAGCAGTCATTAGTAAACTGACCCAGCTGCCAGACGATTGCTTATTAGTGGATCTCACTTCCGTCAAATCAGGTCCGCTACAAGCGATGTTAGCCGCGCATTCAGGGCCTGTGGTCGGGCTGCACCCGATGTTTGGCCCAGATGTGGCCAGCCTTGCCAAGCAGGTGATTGTTTATTGCGATGGCCGCCACCCTGAGGCGTATCAATGGCTGCTCGAGCAATTTCGTATTTGGGGTGCCGGGTTAAACCGGATCAGTGCCATTGAGCATGATGAAGGCATGACGCTGATCCAAGCGCTGCGCCACTTTACGTCGTTTGTTTACGGCGTGCATCTGGCAGAAGAAAATCCCAACCTCGATCAGCTTACCGCGCTAAGCTCACCGATTTATCGCTTAGAGCTTGCCATGGTGGGGCGTCTGTTCGCCCAAGATGCGGGTCTGTATGCGGATATTATTATGTCTTCGCCGCAAAACCTGGCGATGATCAAGCGCTTTTACCAGCGCTTTGGCGAAGCGATTGATTTGCTTGAACAACACGACAAAGCCACCTTTGTCGATGCGTTTGCCCAAGTCGAAAACTGGTTTGGAGACTATGCCCCACGTTTTTTACAAGAAAGCCAAGGCCTGCTGCGACAAGCCAACGATGCGACCCATCGCAGCGCGACCTAGCTTATGTAAACCACTCCGACAATCGATGATAAATCTATACCGAAACCAGCCGCTTGGCTGGTTTTTTCTATGTATTATCATTTTGTTTGTAAATACTTTTTTGAGGTTTCAGATAGTCGATCCAAGCTACAAAACACATGAATGCTTGCCCTCTTATACTGATAACTCATTGCTATATAATCCAAAACCAACGAGCATGGTATAGGAAGGCTAGGGAGGAGTTATGAGCGACGATAAAGCAATTGATTGGAGCAAAGAAATAAGCATTGATGGGAATATTTTTCCTCCTGATACACTTAACCGCGAAAAATATGCAAGTTACTTGACGGGTCTTTTAAAGCGAAAAGGGTATGACCAAAGACGTGGTAATGAGGCCAAACGAACTTATGTTCTTAACCTGAATTCAGAGTGGGGGAGTGGAAAGACATACTTTCTGCGACGATGGAGTGAAAGCATTAAAAATCAACACCCGGTTGTATATGTGAATGCATGGGAGCAGGACTACTCAGATGACCCTCTCATGACTGTTATCACGTCAATGATTGAACAGCTTCGAGAACAGGCAGGTAAGAGTCCGCAGGATATTACCTTTAAAGCCCCAAGAAAACTGCTCGGTTTGCTCAAGGCGGCGACGCCAGCTATCGCGGGTGGCCTAGCCAAAAGATATCTAGGTATTGATCCGGTGAAAATAATGGAGTCAAGCGAAGATGGACAAATTGGAGAACATATAGATAATGAAAAGGGTGACCCAATCGATATGGGTACAGCTGCTTCTAAAATGGTTACACATCTACTGGATGAACATTCCGCGAAACTAGAAGCTATCGATAGCCTTAAAAAAGCAATTTCTCAATGGGTTGAAGCTGCAAAGTCTTCATCACAAAAAAGCACCGATAGGAAGCAATTTCCAGCTTTTATTTTTATTGATGAACTTGATCGTTGCCGACCAAGTTATGCAGTTGAGATGTTAGAAACCATCAAGCATATTTTTAATATCCCGGGCGTTGTGTTTGTTGTGGCAACAGACACAGAACAATTGCAGCATGCAGTAAAAGCAATATATGGTCAGGGCTTTGATGCTGGCGTTTACTTAGGGCGTTTTTTTGATGCTCGATATACACTAAAAGTAGCAGACTACGAGAAGTTGCTATCCGTGCATTGTGATATGAAAATTATTTCGATGCAAACTCTTAGTGATAATGGAATCACTGTTTGGCCTAAAGCATCAACTGAAGATAACGGTTATGATGTAGAAGTTAAAAATATATCAAATATCCTTACGGCTTTTGGTCTTTCTGCACGAGAGGCTATTCAAGTAGTCGAACGGTTAATCTCTATCGTAGCTAACTTGAGTGAGGGGGATTCGCTTAATATATACTATTTGATAACTTTGCTTTGCTTGCATGAGAAGGAGTATAGCATATATAGCAAGATGAGAGATGTATCACTTTTGAAAGCTAATCATGGAGATTGGTTAGAGATGATTAGGAAATATGATCTCAGCAATGTAAGGATGAGTATTTTTATAGATCCTCAAGCTCTACTTGGAAAAACTCTTAGAGTTGAAGACATGTCGGGAGGTTTTGTAAGCAGAGTTAATAAATATGAGAATATAAATAATGACGTTAGGATAAGTGACTTCATTAAATCATGCCATCTGGTTGCACTTGACTACCGGGCAGGGGTTAATAGCAAAACAGATATAATTAGGGATGGCGGTGGTAATAATGGTTTTGACCTGACAAAAAGCCATTTGCATGACTTGATAAAATATGGGTTTTACTATAATGAGCTAGGTGAAAGGCTTACTAAAAAAGAAAAGGGAATTAATGGTGATAAAGAGAAAGAATACCCATCAAGGTTCTTATATGAAAGGTATAAAGATCTAGTGGAAATAAGCACTTATTTAGAAACATAAGATATATTACTTTCATAACATTCGTAGCAGACTATTTAAAATTACGCTCGAGAAAAAAGCCCACATCGTGGGCTTTTGCCGTTAATGGCTACTCGTGATTATTCGTGGCTGTCCGGCAGGGATACTTCGGTGGGGGAAATGGTCTCTGACGGGTAGCAGCCGAGCACTTTTAGATAACGGGTCAGGGTAGTGAGTTCATCCAGTGCACTTTCCATCAGGTTGCTAGCCATATTGGCCTCAACATCGACGTAAAACATCTCTTCCCACGGGTTGCCGAGCACGGGGCGGGATTCGAGCTTGGTCATATTGATGCCACGCTCGCGCAGTACCATCAAGCATTCGACTAAGGAACCGGCTTGCTGTGAGGTCGACATAATAAACGTGGTTTTGGCAGGGGTCAGTGACGACACTTTCACCGGCTTGCGGGCCACCACAATAAAGCGGGTGTGATTTTGCTGTTGGTTAGCTATCTCGCCCTTAATTGCGGTTAAACCGTAAAACTCACCGCTGGCGGCATGGCCAATCGCGGCCACATTGGGTTGGTTTAAATCCGCCACTTGTTGCATGGCCTCTGCGGTGCTGGAGCAGTAGATTTTCTTCACGTTACCCAAGGTATCTATGTATTCACTGCATTGCTGGTGCGGCTGCGGGTGAGCATACAAGGTATCAATTTGGCTTGGATCTTGGTCGCCGACAGTCAGCAGGCAGTGGTCGATAGGCAGCGTAAGCTCACCGACAATCGATAAACGCGTGTGCTGCAGCTGATCGTACACTTCATTGATTGAGCCAGAGCTGGTGTTTTCTACCGGTAAGATACCGTAATCGGCATGGCCGGTTTCTACCGTTTCTACCACCTTTTTAAAGCTGTCACAGGCCATTTCCACCAGTTCGGTTTGCTTGCGGCTAAAGTACTGGCGCGCGGCGAGATAGGAGTATGAACCTTGGTTGCCCAAGAAAGAAACCCGTGCCACTGGACGTTGATTGTCTGGGTTGGCCAGATTTTGCAGATAGCGCTGCTGAATCAGTACCGAGTCTTCGATAATGGTGTGAAACAGACTCAGTACATAGTGGGCGTCTAGCTGGTGATCTTGCGCTTTGGTCACCAGTTTTTCTAATAAGGCTTGCTCGCGCGCTTGATCACGAATGGGTTTTTGCACCGCGACTTTGTTTTTGGCGACATCCAGGCTTAAGCGACGGCGCTCGGCCAATAGTGTCAGCAGCTCTTGATCAAGCTGACTTATCCGTGTGCGTATCTCATCCAGTGGGCGTGGTGTGTTTGGCATACATTATCCTTGTTCTAATACAAAAAAACCTCCCGGTTGGGAGGTTAGTGCGCCAGGCTGATTGGGCTTAGCACGCTTCCTCCCGCGTTAGCGAGATAAAAAAGAAGCGAAAAAAACGAGCGTGAATCAGCATTGGGCGTTGTGTTGTTATGTTTGCGTATGGATTAACCATATGGGGCGCAGGCAGGCGTGTCAAGGATCAAAAAGCCCCGCGAAAACGGGGCTAACATGTTTAGCGATTTAGGTGTTGCGCTGAGGGTTAGATTTCCTCATCGGCTGGATTTTCTTCCATCGCAACCGTCGCGGCTGATTTATCGTTACGGCGCGCTTCGCCTTTATGTTGGACCTTATTCAGTTGCTTCTCGAGTTTTTGGCCCACCTCGTTAATCGCTTTGTACATGTCGTCGCTTTCGGCAGAGGCAACCAGTGTTGAACCTGGTAGCCCAGCTTTGGCTTCTACTTTGAACTGGTGGTTTGGCTCCTTACTGATCACAGCATGAGGATTGATGAGTGCCACCTGCCACTTGGCCAGCTTTTCAAAGCGGCTTTCGATGCGCTCACGGATGGCGGGAGTGATTTCGATGTTTTTGCCTGCAATTTCCACTCTCATACTCTTTCCTCTTTGTTCCCCTGTATTAGGTTCATCTTCAGATTACCGCTTTTCAGTATTGATAACGTGACTTAGCTCATGTTTAAAGGGGGGAAGGATATTGATAGGAGGATCTGTGAGCACTCGCGAATCCTGATACCAAAAAGGCCGTAAAAGCCTTGAACTCAATGCCAAAAATGCTACGTTGGGAGAGGTCACGAACGCTGATTTACCCGCCAGTCAGGGCCGCGTCGCGCCTATGTATTTCCCTACCTTTTACCTGTGGTTAAAAATGTGCCACAAATCTGCTGGTGCTTTTGGGCGCTTGCGGTGATGCGACAGAGCTTAAAGCAACGTGGGCATAAAAAAGGCGACCAAGTGGGCCGCCTTTGAAAAGAACTCAAAGAGCGCTTGATTAGTTATTAGCGTGTAGATCGTGGTTGAGCTCAACCGCACTTTTGTTGGTTAAACACTCAACCGCACCTGTTTTAGAGTTACGACGGAACAGCAGATCGGCTTTGCCCGCCAAATCACGCGCTTTGATGCTTTCTACGGCGTTGCCGTCGGCGTCGAGCATAGTCACTTTGGTGCCAGCGGTGACATACAGCCCTGACTCGATGGTGCAACGATCGCCGAGTGGGAAGCCAAGACCCGCGTTGGCACCTAATAGTGAATTCTCGCCAATCGAAACGACAATCTGGCCGCCGCCACTTAACGTACCCATAATCGATGCGCCGCCACCAATATCACTGCCTTGACCGACCATCACACCTGCAGAGATTCGACCTTCAATCATGCTCTTGCCTTCGGTGCCAGCGTTAAAGTTGATAAAGCCTTCGTGCATCACTGTGGTGCCTTCACCGACATGCGCGCCCAAGCGAACACGGGCAGTATCGGCAATACGCACACCGGCAGGTACCACGTAATCGGTCATTTTCGGGAATTTATCCACGCACTCAACGGTCAGCGTTTCGCCTTTCAAGCGCGCTTCCATCTGACGCTCAGGCAACTCTGGCAAGTCGATCGGGCCTTGGTTGGTCCAAGCAATGTTGTGCAGCAGGCCAAAGAGCCCTTCTAGCACCACACCATGTGGTTTCACTAAGCGGTGCGAGATCAGTTGTAGCTTCAAAAAGCCTTCTGCCACCGATGCTGGCTTGCTGTCATTTTCGAGGATCACCAGCACCAGCGGCTGTGTGGTTTGTTGAGCCTTGCTGGCAAAGTTAGCTGCCTCTTGCGCGCCAGCGGCGGCGAAGGCTTCACTGATTGCAGCGCAGGTTTCTGGTGCAATCGCTAGTACCTGATTACCGGCGCTATAATCGGTTAGCGCACTTAAGGCACTCACCAGATCATCACTAGGGTTAAGCAGGGGCGCCGGGAAATAGGCTTCAATGATTTTACCGTCCTGGTTTTGAGTGGCGGTACCAAGTGCCAGAGCAAAGCTTGCCATTGGGGGAGATCTCCTTGTGTCGTTGGGCTTAAAACATCAAACACTTCATCTTAAAGACAAGCGGCGGTGGTTGGAAGCGCTTAACGGCGGGTGAAAGAAAAAATGCTTACAGGTCAGCGCACCGATTCATATTGATGCATAGACATCAGGAGACAGGCATAAAAAGGCAAGCCAAATGGGCTTGCTCTTTCGCGGATGCTTAAAGGGTCAGCAATCACAACATTAGGCCGCGTCGGCGTCTTTATCGTCGCTACTTGCGTCCGCTTTGTTCTCGCTTTTGGCTGGCTTTTTCTTTGCCGCCTTGCGTTTGGCACCCAGGGCTTCAAGCACCGAGTCTTTGTGTTGAGCAAGGTATAGCGACAAGGCTTCACGCTTTTCTTCGTCGTCTACCAGTTCGCTCTCTCCAATCAGATCGAACATCGCATCCGCCATATCTAACATTTTGTCGTAGGCGTCGGCTTCGGCTTTGGAGGTAAATGTCATCTTTTCTTCTCCCTCGCGTTCGACCACGTACTTGACGATAACGGCCATAATTACCCTCTCTTCGTTGATTCACTGTCTTTTTATACAGTAGGATAAGGGCCATTGTCCACTGACCCTGCCATGATTGTGACATGAGAGAAAAATTTAGCACCATTTATCAACGTGCCGCTGAGCGTAAAGGCGGTCAACGTGCGTTAGAGCATATGCTGGTGGCACCGCTTGAACATGATGCCTTGTGTGAGATACCGGATGATCGCTGGTTAGCGGCGTTTAGTCAGAAGGTGTTTCAATCGGGCATTAGTTGGCAGGTGGTCCGTAAAAAGTGGCCCGGATTCGAAGAGGTGTTCTGGGGCTTTGATATTGAGAAAATGCTGCTGATGCCGCCGGAAATGTGGGAAGAAAAAGCCACCAACCCAGCGATTATTCGTCACCTTACCAAGGTGATGACGATTCCGCACAACGCGGAAATGATCCACCGCGTGCAGCAATCGCACGGCAGTTTTAGCCAGTTTGTCGCCGATTGGCCCAGCGAGGATATTGTCGGGTTATGGCAGTATTTAAAAAAACACGGTAAGCGTTTAGGCGGGAATACCGGTGCTTATACCTTGCGCCGAATGGGCAAGGACACCTTCTTGTTCACCCGCGATATCGAGCACTACCTGCGCGCGACCAAAATTGTTGATAGCGGCCGAGAGACCAAACGGGCGATGCAAGCGGCGCAACAGGCATTTAATCAGTGGCAGCAAGAGTCGGGCCGTTCACTGAACCATATCAGCCAGCTGATTGCCTTCAGTGTGGGTGACAACCGGGTTTAATCGCTCAGCGATTTGCTGTGCTATCACACGGTTAGCAAGTCGTGTGCGAGGTCGCGGCGTGTCGGTGTCGGTTTGCGCTTAGTACGGCAATCGGCCACAATCGATGCCAGTTATCTTTCCCATGTGAGCGCCTTGTGTTTACTGTTTATCACTCTAATCAGCTCGATCTGTTGAAATCGCTGTTGGTCTCTCTGATCCAACAGCGACCGCTGTCTGACCCTTTTCAAAAAGAACTTATTCTGGTGCAAAGCCCCGGCATGGCGCAGTGGTTAAAAATGGCACTCGCCCACGAGCAGCAGATTGTCGCTAACGTCGAATTCCCACTTCCCGCCACCTTTATCTGGCAGTTGTTTGTGCGGGTGTTGGATGGCGTGCCTGAGCGCAGTGATTTCAACAAAGAGGCGATGACATGGAAGCTAATGGATATTCTGCCCAGCTGCCTGGATGCGCCTGAGTTCGCTGATTTAGCCGCGTATTTGGAAGATAGTCAGGATCAGCAGCGTGCTTACCAGCTGGCCGAAAAAGTGGCCGATATTTTCGACCAGTATTTGGTCTATCGCCCCGAGTGGGTGCTGGCATGGGAGCAAGAGCAACCGGTGCCCGAGCTTGACGATGTGCAGCCTTGGCAGCAAAAACTGTGGCGTCGCTTATACGATCACACCTTGGCGCTGGGCCAATCGCCTTACCATCGCGCTAACTTGTATCAAGAGTTTATCGACACCTTAACCAGCCATCAGCACAAACCTGAGGGGCTGGCTGATATTGAGCGGGTCTTTGTGTTTGGTATCTCGGCGCTTCCACCACGCTATCTGGATGCGTTGCAAGCCCTAGGTGAGCATGTGGAGGTGCATTTTATGTTCACCAATCCATGCCGTTATTATTGGGGCGATATTCGCGACAAGCGCTATCTGGCTAAACGTGCCGCATTGGACCG
Source organism: Salinivibrio kushneri (assembly GCF_005280275.1). Lineage (NCBI taxonomy): Bacteria > Pseudomonadati > Pseudomonadota > Gammaproteobacteria > Vibrionales > Vibrionaceae > Salinivibrio > Salinivibrio kushneri. The sequence continues at coordinate 626,985 of NZ_CP040021.1, forward strand.
CGATAAAATCAGCCGAATTGAAGACATCCCCGCCGACAGCCAATTGGCTCTGGGGCTTGATGAGCCCGAGTACGGTGAAGTAGGTAACAGCTTGCTGGCGTCGATGGGAAAACTGGGGCGCGATAACTTACTGCTACTCTCGGAAATGGCCTGTAATGAGATTGATAGCGGCTTTGTACCTATTAATCGCGATCACCTGCTGCATCATCTCCAAGCCGATATTTTGGATTTGAATGAGCCGGGTGATCCCAAGCAAACCGAGACCAGTGCGGCGAAAACAGAAATCGAGCCAGATGATGCTTCCATCGCTATCCATGCCTGTCACAGCCCGATGCGCGAAGTCGAGGTGCTGCACGATCAGCTGCTCGCGATGTTTGAGGCTAACCCATCACTGAGCCCCCGCGATGTGATTGTGATGGTGGCGGATATCAATGCCTACAGCCCCGCCATTCAAGCGGTGTTTGGTAATGCGCCTCGCGAGCGTTTTATTCCGTTTTCCATCTCAGATCGCAGCGCCGATCAAGAAAGCCCGGTGTTGGCGGCATTTTTACGCTTACTCACCCTGCCTGATAGTCGATGCAGTGCAGCGGAGCTGTTGGAAATTCTTGAGGTGCCGGCGGTCTCGCGCCGTTTTGCCATCGACAGCCAACAGTTTGACCAAATTAAGCAGTGGGTGGAAGAAACCGGTATTCGCTGGGGGCTTGATACCCATACCGCCAGCCAATTTGCCTTGCCCGAACAGTATCAGAATACCTGGCTATTTGGCTTGAAACGTATGTTACTCGGCTACGCGATGCCGAGTGAGGCAGGGCTGTTTGCAGACACCGTGCCTTATGATGAAGTCCAAGGGCTTAATGCGGAGCTGGCGGGGCGTTTAGGGCTGTTTATCGACACCTTAATTCACTACCAGCAGCAACTGGCGATTGAATGCGATGGCAAGACGTGGGTGGCGCGGTTGACCCAAATGCTGGATGACTGTTTCGCCATAGAAGGGGATGAAGAGGTAGCAGTCAAATTGATCCGTACCCAGTTAGACAGTTGGCTGACACAGCTTAGCGATGCTGCCTTTTCCCACACGCTAACCTTGCCCGTGGTGCGCGATTACTTTAATGGTCGCCTCAATAACGAGCGAGTCAGCCAGCGCTTTTTGGCCGGTCAGGTCAACTTTTGTACCTTGATGCCGATGCGCTCTATTCCCTTTGATGTGGTGTGTCTGCTGGGGATGAATGATGGCGTGTACCCGCGCACCGTGCCCAGTGTCGGCTTTGATTTGATGGTCGGTCGCACGCGGGCGGGAGATCGCTCGCGCCGCGACGATGATCGATACCTATTTTTAGAAGCGTTGCAGTCAGCACAGCAGCGTTTGTATATCAGTTATGTCGGTCGCTCAGTGCAAGACAACAGCTTAAAAGTCCCGTCGGTGCTGGTCACCGAACTGCTTGAGTATTGCACCCAAGGCTACTGTTTGGCCGGTGACCGCGACTTACCCGAACGCCAGTCACGTCAGCGGCTGGAAGAGACGCTTATCCAGACTCACCCCCTGACCCCCTTTAGCCCACAGGCGTTCGCTCATGGTGGTAGCTACGCGCAAGAGTGGCTACCAGCAGCCCAAGGACAAGGGACGCAACTGCCGGCATTTATTGGCGATGCGTTAAGCCCTGATCCGGACAGCCACCAGGATCCTGTGATTGAGTTGGCTGAATTGCAGCGCTTTTGGCGGTTGCCCGTGCGCTACTTTTTCCAACGCCGCTTGAAAGTATTCTTTGAGCAGTTAGAAGCGCCGTTAGAAGAATTCGAACCCTTTAGTTTAGATACCTTGCACCGCTTTCAGCTGCGCGATCAGCTGTTAGCGCACTTTATTGAAACCGATGACAGCCCCCAAAGTGTGCAGGACTTTATGGCCCGACAGCGTGGGCAGGGCAAACTACCCTTAGCGTACTTTGGCGAATTGACCTTGGATACGCAAGTTACGGTGATCCGTAACATGTACCAACGCTTAACGCCTTTGCTCGCCGCGCCGCGCCCCGATCTTGAACTTAATCTGACCCTCCCTACTGCGTTGGGCGAGGTGCAGCTGCAAGGCTGGCTCAATCGGCGTTATCAAGACAGCTTAGTCCGCTTTCATTGCGGCGATCTGACCGTGCGTCATCAGCTTGCGGTATGGATCGATCATTTATGCCAATGCGCGATGGGCGAAGCCGTACCGAGTACGTTGGTGGGGGTGAAAGAAACCATCGAGTTTTCGCCACTCAGTAAAGATGACGCGCTTGCACACTTACAAGCCTTGGTTGAAGACTATCAAAACGGCCTAAATCAGCCGCTTACCTATCTGCCAAGCTCAGTCGGAGCGGGGATAAAAGCCCGAGATGGCAAAAAAGGCTTTGATAACAGTGAAACCGGCCAAGACAAAGCGCTAAAAGCCATGTGTGATGCCTTTGTCGGGGGCTTCAATCCTGGTGAAGTACAAGACCCTTACGTATACCGTGTTTGGCCGCAATGGCGTGAGGGCCTCGGCCAAGCCCTGTTAGCAACAGGTGACCGTCACTTAATGCCGATGCTAGCGCAGCGACAAAAACACTAGTACTCAGCGAATCCTCCTCATGTGAGTCAGCGGCCTCTGTCTCCTCCCCATCTTCTCCCAGTAGCCAAGTTGATGCTTGGCTTTCTATTATGCGTCGATTGTCGTCAAAAGTATGACGAGTGATTCTATTGCATTTTTAATCTCTTATTGTGAATTTATACTCAATGTGATGCCTCGAGTATTATAGGAGAGTGAGCGAGAGGTGCGTCCATATTTCTGAGCGTCGAGTGACAGTTGTTACCAATTTGTTGGTTAAAGATTGCGCATCGTGCGTCTCGTTAGGGGTCAATCTATTTGGGGTCTAAATATTTTTAAAACGATCATTTGAATAGCTGGCTTTGACAATAATTTCATTTAAAACAATGGTTTGTTGTTTTTATATTTGTTAGTGGACGTATTATTCATGTGGTTTTGTAGGCTTCTTTTGATGTTTTTTATTTGAACGTGTAATTAACTTAACGCACAATGTCATCGAAAATTCACATAACAAACCATGAAAAAAAGGAAGTGCCTTCATGCATAAATTCTCAAAAAGCGCAGTGGCAACCTTAGTCTCTGGCCTTTTGCTGGGTGCCTCAGCGCACGCCGACGTCAGTATTACTCAAGGCAAGACTGCGATCCCCGATGGCGAGGCAACCCACGCGCAAGACATCACGGTGAAGAACGAGCATGTCGCGTTCGCATTGGCGGTTGAGTCTGCGCCACCGTGGGGTGTGCCACGTGGCACCTTGGTGGATCTTGCGGCGGTGAAAAATGGCAAAATTGATCTAGACCGAGTCGCTTTTGCAGATTTCATCCCTAATAGCTGGTCGGCCTGGCCGAACGATCGCAAGTCGATTGATATTGTTGAAGACAGCGATGAAAAAGCGGTGATCAAAGTGAGCCGTAACTTCGACAAGGTCGACATTACCACTTGGTATACCTTGGAAGCCGGCTCTGATTCGATTGGGCTGAAAACCGTAATGACCAACCAAGGCGAAGACGATCTTGAGCTGGAATCAGGCCACACAATCTGGCCGGATACGGGTTATCAGTTCGCGGTGCCGGGCCTTGAAGGCAATGAAGAAGCGATGGCCGATAATGCCCTTGCCGATCGCATGGTCGCCTATGATCGTGATTGGGCCTTCGCACTGCATGCGCCTTATTTTGACCGCATCAAATACAATGGCCGCGATATGTATTTGGGCCACACGCTGAAAGCCGGTGAGACCCGTACCTTTGACTCAAAGCTGCAGGTTGTTCCTAACGGCGATATGGCACCGATTGTCAAAGCGGAAGCTGAGCGTCATGGCGAAGCAACGGGCACCATTACCGGTCAACTTCGTGCCGACAACGGTAACGTGCCGGACGATGCGATTGTGATGATTGAAAAAGACGGCCACCCTTACGCGTGGACGCTTGCTAAAGATGGCCAGTACAACATGGCATTGCCGGAAGGTAAGTACCAAGTGTATGGCACGGCAACCGGGCATGCGAATAGCCAGCCGCAATCTATTACCGTGAGTGCTGACAGTGAGCAGACACTGGACTTCACATCGCTGAAAAGCCCAGCAACGCTTGCACTTAACGTGGAAGAGGCCGCCTCTGGTGTCGCCAAAGACGCGCGTGTCACCATTATCGAAGGTCAAGCGCCACCGGTTGAGTTCTTGGGTAAACGCACCTTCTTCACTGACTTGCTGCCAGCCGGCCATGCCGAGCTAAAACTGGCACCGGGTGAATACAAGCTGGGCATTAACGCGGGTGCGGGCTTTACTGCAGAATCACAAACCTTGGATGTCACGCTCGAGTCGGGCAAAACCAATCAACAAGTGGTGAAAGTGCCTCAGGTGACTTTCCCGAACCGTAACCATTGGTATGGCGCTGACTTGCACCACCACGGCAATGTGCTGGAAGGGGTAACCCCACCAGAAATCGTGGTGCAGGCTCAGCTGGCAACTGACTTGGATCTGACCTTTATCAGTGATCACGACTCCACCATTAATCACAAAGTCTTTGCTGACTTATCAGCAAAACGTGGTGTGCCTTTCATCCCATCGATTGAGATTTCGCCTTCTTGGGGTCACATGAACCCATTCCCCATCGACAATGGCGCGGCACTAACGGTCGATCCGGGTACTGATGACGTGCATACCTTGATTGATGCTGCACATGACATGGGTGCAGAAGTGGTGCCGATGAACCATCCTTATAACGATTATGGTTATTTCACTAATATCGCCAAAGATGCGGTGCCGGGCGGTGAGACAGACCGTTTCGATCTGATGGAGCTTAACGCTCGCGTTGACAACGAGCCGACTCTGAAAAAAGCACATGATATGTGGGATAGCGGCGAAGCTATGTATTTCACTGCGGGTACCGATACCCATGATGCGTGGAACCAGCTGACTGGTCGTATTCGTATGATGGCTAACGTTGACGGTGAGTTGACGCCACTGGCCTTTGCTAAAGCGTTGAAAGCTGGTCACGGCTATGCCACTCAGGGACCAATTCTATATCCACAAAACATCATGTTTGGTGAAACCGCCAAGGCAGGTGATAAATGGGATATTAATGTGGTCGCCGCGGATGGCCTCAAAGAAGTGCGCTTAATCGGTCAAGGTGGCGAGGTGCTAAACAGCATCACCATTAACCCCGAAGAGAGCACCCAGCGTCTTGAGCTATCACTGCCTATTCCTGCGGATGCAGAAGGTTGGATCAACCTAGAAGTAGAAGACAAAGACGGCAGCACGGCATGGACCAACCCAGTTTGGCTTCAGTCGTAAACGTCGAGTCTCAATAAACGAACCAAGGCCAGCGATGCTGGCCTTTTTTGATCGTGACGCGCTTTCTGCTTATGGTATAACCTGTTTTATTTTTAGGATCATAAGTTTAAGCGGCAAGTGATTCACCATGCTGCCAGCTTATGCAGCACCAAAAGGTGGCAGTATGGACATAACGCTAACTCCCGTTTCTTCCCAATCTCACACAGTATTGAAGAACCTTTTTCAGCTTTATATGTATGACATGTCGGCATTTATAGCGTTGCCATTAACTGAGGAAGGATGCTTTAGTGTCCCCGATCATGTTCTCGCACCGTATGATGACGCCCTTCATCATTGGGCCTACTTGATTTATGCGGATAATGAACTGGCAGGGTTTGCAATGCTACGTCGATATCCTGAGGATATGTCGTGTTTAGATATGGATCAGTTTTTTATCATAAACCGTTTTCGTGGTTCAAACGTTGGCAAGGCTGCTTTCAAGCAATTAGTCGCTCAACATCAAGGGAACTGGCAAATTCGCGTTTTACTGAAAAACACGCCGGCCCATTACTTCTGGCAATCCGCCGTTCGTGACCTAGTTGGAGAGGCGTACCAACGTAGTGAAGAAAAAGATCGTGACCTCATCATGACTTTTATTCGATTCAGCTATGAAGGGGGGGCGGTTTAAGGCTTCCGGCAAGCGTGGCTGCTGAGTGACCAATGAGGGTGTACCTCCGTTTCTTAAAACGTTAGCTGCTCCGCTTGGTTACCTTCGTTAGAATATGTTTTACCCCAAGGGGTTGCTACAATAGCGGGCAGACTAGGCGATGAAATAATGATATGGAACCGCAGATCCTCAACCCGCTCACCTTGCCACTTGATGGCGTCCGATTAATCGAAGCCTCCGCCGGCACCGGTAAGACGTTTACCATTGCTGGCTTGTACCTGCGATTGTTGCTTGGGCATGGCCGCGCAGCGCCGTGTCGGGTCGAGCAAATACTGGTGGTGACGTTTACCGAAGCGGCAACCCAAGAGCTAAAAGACCGTATTCGACGTCGCATTCATGAGGCGCGTTTTGCTTTTATGCGCGGGGAGAGTGACGATCCTATCATTGGCCCTTTGCTGGCAGAGATTTGCGATCATAAAACCGCGGCGCAGCGACTGTTAGAGGCCGAACGTCAGATCGACGAGGCGGCCATCTATACCATTCACGGTTTTTGTCAGCGGATGCTGACCCAAAATGCGTTTGAGTCGGGCAGCCTGTTCAGTCATGAATTTGTCACCGACGAGCGACAGATCAAAGCGCGTGCGGCGGCCGACTTTTGGCGTCGCCGTTTTTATCCGCTGCCTAAATCGTTAGCCGGTGTGGTGAGCAGCTACTGGCCCGCACCGGAGGCCTTATTAAAAGAGATTGCGCCCTATTTATCCGGGCCGGCTGTCACGGTCAAGGCGCCTGATCTCGGCGAAGATCTCATGGCGGCACACCAAGCGGCGATTGCCAAGATTGATGCGGTGAAGCGCGCATGGCGCGAGGCGGGGGAGCAGATCAACGAACAACTCAGCGCCGCTAAACTCGATGGCCGCAGCTATCGCAAAGATCATTTGGCGAACTGGCTGAATGCGATGGAACAATGGGCCAATGCCGAGACGCTTGATTACCAGTTGCCCGACAAATTGGAAAAATTCGCCCAACAGACGTTGGCGGCCAAGAGTAAAGCTGAGCCACCGAGCCTAGCGCTATTTGATCAAATTCAGGCATTGGTTGATCAGCCGCCGACGTTAAAACCGGGATTGACCGCACTGGCGATTAAAGAAGTGCGGCAGCTGCTCCGCCAAGAAAAACGTCGCCAAGGGTGGCTCTCGTTTGACGATCTCCTTTCTCAACTTGCCAGCGCACTTGACCAAGATAGCCAAGACCAGTTGGCGGCACGTATTCGCAGCTTATATCCGGTGGCAATGATTGATGAATTCCAAGATACCGACCCGCTGCAATATCAGATTTTTAGCACTGTCTATCAGCCACCAGTGGCGGACGATGCCCCTGTATTCGCAGACGCAGAGACAGAGGAAGAGGGTGAGCGCACCGGCTTAATGATAATTGGCGATCCTAAGCAGGCAATTTATGCCTTTCGTGGCGCCGATATCTTCACCTATATTCATGCCCGTGCACAGGTGAGTGATCACTATAACCTTGCCACCAACTGGCGCTCGACAGATGGCATGGTGCGCGGAGTCAATGCCTTGTTCTCACGTGCGAAGGCACCGTTTGTTTATCAAGACAGTATTCCCTTTTTAGCGGTGGCCTCGTCGCCTAGCGCCAAACAAAAGGCGCTGGTGGTGGAGGGAAACGAGCAGCCCGCGCTCACCTTTTGGCATCACAGCCCGGATGAATTGTGTGCCAAGCAAGATTTTGAACAGACCTTAGCGGTGAGTACCGCACAGCATATCACGCAAGTGCTCAACCAATCGGTGGTGGGCAATAGTTATCTACAGACGCCTTCCGGCCAAGCCGAAATTCAGCCGCACAATATCGCCGTGTTGGTGCGCACCGGACGCGAGGCACAGCTGGTCAAGCAAGCGCTGGCCGAAAAAGGCGTGGCGTCTGTGTATCTTTCTAACCGTGATAATGTGTTCGCCAGCCCTGTCGCCAGCGATATTGAGCGCATCTTGGTGGCGGTGATGCAGCCTGAAAACGAGCGTAAGTTGCGGGCAGCGCTAGCCAGCCCCTTATTTGGCCTGACTGCCGAGCAGCTGGCGCTACTTAATCAAGACGAAGCCTTGTGGGAGCAAGAGGTGGTGGCCTTTAGCCATTACCGTGATACTTGGCAGCGCCGTGGGGTGATGCCGATGCTTCGCCAAGTCGCCAGTGCCCGCCAAGTGGCAGAAAACTGGTTGGCGATGCCGCAAGGCGAGCGCTGTGTGACCGATTTTTTGCATATTGCGGAGTTGCTGCAAAGTGCCAGCCAGCAATTGGATAACCCCCACGCGCTGATCCGCTGGTTACAAGAGCGGATGGCCGAGCCGGCTCAACAATCGGAAGAGCAGCAGGTACGGTTGGAGTCGGAGCGTGATTTGGTGCAAATCGTCACCATCCACAAATCGAAAGGCTTGGAATACGATCTGGTTTACTTGCCGTTTGCTTGTCAGTATCGCGAAAGCAGCCAACCTTTTTATCATGATGAACAGTATCAGCCGGTGCTGGCGCTGGATAATGTCGATGAAGGCAAAGAGCGCGCTGAAAAAGAGCGGCTGGCTGAAGATATCCGCTTGCTGTATGTGGCGGTGACCCGTGCCGTGTATGGGTGTTTTATCGGCTGTGCACCTCTTAAACAAGGTAACAGTCGGCAAAAAGACTCGGCCTTGCACTTAACGGCCCTCGGCTATTTGCTTCAGCATGGAGAGGCCGGTGATGCTGGCCTGCTGGCCGAGAGTTTGGCTGGATTGGCGAACGCGAGCGATGCGGTGGCTGTGGTTGCGCCACCGGAGCCGGACGATAGTCTTTATACCCCTCAAACGGGGGCGCACGAGGCGCTAAGCGCGCGTCAGTTTGACGGGAAGATTGACCGTCAGTGGCGCTTAACCAGTTACTCAGGGCTGTTAAAACAGAGCCATCATGTCAGCGCCTTGCCCACATTAGCCAGTTACGACTTGGACGCGGACGATGATCTCGCTGACGAGGAGACGCCGGATGTAGCGGTGGATCCTTGGTCAGTTTTTGCGTTTCCCAAAGGCGCACGAGCCGGTACCTTTTTACATACCTTATTTGAAGAGGTGGACTTTACCGCGGATTTGATGAGTGAAGAAGTCGCTGAGCTTATTACCCATCACCTTAGCTTGGAGAACTATGACCCGCAGTGGTGCCCGATATTACAGCAGTGGATGACACAGGTATTGAAACACCCGCTTAATGACCAAGGGCTGAGGCTGAACCATATTGATAACGCCAGTCGATTAACGGAGATGGAGTTCGTGATGCCTTTGGCCGCACTCGACTGCCAGCGACTCAATCGACTCGCCGCGCGATATGATGCGTTATCGGCGCGTGCTGGCCAGCTCACCTTTGACACGGCGCGCGGGATGTTAAAAGGCTTTATCGATTTAACCTTCCGCGCCGACGGCAAGTATTACGTGCTGGATTGGAAGTCGAACCATTTAGGGGACAGTGTGGACGATTATCATCCTGAGGCGCTCAAAGAGGCGATGATCGCGCACCGATACGACTTTCAGTACCAGATCTATACCTTGGCGCTGCACCGCTTTTTGCGCCAGCGGATCCCAGATTATGATTACGACACCCATGTGGGGGGTGTGTTTTATTTCTTTTTACGGGGCGCCAGTGATAGCGGCGAGACCGGTGTGTTCGCGCACCGTCCCGATAAGGCGCTGATTGACGCCTTGGACAACCTCTTTGCTGGAGAGTCGGTATGAAACAAGCATTAATGGCACTTTACCAGCGCGGGGAATTGCGAGCGATTGATGTGCAATTTGCTTGTTTGATGGGCGAAGAAGACACCCAATTAGATAAGGCTGCTATCACAGTATGGGCGGCGCTGCTGAGTCGCGAAGTGGGCAAAGGCCATGTCTGCCTTGATTTGCACCAGTGGCAGCCACCCAGTGACGTCGCTTGGCAGCCTTTGCTAGAACATATTGATAGCCAAGCGCCAAGCGAGCAACTGGCACAGGCGTCGGTGGTGTCTGACGGGACGCAGGCGACGCCCTTGGTGCTTGCGGGACACCGACTGTATTTGCATCGTTACTGGCATGCCGAGCAGCAAGTGGCGGGGCATATTCGCCAGCGTCTGACGGCGCTGCCGGTACCGGATGAGGCCAGACAAACTCTAGATAATTTATTTGCCGCCTCACAGGCAGAGATAGACTGGCAAAAAGTGGCGGCAGCCACCGCGTTGACCCAGTCTTTTGCGGTGATTTCGGGTGGACCGGGTACGGGTAAAACCACCACCGTCGCCCGTTTGTTGGCGGCGCTGGTGGCGTCACACCATGCCGAGCGCACAACCTCTTCAGCGCTCACTATCAAACTGGTCGCCCCGACCGGCAAAGCGGCTAACCGATTGACTGAATCTCTGGGACGGGCGATTGCTGCCTTGCCTGTTGATCATGACGTGAAAGCGGCGCTGCCGACCCAAGCCAGCACCATTCACCGATTATTAGGGGCGATTCCGCAGCGGGTGGCGTTTCGCCATCATAAAAATAACCCCGTGCATGCGGATGTGTTGATTGTCGATGAAGCCTCGATGGTGGACTTGCCCTTGATGGCACAACTGTTCGATGCCTTGGCGCCTTCAACACGCATTATTTTGCTGGGGGATAAAGATCAGCTTGCCTCTGTGGAAGCGGGGGCGGTGCTAGGGGATATTTGTCAGTACGCTGAGGCGGGCTATCCAGCGGCGCAAGCGGCGCGTTTAAGCCAGTTAACAGGCTTTGACGTACCCGAAAACCCACATGCGCCAGCGATCGCCAGTGCCCTGTGTCTGCTGCGCAAAAGTTATCGTTTTGATGCTCAATCCGGCATTGGCCAGCTCGCCTTTGCGGTGAACCGAGGAGAGATGGCCGAGGTGGGGGCGGTGTTAAAACGCGGCTATGGCGATATTACCCACCATGTGCTGAGTGATGACAGTTATCAGACCCTGATGCAACAAGCGGTGACAGGATATCGCGATTACTTAACAACACTCGATAATGCGACGCTCGAAAACCCGCCATCCATGGCGGACGTGCTGAGTGCCTTTAGCCAATTTCGTTTGTTGTGTGCATTGACCGAAGGCCCATTTGGTGTCGCTGGCCTCAACCAAGCCATTGAGCAGCACTTGGCGTCGGCGGGGCTGGTCGCTAAAGAGCGTGATACTTGGTATCACGGTCGGCCGATCATGATTTTGCAAAACGACCATGCCCTAGGATTGTATAACGGTGATATTGGGATTGCGGTGCAACACGCGGGGATCACCCGGGTAGCGTTTGAAACGCACGATGGAGAAGTGCGCTATTTGCTTGCCAGCCGTTTGCCCGCCCATCAAACCGCGTTTGCGATGACGGTGCATAAATCACAGGGCTCGGAGTTTGCGCATACGGTGTTGGTGTGTCCGCCTACCATTTCACCAGTGCTCACCCGCGAGCTGATTTACACCGGCATCACGCGGGCGAAGCGCCAGCTTGATCTCTACGCGTCTTGGCCGGTGCTGCGCCACGGTGTAGGCGCACGCACCGCCCGTTATAGTGGTTTGCCGGATGCCTTGATAGCGCCTTGAGTGCAGTGACATCTGCTAAAGCGCTAAGGTCAGCACCTTAGAGCGACGCTGATAGTTGTACAGCTCTTGGCGAGTGTTGGGGAGTGCTGACACATCGGAGAGCAAAAAGCCTTGTTCCAGAAACCAATGCAAACTATGGGTAGTGAGCACAAAAATGGTTTCGAGTCCTTTGGCTTTGGCGCGTTGTTTGAGGTGATTGAGCAGCATGACACCGCGGTCGCCATCACGGTAGTCGGGATGAATGGCGACACATGCCATCTCGCCGGTGCGCGCGTCACTAAACGGGTAGAGGGCGGCGCAGCCTATCACCAATCCATCCCGCTCGATGATGGTAAAGCGTGGGATTTCTTGCTCCAGTTGTTCCCGCGAGCGGCGTACTAGGATCCCTTGTTGCTCCAAAGGGCGGATCAAATCCAAGATCCCACCGATATCGTCAATCTGGGCTTGGCGCACTTTTTCGGCACGCTCCATCACGATCTGGGTGCCGATCCCTTCAATCGAGAACAGCTCTTGGATTAATGCCCCATCTTTTTTATAGCTGATTAAGTGACTGCGGGTGACGCCAGCGCGACACGCAGCAATCGCGCCGCGTAAAAAGCGACTGGTGCCAGAGCCGGTATCGCCAGCGGCTTCTCTCGCCTCTAAAAGCGGTTGGGCTTGGGTAGGCAGTAACTCGGAAATCACCTCATTGTCTTGGTTTAAGACCCCTTGCTCGGAGCAAAAGCCAATCAACTTGTCTGCGCGTAATCGAATCGCAACCTGAGTCGCCACTTCTTCGGAGGTGAGATTAAAGCATTCCCCAGTGACTGAGCTGGCCACTGGCCCCATCAGCACGATTGCATTTTGATCGAGCTGGCGCTGAATACCGTCAATATCGATGCGGCGAATTTTGCCACTGTGACAATAATCAATTCCTTCATCGACGCCCAACGGTTGCGCGATAACAAAATTGCCACTGATCACATTGATCTGAGCGCCGGCCATGGGCGTGTTATTCAGCCCCATGGATAAGCGTGCCGTGATGTCGAGTTGTACTTGGCCGGCCGCTTGTTTGACCACTTCAAGCGCGTGGTTGTCGGTGATGCGAACACCTTTGTGATAAGGCGTTTCCAGTCCGTACTGATTTAAGGCGCAATTAATCTGTGGACGGGCACCAAACACCAACACCAGTTTCATGCCCAGGCTGTTGAGTAGGGCGATATCATTGACGATATTCTGAAAGTTCTCATCCGCCATCGCCTCGCCACCCAGCATAATCACCGCGGTTTTATCTCGGTGAGCGTTGACATACGGCGCCGATTGGCGAAACCCTTTAACCAGTGCGGTACTTCTTATTTTCACGCGGACACCTGTTTAATTATTCATTATATATGCCTTTTTATTCTTTTTCAGGTCTGAGTGTCAAGTCCTGTCTGGTGTCAAGGCGCACGTGAAGCGATAAGGTTTCGCGCGCACTCTCAACACTGCCAGTCGCAATGTCGGTAGATGAAGCAAGATCACAATCTAGCGTTCAGCGTCTAAAATAAAGTAATGAGTCAGTTATGCTGGAATAAAAAGCACTGAGAGGTAAGCGTGTGCGAAAAACGAAACAAGTGGTTCTATTAGTTCTTTTGATCTTATTTGGTGGGACGGGGTTTTTAGTGGCGACTCAGCCGGCCATTTTTGCGCCTGACGTGACGCAAGCCGATTTGTATGGAGAATGGGTAGAACAAGATGTGGCACCTTATGCCGCCGACCAGTTTGAAATACGCTCTGATGGTATTTACACCAATGGGAGCCGCGCCACCACTGAGTATCAGTTTGATGGCGATCAGCTCAAATATACGATAGGAACCGAAACCTACCTATATCGGGTTGAAGACGCAAAGACGCTCGAGCGTATTGAACCTGCTCATTACACATCCTTTTTTGCCAAAGATAATCGCTCATGAGGGACGTGTTAGCCGCTACGCGGCCTGGTTAGAAGTGCTGTGACTCCAAGGTGGTGAGCAGCTCGTTGACCGAGCACTGTTTTGTTGCCACTTTCCGCAAGAGATCGGCGGTTTCAGCATCACCCCCCAGACAACGTTGAATACTGGTATTAATCACCTGGCGTGTACAGCCTTCGGTGGCCATCATACGAATCCATTGGTATTCCACTGCATCACTATCAAGTAGCGTTGAACGCCCAACTTTTAAATCCATCGCTGCTTTACTCCTTTATGTTGCACTTTCTATGCAGTTTTGTTGCAAGGTCAGTACATAATAATTATATGACACTTTGATGAATGTCGCCTGCTTCAGGCAGATAAGCGAGATTTGATCACATTTAATGTGTATTGATTTGCAGGCAGTTACAAACTTAACATCGAGAACTGATTGCCAAGCGGGGCGCTTTTTGCGAGCCTTAGCGCTATTAACTCACTGATTGGAATATGGTGTGAAAAAAGCGTTAGTTGTGATGGCGTGTGTGGCGACATTGGCAGGATGTGTGCGTCCTACCGACCGGGGTCAACAATATATTGATGGGCGATTTGAATCGATACTCACGCCAGTACCACAAGTGGCTTCTGAAAGCCCGCGAGACTTTAGTTTATTCAATGACCAGTTAGCGGCGGTGACCGCCAACTCTCCGTCGTTAGTGGCGGAGCATCAAGCCGTTTATCAGCGTTTGCAAGCCTGGTTAGACGCGGGAGGCAAGATCGAGGCGCTTGCGGATTATGGCTTGGAAGTGAACCAAATGGCAGGGGGAGATGACTTTGGGAACGTGATGTTTACCGGGTATTTCTCTCCGGTGATAGAAATGCGCCACCAGCCGGATGATTTGTTCCGCTATCCTGTCTACGCCAAACCCCCTTGTGATGACGACTGTCCAGATCGCGCTGCTATCTATGCTGGCGCCTTGGATGGGCAGGGCTTAGAGCTGGGCTACAGTGCCTCCCTTATCGATAGTTTTATTATGGAAGTACAAGGCAGCGGTTTTGTCCATTTTGGCGATAACGACCAACTGGAGTATTTTGCCTACGGAGGCAAGAATGGTCACCCATATGTCAGCATTGGAAAAGTGCTGATCGAGAGAGGTGAGGTTCCGCGCGAAAAAATGTCGCTGAAAGCGATCCAAGAGTGGGTGGCTGCCCACAGTAAAGATGAAGTGCGTGAATTACTCGAGCAAAATCCCTCTTATGTTTTCTTTACCCCAAAGGCGGCTGATCCTGTCAGTGGCACGGCGGGGATTCCGTTGAAAGCCGGGGCGTCTGTGGCGGCCGATCGACGTTACTTACCCATGGGCAGTGTGTTACTGGCTGAAGTGCCTCAGTTGGATGAGCAAGGCAACTGGACGGGCGAGCATGTGCTCAAGCTGTTAATGGCACTAGATACCGGTGGCGCGGTGAAAGAAAATCACCTGGATTTATACCATGGCATGGGTCGTGAAGCAGGCGAGCAAGCCGGGCACTACAAGCACTTTGGTCGGGTTTGGAAACTGGACGCCTTAGCGCCACAAAGAGTGAGCCAGTCAGAGTAACGGCCAAGATGAGGTCAGACCCTTAGGAAATAAAAAAGCGAGCGTTTAACGCTCGCTTTTTGGTAAGCGGGAGATGACTTATTCAATTAACCCGGCTTCACGATAGTAGCGCGCCGCACCTGGGTGAAGGGGAGCAGACAGGCCGTCTTTTACCATCTCTTCTTTCTTCAGGTTAGCGAATGCAGGGTGGAGACGGCGGAAGTCGTCAAAGTTCTCAAACACCGCTTTCACCACGTTATAGATCACATCCTCAGGAACTTGTGTGGAAGAGACGAAGGTCGCACCCACACCAAAGGTGGTGACGTCGTTGTCGTTGCCACGGTACATACCGCCAGGAATAATGGCTTGACGATAATAGTCACGATCTTCAATCAGCTGTTTAGCCGCATCATTCGCAACTTCAACCAATACGCTATCACAGGCGGTGGTCGCTTCTTGAATCGCACCACTTGGGTGACCCACGGTGTAAACCATGGCATCAATTTTGTTATCACACAGGGCTTTGGATTGCTCGGCCGCTTTTAGTTCAGAAATTTGGCCGAACTTGTCCATATCCCAACCCATTTGATCCATCAATACTTCGATGGTGCCACGTTGGCCCGAGCCAGGGTTACCAATGTTAACGCGCTTGCCTTCCAGATCATCGAAGGTTTTTACGCCCGCATCGGCACGTGCTACCACGGTAAACGGTTCTGGATGAATAGAGAAAACGGCGCGAAGCTCTTTAAATTCGCCCTGATCTTCAAATTTGCTAGTGCCTTTGTAAGCATGGTATTGCCAGTCAGATTGGGCGATACCCATATCTAGCTCGCCAGCACGAATGGTGTTGATGTTGTAGATTGAGCCGCCTGTACTTTCTACCGAGCAGCGAATGCCATGGTCATCTTTGCTTTTATTGACCAGACGGCAAATTGCACCACCTGTTGGGTAATAAACACCCGTGACACCGCCAGTACCAATAGTCACAAACTGGTTAGCTTGCGCGCTTGCCGCGGTTCCTAGTGCGGCAGAAAAGCCGAGCGCAATAAGAGTAGGTTTCATCGCTTTCATGCTTAAGATTCCTTTTTAAGTTAGAGGTTGCTATCCGGGCGCACCCTCGAAGTTGGTATGACACTCAATAACAATATGACGAAAAAGTGTCACCACGCTATTTTTTCAATCTTTTAACAATATTTGCAAGCAATTGTATTGGGTTAAAACGATTGGGTCATGGTTTGCCTTAGTGCTTGTACAGGTTTAGTACAATATCCCAGCTTTTCCAGTGTGTTGCGTAAATCTGTGATCTGAGATGCGTTATCTATGGCCTGACGTTGGTCAACGCGTTGGGTGTTGTTTTCAAAGCCGATTCGTATGTCTCCTCCTAGCAGTGCAGCGGTCGTCAGACAGCGGATCTCATGGTGGCCAAATGCACAGGCTGACCAGGGCAGGTTGTTATGGTCGGGTAGTGCTTGCCACATGGCGACGATGTCTTCTGGGTGGCCAAATGGGGGATTTTGATCCCGACCCGCAACCAAGAGTAAATGGTGCCCTGTAGGAGGGATCACGCCGGCGTGACGTAGCTGACGGTAGCGCGCCACATCTTGAGGGTGATAGAGAATAAACTGTGTGTAAACAGCATGGTGATGTAACCACGCAAAAAATGTTCTGGCTTCGGTCGTTTCGGAAGGGTCAGGCACTAGTTCTCTTAGCGCAATGGACACGGCCTCAGGCTTAACGGCCTTCACTAATCCGATTTGCTCTGACGGGCTATAGCGACCCACGGCTTCGGTGGTGAGTTGGATGACCATGCGATCACCGACCGCATCTTGGACTTGCTGGTAAAGCCGACGATTGAGAGTGGGGTCCAAACTATGCGCGCCAGACTCATCGCGTGCATGAATGTGCGCCATGGCGGCACCGGCGTCAGCGCATGCGTGCAGGCAGTCAATCAGTGATAGTGCATCAATCGGGACGGCGCTATGCTGCGAAGGCTGCAGCCGCGCGCCGTTGGGAGCAACCATGATGGTGAGTGTATCGGTCATCTTTTTTCCTTAAGCCTAGTTTGAGCGCAAGACTGACTGCTTAGTGTGGCAGACAGGTGTCTAGGGTTATCCGTAGTTTGTCGGCTATCTCATCAATATGTGGCGATTTAATGATGTAGGGAGGTGCCAATAAAATATGGTGACCTTGTTTGCCATCGATGGTACCGCCCATGGGATAGCACATCAGGCCGTTTTCCAGCGCGGTTTGTTTGATTTGTTTCGCTAGCGGCAATGTGGACGAAAAAGGCTGCTTTGACGCTTTATCCGCGACCAACTCGAGCGCGAGAAAGAGCCCTCGGCCACGAATGTCGCCGACAAATGGGGATGAATCAAATTGATGATGTAGCGCCGTTTTAAGCGCCTTGCCTTGTTTTTCCGCCGCGTCAACGAGTCCTTCTTGCTCAAGTGTGGTGAGTGTTGCTAAGGCAGCGGCACAGGCAGTCGGATGCGCCATAAACGTATGACCATGTTGGAAAAAGCCCGAGCCGTTAGCGATTGCGTTGTAGACAGGGTCGGCCACAAGCGTCGCGCCAATAGGTTGATAACCGGCAGCCAGCCCTTTCGCGATAGCGACTATATCTGGAACGATATGTTCATGCTCAAAGGCGAAAAAGCGCCCGGTGCGTCCTGTTCCGCACATCACTTCATCGAGGATCAGCAAAATGTTGTATTGGTCGCAGATCTCTCGAATCCGTGTAAAGTAGCCTGTTTCGGCGGTCAATGCGCCCGCAGTGGCACCGACGACGGGCTCAGCGATAAAGCCAATCACGGTTTCGGGTCCTTTTTCTAACAGCATGGTTTCAAGCTCGTTGGCCACTCGCTGACCATATTGGTAAGCGCACTCATCGGGACCTTGATCGCGATAGGCGTAACAGGGAGCAATCAGACTGGTGTCCATTAACAAAGGCGCAAAGGGCGCACGACGCCATGCGTTACCTCCAACGGATAGCGCGCCAAGCGTGTTGCCGTGGTAGCTTTGGCGTCGAGCAATAAAGTGTTGGCGCTGCGGCTGACCAACTTCCACCCAATACTGGCGTGCCAGTTTTAATGCGGTTTCCATCGCCTCTGAGCCACCACTGACTAAGTAAGCGCGATTAATCAAGGGAGGCGCGAGGTCGGCCAATATCTTGGCGAGCGCTTCACTGCTTTCTGAGGTAAAAAAGCCAGTATGCGCATAGGGAATCGAATCAAGCTGACGGTGGATAGCCTCTAACACGGCTGGGTGGTTATGTCCGAGACAAGAAACGGCTGCACCTCCGCACGCATCCAGATACCGCTTACCCTGGGTATCCGTTAAATAAACCCCTTGACCACTGGCGATAGTGGGAAGGGCTTGATGACAGTGGCGATGGAATACGTGGCTCATACGATGGCCTCATAGTGACGTTTGCCCATGAGTATGAACCGATTGTATTTTGCGCGACAAAGGATATATTTTCACCAGGTATGAAAAAAAGGAATGGGAATGGAAGCGCGTTTGCCATCGATGCGAGCTTTACAAGCGTTTGTCGTGGTCGCCCAGCAAGGCAGCTTTTCGGAAGCGGCCAAGGTATTGCATGTCAGCCAAAGTACCATCAGTAAACAAATCCAACAGTTAGAGCAGTGGATTGGACAACCTTTGTTTGCGCGGACCGCGTATGGGGTAGGGCTTAATGCGATTGGAGAGACGTATCTTCAATCGGTCTCCTCAGGGATCCATAAAATCGCCAATGCCACGGCTTACGCACGTCAACAGAGTGTCCAGCAAGAGTCGGTCAGCTTGCTGGTGCCGCCATCTTTTGCCAGTCTGTGGTTGATTCCGCAACTGCAAGACTTTAAGGCGCGTTATCCGTCGATATCGGTGACGGTCAGTGCCAGTGATTCTATCCCGCAAGGGAAAGAAAAAGAGGTTGATATCCTCATTCGTTGCCAGCCGCGTCAACAAGCAGGCTCTCAGTCAATCTGCCTGGCTAATGAACACCTAGCTTTATTAGCCGCTGCCGCGATTGTCCCTGAGCCCATTGAACGTGCCGCGCTACTTGCCACGGTGCCGGTGCTTTCTCATCTGACTAGGCCGACACTGTGGGAGCATTTTTGGCAGCAATTTGGCTTAACGGATAGCAACCCGCAGTATGGCGCGGGATTTGAGCACTTTTTTATGGCATTGGAGGGGGTGCAGCAAGGCATGGGGATGGCATTAATTCCTACCTTTATGGCGACAACTAGTTTACGGCAAGGAAAAGTGGTTAACCCTTTGGGGCTGGGCATTGATAGCGGCTACGGTTACTACCTCTACAGTGCAAGCTACAAGCAGCGAGCGTCAGGTGTTAGCCAAGTGGTGCAGTGGCTTAGTGACCGCTTTGCACGGGATCCCGCTAGACAATTATCGAGCAAGTCGGTATAACGCCCCTCGGTTTGATGAACAAAGAGACGGGTATGACACGCCAGTTATCAGATGCCTATTGGCAACGTTTTGGTGGCACCGCAAGGCTCTACGGCCAGCGTGCGCTCGAGGTATTTAGTCAAAGCCACATCTGTGTGATTGGCATTGGTGGTGTTGGCTCGTGGGCGGCAGAATCGTTAGCGCGCACAGGGGTTGGAGCCATCACATTAATTGATATGGATGATGTGTGTGTCACCAACACCAATCGCCAAATTCATGCACTGAAAGAGACCGTCGGACAAAGTAAAAGCGAGGTGATGGCTGCGCGCCTAACGGCGATTAACCCAGAGTGTCAGGTCACCGTCGTCGATGATTTTATTAGTGCCGATAACCTCGCTGACTATATCCATTCTGGGTTTGATTATGTGTTGGATGCGATTGACAGTATTAAACCGAAAACGGCGTTACTTGCTTACTGCAAGCGGCATAAAATTAAGGTGTTGACCGTTGGAGGGGCAGGCGGTCAAATCGATCCAACTCAAATCCAAGTGGCGGATTTGACTAAAACGATTCAAGATCCGCTCGCGGCGAAGCTGCGTAACAACCTTCGTCGTTTTCATGGTTTCACGAAAACCCAAGGGCGCAAGTTTGGCATTGATTGTGTTTACTCCACCGAGCAGCTCAAATATCCTCAGCCTGATGGCAGTGTCTGTGAAAGCAAAGTGTCAGCCGAAGGCCCCAAACGCATGGATTGTGCCAGTGGTTTTGGGGCGGCAACCATGGTGACCGCGAGTTTTGGTTTCGTCGCTGTTTCGCGCATTTTACAAAAGCTAATCGCGGCTGATCAGCGTCGCGAGCAGGCTGGCTGAGCCTGCTTTACTCTGAAGGGAGCGCGCGTACGCCAAATTCGCCCATGCGAAACGCAGTCCATGCTCTTTGGTAATCGCCACTGTTTTTGAGTTGATTAATACCACGGTTTAATCGCGCTACCCAGCGTGCGCTATCAGGATGTTGGCGACTCAATAAAACATGGAGGGGCGTAACACGCAGCGGTTTAGGGTGAAAGGTGATGTGCTGACGCGTGTCATCAGGCATCACAGTGCGTAGGGTGTTCATCACCACATATTGGTTACCAATAATCACATCCGTGTCGCCCGTGAGTAAGCTGCGCAGCTTTTCTACTTCGTTGGGGTAGCGGCGAACCACCACGTCGCCACCTTGCTGATTAAAGTTTGCCAGCATGGCATCCTCTATATAGCTCTCGCTAATCCCAACGCGTAAGCCGTTCAGGCTAGCCAACGATTGCCAATCAAAGTGTCGGTTTTTGAGGTGGAAAAACACCACGGTTTCGGTATAGATAGGCGCAGAGTATATAAAGTCTTTTTCACGTTTAGAGGTGTAGCCCCAGCCAACGGTCCCATGAACCGCGCCTTCTTGCGCCTTCATTTTTGCTTGCTGCCAAGGTGTAAACGCGATCTCTATCTCTAGTCCTTGTCGCTTCCCTGCTTCTTTAACGATATAGGCAATCACCCCTTGATGCACTAAGCGATCTGAGAGGAAAGGGGGATAATCGCCTGCCAACAATTTAAGCTGAACCTGTGCGGCGGCGATGGCAGGTAGATAAAGGAGCAGGGTCACGAGCAGTATTCGCCGCATAACACCTCCAAGATATAAAACGTCGTTACGGCCAAGGCCTAATGATTGTAGTGGGCTTGGCGAAAATGACTCCAAATCATTTGATACCGCCCATCCGCTTTGAGTCTTCGTAATGCTTTGTTAAAGCGCTCTGCCTGATCATAGTTTTGCTTTATTTGCCGACTAAATAAAATGTACAGTGGCGTAATTCTTATTGGTCGTGGATGATGGGCAAACTTTTGTTTTTGGTTGGGAGCCATCTCTTGGGCGATCACTCTTTTGAGTACGTCTATATTGCCTAACGCCAAGTCAATTTGCTGAGCGAGTAGCGCATCGATTTTTGATTTTTCATCAAGGAACGTTTGGATCTTAACGTCGATGCCTGATTTTTGCATTTCAGTCAGCCGCTTAACGTCAATAAAGCCTTTGGTCACACCAATGGCAAAGCCATCGAGATCTTGAGGAGACTGCCAATCGAACTCGCGTTCGGCGAGATAGAAAAAGCCAACGCTCTCGGTATAGATAGGATCCGAATAGATGAAGTCATTCGCACGCTCTTGTGTGTAAGCCCAGCCGATGGTGCCGTCCCATTCGCCGGTTTGAGCGAGATTCATCGACTGATGCCATGGGAAATAACCTAAGGATATCTCGATGTTTGCCTCTTGCGCGGCTTGCATCACGATCTCCGTTATCGGGCCGCCATCAGGCATAGTCTGGGTGATAAAGGGGGCATATTCACCCGATGTGAGGCGCAGTGTTTGAGCCTGTATGCTCACAGAAATGAAAAAAAGAGTGGTGAATAGACAGTACCATGCCCATCTCATAATGACGCTACACCGTTTTGCTTCCATGGCGTTGAGTGTAGTTCAATCAGATAAAAAAAGGGGTGCGACTCAGCGTTTACCGCTGAGTGCACACCACTATTCTCAATATTGAGACGCAGGCTGGGGGCGCTTAATTAGGCCTGTTCTTCTTCAGGGGCTGGCGCTGCCTGGTTTTGTTGGCTTTCCGCTTCGATAGGCAAAACGTGGCGAACATATTCACCCGGCGCCGCACAAAGAACCGGATAGGTCTCAGACCCTATTGAGTATGGTTCCACTTGCTCTTCCGGACTATAGCTACGTAACCATTTTTCCCAGTGGGTCCACCAAGAGCCAGTGTGATGTGACGCATTATCGAGCCACTCATCGGCACTATCAGGCAAGCTATCATTGGTCCAAAAACCGTATTTTTTCTTAACGGGATGGTTGACGATACCGGCAATATGCCCTGATTCGCCCAGTACAAAGGTTTTATTGCCGCCAACATTCAGTGCACCGCGATAGGTCCCTTGCCAAAGGGCGATATGATCTTCTTTGGTCGAGATGAAATAGCTCGGCACCTTGATCTTATTCAGATCAATCCAGACACCGCCGACTTTCACTCCCTTATCTTGCACCAGTTTGTTTTCAAGGTACAAATCGCGCAGGATAAAGTTGTGTGTCTTGGCGGCCACGTTGGTGCTATCACTGTTCCAATACAGCAAATCAAAGTCGACAGGACTGTTACCTTTGAGGTAATTCTCAATGTAATAGTTCCAGTACAAGCTGTTCTCGCGCAATAAGCTAAAGGTAACGCTGAGTGAACGGCCATCCATGTAGCCGCGTGCCGTATTTTGCGCTTCAATGGCTCGAATCAAGCTGTCATTGATGTAGGCACCAATTTCCCCTGGCTGCGAGAAGTCCAATAAGGTGGTGAAGAAACTCGCCGATTTAATCCGTGCTTTCATGCGCTTCGCCGCATAGTAAGCGATGGTACAGGCTAAGACGGTCCCACCAATACAGTAGCCAACGCCGTTAATCTGCGATTGACCGGTAATGTCTTCGATGGCACTGACTGCCTTGACGGTGCCTTGGGTCACGTAGTCTTCGAAGCCAATCTCTGCTTGTTCGGCAGAAGGGTTACGCCACGACATCAAGAATACCGTATGCCCTTGCTCAACCAACCAACGAATCAGTGAGTTTTTCTCGCGTAAGTCGAGAATATAGTACTTGTTAATGAACGGAGGCACGACCAAGATGGGGGTGGTATATACTTTTTCCGTTACCGGACGATATTGAATGAGTTCGAATAACTCGTTTTTATACACCACGTCGCCAGGTGTGTTGGCGACATCATCACCCACGCGAAACGCGTTATTATTGGTCATGCGCACTTTAAGAATATCCGCGCTAGACTCCATATCCTGCTTAAGCTGTTCCATGCCGCGCAGTAGATTTTCACCCTGAGACTCCAGCGTCATTTTGAGCAGTTCAGGGTTAGTCGCAATATAGTTACTCGGGGCCATGGCGTTAATCGCTTGGCGTGAGAAAAATGAGAGACGTTCACGGGTTTTGTCATCAAGGCCTTCAATGGCGTCGATGGTTTCCATATAGGTACGTCCAAACAGCAGATAAGACTGTTTGATAAAGTTATAAAGGACATCTTCCTGCCAAGCCTTATCCTTAAAACGTTTATCGTCACTGCCTTCGCTCACTACCTCTTCCGTGTTATCACGCGCGAGCATGGCGTTCTGCCAGATTTGCATTTGCTGTTCCCACCACTGCATTTGCACTTGTAGAAGTGCAGCGGGTTGTTGAGCCGCGCCTTCCAGCAACTGAGCAGTGTCTTGCAGGCTGACTTCCTGCATGGCTTGATTGAACGGTGTGTTTACGGCTGCCTTGCCCTGCTCAAGATCCTGCCACCATTGCTGGTTTTGTTCTTGCAGCCTGGCAAGGTAGTCCGAAAAGAAGTGATGAAACATAGTCTTGCCCTCTTGATCGGATAAGCACTACAAAGGCCTGCTGTCAGCGACAGCAGGCACTAGTGCAAAAACCCTGCCTTTATGCTGGGGTGCCGGCTTTCATATTTTCAGCCGTGAGTTTGTCGATATCTTCTTTAAACTCTTTGGCGATGTTTTGCAGCTTGGCGCTGTCATCCATCATTTGCTGAGACAGCTTGGTCAAAGCGGCAAGTTGCTGGCTGCTGAATGACGTCATGCTAGAGACATCCTTCACTTCGCTCGCTGCTTTCATCTGCTCTAGGCCGAGTTCGCTATAGGTGCGCATGGCATTCATTTGTAGCTCAGTCAGCGTCTCAACATTTTTGGCTACCAACTTGTTGAAATTAACGTAGGGAGCCAGGGCTTTTTCAGATTGCTCAGAAAACGCTTTAAACATATCTGTGTACATGGTGTATCTCCTGATAGTGTTGTGTATGGGTTGTTAACCCAAGGTCGCAAGTGTCCGTTTATGCTTGTGTACGCTTAACAATTAAAGCTGTACCCATGCCGCCGCCAATACACAAAGAAGCAACCCCGTGGGTTTCGCCTCTTCGCGCGAGCTCGTGTAGCAAGGTCACCACAATCCGATTACCTGATGCCCCGAGTGGGTGACCGAGTGCAATGGCACCACCGTTGACATTGGCACGCGCCAATATCGCATCAGGTGTTGTTTTATGGTGCGCCGCCAGTTGGTGTATGACCCCCAGCGCTTGTGCAGCAAATGCTTCGTTAAGCTCAAGTAAATCAATGTTGTCGAGGGTCAGGTTGGCTTTCTCCAACGCCGTATTGACCGCTCCCACAGGGCCTAAGCCCATAATGCTTGGATCGACACCGTGCTGAGCGTAGGCGGCAACTTCTGCAAGTGGGGTCAGCCCGTGTTCTTTCACTGCCGACTCAGACGCGAGGATCACCGCACTCGCGCCATCGTTGATGCCGGAAGCATTACCGGCCGTTACTGAGCCTTCTTTATCAAAGGCGGGGCGCAACTTGCTGAGGCCCTCTAGCGTGGCGTCTGCTTTTGGGTACTCATCGGTATCAAACGTCACGGTTTGCTTACGCTGCTTTATCTCAATCGGAGTGATTTCATCTTTAAATCGACCTGCTTCAATCGCTGAAACGGCTTTTTGTTGGCTGCTAAGCGCAAAGCTATCTTGTTGCTCACGGGTAATCCCGACTTCTTTGGCGACATTCTCCGCGGTCACTCCCATGTGATACTGGTTGTACACATCCGTGAGGCCGTCATTAATGAGCAAGTCTTTCATGGCGAAATTGCCCATTTTTTGCCCATCGCGGAGGTTGCCCGCTGCCGCAAACGGGATTTGTGACATGTTTTCAACCCCAGCCGCGACCACAACCTGCGCATCGCCAGCTCGGATGTGCGTCACGGCATCCATGATGCTTTTCATGCCGCTGCCACAGACCATATTGATTGAATAGGCGGGAACATGGGGCGGGATATCTGCGTAAATCGCAGCCTGACGACCGATCCCCATTCCTTGTCCTGCGCTGACCACGTTACCCACGATGACTTCATCAATGGCGGTTGGGGCAAGCGATGTTTCACTCAGCGCACCTTTAATGGCGTAAGCGGCGAGTTGCCCCGTTGGGACGTCTTTGAGTGTGCCTGAAAAGGCACCGATGGCGGTACGTTTTGCCGCCACGATAAAAATACGTTCCATCAATCTTTCCTTGATTTATTGCATGTAGAGGCCGCCGTTTACCGACAGCGTCTCACCCGTAATGTAAGCGCCTGCGTCGCTGGCAAGGTAAGCCACTGAGGCTGCAATTTCTTCTGGCTTAGCCAAGCGCTTCATCGGGATCTGGCTGGTGATTGACTCCAACACATCGTCGCGCATGGCGGTAACCATCGGTGTGGCGGTATAGCCTGGCGCCACAACATTGACAGTGACACCGGCCCGTGCCCCCTCTGCCGCGAGAGACTTACTAAAGCCCATCATACCGGCCTTGGCGGCGGCATAGTTGGCTTGACCAAACTGACCTTTTTGGCCATTGACCGATGAGATGTTGATGATGCGTCCTCCTCCTTTTTCGCACATGGCGGCGAATAAGGGCTGAGTGACGTTAAAGAGGCTGTTGAGGTTGGTATTGATGACATCATACCATTGTGAGGCATTCATTTTCTTGAACACACTGTCGCGGGTAATCCCCGCATTGTTTACCAGTACATCCACCGTGCCTTCTTCTTCTAAAAGCTTAGCAATCCGTGAGGCGCATTGTTCGGTGTCGGTGACATCAAGCTCAAATAGACGAACTTGGTCGTGGTTAAATTTCTTTTCGTCAAACCACTCTTGGGCGCACTCTGCTCCCCCTGTAAAGTGGGTCGCGATGACGCGATATCCGTCTTCTACCAATTTCTCGGTAATTGCCGATCCGATCCCACCTTTCGCGCCGGTTACTAATGCCAGTTTTTTCATTTATGACTCCATTCACTACAACAAGCAAACTAAACGAGATGCCTGAAGCCGCATCTGGAACCACTTCAAACCAGAATTACAGTCATCTTTTTCTCACAGCAGCAATAGTTGTGCCAAAAATCAACTTATCATTCTGCCGATATTGTTAGGCAGCCTAACGGATGGGTGTGACCCTTTTATGACTGCCTGCTTCTAAGCTAACGAATCTAGACAAATACGCAAAGTATAAAAACCTGATGTTCTGCATTCGAGATCTTGGTCAAACTAATAGGGAAACACTGCAATTAATTGTTAACAGTATGTTTATTTTGTGTTTTTTTTGTGGGTTTGTCATCGAGTTGCTCAGTGCTCGGCTAAGTCCATGAAATGGATTGCATTAGTGGTGTAACTTGCGGCTTTTTGGTTGGGAGTGCCTTGTTAAATAGTCATGGTGGTCAAAAAACAAACACTACTTGTGAGGTGAGTGGCGAGCGATCGCGGTGGCGACAGGCCACCACGTGTGCAAAGGGCTAACGAGTGATCTGATGAATGTATTCAATGATGGCGTGCAAGCCATTGGTGCGTGACTCACTTAAATGGTGCGCCAGTCCCGCTTGCTGGAAAACGCGGTCTATGTCGAGGGTGTGAATGGCATTACCGTGTTGGCCGTGAACACAGGCAAGCACGATCGCTAATAAACCTTTAACAATTCTGGCATTGGAGTCGGCGGCAAAGTAATGGGTGTCCCCCTCGGCCTGATGGAGAAACCAAACCGCACTCTCACAGCCGTGCACTTGGTTTGCTGTTTGTTTTTGCGCATCGGTAAAGGTGGGCAGCCGTTTTCCCCACAAAATTAATTGTCGGTATTTATCTTCCCAGCTGGTGTGTTGCGCGAGCATCTCGGTGACCGTCGTTTGGTTAAGCTCGGTGCCAAAAGGGTGATGGGGTAACGCCATTGTCTATCCTGCCTTATGATTAAATATCGAGTAGATCCAGGGTCTTATCTAATGCTGCAATAAACTGTGTGATGTCCTGGTATGTATTATAGGCCGCTAAAGAGACCCTGATGGTGCCATCGACACCAAGCGCCTTAATAAAAGGATGGGCACAATGATGGCCAGAGCGAACGGCAATACCTTGTTGGGCCAATAATTCAGCCACGTCTGCATGATGCTCGTCGCCAACGACAAAAGAGACCATGGAGCTGGTCGCCTGTGGCGCGATCAAACGAATGCGTGGCCGTGCGCGCAAAGCGTCTATGAGTTGTTGGTAACAGCTTGTTATATGTGCGTCTATTGCTTGGCTGTCTTGCTGCTTAAGCCAATCAATGGCAGCGGCAAGGCCGATTGCGCCTGCGGTGTTAGGCGTGCCTGCTTCAAAACGGGCGGGGATGGATGCGAGGGTATGATGGTCAAACGACACGTCTGTGATCATCTTCCCGCCCCCGTGGAAAGGCGAGAGCGCATTCAGCGCTTCTGGTTTTCCATACAAGACACCAATCCCTGTGGGCCCATAAAGTTTATGGCCAGAAAAAACATAGTAGTCAGTGTTCAGTGTTTGCATACAGACAGGTTCATGGACGATGCCCTGTGCGCCATCAATGATCACGGTTGCACCAAATTTGTGCGCAACTTGGGTCATTTCCTCGATAGGATGGCGGGTGCCGGTGACATTGCTAACATGACTGATCGCAACAATGCGTGTCCGTGCGGTTAAGCGTTGCTGATACACCTTCATGTCTATTGTCCCCGTGCGAGGGCAGCAGGGGATTTTTACCAGTTGAGCGCCAGTGCGTTGCGCCATCAATTGCCAAGGGATGAGGTTGGCATGGTGCTCCATTTCGCTGACGAGAATGTCATCTTGTGGGGTAAGCGAGTGGCTTAGGCCATAGGCGATCAGATTAATGGCTTCTGTCGCGCCGCGGGTCCAGACGATATTGTGTGGGTTGGCACCGATAAAATGTGCCACATCTCGCCGCGCTTGCTCAAACTGTTCGGTTGCGGAGAGGGACGCTTGATGCTGACCGCGGTGTACATTGGCCGTCGGCATCATGTAACTGCGACTGATCGCATCAATCACTGGCTGCGGCTTTTGGGCGGTAGCGGCACTGTCTAGATATACCCAGCCTGGCGTATTGAAAGCGGGAAACTGGGCGCGTAGGGAATGGGGATCAAAACCGTCGGTCATAGTCATCGTCCGAAATAAAATCCCGTCTATGATCGCTATCTCGTGGATGTAACTCAAGCCTGTTGTTGGCTCTCACCTTATTACAGACAAAAAAAAGCACTGAGCGAGGCTCAGTGCCAACAAATATGTAATGACAGACAATGTCAAAATACAGGAAGTTAAAAGTGGTAGATACGACTACCTGTCTAACCAGTGTTAGACAAATGCAAACACAACATCGCAACCACGGAAACAGTCTAAATAGAGAGACGTCACAAGTGGATGCGGGGAGCACTATAGGAGTTTGCTGGTATATCAGCAATCGACAATTTATAATGCCAATGATTAGAAAAATTAATGCATAGAGGTGTCAGCATATGGCGAGGCGTCTTCCTCCACTCAACGCGCTGCGTGTGTTTGAAGCAGCCGCACGACATTTGAGCTTTACACGAGCGGCAGAAGAGCTGTTTGTCACTCAAGCGGCCGTTAGTCATCAAATCAAGGCATTAGAAGAGTTTCTCGGTTTGAAGCTGTTTCGCCGGCGTAATCGTTCGTTACTATTGACCGAAGAAGGACAAGGGTATTTTCTTGATATAAAAGATATTTTCTCTGAGCTTTCCTATGCGACGGATAAAGTGCTGGAGCGCAGTGCCAAAGGGGCGCTGACGATTAGTTTGCCGCCCAGTTTTGCGATTCAGTGGCTAGTAC
This sequence comes from Salinivibrio kushneri, assembly GCF_005280275.1. Taxonomy (NCBI): domain Bacteria; kingdom Pseudomonadati; phylum Pseudomonadota; class Gammaproteobacteria; order Vibrionales; family Vibrionaceae; genus Salinivibrio; species Salinivibrio kushneri. The sequence continues at coordinate 656,178 of NZ_CP040021.1, forward strand.
CTCGATTAGCTGATTTTAATACCGCGCACCCTGATATTGATGTTCGGATAAAAGCGGTTGATTTGGAAGAAGGGTCTCTGACCGATGATGTCGATGTTGCCATTTACTATGGCCGAGGTCACTGGTCGGGATTACGCTGTGATCTTTTGTATCAAGAATGCTTGCTGCCTGTATGTTCGCCACTGCTACTGGAGTCTGGGCAGCCGCTAAAAACCCCAGATGATTTGGTTCATCATGTTTTATTGCATGACCGCTCGCGTAAAGAATGGAAAGCCTTTGCAAAAGCCCATCAACTCAGCGAGGTGAATGTTGAGCATGGGCCGATTTTTAGTCACTCATCCATGGTGTTGCAGGCGGCGGCACATGGGCAAGGGGTCGCACTAGGAAACAATGTGCTTTCTCAACCAGAGCTAGCATCTGGACGCTTGGTGCAGCCTTTCGAGCAAGTATTAAAAAGCGATAACGGTTTCTACTTGGTCAGCCAGCAGCGTGATGCGGACACTGGACGTATCACCGCGTTCCGAGAATGGATGTTGGCGACGGCAGCGAAAGAACAAGAGAACATGAATTTATGACAGGTTTAAATATTGACGGGCCAGAAACGGCAACAGACTGGGTGATTTTTGCCCATGGGGCGGGCGCTGGAAAGGATCACGCGTTCATGGCTGATATGGCCGCGCGGATAGGGAAACACTGCAAAGTGGTACGATTTAACTTTCCCTATATGGATAAACGCGAGCAAGAAGGTAAAAAGCGCCCGCCTGATCGCGCCCCAAAACTGCTTGCCCATTTTGAATCTGTGATTGAGCACGTGGATGGTTTGCGCCCTGCTGGGAGCCGATTATGGTTAGCCGGTAAGTCGATGGGTGGGCGTATGGCGAGTCATTTGACTGAGCATACCTCTGTCAGTGGGGTGATTTGTTTGGGCTTTCCATTCCATCCGCCAGGAAAGCCAGAAAAATATAAAGGGGAGCATTTGGCGACCGTTGAGCGTCCACTGCTGATTGTACAGGGCGCACGCGATACGTTTGGCCGTGAAGACGAAGTGATGCATTATCCGCTGTCTCCCTCGGTTCAAGTGATTATTGTCCCGGATGGCGATCATAGTTTTAAGCCTCGTAAAGCCTCAGGGTATACAGAGTCAGATAATCGCCAGTGGGCGGTGGATAGCCTATACCAGTTTATTAAACAACAAGGTGAGCAAGGATGAAATTACATCATTGGGTGAGTGTGGCGGCGATCGGCGCAGGGTTAGCGGTAGGGCTAGGCGCCTTTGCCGCGCATGGACTCAAAGCGGTGCTATTAGAATACCAGTTAGCCATTTTTAAAACGGGCGTTAACTACCAAATGTGGCACAGTCTTGCGTTATTGGGGATTTGCGGCGTCGCCTCCCAGCTTTCTTCTCGCTGTTTTGCCATTGTGGCTTGGGCCTGGCTTATCGGTGTGGTGGCGTTTAGTGGTAGCTTATACCTCCTGGCGCTGACATCTTGGTATTGGCTTGGGCCCATTACACCCATGGGCGGTGTGAGCTTTCTGATCGGCTGGGTAGGACTCGCAATAGGGGCTTGGCGTTCTTATCAGCGCTGAGTCTGTCTACATGAATAAAAGCCTCGCGGGCATTTCTTTCTGGTCTAGATGGCAGATATAATGCGCAGCTTATTTTTACCGCCACACAGCGTGGTGATATGTTCGAGCCAGAGGGTGTTATGAATCAGGTTCTGCTTTATTGTCGTGCGGGGTTTGAGAAAGACTGTGCCGCAGAGATCCAACAAAAAACCACCGACATGGGGGTATATGGGTTCCCGCGCGTGGTTAATCATAGTGCGTATGTCCTGTTTGAGTGTTATCAAGAGGGCGATGCCGAGCGTGTTGTGCGTGATCTCCCGCTAGACTCACTGATTTTTGCCCGGCAAATGATCGCTATCACCGCCTCCCTTTCTGAGCTTGACCCTGACGATCGTATCTCACCGATTTTGGCGGTGGGCGAGCACTTACCCAAAGGCGGCGACCTACGGGTGGAAACCCCAGATAATGACGAAGCGAAAGCCCTGTTGAAGTTTTGTCGTAAATTCACCGTGCCACTGCGCCAAGCCTTACGTAAAAAAGGGGTACTGCTTGCAAAAGATAACCCCAAAAAGCCGGTGATCCATGTGTGTTTTACCGCCCCAGGCACCTGCTTGATTGGCTACTCTCTGACAACCAATAACTCCCCGCATTATATGGGGTTGCCGCGAATGAAGTTTCCTGCTGATGCGCCGAGCCGCTCGACCTTAAAGTTGGAAGAGGCGTTTCATCACTTTATTCCCAAGCAAGAATGGGAGACGCGTTTAGCGCCTGGCATGTGGGCGGTCGACTTAGGGGCGAGCCCTGGAGGCTGGACCTATCAGTTGGTTAAACGCTCGATGTTTGTCCACGCGGTCGATAACGGCGCAATGGATGAGCAATTGATGGAAACCGGACAAGTCTTTCACCACGCTGAAGATGGATTTAAGTTCGAGCCGACGCGTAAGAATGTCACTTGGCTGGTATGCGATATGATTGAAAAGCCTTCTCGTGTAGCCCAATTGATGGGGGAGTGGCTGATTGAAGGGTGGGCGAAAGAGGCAATATTTAATTTGAAATTGCCGATGAGCCGCCGCTATGAGCAGGTGACGGAGAACCTCGACACCCTAGGCGCCTTTCTTGATGACTACAACGTGGCGTATGAAATGCGCGCGAAGCATCTGTACCATGATCGCGAGGAAATCACGGTGCATTTACGGCGGGTTAAACGCCAGCGTTAACCGAGAGTCACTAGGTGTGTGACGCACTGATTTACGAAGATTGGCTCTGGCTGACGGAGTCAAAACGGATATCTTGCAAGTTAAAGCCGAGTGGGATATCCGTTTTCAGTTGTGCGACCTGTTTACATTGTTGCGCCAATTCATAATGGCCAGTGAGTTTTTTCTGCCACTTTGGTGCGAGATCGTCCGCAGCAAAAATAGCATCGATATCAGCATAATCGCTCAGCAGGCTGGTGGCCGTTTTGGGGCCAATCCCGGGTACGCCACTGATCTCACTGCTGCTGATCCCCGCGAGCCCCCAAAAATCGCAAAGCTGGTCCGGACGAACGCCGAATTGCGCCTGGACGAAGGCGAGATCTAGCCAGCGCTGCTGAAAATAATCGCGGATCCTAATCATCGGTTGCAAAAGCTGACAGTAGCCTTTATCGGTCGACACTATGGTCACTTGTTGCTGATGTTCTGCCACCTTTAAAGCCAAAGTGGCAATCATGTCGTCAGCTTCATCGCCCTGAGAAAGCAACGAGTCAACGCCGTGCTGCCAAAATGCATCTTGAATCGCATCTAACCCATGTTCGAGCACCGTAGGCATCGGTTTACGGTGCTGTTTGTATGCCGGCAGGATCTCTGCGCGCCAGCCACGATCACTGCCCATATGATCAAAAACAGCAACAATATGGCTCGGTTGGCTATGATTGATGATTTTATTGAGGGTTTTGATGCAGGCATTCACCGTGGTGTCGATGGCATCGCTCTCAGGCTGAGCCGCGTGGACACGGCGAATGAGGTTCATTGCATCGATAATGACAACATGGAGGCTAGACATAATAAAAACCAGTAATAACGCGCAGCATGAGCCGCGCATTATACCTGTGTTGGTGGCATAACGCAGTGTGCGTCATGCAGGTTATTGATTGCTCGCCGGCTCAGTGCGCGTATTTGGGTTAGGAGACAATCTCGTAGCACGGCACATAGGCGGTACCTGGCAGCTTCATCCGTTGTTGGTCGACGAAGCTTTGTAATAGTTTGTCCATTTTTTCCATCAAATATTTGTCACCATCGATTTTAAACGGGCCATGTTGCTCGATATTGCGCATTCCCTCGTCTTTCACATTCCCCGCCACAATGCCCGAGAATGCTTGACGTAACGCGGAAGCGAGCAACTCTGGGCGCTGATCCATGTGCAAGTTAAGATTAGCCATATTGTCATGTGTTGGTGCGAAGGGATGTTGGAAATCCGGCTCGATTTTTAATGACCAATTGTATGAGTAGGCATCGCCAGTGGCCTTGCGATGCTCTTTGACCGCGGGCATGGCATTTTTCATCAATCGTGCGGCTTTAGCAGGATCGTCAATCACGATTTCATAATATTGGGTGGCTTCCTCGCCCAAGACATCACGAATAAACGCATCGATATCGCGAAAGTAATCTTCACTCTCTTTCGGGCCGGTTAACACGATAGGCAAAGGCTGTGAGCGGTTATCAGGATGCATCATGATGCCAAGAATATAAAGTAACTCTTCCGCTGTCCCTGCGCCGCCAGGGAAAATGACAATCCCATGCGCGATACGGACAAAGGCTTCTAGGCGCTTTTCAATATCGGGCATGATAACCAGTTCGTTAACCATGGGGTTCGGCGGCTCAGCAGCGATAATAGAGGGCTCGGTTAAGCCAATAAACCGGCTGTCATACGTGCGCTGCTTGGCATGGCCGATCGCAGCGCCTTTCATTGGCCCCTCCATCGCACCTGGACCACACCCCGTACAAATATCCAGTTCACGCAGGCCAAGCTCGTGACCCACTTCACGCGTGTATTGATATTCGATGTCGTTGATCGAATGCCCGCCCCAGCAAACCACTAAATTCGGATCGACCCGTGGACGGAGCGTTTTCGCATTACGCAAGATACCGAATATTAAGTTAGTGATATGCGGTGAGCTATCGAGGTTGAGGGCAGGACTATGCTCGAGCTGCACATTAACGTGAATAATGTCGCGGAGGACAGAGAACATATGCTCTTGAATGCCGCGAATGATCTTGCCGTCGACAAAGGCATGATCGGGTGGGTTAACCAGCTCGAGTTTGATCCCCCGCTCTCGGCGTAACACGCGAATTTCAAAGTTGGCGTGCTTTTCGAGAAGTGCTTTGGAGCTGTCTGTATGGCTGCCTGAATTTAAAACGGCCAATGAGCAGTTGCGGTATAAGCGGTACAGATCACTGCTGGCGCTGGCTTTTAAACGATCGACCTCGATTTGAGAAAGCAGATCCATCGTTCCAATCGGACTAATGTGTGTGATCATAGCGACAACCTCTTACACGCCGACATCCTGTTTAACGCAAGCAAGGCTGTCGAGCGGTGCTATAAAAATCAGTGTGTTAATTAAAAATACACACGCTAGCCATAATTGACCAGTAAAAATTAACACCAGATGATTTGGTTGCGACCACTGTTTTTCGCTTGATAGAGCGCTTGGTCAGCACGCTCTAGCACCGGTGTGGGGGTATCTTCACCTTGGAAGAGGGTGGCACCAATTGAGACGCTAATTGACACGCGCTCGTTTTTAAACTTCAGCGGGAGTTTACGAATGGTATGGCTAATATTAGCCAAAATATCAGTGCGCGTTTCATCGTCGGCATCAGGTAACAAAATCACAAACTCTTCGCCACCAAAGCGGGCAATAAAGTCGGTGTCGCGTAAGCATTGGTAGATGGTGCGCGCGATAATTTTTAAAGCTTTATCACCGACTTCGTAGCCAAATTGCTGATTCACTTGTTTAAAGTGGTCAAGATCAACGACGGCAAGGCAAAACTCACGCTGGTACTTTTTCCATAATCGGTACTCATGTTCCAAACGATCGTTTAGGGCGGCACGGTTGTAGACACGGGTAAGTGGATCTAACAGACGTTTGCGCTCCTGATCACCGATCCGACGGTGTTGATCGAGGGTTTGCTCTGCTAAGGCGCTAAGCTGGTTTTGATTGTGTGCTAATTGCTCTTCCAAGGATTGCTCGCGATTTTTGAGCGCTTTATTTTCTTGCGCGATCACTTGCAGCTCTGCAAGCGCTTGGGTTAATGCGGCTTCTGGGTTGGCTTTTGCCGCGCCTTTCCGTTTGAGTTCGTGTTCAATATCGGTAATGGTGCGATCGAGTCGCTGATCGACACTTTGGTGTGCCAGTCGCAGCTGGCTGGCATGATCATGCGCACGGGTATTTTGTTGGCTTATTGATACGAGGTCATCATTGACTTGACTGAGAAATTGCTGCGAAGCGCGCCGCTCAGATTGGGTGGCTTCCAGAATCAGTTTGAGCGCCGCTAACGTTAAAGACACCACGGTAGCCGGTGATATATCGGTCTGCAGTTCACGGCGGATTTCAAGCAACTTGTCGCCTGCTTGACCGTCGATATCGAGTTCTGTAATCAGATTTTGTAGTTCGTCAGCGACGCGACGTATTTGATCGTTGTCGATGTCTGGTATTTGCTGAGTACGGGGCCTGGCAACTTGCAAGGTCACGGCGCGTTCGTAAAGTTGAAGTAACTTAATGAGGTGCTGTGTGCGTTCGGTATCACCGTTCGCCGGTTGCGCCAATAGATCTCGCAAGTCGCGTTTCAATTGAACGGGGAGACCTGTCACTCGCTGTAGTGTTTCACCACTGGTGTGAAATTGCTCATCGAGGTGTGACTGTGCTTTTGCTTGTGTCATGTTTTGATGACCCACCATGCGTTCAATAACGGCTAAACGCGGGAGCAACGCGCTAACATCCTGCGTTGAATACAATACATCACGGAACTCGGCCAGCTTTTGGTCGACCAAGTTATTTTTACCCGAGCACGTAGCGATAAAGCGCGACACCAGCCGTTTAAGGCTATGGATCTCCCGACGCGACCTGAGCGCCAGCTCCCGATACGCTGAGGGCGACGCATTATTACCCGCCTGAGCGGTCTGGGCCGACAACGGTGATGGGGTGGACTTAGTCATTTTATCGAGGAAATACCTGATTATGTTCGCGTTTTGGCGCCATTGGTAGCGAAAACAGTTTCACTAACTACCCGTAGCTATACCGATTTATTGCTATGGTCATCAATAACTGACGCTGGCTTTTTATCAGATTCGTGATCCTTCTGCCAGTTCAACAAGTCGTTAGCTGAAGATTTAACCTTCACTAATCCAGAATCAATGCCTTTCAAGCAAGCATGACGCAAGTTGGTATTGACGAAGCTCGCGGCGGGCGCTGTGTTAATTGCGCTAAAGTGTACCCAATGACTTTCCCCGGTCTGTTGCGCGAGATCACTGGCTTGATGGGTCGCCGTTAATAAAATCTCGATCAACTCTTGGTCATTAATCGATGTGTACGCACGTGGTAAAAAAGGATACTCCGCGAGACCAATGGCGACTTGCGGCGTGAGCGCCGGGGATGAGTCACCTTCACTCATCGTGTGTGCCTGACTACTTTGATAGTGGCTGACAAAGTCTGCGATCAAAGACTGCACAAAATGAGCAAGTGCATCAGGCTGGGTATCTTGCTCCCAATTGGTCTCGATATAAATAAACAAGGTATCGGCGAAATGATATAAGCGGCCAGATTGAGTGACACGCTCGGACAAATAGTCGCCAAGCTGACGCTCGATATCTTGCGCCCTTTGATAGCCGAGACGCAAAAATAACGCTTTAAGAAAGGCAACGTCGAACATGGCAAAGCGGAGCCGATCACTCAGTGGCTGATGGATCATGTCGTTCAGATACCATTGCTCAAAGTTGGCGTTACTTTTTTCCAACGAACGCGGTAATTTGGCATTGAGCATGCGTAAGTTTCTCAGCCCAGTACGTGGGTGCGTATAAAAGTCATCACGCAGCTCTTCGAGTTCTCCCTGACGCATCACCGCGGCACGATGACGAAGGTAAACAATGGCCACTAACACCCCAAGGCTGCCTAATAGGAAATAGTTGACCTTTTGTAAGTGAAGCTGTTCTTGATGTGCGCTATCTAGCTGGCGCTGCAGCTCATCCATTTGTAGCTGCCGCTCGACCACACGCTGTTGTTGTTTAAAGGTATCGGCTTGTTGCTGTCGCTCTGATTGCAGTTGCTGCGCGCGCAGCTTTTCATAATCACGTTGCATCATCAGGGCCGCTTGATACTTGCCTTGCGACTCCAAGGCTTTGGAGAGGGCATGATGCGCCATCGTCATGGTTTGAAAGTCTTTTTCTGCCTCTGCTCGCTCTAGCGCGGTGCGAATTTCTTTCTCTGCTTGCTTGGGTTGAGAAAGCGCAAGATGAATACGTCCTTGCAACAACATTGCCTGTGTGGTCAGGGGCGAGTTGGGTAGGCTACCGACCAGTCTTAACGCATCTTGGATATATCTGTCACTGAGCGGGAAATGCTCTAGCTGATAATAGGTGCGGGCGATGGCCAGATGGACTTGTGCAAGCGGTTGGAGACGACCGAGTGCTTGCTCAATTTCAAGTGCATTAAAATAATGCACCAAGGCAAAATTATAACGGGCTTGTTGCTCGTAAATGGTGGCCAGCAGGCGCTGTGATGCTGATAAGCGTCGGCTTAATGAATAATGCTCAAAAAAGGCAGCGGCTTGGTTCGCGTGCTCAAGGGCTTGCTTAAGCGCGCCTTGCTGATTATACAGCCTGGCCAGTTTCATATTGGCACCGGCAATCAATGCTGTGTATTCGTTCTCGCTGGCTATCCAGAAAGCGCTGAGTAACTCGGTCAGGGCACTCTCATGTTGCTTCTGGTCGAGTAAAAAGCCACCCAGTGAGAGCTGAAACTCGACCTTATCCCGTAAATCTTGGGGATCACTATTAAGCTGGCTGCGCGCATTTTCATAGGCGACAAGCGCGGTGTCACTGTCTGCGGTGGCGGCGAGAATATTGGCGCGCAGTAAAGCACTTTTAAAACGGCTTTCTTGACCGTTTAAGCTGTTTTCCGGTAAGGCCTCAATGGCTTTTTGGGCGGCATCGAGTGTCGCGAGGGCGCGCGTTGAGTCGCGATCAAGGTGCCAGATAAGAGAGGCTTCGGTCAGCAAGACTTGCACTTGTACGTGTTTTAAGTCGTATTCATCGACCACTTGATAGGCTTTTTGTAGCGCCGCTTTAGCCTCAACCGGTTGATCGAGATAAGCATAAGCTCGGGCACTGATCAAATAGGCATACACGGTATGCAATGGCGTGCGAATCGAACGATCCGTGTCGTTATTCACATGTGAGCGATTGGCGCCTGTGGTTAGGCGGCGTTGGGCTAAAAAACGATTGCTGATTTCCAACGATTGCGTTGGAGACGTTTCGAGGAGTTTTTCCGCATTAGTGAGTACGGGCGAGGAGTGGATTGAAGCGAACGCCGTTATCGACGTTAACCAAAAAAGCAGGCCTACAAGTAGTCGGCTGATGCGCATGCGCCATCCTCTAAGTAAAGCGATGAGAGAAAGGCTGCCCGCAGGCAGCCTATGGTGTTATTGTCTTGCCAAACGATTGTTTTCGCTTGGTGTTTTGCCCATGTTCGTACGGTATGGATTAATATCTAAACCACCGCGACGCGTGTAACGGGCATAAACGGTGAGTTTTTCCGGCTGACAAAAACGCATGATATCCATAAAAATGCGCTCCACGCATTGCTCATGAAACTCATTGTGCTCACGAAATGACACCAAGTAGCGAAGCAGCTTCTCACGGTTTATCTTGTTGCCTTTATAGGCGATTCTCACCGAGCCCCAGTCTGGCTGATTGGTAATCAGGCAGTTTGATTTGAGTAAATGGCTGTGAAGGGTCTCGGACACAACCGCGCCTTGAGCGGCACCGTCGAGCCAGTCTGGATTAAAGGTATAGTCGTCGATGCTGATGTCTTGGTGATCGATACATTCACCCGCGAGGCCAGCGATGGTTTCTCCCTCTAACTCACTGAGCGGGGATAAAGTGACATCCACCTCTTCGCCCGCACAGGCGGATAAATCGGTTTGCAATGCGTTAGCTACCTGTTGCCAGTTATCAAAGCGGGTTTGATTAAAGCTATTGAGGTATAGCTTAAATGATTTTGACTCGATCAAGTTGGGGCTAGAGGCCGGGAGACGGACTTCGCCAATCGCCACTTGGGGCAAACCATTTTGGTTGAGCCATGACAGCTCATACAAGGTCCAGGTGTCGTAACCGGTAAAGGGCATCGGCGCATTATCGAGTCCGATGGCCTGACGATTTAGCGCGCGAGGGACGGCACGCAGTTGTGACGGATCGTACTGGGTTGGGTAATCTGTTTTTTCGCCAAGCGATAAATTGGCGAGGGCATCGGCATCTTGATAATTGCTCATACGGATCTGCTATTGATTCAAGTAGAATGGGTAAAGTTTACTGAATCTTGCTATAGGTTGCGAATGGAGAACACAGTACATCGTGCCCTTTGGGCGCTAACACAGAATTATATGGCGGTATGGCAGGGTAAGTATCAACATTTACCCTGTACAGAGGCTTACATTGGACTGCCATCTCCCTGTGTCGTGAGCGAAAATGACCACCAACTACAATGGCAACCAGTCAAGCGCGACGCGTTGGCTGATTTTTCCAATGTAGAACAAGCGATAGCCTTACGTTTGCACAGTGATATTAAAGATTTTTATAACGCATTTTATTGTGCAGATTTATCGGTGCGTTATCAGGGGGAGTCGATAAGCTTGCTTCAGGTGTGGAGTGACGATGACTTGGCGCGCTTACAAGAAAACATCTTGGGACATCTGATGATGCAGCGTCAGCGCAAGCTTACGCCGAGTGTCTTTATCGCGACCACAGACGATGAAATGGTGATCATTGCGATTGATAACATGAGTGGGGAAGTGATCAGAGAAACCCTGAATAAAGGGACGCGTGATGTGATTGCTCCCAATCTGGAAACATTTCTCGCAGCACTAGAGGTTGATGTGGCATGATTCTCACGGAATTGACCTTTGAGTGCTTTGATAATACCACCGTTAGTGCGGTCGACCGCACTATCAACGGCCTCATGGATGCATTGCGTTATAATGGCCAGGTGCTCGGACGCGAGTTTCCGATCTTGATGCAAGAAGGCCAGTTTCAGCTTCGTGTGGTGTGCCCAGATGAAGATGCCTTGCACCCACGCTTTCACAGCCCACAAGTGAAACGCGCGTTGCAGCAGCTCGCCGAGGCGTGCTTAACCCAACCGAAAGTGCGTGTGCTGGGGCGCGATTTGAACTCGGAACAAGCCGCTCCGAGTGCCTCACCGACTTGGCAAGTGCTTTATACCACCTTTGTTCACACGTGTTCGCCGCTGCGTTGTGGCGATACCCTGCTACCCATCCCGCTTTATCGCTTACCCGCCACCTTTAACGGTGATCACAAAGCGGTGATAAAATGGCAAACAGAATGGCAAGCCTGTGATGAATTACAAATGGCCGGTGCCAGCGATGCCGAATTTGCAGGCTTGAATGAAATTGGATGTCCCAATACGCGCCTATTTCAGCGCGGTTGGGATTTACGTGGGCGGATAGAGTACTTAACGGGCACGCCGACTTACTATTATCAATATCGTGTGGGCGGCAAAGACAAAGAGAGTGAGCTTGAACGCCCATGCCCCCAGTGTGGCGAGCCTTGGCGGCTTGAAACCCCACTACACGATATCTTCCTGTTTAAGTGCGATCGTTGCCGGCTGGTATCCAACCTTTCTTGGGACTTTAAGCTGGCTTAGCGGTTTAAATGCTGGGTTTCTAGCGTCGCTAATCGCTCGCTCAACTCGGCCACTTGTTGTTCGAGTTGGCTGATACGCTCAGCATCGGATAGCCTCGCGTCATCGCTAGGCATTTCGGGGAGTGGTGTATTGGCTTTCGCACTTTTCACCGCTTGGATAATCAAGGGTAAAGGGACTTGCGTGGTCAATTGGGCTTTTACTTTCGCCACGGTGACGGTTTGCCCTTTTGCGTCGAGCACCTTGAGTGCTCGCGCCAGCTCAGCTTGATAGCTCATCAGTTAATCCTAGCGACATGACAGGAGAAGGAAAGATTAGGGCTTTCTCAGTCGCGCATCAAGCATATCAACCTGTTCCGCCCAATCGGCGTCTTCCTTGATGGCTTCATCAATAAACGCCCGTTGTGCCGCACTCCAAAATGGGGCATCGACTAGTGTTTGCCCTTCCACCAAGCAGTGGCTGGATAGGAAGTGTTCAATCGAGGCCTTATCGGTCGCTAAGCCCAGTTGTTCAAACAGGTGCTGTAAGTCATGTTGAAAGGTTTCCATTGCCACTCCTACTTGCTTGATAAGCGTCTATACTCACTATAGTAGCAGCCGCTACTCTGTGCTTGATGAAAGCGGTGTCGGTGAGCAAAGAACAAAGAATAGAAAAGCTCCCTGCTCAGTGTGCGATATCTCTTACAAGGGCGTGGGACAAAAGCAGAATCTTGCTACGAAAATCGACCTCCTGTTTTTTATTTTTTATTTTATTACATGGACTTACATGATATTTTTTTGTTCAAGATAAAAAATGAGAGATTAAGCAGGCGAGAATGGCTTGTACCAAACGCTCAGTCGCGTAATCTTATGGGTGTCGGAAGGGAACTGACACAGGGAACAGGAATCACCAAGGACTTGGTACCTCAGGATGAGGCAGTACTTCAGGAAGAAGCGCTGGCATGGATTGCGAAAAGGACAACGGATGGAGCCGTTCTCTACAAGCAGGGAGCTTGTACGTCAGGAAGACTTAGGACAACCCAGGATGGGGGCTTAAGGACAACTTCAGGACGAAGTCATGGACACCTCCAGGATGGAGAGCTTATCGAAAACGGGAATTTCGGTTTGTCAGGATGACGAAAGGACACCTCCAAGACGGAGAGACATGGAACGACGCTGAAGGAATCGGCGACTGATCAAGGAATGATGCAGGGAGCACCTTTTAGTAGCAGGATGGCTGCAAGTAAAACTCTGGGGCGCGGCGCAAGCTGCGCCCTTTCCTTTTTTCTGGCCGGTTAACCCGACACTGGCGACTCCCTGTCACGCACCGTTAGCACTAACCTTGCGTGTGCACCATACTTCCAATCTAGTACAGCTTTTCACGTCGCGCGAATAATTCTCCCTGCCTTTTTATTATCAATATTGAGTGAGAGCTAGCCGTTGGTTTGGCCAGATCTCGGCATCGCATGAACGGGAGTGTCTATCGCCTTTAACCTTAACCCTCGAAGCTGAGCGTGACCGATGTAATGATCATCCCCGGTGGCAGAAAACTCGAACCAGTATTGGGTGAGCCATTGCCACCCTTGTTCGGTTCTGCGTAGGGTGTGGTGACCTCGTGCGATAGACAATAATTGCAACTCCATCCGCTGGCAGTATTGGCGAATGTACTGGTGTGCTTGCTCGGATTGTCGCCGCTGTTGCCAAAACAGCAAGGCGGCGACAACGACTAAGACAATGGTCAACAGATCAGTGATCATTAGGGGTCTGTCTAACAGCTTGTTGCATACGTGCCATCGCCTGGGTCAGCGCTGGCGAGGTATCACCGTGCAAACGGCTAAGCAGTGCGCCGCGAAGCGGTGGCAGCATCACAAGATCGGCATAGATTTGTTGAAATAGTGCCGTATCGTGCTGATCGGCAAGCGCAATCAAAAAGCGATCCAGCACGGTGTCGTCCGTTAAACTCTCCCAACAGCGCCCTGCAATCGCAACAAAAATCTCGCGATGGTGTAGTTCGGGTTTGTCCAGCACGGCCGCGATCAAATGATGACGCGTAGCTGTTGGGGCACCCGCATGTGCGCGGAGTAAGGCGCTAACCAAGAAAAGATCCACTTCCTGAGCCTGACACATTTGGCTAAACATGTCGCGCACGCATGCCGCGAGCTTTTCATTGATTTGGCAATGCTCTAAGCAGCCCAGCAGGGCATACAGCGGCGTCGTTGGAAGATTGTTCAGCGCTTTGCGGATACGAGTGGCATTGTTTTGCTCGGCCATGCGTACACAGGTATCAGCGAGCCCCTGCAGGCCAACCCCTTGCCAGTTATCCCAGCCAAGCTCGCCATTTAAATAATGTTGGGCATGATCATAATACTGGCTGGCTGGCCGGCCCAGTTGATAAGTCAATCTAGCATGAAACATTGCCATCTTGTCGTCGGTGGGAGTAAAGGTATAGGGGTTGTTGGCCAGTTTTTCACGTTGCTCTTTATTCGGTGTCGCGGTTAGGCGCTCGCCCATGGCCGCGCTGACATACTGCAAAAAGTCTCCCATTGCGGTGTGGTTGAGCAAGCCCCGCTCATCAAGAGGCATTTTTAAAAACCATACCCAAGGGGCACCCCCTGGTGGCCAGAAAGCGACAGCTATGTGGGCATGTTGACGCAAGGGATGAGGGTAAGGCTGTTGATTGGCCTCAACCGCGCGAAAGGTCGTTTCATCCAGCTGACAAACACGACGACCTAAGTCGTAAACACTGAATTGGCAATCGGCGTGGTCAAATAGGGCGCTGAGGGCGTGAACCGTTTCCATGATGTCCGCTCTTGGTTATCGCTTAATGCGCGCGAGTATATCAGTTTTTACCGGTGAGATGCTTGCCGAGTTGATGTTGTCTTGGCTGGGAACGTGCTATGCTTCGCGGTTTCTAATTTGATTAATGATGAGGTTGTCAATGACTCTTCACCAACAATGTGAGCAACTTCTTGATGAACTCGAACAGTTGCTCGACGCCTGTGATCTGCTCCAATCCGAGCCACCATCATCTAAACGACTAGCCAGTACCGAGCCGTTTGCGGTGGATACGCTTGATTGCCATGAGTGGCTACAGTGGATCTTTTTACCCAAAATGCGTGCCTTGGTTGTTGCTCGCCAGCCGTTGCCAAGCAATTTTGAAATCGCCCCCTATGTGGAAGAAGCGATGAAAGAACATCAAGGGGCGACGGCGGTGGTCAAAGTGACTTATCGTATTGACGCGCTGTTAACCCAATGATGAGTGAACAACCTTTATCTATTTTATACCGTGATGCGTCGTTGGTTGTGGTGAATAAGCCCGCAGGGATGCTGGTCCATCGTTCGTGGCTAGATAAAGGGGAAACACGCTTTGTGATGCAGACATTGAGGGATCAGATCGGTCAGCATGTTTATCCTTTACACCGGCTTGATAAACCCACCTCCGGGGTCTTAGTTTTTGCGCTTTCTCGCGAAGTGGCATCCTTGATGATGCCTCAGTTTGCGCAAGGGCAGATAAAAAAAGCCTACTATGCGGTGGTCAGAGGCTGGATCACAGAGCCCGGTCGACTCGATTACCCACTGGTGGAAGAGCAAGACAAGATCGCGGACAAAGACGCGAGCCAGACACCGACGGCCAAGCCGGCCGTGACGGACTATCAACCACTGGCATCGGTGGAGCTTCCTATCGCAACGGGGCGGTATGCGACCAGCCGCTATAGCCTGGTGGCGATGCAGCCGCAAACGGGAAGAAAACACCAATTACGTCGTCATATGCATCACCTCAGCCATCCGATTATTGGCGATACTACCCATGGCGACGGGAGACACAATCGTGTTTTCCGCGAGCACTTTCACTGCCATCAGCTGTTACTTCATGCTAGCGAGATACAGTTTATCCATCCCGTTAGCGCTGAGACGGTCAAGGTACAGGCACCGTTCGATACTAGGTGGCAGCATGTTCTATCGGCACTGGAGTGGGATGTGCCTGGCATCACCTATTCGGAGTAAATCGCCCCGTGTCGGTAATCCCTTGCAGGCCGCACCTTGCAGGCCGCTCCCCCATAGGTTGTGTTAGAGCTTATCTAGCTCGGCTTCGATTTCGGCAATCTTACTAGCAACCACTTTTTCCAGATGACGGAGATCGGTGAGTACCTTTTGCTTCACGTCTTGCTCTGTTTGCTCGTGCTGAACGATACGATCCAGTTCATCGATCACCAGAGACAGGCTGCGATTGATCTCAGTGACTTCTCGAGACCGGCCGGTGCCGCTGTCGACAACCACATTTTTCCGCTGGCGTGGATACTTAAACTTCATGCTTCGCGCAAAAAGATCGCCCTTTTGCTTGCTGAAGTAGACTTTGAGCGTGTCATAACTGGCTTCTTGACGCAGTGAATAACGCTCAATTTTTTCCGGATGTTCAATGCCAATGTTTTTCAACTGCTGATACATAGCCACCTCATGGTTGAATGTTGCCTCTATTAAGCGACGCACTCATTGTCGCTTTGCATGATTGATAGGGGGCGCTTGTTATTTGGCGCGCGCGAGCGCTTTTTCCAGTGCCGCTTTTAACTGTGCCTGATGCTCGGAGGTTAATGCTTGGTTCTCTGCGTCGGTGACGATAAAAAAGTCTTCGGCGCGCTCACCAATGGTGGTGATTTTAGCGGCATGGACACTGACATTTTGGCGCGCAAAGACAGCCCCCACCCGAGCCAGTAATCCTGGTGTGTCGAGTGCCACCAGCTCCATCAATGTGCGACGACCGTTTTTCGTGGGTAAGAAAAGGACCTGGGTTTTAACCGAAAAATGCTGAAGCTTTTGCGGGGCTCGCCGTTTGGGGATAGTCATTGTCCCGGTTTCTGCCAGTGCCTTGCTGACCCCTTCGATAATGCTTGGGTGACGGTCAAGAGGAATGGCCTCGTCATTTTGGTCTAGCACCATAAAGGTATCGAGGGCGTGACCATCTTTACTGGTCATCACTTGTGCATCATGGACGCTCAGGTTTTTCTTATCGAGTGCCGCCACCACGCGTGCAAACAAGCTGGGCCTATCTTGGCAGTAAACAAAAATCTCGGTCCCGCCACGGGTTGCTTTTTTACTGACCAGCACCAGTGGGGTGTCGCCGGCGTGATGAAGGAGATGTTCACTGTGCCAAGCAATTTGTTTGTGGGTATGGCGCAGAAAGTAGTCCGCCTTAAAACGCTGCCATAAGACTTCTATATCCCTGGGACTATGGCCTTGTTTACGTAACATGGCAGCCGCTAAGTGTTTGTTATGACGAATGCGTTCACGTACATCTGGTGGGTTTTCTAAGCCGCGGCGCAGTGCTTTTTGTGTCGAGTAATATAGCTCTGCGATCAGTGTGCGTTTCCAACTGTTCCATAAATCTGGGTTGGTGGCATTGATGTCGGCCACGGTAAGACAAAGGAGAAGATCCAGCCGCTCTTCATCACGCACCTCTTTGGCAAAGTCAGTAATCACATCAGGATCATAAATATCACGGCGCTGCGCGGTGACGGACATCAGTAAGTGGTTACGGACGAGCCAGCTGACAATGTTTGCTTCTGGTTTGGATAAACCATGCTCTAAACAAAAATCATGCGATTCAATGGCGCCAATCTCGCTATGATCGCCACCGCGCCCCTTGCCAATGTCATGAAAAATGGCCGCAATCAGTAAAAGCTCGCGGCGTGCTAGGCGGGGGAAGACATCACAACAAATGGGATGGCGATCTCGGTTGGCCTCGTCATCAAACAAGCGCATATGTTTGAGTAGGCGAATGGTATGTTCGTCGACGGTATAGACATGAAACAAGTCAAATTGCATTTGGCCGACAATTTGACTCCACTGCGGCAGGTAGGCGGACATCACCCCGTGGCGGTGCATTAAACCAAACGCTTTGTGCAGCGCATTGGGGTGACGAACCAAGGCCATGAATTTTTCACGTGCGTCTTCTTGCTGACACAAAAAGTGATTGAGTCGACGTCTTGCTGTACGCAATTGCCGCAGGGTAGGCGCCGCAATCGCTTCAATCGAGGTGTCGTTAGCGATATGCAGCATCATATCGAGAATGGTTTCCGGTCGCGCTTGAAATAGCGCGGGTTTACGCGCTTCGATGGTGCGTCCGCAGCGCTGAAAATCGTCACTTAACACCTCAACGTCACCCGTGCGGCCATTGTCGATGATCACTTGATCAAAGATTTGTAGCAGCATTTTGTTAAGCTCGCCGACGCGTCCAAGCGTGCGGAAGAAGTCTTTCATCATAGTTTCGACTGCACGGTTGCCTTCACCACGATAGCCAAGCAGCTCCGCGACCGATGTTTGGTGTGCAAAGGTCAGGCGGTTGTCGTAACGGCGCAGCTCAAGGTGAAGCGCAAAGCGAATACGCCACAATACGTTTTGACACTCATTGAGTTCGCGAAATTCCGCGTCGGTCAAAAAGCCAAAGTCGCTCATCTCTCGTAAGCTGGTGGCGCCAAAGTGACGGCGCGCAATCCAAGACAAGGTATGGATGTCTCTCAGACTGCCAGGGCTGAGTTTCAAATCAGGCTCAAGCTTGTAGGCCGTATCATGGTAGCGGCGATGACGCGCTTTTTGCTCGTCGACTTTGGCTCGATAAAAGCGCTCACTGGGCCAAAAACTGTCATCATGCACGCGCGCTTCAAGCGCCTCAAAAAGCTGAGCGTCACCACATAATAAGCGAGATTCTTGCAAGTTGGTGGCGACAGTCAAATCGTCCAGCCCAACACGAATGCACTCGTCGACGGTGCGTACACTGTGGCCGACTTCAAGCTTTAAATCCCATAAGAGGGTCAGCAGATCGCTTAAACGTTGTTGCTGATGGGTATCCAGTGGGGATTGGCAAAGTAGGAGTAAATCGATATCCGACAGGGGGTGCAGCTCACGCCGGCCGTATCCCCCTACCGCGACGAGAGCAAGTGAGGTTTGTGCAAACCCAAAGTGATGCCACAAGCGCGCCAATAAGGCATCCATATAATCGGTGCGCAGGTATACCAATTCCGCCACAGGGACATTGGCCAAAAAGTCCTGTTTTTGCTGCTCAAGCAATTGCTGGAATTGGGCTTTTAGGGTAATGGGGTCGAGCTGATCATCCCCGAGATGTTGTGGCGTAATCACTGTGTCTGTCATGGTGATCCTTTGCGCAAAAAAAAGCCGGAGCGAAGCCGGCTTTTATGGGTTGGATTAGTGGTTGATGTAACGCGGGAGGCTCTCTTCCTCTCTCAGCGTTAATACCTCGACCCCAGTCTCGGTCACCAGTAGCGTATGCTCCCACTGGGCCGATTTCTTACCGTCGATGGTATACACCGTCCAGCCGTCGTCTTCATCAAGCACGGTACCGTATTTACCTGCATTAATCATAGGCTCGATGGTGAAGCACATGCCAGGTTTGAGTACAGTGCGATCATTATTTTTGTAGTGCACCACTTGAGGATCTTCATGGAAGCTCGCACCAATGCCATGCCCACAGTACTCTTTAACGATCGAGTAGCGTGTATTGCTATTTTTAATGAATTTTTGAATGGCGGAGCCAAGCTCGCCCACGGTTGCCCCGGGTTTGACCTTTTTGATCGCGTGATAGAGGCTTTCTTGTGTGACACGACATAGACGTTTGTCTTCCAAAGACACCTCACCGACTAAAAACATCTTTGAGGTGTCGCCATGGTAGCCATCTTTGATCACAGTGACATCGATGTTGACGATATCGCCCTCTTGCAGCACATCGTCATCGTTCGGAATGCCATGGCAAACCACATGGTTAATCGAGGTGCACATGGATTTGGGAAAACCATGATAATCCAAGGTGGCCGGTGTCGTGCCTTGCACTTCAGTCATATATTTGTGAGCAATGTCATCCAGCTCACGGGTGGTGACGCCGGGTTTTACATGGTCGCCAAGCATGACGAGCACGTCGGACGCCAAGCGGCCAGCGACGCGCATTTTTTCAATTTCTTCTTCTGTTTTAATCGGGATTGTCATTTTGCTTTCTCACTTTAATTTGGGTCGCTCAATGATGACGATGAGAACGAGAGCCGGATCTTTTCACGCTCGGTATCATCGAGCACAGCCGCTCAGAGCTGCTACGCTTGTCGCAGCGACTGAGGTGAGCAGCCGTATGATCGTGGTGCTATGGTACCAAGCCATCTGCGTTCTGGAAACCAAAAGGGGCGGGATCCCGATGAGAGGCGGTGGCAACCAAGCTTGACCGAATGCGCAATATTGCTGGATTTTACTGGTGTTTTTGTGGTATAAAGCGCGCCGAAAACCGTCATTGTGATCAATCTGGCTGAGCTGGGTTTCAGTTTGATGGTCTTCACTCAACATTTTTTATTTTAAATCACACACATATCGACACATTGACCGGGGTGCCCTCAAGCGGGTCGGTGGATGGGATATGTGGAGGCCTAACCCCAAGAGGAAATTATCATGGCTACTGTTTCAATGCGCGACATGCTCAAGGCGGGCGTACACTTCGGTCACCAAACTCGTTACTGGAACCCAAAAATGAAGCCTTTCATCTTTGGTTCACGTAACAAGGTGCACATCATCAACCTTGAGAAAACTGTACCAATGTTTAACGATGCTTTGGCTGAACTGTCAAAAATCGGTGAGCGTAAAGGTAAAGTCCTGTTCGTTGGTACTAAGCGCGCAGCAAGCGAAGCGGTAAAAGCGGCAGCAGAAAACTGCGAGCAGTTTTATGTAAGCAACCGTTGGTTGGGCGGCATGCTCACTAACTGGAAAACCGTTCGTACATCTATCAAGCGTCTGAAAGACCTGGAAACTCAGTCTACTGACGGTACGTTTGAGAAGCTGACCAAGAAAGAAGCACTGATGTACACCCGTGAGATGGAAAAGCTCGACAAATCACTGGGTGGTATCAAAAACATGAACGGCCTGCCTGATGCAATGTTCGTTATCGATGCGGATCACGAGCACATTGCCATCAAAGAAGCGAACAACCTGGGTATCCCAGTATTTGCAGTGGTAGATACTAACTCTAACCCAGACGGCGTTGACCACGTCATTCCAGGTAACGATGACGCAATCCGCGCTATCCAGCTTTACCTGAATGCCGCGTCTGACGCTTACAAAGAAGGCCGTAGCCAAGACATCGTTGCGCAAGCAGAAGACGAGCTGGTTGAAGTCGCTGAATAAGACGACAGCTCCTTGTGAGCGTTCTTAGCCATCAGCGTGTCATCTTTCATGCTGTAAGCTAAGTATGGTTAGCAGGGGCCGATTTCGGGCCCCTGTTTTTTACCCAAATAGTTTCGAATCGAGGATTGAACAATGGCAACTGTTACCGCTGCCCTGGTTAAAGAACTTCGCGAGCGCACTGGCGCTGGCATGATGGAATGTAAAAAAGCACTGGTTGAAGCGAACGCAGATATCGAAGTAGCAATCGAGAACATGCGTAAGAGCGGTGCGGCAAAAGCAGCGAAGAAAGCTGGCCGTGTTGCTGCTGAAGGCGTGATCCTAGTGAAAGAAAACGAAGGCAAAGCTGCGATCGTTGAGATCAACTGTGAAACTGACTTCGTTGCAAAAGATGCAAACTTCGCAGAGTTTGCTGATCAAGTTGCTGAAGCCGCACTGGCTGAAGGCCTTGACATCGACGCGCTGAAAGAAAAATTTGAACAGCAGCGTGCTGACCTGGTTGCGAAAATCGGTGAAAACATGGATATCCGCCGTGTTTCATTCATCGAAGGCGAGAAAGTGGGTTCTTACCGTCACGGTGGTCGCATCGGTGTTATCGTTGCGGCAAAAGCGGACGAAGAAACCATCAAGCACGTGGCGATGCACATTGCCGCGTCTAAGCCTGACTATGTTAACCCTGAAGATGTACCTGCCGACGTGGTAGAGAAAGAAAAGCAAATTCAGGTTGATATCGCAATGGAATCAGGCAAGCCTGCTGAGATCGCAGAGAAAATGGTTGCTGGTCGCATGAAGAAATTCACCGGTGAAATTTCTCTGACAGGTCAAGCATTCGTCATGGACCCATCACAAACTGTGGGCCAAATGCTGAAAGAAAAAGGTGCCGAAGTGACCGACTTCATCCGCTTTGAAGTGGGCGAAGGCATCGAGAAAGAAGAAGTAGACTTTGCTGCAGAAGTTGCTGCGGCGCAACAAAGCTAATTTTTCTGACTCAGACCGCGGTACTCGCCGCGGTCTTCCATAACCTTCTTCCCCAACGAGTGCCTAATAGAAAGGTAGTGAAATGACCACAAATCCTAAGCCAGCTTATCAACGAATTTTACTTAAACTTAGCGGTGAAGCCCTGCAGGGCGATGATGGATTCGGGATTGATCCCGCTGTGCTAGATCGTATGGCACAAGAAATCAAAGAACTGGTCGAGCTGGGTGTTCAGGTGGGTTTGGTTATCGGTGGCGGTAATCTATTCCGGGGTGCTGGTCTTGCTGAGGCGGGAATGAACCGTGTTGTGGGCGATCACATGGGTATGTTAGCCACCGTGATGAACGGGTTGGCAATGCGTGACGCACTTCATCGTGCCTATGTGAACGCGCGAGTGATGTCGGCCATTCCCTTGAATGGTGTATGTGATAGCTATAATTGGGCAGAAGCGATTAGCCAGCTTCGCAATGGTCGTGTGGTGATATTCTCCGCCGGGACAGGTAACCCTTTCTTCACCACGGATTCAGCGGCCTGTTTACGCGGTATTGAAATCGAATCTGATATCGTGATTAAAGCAACCAAGGTCGATGGTGTGTACAGCGATGACCCAACCAAAAACCCAGATGCAACGCTTTATGACTCGCTGACATACCAAGATGTGTTAGAAAAAGAGTTGAAAGTGATGGATTTGGCCGCATTTACGCTAGCACGTGATCATAAGCTGCCCCTTCGTGTCTTTAATATGAACAAGCCAGGTGCATTACGCCGTGTCGTGATGGGCGAGGCAGAAGGCACCTTGATCACTAACAGCTAAGCCGATATTGGTGGCATAATCTTACAAACTAATTCAATCGCAAGGATACTCCCGTGATTAATGACATAAAAGACGACGCCAAAGCGCGTATGGATAAAAGTGTAGACGCGCTAAAACACACGCTAGGTAAATTGCGCACAGGCCGTGCCCACCCAAGCTTGCTTGAAGGGATCACGGTTGAGTACTACGGTGCACCGACCCCTTTGAATCAGCTGGCCTCTATTGTTGCAGAAGATGCGCGTACGTTGGCGATCAGCGTGTACGACAAGCAAGTGACACAAGCGGTTGAAAAAGCAATCATGACCTCAGACTTGGGCCTCAACCCAGCCTCTGCCGGCACAGTGATCCGTGTTCCTTTGCCCCCGTTGACCGAAGAGCGTCGCAAAGACATGGTGAAAGTGGTGCGTGCCGAAGGCGAGCAAGGTCGTGTAGCCATTCGTAACATTCGCCGTGATGCTAACAATGATCTTAAAGCGCTGCTTAAAGACAAAGAAATCTCTGAAGATGATGAGCGTCGCGCGCAAGATGACATTCAAAAGTTGACCGATGAAGCGGTCAAGAATGTTGATGCACTTCTTGATGCAAAAGAAAAAGAGTTGATGGAAGTCTAAATCTCATTAGACTTTACCGCCGATGCTAAAGCGCTGTGCGTGCAGTACAGCGCTTTTTATTTGCCAAGGAGAAACATGAGTTCCCAGTCTCTTGATGCGCAGCTCGAATCTGCCGCTTTACCGCAGCACATTGCCGTGATCATGGACGGCAATGGACGTTGGGCCAAAGCACGAGGCAAAGCCCGTGTGTTTGGACATAAAGCGGGTGTCAAAGCGGTGCGTAAAACGGTGAAAGCGGCGTCTGAACTCGGGGTAAAAGCCCTGACGTTATTTGCATTTAGCAGTGAGAACTGGCGTCGTCCTGAAGATGAAGTAAGCGTATTGATGGAGCTATTTATCAATGTGCTTTCTCGTGAAGTCAAGCGGCTAGACAGTCACGGTGTACAATTACGCATTATCGGTGATACCTCTCGCTTTAGCCCGTCCCTGCAAACCAAAATCGCTGAAGCCGAAGCGCTGACGGCAAACAATGATCGCTTGGTGCTCAATATTGCTGCTAACTATGGTGGGCAGTGGGATATTACCCAGGCAACACGCCGAGTGGCCGAAGAGGTCGCCGCGGGGCAGTTGCAACCGAACGATATCGGTGAGCAAGATATTGCTCGCTATTTGATGTTGGCTGACTTACCGGACGTGGATTTGATGATCCGCACCAGCGGGGAGTGTCGCATCAGTAACTTTATTTTATGGCAAGCCGCTTATGCCGAGCTGTGTTTTACTGAGCAGTATTGGCCGGACTTCAACGAACAGAGTTTGTATGATGCTGTGGCTTGGTACGTCAACCGAGAACGACGGTTTGGCTGCACGGGCGAGCAAATTAAAGCCATGATAACCACGGATAAGTAACCACGAGGAATCAGTTTGCTCAAACAACGAGTTTTAACCGCGGCCTTTTTAGTCCCGTTAGTGGTCGCGGGCGTTTTCTACTTGCCGTTTCCTGCCTTTGTGGCAGCGATAGCGGTCGTCACGCTTATTGGACTTTGGGAGTGGACGCAATTTGTTTCGGCGTCGTCACGCCTGCTGACTTTTATCATTCCCGCTGCGGCGTTGGCATTGTCTCTGTTTGCTCTCCCTTTTGACGCCATGGCATTGGGGCACGTCCGTTTACCGCCTTTTGCGGTCGCCGCCACAGGGGCGGCTTGGTGGCTATTTGCTACTGTTCTTGTGCTCGCATTCCCGCGCTCCGGCAGCTATTGGACCCACAGTAAACTCCTTCGTTTGGTGTTTGGCTTGCTCACTATGTTGCCCTTTATGTGGAGTGTGTTGTTACTGCGCGCCGCGGATTATCAATTTTCCACTTACTACGGTGCCAAATTAGTACTGCTGGTATTTGTGCTGGTTTGGTGTGCGGACAGCGGTGCTTACTTTGCTGGAAAGAAGTTTGGCAAACACAAAATGGCACCGGCGGTGAGCCCGAATAAGACCCTTGAAGGGTTACTGGGCGGGCTGGCCGCGGCGGTCGGGGTGACCTGGCTGGGTGCCTACGCGTTAGAGCTTCACTTTGCCAACCTTGGGGTCTTGTTAGCGATTGCGGTGGTAACTGCTTTAGCCTCGGTGTTGGGGGATCTTGCTGAAAGCATGTTTAAGCGTGTGGCAGGGGTCAAAGACAGTGGTAACCTTCTTCCTGGTCATGGCGGTATTCTCGACCGTATTGACAGTCTAACAGCCGCATTCCCCGTGTTTACTGTGTTGTATTTCGCGTTTGCGAATTAAGTGAAACGAGTCGTTTACATGCAAAAAATCACCGTTTTAGGCGCGACAGGTTCGATTGGTACCAGCACATTGAAAGTGGTGGAAGCGAACCCTGAGCAGTATGACGTCACCGCACTGGCGGCGCATACCAATGTTGAGAAAATGGTCGCCTTGTGTGTCCGTTGGCAGCCCGCATACGCCGCAATGGCGGATGACGGTGCGGCACATCAATTGCGCAAAGCGCTTGCGGAGAAAGGCCTGCGTACCGAAGTCCTTGGCGGCGCAGAGAGCCTGTGCCACCTCGCGTCACTACCGGACGTTGATATGGTGATGGCTGCTGTTGTCGGCGCAGCAGGGTTACCTTCGACCATGGCTGCGGTTAAGGCGGGAAAGCGTGTGCTACTGGCCAATAAAGAGGCCTTGGTGATGTCAGGGCAGTTCTTTATTGATGCGGTACATCAGTATGGTGCAGAACTGCTGCCGATAGATAGCGAACACAATGCCATTTTTCAATGCTTGCCTGACGCGGTACAGCAAGCACCTGGACGCTGCGATCTTAACGCCGCTGGGGTCAACAAAATCTTATTAACGGGATCGGGCGGCCCGTTCCGTTATCGCGATCCGGACAGCTTGGCGGCTGTCAGTATCGAAGAAGCGGTCGCGCATCCTAACTGGTCGATGGGACCGAAAATCTCGGTTGATTCCGCCACCATGATGAATAAAGGCTTGGAATACATTGAAGCGCGTTGGTTATTCAACGCCAAGCCTGATCAGTTGGAGGTGGTGATCCATCCTCAGTCAGTGATCCACTCCATGGTACAGATGTGTGATGGCTCGGTGTTAGCACAGTTAGGGACACCGGACATGTGCACCCCTATTGCGCATGCGATGGGACACCCCGAACGCGTGCAAGCGCCTGTCGCGCCCCTCGATTTTACCCAAATTGGTGAGTTTACCTTTATGGCCCCCGATGCCCGGCGTTACCCATGCTTATCGCTCGCCATGACAGCGTGTGAGCAAGGACAGGCGGCAACGACAAGTTTGAATGCGGCCAATGAACAAGCCGTGGCGGCCTTCTTGGCAGGCAAAGTGGGTTTTATGGATATTGCCCGTATTAATGAGCAGGTCATGACTCAGTTGCCGCTCCCGACACCGACAAGCTTGGATTGCTTATTTGAGCTGGATAGAATAGCGCGCATGACTGCAAATGAGCAGATTGCTAAGGTGGCACGATGAGTGGGTTTCTATGGAATGCAGCGGCGTTTATCGTCGCACTGGGAATACTGGTTGCGATTCATGAGTTTGGTCATTTCTGGGTCGCTCGTCGTTGCGGCGTGAAGGTAGAGCGCTTTTCCATTGGTTTTGGCCGTGCACTATGGCGCAAATATGGCAAGGATGGCACTGAGTACGTGATTGCTGCTATCCCTCTTGGCGGCTATGTCAAAATGTTGGACGAGCGTATTGAGGCAGTGCCTGAGGCGGATAAACCCCTTGCTTTCAACAACCAACCTTTATGGCAGCGCAGTGCGATTGTTGCTGCTGGCCCCATCGCTAATTTCGTCTTTGCCGTTTTTGCATACTGGCTGGTGATGATGATAGGTGTGCCCGCGGTAAAGCCAGTGATTGGTGAAATTGCACCCAACTCGATCGCGGCGGATGCGGGAATTGAGTCAGGGATGGAACTAACCCAAGTTTCAGGCGTCGAAACCGCTGATTGGCAAGCTGTGAATTTTGCGTTGATCGGCCATATCGGTGATGAGAGCATGACCCTCACCGCGAAGCCGACGCCTACATCCAGTTATGACAGAGATTATCAACTGGACTTAGACCGATGGCAGTTTAATCCAGAAAAGCAATCGCCACTGACGACATTAGGGATCACGCCTTATCGCCCTGCGATAACGTTATCGATCGCGCAAGTGGTAGAGGGAAGCGCGGCAGAGCAGGCGGGTCTCAAGCAAGGCGATAAAATTATTGCCGTGGGTGACACCGAGCTGTCGTCATGGGAGCGTTTGGTCGAGGTGATTAAAGCCAGCCCGAATCAAGCGTTGTCACTGATGGTCATGCGAGAAGGACAGCAACAGTCTGTGGTGCTAACGCCGGATGCGCGCCAAGGCGATGGCAAAGTGATAGGTTATGCCGGTATTGCGCCGCAAATGGAAGCGTGGCCGGATTCATATCGGTTTACTCAGCAATATGGACCACTAGCCGCGATACCTGAAGCGGTAGATAAAACAGGCCAAGTGATCAGTATGACGGTCAATATGATTAAAAAGCTGATTACGGGCGATGTAGGGGTGAATAACTTGAGCGGCCCTATATCGATAGCAAAAGGCGCGGGGATGACCGCGGAGATCGGGTTGATCTCATTTTTAGGGTTTATGGCACTGATTAGCGTGAACCTGGGCATTATCAATTTACTCCCTCTGCCCGTATTGGATGGCGGCCATTTGCTGTTCTTTGGGATTGAGGCTGTCACACGGCGACCGGTATCGGAGCGTGTGCAGGATTTTGGGTATCGAATCGGCGCTGCCGTGTTGATGATGGTAATGGCAGTGGCATTGTTTAACGACTTCGCCCGACTTTAAACGGTTAGTATTCAAGGATAAGTCAGATAGCAGATGGCGATGAAAAAACTATTAATAGCGTCTCTTTTAGTAAGCAGTAGTATGGCGCATGCTGACGCATTCCAAGTCAGCGATATCCGCTTTGAGGGGCTACAACGCGTCAGTTTAGGGGCCGCTTTATTGTCGATGCCTGTGCGGGTCGGCGACAAGGTTGACGATGAAGATGTCGCAGACGTCATCAACGCGCTCTTTGCCTCAGGTAACTTTGAGGATGTACGCGTGTATCGCGATGACGACGCCCTGCTGGTCAAAGTGGTGGAGCGTCCGACTATTGCCAGTATCTCTTTTTCGGGTAACAAGGCAATCAAGGAAGAGCAGCTACAAGAGAACCTGACGTCGTCAGGCCTTCGGGTTGGTGAAGCGCTCGATCGCACCCAACTGAGCAAAATCGAAAAAGGCCTCGAGGACTTTTACTACAGTGTGGGTAAATACAGTGCGTCGGTGAAAGCCGTCGTGACGCCCTTGCCCCGCAACCGCGCTGATTTGAAATTTGTCTTCACCGAAGGTGTGTCTGCCAAAATTGAGCAAATTAACTTTGTCGGTAATGATGTGTTCAGTGATGAGCAATTACGCGATAATTTTGATTTGCGTGCCGATGTGCCGTGGTGGAACTTTCTCGCCAATGAAAAGTATCAAAAACAGGTTCTTGCGGGCGATCTTGAGAAACTACGCAGTTTTTATCTAAACCGTGGTTATTTGAAGTTCCGTGTTGAGTCGACACAAGTGGCGATTTCACCTGACAAAAAAGGGGTGTACATCACCTTAAATGTCAATGAAGGCAAGCCTTATCAGGTCGCTGATTTAGACTTTCGTGGCGATCCACAGAATGAAGACACTTATCGCTCATTGGTCACCTTTACCCGTGGCGATACCTACAACGGCGATAAAGTGACCGCACTTGAAGAGGCGATTAAACGGCACCTGGGCGAGACAGGCTTTGCTTATCCGAAAGTGAACACCCTACCCAGCTTTGATGATGATAATCAGCAGGTGTCGTTAACGGTCAACGTTGAGCCCGGTAAGCGTATTTATGTGCGCAATGTGCGCTTTTCAGGCAACACCACCACCAAAGATGAAGTGTTGCGCCGTGAAATGCGACAGCTTGAAGGCACTTGGCTTAACTCAAAAGCGGTTACTCGTGGTAAAGAGCGCCTCAGTCGTACCGGCTTTTTCCAAAACGTGGAAGTGGATACCCAGCGGGTGCCAGGCACGGATGATCAAGTCGACGTTAATTATAAGGTTAAAGAAGCTAACTCCGGCAGTATCAACTTTGGTATCGGTTATGGCACCGAGTCTGGTGCGAGTTTACAGCTCGGCTTACAGCAAGATAACTTTGCCGGTACGGGGAACCGCTTTGGTATCAACGCCATGGTCAACGACTATCGCAAAAACCTGACGCTTGAGTACCGTGACCCTTACTTTACCCTCGATGGTGTGAGCCTCGGCGGTAAGGTATTTTATAACGAGTTTGAAGCCCGTGACGCCAATATCGTTGAGTACACCAACCAAAGTTACGGTACCAACCTCACATGGGGCTTTTGGACTGACGAGCTGAACTCGATTGATTTCTCGCTAGGGTACACCCACAACAAGATTGAGAACCTCGGCAGTTATTATCAAATTGATAAGTTCTTAGACCTTCACCAAGATAACCTTAATCACAATGAAGGCCTGGAAGTTGACGACTTTGATATGTCGGTATCCTGGACGCGCAATAATCTCAACCGCGGCTACTTCCCAACCGCGGGTAACTACCAACGCGCATCGTATCGGATGACTGTACCTGGCTCGGATGTGCAGTACTTTAAAATGCAGTATGACATCCGCCAATACGTGCCGTTGACACAAGAGCACGAGTTTACGCTGTTGATGCGTGGTCGACTTGGCTATGGTAACGGTTATGGTCAAACCAATGGCCAAGATCATATGCTGCCGTTTTATGAAAACTATTACGCAGGGGGCTTCTCGTCACTGCGTGGCTTCCGTTCCAATACGGTAGGCCCCAAAGCGGTCTATAAAGATAAGTCGGAAGGAGGATCTGAGCAATCAGACGGAGACGTTGAGTACTCAGAAGGCAGCTATGGTTCGAGTGATGCCGTAGGTGGTAATGCTATGGCACGCGCGAGTGCCGAGTTGATTGTGCCAACACCGTTTGCTTCAGAGGAAGCGCGTGAGCAAATCCGTACCAGTGTATTTATCGATGCCGCCTCAGTGTGGGACACTGAATTTGATCGCCAAGAATTGGTCGACATGGGCTATCCCGCCGGTACAAAAGACTATTCCGATCCCTCCAATATCAGTGCCTCTTACGGCATGGCATTGCAGTGGATGTCCCCGATGGCACCTTTGGTATTTTCCATCGCAAAACCTATTACAAGCCAGCCTGGCGACGATGAAGAGTTCTTTACCTTCACGATCGGGCGCACATTCTGATGATCAGAAAGGAGACTATTGTGAAATCATTTTTGAAAGCAGCGGGACTGAGTGTCGCGGTATTGACGACGTCCATGTACGCATCAGCGGCTGATGCTGCACAGAAGGTGGGCTACGTATCAACCGGGGCCGTGATGTCGCAACTGGCGAAGAAAAACAACCTCAATGAGAAGCTACGCGGTGAATTTAAAGACCGAGTGGCCGAAATTGAACGCTTGAAAGAGAAGCTCTCTGAAGGCGTAGAGAAGCTCAAGCGTAATGGTGAGCTGATGAGTGAAGACGAGCGCGTGAAGCTGCAGCGCAAACTCCAATCGATGGAGTCGGATTACAAGCTGAAAGTGAAAGCGCTTCAAGAAGATCAACGCAAGCGTGGTGGTCAAGAAGAGTCTAAACTAGTCAAAAAGCTCAAGACAGCGGTTGACCAAGTAGCCGAGCAAGAAGGCTATGACATGGTGATTGATGCTAATGCCGTTTTATACGCCAACCCAAGTGATGACTTATCTGAAAAAGTGATCAACGCAGTTAAATAACCGTCGAGGAGCCCATGGTTTCGATTACTCTCGCTGAATTAGCGGATAAACTGGATGCACAGCTCCACGGAGATGGCGCTGTAACGATAAACTCGCTTGCAGGGATGAATTCAGCGGGAGAAGGGCAAATTACCTTCTTATCCAGCCCTAAATACCGTAAAAACTTGTCACTGTGCCGCGCCAGTGCTGTGATGCTAAAAGAGGGCGATCTGTCGTATTGCCAAGGCAACGCCTTGGTCGTGTCAGACCCCTACTTGGCTTACGCCAAAGTGGCGCAGATTCTCGACTCGACGCCCGCTTGTGCCACCGATATTGCCGCATCCGCGGTGGTGGCTGACGATGCGGTGTTGGGAGAGGGCGTGGCAATTGGCCCGAATGCGGTGATTGAATCTGGCGCGCTTATTGGCGATGGAGCACAAATCGGTGCGGGTTGCTTTGTCGGTAAAGGGGCAAAAGTGGGCGCGCGTACCAAGCTTTGGGCGAATGTCACGCTTTATCATGAGGTAGTGATAGGGCAGGACTGCTTGATTCAAGCGGGTACCGTGATCGGTGCGGACGGGTTTGGCTATGCCAATGATAAAGGCAAGTGGGTGAAAATCCCTCAGCTTGGCCGCGTTGTGATCGGGGATCGCGTCGAAATTGGTGCGTGTACCACCATTGACCGTGGGGCATTGGATGATACCGAAATTGCTGATGGAGTGATTATCGACAACCAGTGCCAGATTGCGCATAATGTGTCGATCGGTGAGAACACAGCAATCGCGGGTGCCACAGTGATGGCAGGCAGTCTCAAAGTAGGCAAACACTGCATCATCGGCGGCGCCAGCGTGTTTAATGGCCATATGGAAATCACAGATAACGTGACCATCACGGGAATGGCGATGGTGATGCGGCCAATCACTGAGCCGGGCATGTATTCGTCCGGCATTCCGTTGCAGCCCAACCGCGAGTGGCGGAAGACTGCCGCACGTGTACTCAAGATTGATGAGATGCACAAGCGGCTCAAAGAGCTGGAAAATCAGCTCGATAAACAAGATTAACGCCGAGATGACAGGCCCGCCTTAGTAACGCGGGCCGTTTTGCGTTAATGAAGTCAATATTGGATTTGAACGGGAATACTACCTTGACTCGCGAAAACAAAGTTCTACATATCAACGAAATCAAAGAGCTGTTACCACATCGCTATCCTTTTTTGTTGATTGATCGCGTTATCGATTTTGAAGAAGGGCAATACCTTCACGCGATTAAAAACATCACTGTTAATGAGCCGCAATTTACGGGTCATTTCCCGCAGTTGCCTGTTTTACCAGGCGTACTCATTCTAGAGGCCATGGCGCAAGCAACAGGCTTGTTGGCATTTAAGACCTTCGGTAAGCCGAAAGACAACGAGCTATACTACTTTGCAAGCATTGATAATGCGAAATTCCGCCGTCCGGTTTCACCGGGCGACCAATTGGTGCTTGAGGTGGAGTTTATTAGAGAGCGTCGAGGTATTGCGGCCTTTAATGGGGTCGCGAAAGTAGATGGCGAGGTTGTCTGCTCGGCGGAACTGAAGTGCGCAAGAAGAGAGATCTAATTGTGATCCACGAAACGGCTTACATTCACCCCACTGCGGTTGTCGAAGACGGCGTCGTATTGGGCGAAAATGTCAACATTGGCGCTTTTTCTTATATTGGCGAAGGGGTTGAAATCGGCGCGGGCACCGAGGTGATGACACATGTTGTGATCAAAGGCCCGACCCGTATCGGCGCAGATAACCGCATTTATCAATTCGCGTCCATTGGTGAGGCGTGCCAAGATCTCAAATATGCTGGGGAGCCAACCACGCTAGAAATTGGTGATCGCAACACCATTCGTGAAAGCGTGACCATGCATCGTGGTACGGTCCAAGATAAAGGCGAAACCAAAGTTGGTAGTGACAACCTGTTTATGATTAATGCCCACGTCGCCCATGATTGCGTGGTCGGTAATCATTGTATTTTTGCCAACAACGCCACCTTAGCGGGCCACGTTCATGTCGATGATTATGCGATTGTCGGCGGCATGTCCGCCATTCACCAGTTCTGCGTCATTGGTAGTCACGCGATGCTCGGTGGCGGGTCGATAGTCGTACAAGATGTTCCGCCTTATGTGATGGCACAGGGCAATCATTGCGCGCCATTTGGCATTAATGTTGAAGGGCTCAAACGCCGTGGCTTTGAAAAGTCCTCCATCCGGGCGATTCGTTCGGTGTACAAAAACATGTATCGCTCAGGCAAAACACTGGAAGAAGTGAAAAAAGAGCTGGCCGAGCAAGCGGATAGTGAGCCGGCGCTAGCGCTGTTTATTGACTTTTTTGAGCGTTCGACGCGAGGCGTTATTCGTTGATGTTACCCAGTGAACGCCCATTACGTGTTGGAATTGTCGCCGGGGAAATCTCCGGCGATGTTTTAGGTGAAGGCCTAATCAAAGCGATGCGGGCTCAACATCCTCATGTTGAGTTTGTCGGCATTGGGGGGCCAAGAATGATGGCTCAAGGCTGCCATAGCTTATTCGATATGGAAGAGCTGTCGGTCATGGGGCTGGTAGAAGTGCTGGGACGGCTACCACGTTTGCTGAAAGTAAAAACGGCGTTGGTTAAGCACTTTACCGTCAATCCGCCAGATGTCTTCATTGGTATCGATGCCCCGGATTTTAATCTACGCCTCGAGGCGTCGTTAAAACAAGCAGGGATAAAAACCGTCCATTATGTTAGCCCATCAGTGTGGGCATGGCGGCAAAAGCGGATTTTTAAGATTGCCGCGGCAACGGATCTGGTTCTGGCTTTTTTGCCCTTCGAGAAAGCGTTTTACGATAAGTTCGACGTGCCTTGTGCCTTTGTCGGCCACACCATGGCCGATAGCATTCCGATGCAGGTGGATAAACTCGCCGCGCAGCGCGCGCTTGGGCTGGATAGCAGCAAGCGCTGGCTAGCCGTGCTACCCGGTAGCCGTGGCAGTGAAATGTCGATGTTAGCCCCGCCGTTTATAAAAGCGTGTCAGCAACTGGCAGCACGACACCCTGATCTGGGCTTTGTGGTGGCGCTTGTTAACGAGACTCGACGCCAGCAATTTGAACAGATCTGGCAGACGATTGCGCCTGAACTGTCATTTATGCTGGTTGACGATACGGCGCGCCAAGTGATTAGCGCGGCTGACTCGGTATTACTTGCTTCGGGCACAGTCGCGTTAGAGTGTATGTTACTGAAGCGTCCGATGGTGGTAGGATACAAAGTCAAGCCTGTCACGGCATGGCTTGCCAAACGCTTGTTGAAAACAAAGTATGTCTCCTTACCCAATATTCTCGCTGACGCACCTTTAGTGCCTGAATTGCTGCAAGAAGAGTGTCAACCAGAGGCGTTAGCGGATGCGGTTAGCGCTCAGCTTTATAGTGATAACCAAGCATTGTTGACCACCTTTACTGAGTTGCATCACACTATCCGCAAAGATGCGGATACGTCTGCAGCCAATGCCGTATTAACTTTATTAGATGATCATGACTGAACACGCTTTTCAATACCCTGACGCACAGCTTATCGCGGGGGTCGACGAAGTCGGACGTGGGCCCTTGGTCGGTGCCGTGGTCACTGCCGCGGTGATTCTCGATCCCGCGCAGCCTATTGTGGGTTTGACAGATTCGAAAAAACTGAGCGAGAAAAAGCGTCTTGCCTTGTATGATGAAATCAAACAAAAAGCCTTGGCTTGGTCAGTCGGGCGCGCAGAGCCTGATGAAATCGATTCGCTGAATATTTTACACGCCACCATGCTGGCGATGCAGCGCGCGGTTGATGGCTTGTCAGTGACGCCGGATTACGCATTAATTGACGGCAACCGGATACCACCCTTGTCGATGCCTGCTGAGGCTGTGGTTAAAGGTGACTTGCGGGTCGCAGAAATTAGCGCCGCCTCGATCTTGGCAAAAGTCGATCGTGACCATGAAATGGCTATGTTGGACGCCGCTTACCCGAATTATGGGTTTGCGCAACATAAGGGCTATCCCACCAAGGTCCACATGGCAGCGTTAGCCGAGCATGGCGCATTACCTATGCACCGTAAAAGTTTTAAACCCGTTAAGCGCGCACTGGGCATTGACTAGTCGTGTGATCCCAGCCCTTATTACCGTTAAGTAACGAGCCGTATGTCTGAGCCACGTTTTGTCCATTTACGTATTCACAGTGACTTTTCCATGGTTGATGGTTTGTCCAAGGTGCCACCACTGGTAAAAAAAGTGGCGGAAATGGGCATGCCTGCCATGGCGCTGACTGATTTCAGCAACCTGTGTGGGTTGGTTAAGTTCTATAACACTGCCAACAATGTCGGTGTGAAGCCGATAATTGGCGCTGATTTTTTGGTGCAATCGGAGGCGTTTGGCGAGGAACTTTGTCAGCTGACCTTATTAGCGACCGACAAAACGGGCTATAAGAACCTGACCTTGCTGATCTCCAAGGCCTACTTACGTGGACATATTCAGCATCGCCCAGTGATCGATCAGCAATGGCTGATTGAGCATTCGGAAGGGTTGATTGTGTTATCCGGCGGCTGCCGTGGTGACTTGGGAAAAGCCTTGCTTAAAGGCAATCAAGCGCTGGCAAAAGAGTGTGCTCACTTTTACCAGACCTATTTCCCGGATGCGTATTACATGGAGCTGGTGCGCACTGGGCGCCAGGATGAAGAAGTCTATCTACATTTTGCAGTTGATTTCGCGACCGAGCATGACTTGCCTGTGGTGGCGACCAATGAAGTCTGCTTCATTTCATCTGAGGAGTTTGATGCGCATGAGATCCGAGTTGCGATTCATGATGGTTTCACGCTCGATGATCCTCGTCGCCCCAAGAAATACAGCGCCGAACAGTATTTGCGTACCGAGCAAGAGATGTGTGAGCTCTTCGCGGATATTCCCGAGGCATTGACCAATAGCGTAGAAATAGCCAAGCGTTGTAACGTGCCGGTGCGATTGGATGAGTACTTTTTGCCGAACTTCCCCACAGAGGGAATGGAAATTGATCAATACTTGGTCAAGCGCTCACAAGAAGGCTTGGAAGAGCGTCTTGCCTTTCTCTTTCCTGATGAAGTGGAAAGAGCGCGCCGACGCCCCGACTATGATGCACGACTAGAGCGCGAGCTTGGGGTCATCAACCAAATGGGGTTTCCCGGCTACTTTTTGATCGTGATGGAGTTTATCCAGTGGTCAAAAGACAATGATATCCCTGTCGGCCCAGGGCGCGGCTCAGGAGCCGGCTCTTTGGTGGCTTATGCGCTAAAAATTACCGACCTCGATCCACTCCAGTTTGATCTTCTCTTCGAGCGCTTTTTGAACCCCGAACGGGTTTCCATGCCCGACTTCGATGTCGACTTTTGCATGGATAAGCGTGATCTAGTGATCGATCACGTCGCTGAAATGTACGGGCGTGATGCGGTATCGCAGATCATTACCTTCGGTACCATGGCGGCGAAAGCCGTGATCCGTGATGTAGGACGCGTGTTAGGGCACCCTTATGGCTTTGTGGACCGGATTTCAAAGCTGGTGCCACCAGACCCAGGTATGACCCTCGAGAAAGCCTTTGACGCCGAGCCCCAGTTGGTCGAGGTGTATAACAGCGATGAGGAAGTTAAAGCGCTGATTGATATGGCGCGGATGCTCGAAGGGGTGACCCGAAATGCGGGTAAGCACGCGGGCGGGGTGGTGATATCACCCACCACGATTACCGATTTTTCTCCCCTTTATTGCGACAGTGAAGGGCATCATCCAGTTACGCAGTTTGATAAAAACGACGTTGAAACCGCCGGCCTGGTGAAGTTTGACTTTTTGGGCCTACGGACGCTGACCATTATCGACTGGGCGTTGGGGATGATAAATCCGCGCTTACAGCGTCAAGGGAAAGATCCCATTGATATCGCCGCGATCCCGATGGCTGATCAACCTTCATTTGAAATGCTGCGCAAAGCCGAGACGACCGCCGTCTTCCAGCTGGAATCGCGGGGCATGAAAGAGCTGATTAAACGGCTTCAGCCTGATTGCTTTGAAGATATGATCGCTTTGGTGGCCTTGTTCCGTCCTGGCCCGTTGCAATCAGGGATGGTGGATAACTTTATCGACCGTAAGCATGGCCGTGAAGTCGTGTCTTACCCGGATGAAAAATGGCAACACGATTCGTTGAAAGAAACGCTTGAGCCCACCTATGGCATCATTCTCTATCAAGAGCAGGTGATGCAGATCGCTCAGACACTCGCAGGCTATACGCTCGGCGGCGCGGACTTGTTGCGTCGTGCCATGGGTAAGAAAAAGCCAGAAGAAATGGCCAAGCAGCGAGACATTTTTGAAAAAGGGGCAATCGCCAACGGCATTGATGGCGAGCTAGCGATGCGGATCTTTGATTTGGTAGAGAAGTTCGCTGGCTATGGTTTTAACAAATCGCACTCCGCCGCTTACGCACTGGTCTCATATCAAACACTGTGGTTAAAAGCGCATTACCCCGCGGAATTCATGGCGGCGGTAATGACCGCAGACATGGATAACACGGATAAAGTCGTGGGGCTGGTGGAAGAGTGTCGGCGCATGAAACTGACGGTTTTACCGCCGGATGTGAATGCTGGATTGCACCATTTCACCGTCAACGAGCAAGGGGAAATTGTTTACGGTATTGGGGCGATAAAAGGGGTCGGCGAAGGCCCTATCGATACCATTGTTGCTGCGCGTGAGCAAGACGGTTATTTCCGAGACTTGTTTGATTTTTGTGCTCGCATTGATACCAAAAAAGTTAATAAACGAGTGATTGAACGCCTCATCCGTGCTGGTGCCATGGACAAACTCGGCCCTCATCGTGCGGCGATGATGGCCTCGGTCGATGAAGCTATTCGTGCTGCGAGCCAACATCACCAAGCGGAAGCCTACGGGCAAACCGATATGTTTGGGGTGTTGACTGATGCCCCCGAAGAAGTAGAGCATGCCTATGCACACGCTGACCCATGGCCAGATAAAGTATGGCTAGAAGGGGAGCGAGAAACACTGGGCTTGTATTTGACCGGCCATCCGGTCAACAGCTATCGCAAAGAGTTAAAAAACTACATCACGTGGCGGTTAGAAGATGCCCATGCAACGAAGCGTGATGTGGTCTCGACGGTAGCAGGGTTAGTGATCGCTGCACGGGTAATGACCACCAAACGGGGGTCACGATTAGGGATCTTAACCCTTGATGATCGCTCGGGGCGCATGGAAGTGATGCTTTTTTCTGATGTGCTCGACAAATATCTTGACTTGGTGGAGAAAGATCGGATTTTAGTGGTCTCAGGACAGGTCAGCTTTGATGACTTCAACGGGGGGCTTAAAATGACCGCCCGTGAAGTGATGGACATTAGTCAGGCGCGGGAAAAGTATGCGCGTTGTTTAGGGATTTCGATGACCTCGGATCAGGTCGATGCGTCCTTTTTTGAACGATTTCATGATGCACTGGCACCCTACCGCTCCGGTACAGTACCTGTGAATCTTTACTATCAGCGCGACGATGCGCGCGCGCGGTTACGCTTAGGCGCAGAGTGGCGCGTAACGCCAACCGATGAATTAATCGACACCTTGAAAGGCTTGCTCGGTCAAGAGCAGGTCGAATTAGAGTTTAACTAAGCCAGGCTGGTGACGTGTCGCGTACACTGGCGGTGACCAATAGGATTCTCTTGGTATGAGTCTTAATTTTTTAGAGTTTGAACAACCTATCGCAGAATTAGAAGCCAAAATTGAGGCCCTTCGCGCTGTTTCCAAGCGGGGTGGAGAAGACGCGGTTAACTTGGATAAAGAGATTGAACAACTGGAAACAAAAAGCCTAGAGCTGACGCGAAAAATCTTTGGTGATTTAGGCGCGTGGCAGGTGGCACAACTTGCGCGTCACCCGCAGCGCCCATATACCTACGACTATCTGGATCGCATTTTCCATGAGTTTGATGAATTGGCTGGCGACCGCGCCTATGCTGACGACAAAGCATTGGTGGGAGGAATGGCGCGATTAGAAGGGCGTCCTGTGATGGTGATTGGTCACCAAAAAGGGCGAGACACCAATGAAAAGGTCAAGCGTAACTTTGGTATGCCCAAGCCCGAGGGCTACCGCAAAGCACTGCGCCTGATGAAAATGGCCGAGCGTTTTAATATGCCGGTGATTACCTTTATCGATACCGCAGGCGCTTACCCAGGTGTCGGAGCCGAGGAGCGAGGCCAATCAGAGGCGATTGCCCGTAACCTTAAAGAAATGGCCGGCCTGACTGTCCCTGTGATTTGTAATGTGGTCGGCGAGGGTGGCTCAGGTGGCGCGCTGGCGATTGGTGTGGGGGATTATGTCAATATGCTGCAGTACTCCACCTACTCGGTGATCTCCCCCGAGGGTTGTGCCTCCATTTTGTGGCGTGATGCGGCGAAAGCGCCGCAAGCGGCTGATGCGATGGGGATAACCGCCCCTCGCCTCAAAGAGCTTGGCTTGGTTGATAGTGTGATCACTGAGCCTCTGGGTGGCGCACACCGCGACATTAACGCGATGGCGGATAGCATTAAGCAAACACTGCTTACCCAGCTAAGCGATTTAGACAGTCTTGATACCGAAAGCTTGCGGGATCGCCGCTATCAGCGCTTGCTCAATTACGGTTACTGCTAATCGTGATGGAATGAACTGCGATAAAGGGCCTGCGGGCCCTTTTCTTTTACGTAAAGGGCGGCAACAATGACACATTATATCAATGATGAATGGCTATGCTTTACCATCAACTGAGTGACACATTAGCCCCGCTGACATCGACACCGCGACAGGTGGTACTGGCGCTCAGTGGCGGATTAGACTCTCGCGTGTTGCTAGCATTATTGACGCAGTATCGCGACCAGCACCCCCAACATGATTATCTTGTGGTTCATGTTCATCACGGTTTGCATCCCGATGCGGATAAATGGGCTGAGCTGTGCCAAATGTGGGCGGACAACGCCGGATTTCGCTGCAGGGTAGAACGGGTGAGCTTGGATACGTCGCTCAGTGTGGAACATGCGGCGAGACAAGCAAGGTATCAGGCGATCGCGCACCTGCTTAAGCCCAATGGACTGGTGTTAACCGCCCAGCACAGTGATGATCAGGTTGAAACCTTTTTCCTCGCCCTGAAGCGCGGCAGTGGTTTGGAAGGGTTAGCTGGGATGCCAGCGGTGCGTGCTCTGGGTCAGGGCTATCTGGTACGTCCTTTTTTGACGCTATCAAGAGCGAGCCTTGAGGCATATGCGCGGCAACACCAACTCGATTGGGTGGACGATCCGAGCA
This sequence comes from Salinivibrio kushneri, assembly GCF_005280275.1. Classification (NCBI taxonomy): domain Bacteria; kingdom Pseudomonadati; phylum Pseudomonadota; class Gammaproteobacteria; order Vibrionales; family Vibrionaceae; genus Salinivibrio; species Salinivibrio kushneri. The sequence continues at coordinate 695,768 of NZ_CP040021.1, forward strand.
ACCAAGACACGCGCTTTGATCGCAATTTTTTGCGTCAGCACTGGTTACCGCAAGCGGATGCTCGTTGGCCTGGCTTTCGTAAAGCCGTTGAGCGCACCCAGCGCTTGTGTGGTGAACAAGCGTCCTTATTGGCGCGATTGATAGAGCCTATGGTGACACAAGCGGAGACAGAAGCGGGCAGCCTGGCTATTACCGCGTTACCACAGAACGACTTAGCACTCACGCAGGCCATGCTGCGCCATTGGCTAAAGCGTCACAGTATTACCTTGACGCAAGCACAGTTACAGACATTGCTCTTTGATGTCATCAACGCTAAACCGGATGCCAACCCGAGCTTGAGCGTAGGCACGGTGAGTATTCGCCGCTTCCAGCAACAGCTTTATATCGTGCTGCCTTATGCCGATTTATCCCAATGGCAGGGCACATTGACGCCAGAAACACCGTTAGCACTGCCAGATGGACTGGGTACCTTGTACTTACTGCCTTATTCGTCGACAGAGAAAGGGCTCGCGCTGGGAGATCTCGCGTCGCGGGCACTGCATGTACACTTTAACCCTCGTGGCTTATCGATTCATCCTGCCGGCCGACAAGGGCGCCGAAAGCTAAAAAAACTCTACCAAGAAGCCGGGATCCCCAGCTGGTTACGTCGACGCCAACCGATTATTTGCGATGGCGAGACAGTGGTGGCCATTGCCGATAGGTATGTTAGTCAGGCCGCAAGCGGTAAACAATGGCGGCTTGTTTGGCAGCATGAGTCTTAGTCCCCCCTGTCACCCGGCGCGATTCGCTCACTTAACATCGCTCGCTCACCAGGTGCTAGAGCAAACGTCGGGCGAGTTGGATGAGATCAGAATACTGAACGGGTGATGATTAATTGAGCAGTTAGACTATCTTATCTTGCTTAATCGTGACGAATTACTTAATGTACTAGTCTAATGATACATAAGGTAAGCAGTAATGGCATCAAGTCGCGAATTATTCGGTACTAGGATTGGCTTTGTTCTAGCTGCAGCAGGGGCTGCAGTGGGACTGGGTAATATTTGGGGATTTCCCACTCAAGCGGCCAGTAATGGCGGTGGCGCGTTTTTACTCGTCTACTTGTTAATGATTTTGCTGGTGGCATTTCCCATGCTGGTGGTAGAAATGGCGATTGGTCGTCATGGGCGTGCGAACCCACTGGATAGCATGCGTGCACTCAGTGATAATCCCTTGATGAAGCGCTTAGGAAGCGGTGTGGGTTTAGTGGGACTGGCCGTTCCTTGTATGGTGCTGGCGTTCTATAGCATTGTTGGCGGCTGGTTAGTGTCTTTTCTCCTTGCGGCGGTTGCAGAGATCTTGCACTTTACCGACGCGGCAGCATGGTTAAAAGGCTTCTCGGCTTCACGTAACTTGTTTGGCGCTATCCTCTTTTATGTGTTGACGATCTTTATTGTGCAAGCAGGCGTGAAACAAGGGATTGAACGTTGGTCGACGCGGTTGATGCCCGCGTTATTCGTGCTGTTTGCCGCGATGTTTATCTACATCATGACGTTACCTGGCGCGACCGAGGGCTTAAAGCACTACCTTATTCCTGACTTCTCCAAGATCATGGACAGAGATCTGCTCTTGGCTGCGATGGGGCAAGGCTTTTTCTCGCTGACCATTGGTGGGTGCTCGATGCTGATTTATGGCTCTTATCTGAGTCAGAAAGAAAATCTGCCTAAGATGGCATTGAGCGTCACGCTGGTCGATACCGCGGTGGCAGTTATTGCTGGTCTGGTGGTGCTACCTGCCATGTTTGTTGCCATGCACCAAGGCGTAGAAATATACGCCCAAGATGGCAGCTTGCTGAGTGCCGATACGCTGGTATTTACTGTGTTACCTTTGCTGTTTGAAAGCCTCGGAGCGGCAGGGCCTTACGTGTCTTTGGTCTTTTTCTTACTGATGACTATTGCGGCGCTGACCTCTTCGATTTCTATGCTCGAGTGCCCGGTTGCACTTGCCAGTGAACGACTAGGCTCAAGCCGTAAAATCACCAGTTGGGTCCTGGGTGGTCTGATTGCCGCGTTTAGTGCGGTGATTGTCTTCCATTTCGGTACCTTGTTTGGTTTGGTGGCGAAAGTGGCGACACAGTACTTCCAGCCTTTTGCAGCACTATTGTTCTGCTTGTTTGGTGGGTGGATTTGGTCGCGTGACCGCAAATTGTCGGCCTTGCGTGAGGGGTATGTGGATATTGAGCAGAGCCTGTTTTGGAAAATATGGCCTGTCTACGTCAAGTTCGTTTGTCCTATATTAGTGGCGACCGTCCTGTGGGTGTCACTGGGCTAACAAAAGCCGTCGAGATCGCGACCAATAATGAAAAAAGCGGACGAAATGTCCGCTTTTTGCGTTGTATAGACGTTGACTTAACGAAATTGGTTGGCGTCTTCGATATACGTAAAGCCTGCTTCTTCGAGCCGCGTGCACAATACGGCTGTGTCTATATCATAATAGCGAACCAGATCCTCCAAGCTGTCAAACTCGTCACGTAGCTTCATATTGACAATGCTCATCAGCATGACAGGGTCCATGGTGGCGTAATTGTTTAAATCCATCTTAGTCCTCGTGATCGCTGATCAACAAGTTGGCCGCGGCAAATGCGGCTTGCTCTCGACGCGATTGCTGGATCTCAGTGTCTTGTGCAATATCGTTGAGGGCTTTTAATGCGCAATGGATCGCCGCTGGTATATAGCCTTGCTCGCCACTGCCAATTTCCGCATAGCGTTGGCGAATCAAGTCACAGCAGTCTGCTATTTTCATGGTGTTCTCCTCACGTAATGATGAGGATCACTATACCCAATCTGGTTAGGGAGAGGAAAGCGCTAACGTGCGCGTTTTTGCCGGTACATACTTTGGTCGGCACGTTCATAGAGCGACAAGTTATTATCACCTTGTCGATAGACAGAGAAACCCACTGACGCGCTGATCTGGTGACTTGATAACAAATGATCTTGGCCAACTAAGCTCTTCACTCGTGAGGTCACGTGTTTCACCGAGCTTTTACTGGCAGGTTGCAAGATCACGGCAAACTCATCGCCACCGAGTCGATAGCAACGATCGCTGCCGCGCACAGCTTCTTTGACCAGCAATGAAAAACGGCGTAGTACCTTATCACCATCCAAGTGGCCATAGGTATCATTGACTTGTTTGAAGTTGTCCATATCGAACATCACCATGACCAGACCAATATTTTCCCGTTCACAGACGGCGACGGCATGCTGAAGGTCTTGTTCAAAGCTGGTGCGGTTATGTAGGCCAGTGAGACCATCGAGCAATGCCATGTTTTTCACGCGCGTATATTCAACGGCATTATTCAGCGGGCCGGCGAGCAGCTTGTGATAGGTATGGAGCAAGCTGATTTCATCTGGATCGAGCTTGTAAGGGGTAGAGTATTGCAACACACCCAATGGCTGCTTATTGAACTTGATGGAAAACGTCTGACGAAATGTGTGTTGTGCGCCACGACGAATGATGTTGGAGATATCATCATGCTCCCAAATAATGCGCCCAATATCGATCTGCTTTTCTAGTTCACGCGCGTAGACTTCAAACAACACTTTGATATCAAGGTGGCCTTGCAGCTTTTGTAACAATAACAAACGTTGATCGGCACCGAGCGGGACAATCCGCGGGGCGCGATCAGAGTTTGTATATTGTTTGATGTGCGAGGCATTCATGCGTGATCAACTACTCAGTAATAACGTCGGTTTCAATCTATGAAGCAGGTATCGTGCCAGTCTATATATTTTCGCTAATGGCGATGAGTGGATGCGAGTGAGGATACTGTTTTAAAGTAACTAATCTGTCAATAGAGAGAGGATCTCAGACTGGTGATTGTGTGCATCACGGTAGCCAATGTCAATCAACTGGCGAAGGTATGCCGCCTCAAATAACAGATAACTGGCAAAGGTGGCATCTTGACTGGCATTAATCCCCAAAAGCTTAAGCAAGCTGCGCAATGCGAGTGGCATATGGCTGTAGTAGCGGTTCGCCATGGGTTCAAATGGTTCTGAAGGCCGAAGATGAAGCACATCAATGTGGCGCAGCCCTAGACGCTCTTTTTGGTCGGGAGATAAAGCGCTGGCAACCTGATTAAGCCGTTGTAAATGCTCTAAGTCTGCCGAGAGCGTATCCGCAAAGATAGCATTCATTAAATGACCGCCGAGCATCGCTAAACCTGGCGCGGTGTGTTTAATTTGTTCAGGCCGCCGTATCCCTGTGGTCAGATCCAGAATTAAAATCCGCTCCGCGTCCATTTTGACAGCGGGACGCAACGGGGAAATTTGGTGAATTGCCCCATCACCATAAAACTCGTGGCCAATCCTGGAGGCAGGAAAAACGAAAGGAATGGCTGAAGAGGCCAGTAAGTGTTCGGTGGAAATTTGACTTCGCTTTCCCACTGCGCGGGCTCTTTCCCACGGTTTGATATGAGATGCGCCTTGAAAGAAACTCACCGATTGCCCCGTTTGGTAGTTTGAGGCAGTGACAGACAAGCCATTTAAATGACCAGCAAGTAATTGATAATTAAGCTTGTTAAAGCTGATCGTTTGATTCAGTAATTCTCTTAATGGCCGGTTATTGAGCAACCCGAAAGGCTGAGTGGGCTGGTAGTGAGATTGAAAGCGTTGCCCGGTTTGCGACAAAAGGTGACCGACAAGTGCACTGGGCTGACTGGCGAGCACCCGAGAGGTGTTCAACCGATGCCATAGCCAAGACAATTTTTTGACGCCCAGTCGAAAACATGACGCATAGCTTGCCAAAGATACCGCGTTGATAGCACCGGCGGATGTGCCGCAATAAATGGTAAAGGGGCTCGTGTGCACCCGCGGGTACCAGTGAGCGATCGCCGAGAGTACGCCTACTTGGTAAGCGGCTCGTGCACCGCCGCCAGTGAGCACCAAGGCAATTTTGGGTTTGTTTTTCGACATAGGGCTACCATTATTACCACGCTAACAGTTTGATTATAGACGCTCTTTCATCTCACGCGCGGCGGTATATCACAGACCCCAAATATCATTAATGATAATGAGGTTGAAAATTGTTATCAATTCGATCTAGGCTGGTGGTGTCTTAATCATCGATGGAGCAACACCATGACTTACTCTTTTCCCGATCTTCCTTATGCTTATGATGCGCTAGAGCCCCACATTGATGAGGCAACCATGCGCATTCATCATCAGCGTCACCACAAAACCTATTACGATAAATTTGTTGCGGCGATTGAAGAGACGGCGCGTAATGGTGAATCGCTTGAGACTTTATTTGCTGAGGTTTCAACGCTGCCTGCTGCCATTCGTAATAATGGCGGTGGTTATTACAACCATTTGATTTATTGGCAATCGATGACGCCCAACCCTAAGGGGACACCAGAAGGACCGCTCTATGATGCCATTGTAGCGACCTACGGCTCACTCGATGCGTTTAAAGAGGCCTTTAGTCAGGCGGCGATTGGTCAGTTTGGGTCAGGCTTTGCGTGGCTGGTAGTGAAAGAAGATGGACAGCTTGCGATTACATCGACACCTAATCAAGATAATCCATTGATGGATATTGCAGAGGTGAAAGGAGAGCCGCTGTTAGGCTGTGATGTGTGGGAGCATGCTTACTATCTTAACTATCAGAATAAGCGCCCAGATTATGTCAATGCTTGGTGGCAAGTGGTCAATTGGGACTTTGCTGAAAAGGCATACCAAAAAGCACGCGAGACGATGAGCTGATACAAAAATGCCCCGCAGAGCGGGGCATGACATGCTTGCTTTTGGCGCTATTTAGTCAAGCTTTGACTGAATAAACGTCAGTGCATCGTCAATGGAGAAAGGCACTTTCTCGCCGTCTCGACGATGCTTATACTCGAACACGCCGTTATCCATACTACGCTCACCAATGACGATAGTGTGAGGCACGCCGACAAGTTCAATATCAGAGAACATTACACCTGGACGCTCTTTGCGGTCGTCAAAAAGTACCTCAATACCGGCTGCGGTAAGATCGGTGTATAACTTTTCAGCCGCTTCACGGACACGTTCAGATTTGTGCATATTCATCGGGACAATGGCCACCTTGAAAGGCGCGATGGCGTCAGGCCAGATAATACCGTTTTGGTCATGGTTTTGCTCAATCGCTGCAGCCACAACACGCGTAATACCAATGCCGTAACAGCCCATCTCTAACATGGCGTTCTTACCGTCTTGGCCTAGTACGCCAGCATTCATCTTTTGTGAGTAGTTATTGCCCAGCTGGAAGATATGGCCCACTTCGATGCCACGTTTAAACATCAATGTGCCTTTACCACAAGGGCTAGGATCGCCTTCGATGACATTGCGCAGGTCGGCGACTTGACCTAGCTCTACATCGCGTCCCCAATTTATTCCGAAGTAGTGTTTATCGTCGGTGTTTGCACCAGCACCAAAGTCACTCATTACCGCAACACTGCGATCGACGATGAAAGGTGCCGGTAGGTTTACCGGACCCAAAGAGCCAGGACCTGCACCGACAAGCTCACGGATTTCTTCTTCGGTGGCGAAAGTAAGCGGTGCTTCTACCTCAGGTAGATTTTCCGCTTTTACTTCGTTGAGTTCATGATCGCCACGGATGATTAGCGCGATAAGATCGGACTCGACCTGTTCAGACGCTTTGACGAAAAGCGTTTTAACTGTTTTTTCGATCGGGAGATCAAACTGCTCAACCAGTTCAGCAATGGTTTTCGCATTCGGCGTATCGACCAGCGCCATGGCTTGCGTGGGTGAATCGGCTTGCGCCTGAGGGGCGAGCGCTTCGGCTTTTTCAATATTTGCCGCGTAGTCGGACTCGGTTGAAAATGCGATCAGATCTTCACCACTGTCGGCCAGGACATGGAATTCGTGCGAGGCGGAACCACCAATGGCGCCGGTGTCAGCCAGTACGGCACGGTAGTCTAGCCCCATGCGATCAAAGATGGCGCAATAAGCCGCGCGCATTTTCTCATAGCTCTGCTCCATGCCCGCTTTGTCGATATCGAAGCTATAGGCGTCTTTCATGGTAAATTCGCGAGAGCGCATGACGCCAAAACGAGGACGTACTTCGTCACGGAACTTGGTTTGGATTTGGTACAAGTTGAGCGGCAATTGCTTGTATGAATTGATTTCGTTGCGCGCCAAGTGCGTAATCACTTCTTCATGCGTGGGGCCTAAAACAAAATCACGTTGATGGCGGTCAGCAATACGTAGCAGCTCAGGACCAAACTTTTCCCAACGCCCCGTTTCTTGCCATAAATCTGCTGGTTGTACGACAGGCATCATGGTTTCGACGGCGCCGGCACGGTTCATTTCTTCGCGAACAATACGCTCAACATGGCGAAGGACACGAACCCCTGTAGGAAGCCAAGTATAAAGGCCTGAAGCGAGTTTTCGAATCATACCCGCACGCAACATCAGCTGGTGGCTGACAATTTCTGCGTCGCTAGGGGTTTCTTTCAAAGTAGAAAGCAGATATTGACTGGTACGCATGTAAAGTTATCCGTTGATATTGGCGATCAATAAGTCCAAGCATATTAACAGCGTGGGGGAGTTTCGACAAAAGCTTCTATGGAAGCCACTTCGATTTGCTCGTTTTGAACGTGAAACGTGACGTTAAAGTCGAACAGGTGAACCGCATAGCGGCGATTATCCGGTTTACCTTTTCTGTAAGCCGGGCGTGGATCTTGCGCTAAGACTTCAGCAATCACGCTTTGATAGTATGCTTGCTCAGGATATGGAGATAATGCCAATAAGGCGCGGTCAGAGAAATGAACGTCTAGTGGCGTGGGTTTGGTGTGAGCAAATCCGCCTTGGGCGTCGGGAATACTGTCAGAGTAAGGAATATAGGGCTTAATATCGACAATCGGGGTTTGGTCAACAAGATCGCACCCTCGTAATACCAAGGTTACTTGCCCGCTATCTTGAGTGACATCAACCAGCTCTACCGCCGACATACCAATGCCATTAGGACGAAATGTAGCCCGGCTGGCAAACACACCCATTTTCTCATTCCCCCCTAAACGAGGTGGCCGGACGGTAGGGCGCCATCCCTTATCTAAGTTCTGATCAAAAAGAAAAAGCAACCAAAGGTGAGAGTATTGTTCAATCCCTCGTACGGCGTCGATCTGATTGGCATCCCCCTGTAAGCAGAGATAAGCCAGTGCACTCGGCGCTAACCCAGGTTGACGAGGGACCGCAAATTTCTCTTTAAAAGGAGAATAAAGCGTGCCGATTGGGGTGATAGAAAACGGGGAACACATAACCAAATAAACCTAAAACAACGTGGATATACTCTAGCATGTGATAGAAGAGGGGAGTATGGATGCAAGTCAGTCTTGGGCGTGACATAATCTCAACATTATTTACCGAGGGGAACAACGCGTGAGTCTTCCAGCCGTTTTTATCGATCGTGATGGTGTCGTTAATGTCGATCACGGTTATGTGTCTAGTATCGATAGCTTTGAATATATTGAGGGTGTGTTCGACGCATGTAGGGCGCTGAAAGAAAGCGGCTATTTACTCGTACTGGTGACCAATCAAGCCGGTATCGCAAGAGGCTACTTTTCGGAGCAAGATTTTTTGCAATTGACCGAATGGATGGATTGGAACTTTGCTGATAAAGGTGTCGATTTTGATGGGATATATTACTGCCCCCATCATGCCAGTGAAGGAGTCGGTGAGTATCGAATTGATTGCGATTGTCGCAAACCCAAGCCGGGTATGTTGATTGATGCCCAGCAAGAGCTTGATATTGATATGTCACGCTCGGTGATGGTGGGAGATAAAGCGGATGATATGAAAGCCGCAGAGTGTGCAGGGGTTGCAACTCGTTTGCTAGTGCGCTCAGGTAAACCTGTCACCGAACAAGGCGTCGCATTAGCAACTGACGTTGTTGACTCTATCGCTGATATACCCGGTTGGCTTGCTAATCGTTAAAACGACATGCAAACAGCGTCTTGGCGATTATTTGCACAGTTAGATTTTTTTCAACAAAAACGCTTGCATCAAAAAAACAAGTCTCTATAATTCGCTTCTCGTTGGCACGGCAAGCCGCGCTAACAACGGCAAAATAGCCAAGCAAACAAAACGCTTGACTCATTGCCTCGGTGGCGTAAAATGCCACTCCCGCTCAAAATTGAGCGGCGCTCTTTAACAATTTGACCTATGCAATCTGTGTGGGCACTCGTTAAGAATAGACAAAAAGATTTATTCGATGAACTGAGTGACCAATACGAAACAACGTTTACGTTGTTCGGCACAGTCAATTCGTTTGTCTCGCAAGAGACGAACAAAACAGTATTTATCGAGCCGTTTGTCTTTTCTTTGGGAAAGCAAACACCAAAACTTTAATTGAAGAGTTTGATCATGGCTCAGATTGAACGCTGGCGGCAGGCCTAACACATGCAAGTCGAGCGGAAACGGCAGCATTGAAGCTTCGGTGGATTTGCTGGACGTCGAGCGGCGGACGGGTGAGTAACGGCTGGGAACCTGCCCTGACGAGGGGGATAACCGTTGGAAACGACGGCTAATACCGCATAATGTCTTAGTTCATTACGAGCTGGGACCAAAGGTGGCCTCTACATGTAAGCTATCGCGTTGGGATGGGCCCAGTTAGGATTAGCTAGTTGGTAAGGTAATGGCTTACCAAGGCGACGATCCTTAGCTGGTTTGAGAGGATGATCAGCCACACTGGGACTGAGACACGGCCCAGACTCCTACGGGAGGCAGCAGTGGGGAATATTGCACAATGGGGGAGACCCTGATGCAGCCATGCCGCGTGTGTGAAGAAGGCCTTCGGGTTGTAAAGCACTTTCAGCAGTGAGGAAGGTGGTGTACTTAATACGTGCACGGCTTGACGTTAGCTGCAGAAGAAGCACCGGCTAACTCCGTGCCAGCAGCCGCGGTAATACGGAGGGTGCGAGCGTTAATCGGAATTACTGGGCGTAAAGCGCATGCAGGCGGTTTGTTAAGTCAGATGTGAAAGCCCGGGGCTCAACCTCGGAACCGCATTTGAAACTGGCAGGCTAGAGTCTTGTAGAGGGGGGTAGAATTTCAGGTGTAGCGGTGAAATGCGTAGAGATCTGAAGGAATACCAGTGGCGAAGGCGGCCCCCTGGACAAAGACTGACGCTCAGATGCGAAAGCGTGGGTAGCAAACAGGATTAGATACCCTGGTAGTCCACGCCGTAAACGCTGTCTACTTGGAGGTTGAGGTTTAGACTTTGGCTTTCGGCGCTAACGCATTAAGTAGACCGCCTGGGGAGTACGGCCGCAAGGTTAAAACTCAAATGAATTGACGGGGGCCCGCACAAGCGGTGGAGCATGTGGTTTAATTCGATGCAACGCGAAGAACCTTACCTACTCTTGACATCCAGCGAATCCTTTAGAGATAGAGGAGTGCCTTCGGGAGCGCTGAGACAGGTGCTGCATGGCTGTCGTCAGCTCGTGTTGTGAAATGTTGGGTTAAGTCCCGCAACGAGCGCAACCCTTATCCTTGTTTGCCAGCACGTAATGGTGGGAACTCCAGGGAGACTGCCGGTGATAAACCGGAGGAAGGTGGGGACGACGTCAAGTCATCATGGCCCTTACGAGTAGGGCTACACACGTGCTACAATGGCAGATACAGAGGGCAGCGAAGCTGCGAAGTGGAGCGAATCCCTTAAAGTCTGTCGTAGTCCGGATTGGAGTCTGCAACTCGACTCCATGAAGTCGGAATCGCTAGTAATCGTGGATCAGAATGCCACGGTGAATACGTTCCCGGGCCTTGTACACACCGCCCGTCACACCATGGGAGTGGGCTGCACCAGAAGTAGATAGCTTAACCTTCGGGAGGGCGTTTACCACGGTGTGGTTCATGACTGGGGTGAAGTCGTAACAAGGTAGCCCTAGGGGAACCTGGGGCTGGATCACCTCCTTACTGACGCTATTGTTGCGAGTGCTCACACAGATTGTATAGGTTGAAGTTATAAAGAGGATATGTTCCCAAACATATCAGCGTGTCCCATTCGTCTAGAGGCCTAGGACACCGCCCTTTCACGGCGGTAACAGGGGTTCGACTCCCCTATGGGACGCCATTGGGTTGTTAGCTCAGTTGGTAGAGCAGTTGACTTTTAATCAATTGGTCACAGGTTCGAATCCTGTACAACCCACCATTTCTCAGACGCGGGGCTATAGCTCAGCTGGGAGAGCGCTTGCATGGCATGCAAGAGGTCGGCGGTTCGATCCCGCCTAGCTCCACCAAGTCTGGAAGATGGGCGATTAGCTCAGTTGGGAGAGCACCTCCCTTACAAGGAGGGGGTCACTGGTTCGAGCCCGGTATCGCCCACCATTTTCTCTGCAAGAGAAAAGCACTACAAAATGGGGCTATAGCTCAGCTGGGAGAGCGCCTGCCTTGCACGCAGGAGGTCAGCAGTTCGATCCTGCTTAGCTCCACCATTTTACTCTTTGTTTTTACAGCAGTTGACGCCTGTTGCGATAAGTGCTGTCTGAAAGCAAAAAATAAAGTGGTTTATCGTATTGATAGATTTACATGCTCTTTAACAATCTGGAAAGCTGACAAGTCATTCTTTAAGAATGACAGTAAAGTTCTCAATCAGTGACAGAAATGTCACTCACACAATCAAGTGTGCTTGGGCTTTGTCTTAGTAATAAGCAAAGTCTCTATTTTGAGTCCGGCAAAAACAAAACCTTAGTTGTTTTCATGCAAGACCTTTTGGGGTTGTATGGTTAAGTGACTAAGCGTAGACGGTGGATGCCTTGGCAGTCAGAGGCGATGAAGGACGTACTAACCTGCGAAAAGCGATGGTGAGCTGGTAAGAAGCATTTGAGCCATCGATGTCCGAATGGGGAAACCCACCTGCATAAGCAGGTATCTTAGCGTGAATACATAGCGCTAAGAGGCGAACTCGGGGAACTGAAACATCTAAGTACCCGAAGGAAAAGAAATCAATTGAGATTCCGGCAGTAGCGGCGAGCGACCCCGGAGCAGCCCTTAAGCGGCTTAGGCGTTAGGTGAACAGGTTGGAAAACCTGGCAATAAAGGGTGATAGCCCCGTAACCGACGGCGCCTTAGGCGTGAAAACGAGTAAGACGGGACACGTGATATCTTGTCTGAATATGGGGGGACCATCCTCCAAGGCTAAATACTCCTGACTGACCGATAGTGAACCAGTACCGTGAGGGAAAGGCGAAAAGAACCCCTGTGAGGGGAGTGAAATAGAACCTGAAACCGTCTACGTACAAGCAGTGGGAGCCCCATCACTAAGACACTTCATCTTAGTGAGACGCTATCACTTTGTTGACTGGGTTAACCACGCGAAGCGTGGGTCAACCGCCCAATCAAGCAGAGGTGACTTAGTGATGGGGTGACCGCGTACCTTTTGTATAATGGGTCAGCGACTTAATGTAAGTAGCCAGGTTAACCGCATAGGGGAGCCGTAGGGAAACCGAGTCTTAACTGGGCGACAGTTGCTTGCATTAGACCCGAAACCGAGTGATCTAGCCATGGGCAGGTTGAAGGTTGAGTAACATCAACTGGAGGACCGAACTCACTAACGTTGAAAAGTTAGGAGATGACCTGTGGCTAGGGGTGAAAGGCCAATCAAACTCGGAGATAGCTGGTTCTCCCCGAAAGCTATTTAGGTAGCGCCTCGGACGAACACTACTGGGGGTAGAGCACTGTTAAGGCTAGGGGGTCATCCCGACTTACCAACCCTTTGCAAACTCCGAATACCAGTAAGTGCTATCCGGGAGACACACGGCGGGTGCTAACGTCCGTCGTGGAGAGGGAAACAACCCAGACCGCCAGCTAAGGTCCCCAAGTTATCGCTAAGTGGGAAACGATGTGGGAAGGCTCAGACAGCCAGGATGTTGGCTTAGAAGCAGCCATCATTTAAAGAAAGCGTAATAGCTCACTGGTCGAGTCGGCCTGCGCGGAAGATGTAACGGGGCTAAGCGATACACCGAAGCTGCGGCAATGTCCTTATGGATATTGGGTAGGGGAGCGTTGTGTAAGCTGTTGAAGGTGTGCTGAGAGGCATGCTGGAGGTATCACAAGTGCGAATGCTGACATGAGTAACGATAAAGGGGGTGAAAAACCTCCTCGCCGGAAGACCAAGGGTTCCTGTCCAACGTTAATCGGGGCAGGGTAAGTCGGCCCCTAAGGCGAGGCCGAAAGGCGTAGTCGATGGGAAACGGGTTAATATTCCCGTACTGCTGCTTACTGCGATGGGGGGACAGAGAAGGCTAGGTGGGCCTGGCGATGGTTGTCCAGGTTCAAGTGCGTAGGCTGATTTCTTAGGCAAATCCGGGAAATCAAGGCCGAGACACGATGTCGAGCCACCAAGGTGGTGAAGTCATTGATGCCATGCTTCCGGGAAAAGCCTCTAAGCTTCAGGTAAGTAGCAACCGTACTCCAAACCGACACAGGTGGTCGGGTAGAGAATACCAAGGCGCTTGAGAGAACTCGGGTGAAGGAACTAGGCAAAATGGTACCGTAACTTCGGGAGAAGGTACGCTGCCCGCGGTGAAGTCCCTAGCGGATGGAGCTATGGGCAGTCGCAGATACCAGGTGGCTGCAACTGTTTATTAAAAACACAGCACTGTGCAAAATCGAAAGATGACGTATACGGTGTGACGCCTGCCCGGTGCCGGAAGGTTAATTGATGTGGTTATCGCAAGAGAAGCCATTGATTGAAGCCCCGGTAAACGGCGGCCGTAACTATAACGGTCCTAAGGTAGCGAAATTCCTTGTCGGGTAAGTTCCGACCTGCACGAATGGCGTAATGATGGCCACGCTGTCTCCACCCGAGACTCAGTGAAATTGAAATCGCAGTGAAGATGCTGTGTACCCGCGGCTAGACGGAAAGACCCCGTGAACCTTTACTACAGCTTGGCACTGAACATTGAGCCTACATGTGTAGGATAGGTGGGAGGCTTTGAAACGGCGACGCCAGTTGCTGTGGAGCCATCCTTGAAATACCACCCTTGTATGTTTGATGTTCTAACTTGGCCCCGTTATCCGGGGTGAGGACAGTGCCTGGTGGGTAGTTTGACTGGGGCGGTCTCCTCCCAAAGTGTAACGGAGGAGCACGAAGGTGGGCTAATCACGGTCGGACATCGTGAGGTTAGTGCAATGGCATAAGCCCGCTTAACTGCGAGAGTGACGGCTCGAGCAGGTACGAAAGTAGGTCATAGTGATCCGGTGGTTCTGAATGGAAGGGCCATCGCTCAACGGATAAAAGGTACTCCGGGGATAACAGGCTGATACCGCCCAAGAGTTCATATCGACGGCGGTGTTTGGCACCTCGATGTCGGCTCATCACATCCTGGGGCTGAAGTCGGTCCCAAGGGTATGGCTGTTCGCCATTTAAAGTGGTACGCGAGCTGGGTTTAGAACGTCGTGAGACAGTTCGGTCCCTATCTGCCGTGGGCGTTGGATGATTGAGGGGAGCTGCTCCTAGTACGAGAGGACCGGAGTGGACGAACCGCTGGTGTTCGGGTTGTGTCGCCAGACGCATTGCCCGGTAGCTAAGTTCGGCACAGATAAGCGCTGAAAGCATCTAAGCGCGAAGCTGGCTCCGAGATGAGTCATCCCTAGAGCTTCGAGCTCTCTAAAGGGTTGTTCTAGACGAGAACGTTGATAGGCAGGGTGTGTAAGCGCTGTGAGGCGTTGAGCTAACCTGTACTAATGGCCCGTGAGGCTTAACCATACAACACCCAAGGGGTTTTGGGTTGGACTTAAAATAAGCCAGTTGATTGTGGCGAGAACGAAACAGCTTTCTAGATTACGTGTTTTGACTGAAAAGTGAAGACACACCAAATTTTGCTTGGCGACCATAGCGCTTTGGACCCACCTGACTCCATGCCGAACTCAGCAGTGAAACGAAGCAGCGCCGATGGTAGTGTGGGGTCTCCCCATGTGAGAGTAGGACATCGCCAGGCTTGCTTTCTTGTTTTCAGATTTTTGGAAAAATCTGAAAGCAAAAACGCTTATCTTGCTGATTGCTGGATGCTTTTGATAACGATGATGCTCATGTATTGGCATACACTGCGCGTATCGATTCAACATCTTCATTGCATCAAACAAGATAACCTAATTAGAGCTTACTGTTAGGCTTTAGTTAGTAACAATTTAAGCATCAAAGCAGATATGCGTAAGACTTTGATGAGACAGAATTGGTGCGGAGTGGTAGTTCAGTTGGTTAGAATACCGGCCTGTCACGCCGGGGGTCGCGGGTTCGAGTCCCGTCCACTCCGCCACTACTTATAGGGGTATAGCTCCAATTGGCAGAGCAGCGGATTCCAAATCCGCGTGTTGGGGGTTCGAATCCCTCTACCCCTGCCATCTAAAAAGCATCGACGTTTGTCGGTGCTTTTTTTTGATCTCAATACTACTGATAGACTAACTAATGGATAGTTGTGGTTGTGACATCGAAATCCGCGTGTTGGGGGCTGGGTCGCCAGCCCGGTCGAATCCCTCTACCCCTGCCATCTAAAAAGCATCGACGTTCGTCGGTGCTTTTTTTTGATCTCAATACGACTGATAGACTAACTAATGGATAGTTGTGGTTGTGACATCGAAATCCGCGTGTTGGGGGCTGGGTCGCCAGCCCGGTCGAATCCCTCTACCCCTGCCATCTAAAAAGCATCGACGTTCGTCGGTGCTTTTTTTTGATCTCAATACTACTGATAGACTAGCTAATGGATAGTTGTGGTTGTGACATCAAAATCCGCGTGTTGGGGGGCTGGGTCGCCAGCCCGCTGGGTCGCCAGTCCGATCGAATACCTCTACCCCTGCCACTTAAAAAGCACCGATTTGCGTCGGTGCTTTTTTTATATCTATTCAACGACTCTTCTAATAGTTTTTGGCGACAAATTGGCTTGGCCCAGTCGCATCAGGCTGGTGATTAAAACAAAGTTCATAGGTGAATGCTGTTGTATGCTGGGCGTGTTGACTGCTTTTGCTTTTGTACTCTACCTCAACAATCACCCGTTGGTAGCCAGCGCCTTCGAATGCATCAATGTGAGGGAGAAAGTGAGATAAATCGTCTGCTTTCAAAAGCCAGCCCTCTACCCGATTATTTGGATTATCACTGAGCTCTATACCCGGACAACCCGAGGCCGATCCCCAACCACGGTCTGTGCGTATTGCTTGTATACTCGCGGGAAACCATTGCCCATGGACATCCGCAAGCACGTGGTGATTTGTGCCTTCTGGACACAGGGTTCCGTATACGAAGAGGTTGTTAAGCATAGGCGTCGCTCCATGAATGCACCTTGTTATTATTTCTCTTCTATCCTATCTCTGAGTTGAAGTAAGCAGCAAGTAATAACTGAGAGCAACCACTTGTATTTCAGCCTTCATGATCGCAAAATCAGCGGCCATTCTAATAACAACCTATACTCACACTGGCAAGTGCTATGGTGGTGACTAAGCAATGAAAAGACGTATTGGCAAGGTAGTGGCATGGGGGAGTGCTATTTTCGTCCCTGCTGCGGTGATTGGTGTCAATGGCTACTTCACCGTGCCTGACAGCACCCAACTCCATACGGTGTCTGGTATACATCGCCAGTGCGTTGATTACACACATTCTTTACCGCTTGACGAACAAGGCCGTTTTTCATTATTGGTATGGAATATTTATAAACAACAGCGTCCTCAGTGGGACACTGCGTTAAGTCAGTATCACCAACCTCACCGCTTGATGTTGTTGCAAGAGGCAAGCTTTGGTCCACAATTAGCACGTTGGATCACGCAGGCGTCATTGCACTATGACCAAGCTTATGCGTTTGCGATGCAAGATGCTGTTGCAGGGGTGATGAACCTTTCCAAAGTGAACCCTTTGCACAGTTGTGCGTATACTGCGGTCGAGCCTTATCTGCGCCTTCCTAAAAGTGCTCTATATAGTGAGTATAAGCTCTCCAATGGAGAGCGCCTTGCGGTGGTGAATATTCATAGCATTAACTTTACTTATGCAATGGCCGCTTATAAGAAACAATTGGCCGCTTTGGAGCAAGCTTTGGCGCGTGTCGATGGGCCGATTATTTTAGCTGGTGACTTTAATACTTGGTCTCAGCGGCGGTTAGACGCGGTAAGAGCGATGGTCACGCGTTTGTCATTGCAAGAAATGCGTTATCACCCCGATGAGCGAATGACTAAGTTTGGGTTGCCGTTGGATCATGTTTTCTACCGTGGCTTATCGGTAGAAAAGGCGAGCGCAATTGATAATGGTGCCTCTGATCACGCAGCGATAGAGGCACAACTGAAAGTGACAGGATAGAGGCAGCGAGGGGATTTCCCCTCGCTGAATTTTCCTAGCTTAATGCTATGACGATGGCCCAACTGGCAAAAACGGCAACCCAAGGCAGGGTAGCAACGACGATCGCTTTGCCATGATTGAGTGGTGTCCAAGTACCGATAACCGTAATGCTTAATACCCAGTACCACGGGAGTAGCAATGGCAAGCTTGCTGCCCATGCACTCCATGGCGAGGCGAGTGGTAATTTAAGTAAGCCATTAAGGCTATTTAAATCCGCATGAGCCGGCAAAATAAAACCGGATGATAAGGTCATATTGGTATAGCTTGCCAAATCGCCCACGACCGCGGGTAAAAAGATAAAGCAAGAGGCCGCGAGCCAATGACGATAGCCAAAGTTAGGGGCTTCTTGTTTGGTGGCTAACCGAAACCACAGTGCCAAGGAAAAAATGACCGCCGCTCGGCCAAACCAATCTCCGAGCACTTCAGAGGCAAGCAGTGTTTCACGTTGTAACCACTTTTCAGCGTCTGCAGGTGGCATCGATAATTGTTGCGCGAGTGCTTGCTGAAGCGCGGCAAGGTTGGTGTGATCAAAATAAGCACTCCAAAATGCAATAGCGCTTAGGCACATAAGCAAATAAGCCAACCAGCCCCATACCGGGCGCTGGCTTAATGCAGCAAAGCATGCACTGGGACGAAGAACGATGTCTCTTAAGGCGAACAGTGGATTGGCTGACGCTTGCATCATGAGCCGCTACTCCGAGAAATGTCGATATGCAGTGTTAGCTTTTGACCGGGTTGGATATATGCGCTTTGTCGTAACTGGTTCCATTTAACCAGCTCGGCGACTGATACATTGTAGCGTTGTGCAATACTGCTCAAGGAATCACCTTGTCGAATTCTGTAGGTAATCGTGCGGATGCGACGTGCATCTCCCTCTTTATCCCAAACGACCAACTTCTGGCCAATGCTGAGGGTGTCGCGAGGACTCATGCCGTTCCACTTAGCGAGCTGACGATAATCAACGTCATAACGGCGGGCGATTGTCCAAAAACTGTCGCCTTGGCGCACGGTGTGGGTGCGCTTGTGGCCATCTCGCTCCGCCGCTTGCAATGCGGCGAGGCGCTGTGGTGCGCTTAGCGTGTATTGTGATTCATCTTTCAGCGAAACAGGGATCATCAGGCGCTGACCCACGCGAATACGTGAGGAGCGGAGTTGGTTAGCTCGTTTTAATACCTTGACGGTGGTGTTGTACTCAGCCGCGATTTCACTCAGGCTGTCACCTGACTTCACCGCATAACGTTCCACACGAAGCCCTTGGTTGTCATTTTTAGCCAATTCAGAATTAAAGCGTTCCACATTGTCGTTGGGCAACAATAAGTGGGTGGGGCCTGATGGTGACGTTGCCCAATGATTATACGCAGGGTTAAGGCTTTGGAGCTCAGAAACACTTAAACCGGCATAGTTAGCCGCGAGCGCCAGATCCATCTGCATCTTAGGATCGACCAAGGTCAGTGCTGGCTGATTGGGGATTTCTGGCACGTCGAGTCCATACTGCTCTTGGTGGCGCAGTACATCGCCAAGGGCGATTAGCTTAGGCACATAGCTGCTGGTTTCTTTGGGGAGGTCTAAATGCCAAAAGTCGGTAGGCTTTCCGCGTTGCTCGTTGCGACGAATAGCACGAGCCACACGTCCTTCGCCGGAGTTATATGCAGCGATAGCGTGTAACCAGTTGCCATCAAACATGCCATGCAAGTACTCGAGGTAATCGAGTGCCGCATCGGTTGATTGCACCACATCACGTCGGCCGTCGTACCACCAATTTTGTTCCAGGCCAAAACGGCGGCCTGTTGCTGGGACAAATTGCCAAAGGCCAGCCGCCCGGCCATGCGAGTACGCAAATTGATCAAACGAGCTTTCTACGACTGGAAGCAACGCCAACTCTAAGGGCATGTTGCGCGCTTCGACCTTTTCTACGATCAGGTGTAAAAACGGCGTGGCGCGCTCAGCGACCGTGGCAAGGTGGTTAGGATACTTTAAGTACCAATTACGATAACGGCGTACCGAGGCATTATCAGGCACGGGAAGCGAAAGCTGCATACTGATGCGCTGCCACACATCATTCTGTTTTTGCGGGGAAAGTACCGTAGGCGTCGCGGGTGTGGTTTTCTTGGGCGTCTCTGAGGCTTTATCAGGCGAGCGCGTTGTTTCTTTTGCGACAACGGGCGGTGCCTCGGAGGCGATATCCGCATTTTGAGCGTCGCCGATAGACTGACAGCCGCTCAGCAACAGCGTGCTCAATATAACAAAACGGTACTTCATTGCATAAAACCTTCGTCCAAAATAGCCGATGATGATAGGGGCTGGCCTCATTGATGACAAGAGACTCAGCTCAAAATTCGTCCTTCCACTGCCGCAGCGCTCGGAAAACGGCAAGCTCATCGTCGGCTGCAGTGCGACCTGCAACCGCTTGAATGACCGTCGGCTCTTGGGTACGCAAAAACGGATTAATACGCTTTTCTCGCTCAATGGTACTGGGGAGCGTTTGCTTACCTTGGGCGCGTAAGCGGTTCACTTCTTCTCGGTACAAGTGTAATGCGTCGTTTTCAGGCTCTACAGTCAGCGCAAACGCGACATTGGCGGCGGTATACTCATGGGCGCAATACACTTGGGTCTCGATGGGTAGCGATGCTAGCTTTTTCAATGAGTTAAGTGATTGCTCCGCGGTGCCACCGAGTAAGCGGCCACAACCGGCTGAAAATAAGGCATCGCCACAGAACAGCTTACCATCGCCGACAAACGCAATGTGATCGTCGGTGTGGCCCTCGACACCGACGACCAAAAAGCGATGGTCAAAGACATCAATTTGGTCACCGTCACCGACCGCCATTGAACGTTGAGGTATTGGATGAACATCCGGGCCGATCACTTTCGCGTTTGGCGCATAACGTACAAGATCGTCAATGCCATTGGTGTGATCCCAATGGTGGTGCGTGATAAGAATGCACGATAAAGTCAATGAATTCGCTTTAAGGTAGTCAATAACCTGACTTGCTTCACCCGGATCGACCACGGCGCAGCGATTATCTTCACTAATAATGAGCCATATGTAATTATCGTTAAATGCAGGTATGCTTTTTACATGAAGCATTGGGTTCTCCAGCGATAGAATGAGCCTTAATCAATGAAACCAGCGCGCATAGAACATCAGTTTGACTATCCCTATACGTGGGACCAAGTTGCTTACGGTGATTGGGCGCGCACCCAATTGCAAACTCGGTTGGATGAATGGCTACCGACCTTATTTGGCTACCACTTGCTGAAACTGGGCGGCTTAAGCTGCGAGCTAGTCAGTGAACAGTGTAACATTCAACACCAAGTGTGTGTCGACCAACATAACCCAATGCGCAATGTGACCGCGACACACTATGCCTTGCCATTTATCGAGAAATCTTTTGATGCCTGTGTATTAGCGCACCAACTTGATTATAGCGATGATCCGCACCGTTTATTGCGGGAGGTTGATCGTGTGATGATTGATGACGCTTGCTTGATCATCTCGGGTGTTAACCCCATAAGCTTTTTGGGCGTAAAAAAACTGCTACGTGGCAAGCATCAAAGGCTCCCTTGGGCAGGACGTATGTTTTCACCTCTTCGCGTTAAAGATTGGTTGAGTGTGATGAATTATGAGGTGGTTGAGGCGCACCAGATGGGACTGTGGCCGACGCAGAGACCCAGCGCTCGGCACGCTTGGGTAGAGAGTAGCGCCAGTATGGTGACACCTGCGCTTGGCTCCATTTATTTGATTATTGCGCGTAAGCGTAGCTACCCATTAAAACCGATTAAGCCTCGTTGGAAGCTCAAGCAAGCGGTCTCACCGCTGGGCGGGGTTGTTCCCAACGGCGGCTAGAAATAGGTTTAGTCTGCAGGCTGATAACCTTCATCGATCTCTGTCGGGTGGTTTGCAGCGTCGCGCGCGAGTTCGTCACAACGCTCATTTTCTGGGTGTCCAGCGTGGCCTTTCACCCAGTTCCACGTGATCTGATGCTTAGATGCCGCTTGATCAAGCTGTTGCCATAAATCGGCATTTTTCACCGGTTTCTTATCCGCCGTCTTCCATTGGCGTTTTTTCCAATTATGGATCCATTGGGTGATCCCTTGTCGAACGTACTGGCTGTCAGTGGTGAGAGTCACGTTACAGCTCGTGTTAAGCGCATTTAAGCCGACAATGGCCGCCATCAGCTCCATGCGATTATTGGTGGTGAGGGTGAAACCGGCACTCAAGGTTTTTTCATGTTGTTTGTAGCGCATCACCACGCCATAACCGCCCGGTCCCGGATTGCCGAGACAAGAACCGTCTGTGAAAATTTCTACCTGCTTGGTCATCTTTGATACTATTGGCTATTCATCTGAGCCAAGTTTGACACAGTTATTGCCATGAAAGCGAATTACGATCGCCTCGTTGTGCTTGATACCGAAACCACCGGTATGAACCGCGAAGGGGGGCCGCATTACCAAGGCCACAATATTATTGAAATCGGCGCGGTAGAGATCATCAACCGTAAGCTCACGGGGCGGCACTTTCATGCCTATATCAAGCCCACTCGTGCTATCGACCCTGAGGCGATTTCGGTACACGGTATCACCGATGCCTTTTTGGCCGATAAGCCGCAATACGCGCAAATCCATCAAGCCTTTGTTGATTTTATCCAAGGGGCGGAGCTGATCGCTCATAACGCGCCCTTTGATGTGGGGTTTATGGATCATGAGTTCAAAAACCTAGGTGTCTCGCTGCAAACCACTGAGCTTTGCACCATTACAGACACCTTAGCGATGGCGAAGAAAATCTTCCCTGGAAAGCGTAATAACCTGGATGTGTTGTGCGATCGCTACGGTATTGATAACTCTCGGCGAACGCTTCACGGCGCGTTGTTGGATGCGGAGATCCTCGCTGACGTTTACCTATTAATGACGGGGGGACAAACCAACCTGTCATTTAATGCGGGAACGGAGACGGATAATGCGAGCCCAATGGCTCCAAGAACCGTTAAGCGCCAGAAATCGCTAAAGGTTATTCCTGCATCGGCCGATGAAATGAGTGCGCATGAAGCGCGTTTAGACTTTATTGAGCAAAACGGTAGCTGTCTTTGGCGACAGTAGGAGAAGGCATGAAGAAGCGATGGTGGGCGGTGTGTGTTTGTTTTCCCTTGTTAGCACACGCTAACGAGCAAGAAATTCGTCTGCTGGAAAATCGTTTCCGTGTTGATCCAACCATTGAGCGTGCGGCCTTCGTGATTTATCGAGAAAAGCCAAGCATGCCGGTGGTGTTGGTACGTCCGGACGGCACCAAATATTATGCATGGCGTCACCCAGACAAAGTATCCTGGCATCAAGAAGCAGATATGGACATTGTGTCGGTGACCGACCCCATGCCAGGGCCATGGCAAGCGATTGGCCGGGTGAGCCCTGACAACAAAGTCCGTGTTTTAAGCGATTTGCGTATGCAGGTTGAAGACTTACCCAGCCGTCTTTATCAAGGCGAGGCGGTCAAGTTTACTGCACAGCTCATGCTAGGGGACAAGCCACTTAACTTGCGTGATTTTATTGAGCGTGTCGATTTAACGGTTAATTTTACCGAATTTATCGAAAATCCTGAATCACTTAACCCAGACCAACGCCCTCAACCCAAATCCTTGGGACAATTTAGTGACGATGGTACTGGGCTCGATGAGACGCCGAATGACGGTGTGTTTACCGTTTCTTTGCCGATTAATGTGATGCCGGGAAAATACCGCGCACGCGTGACCTCGGGCAATGGCATTTTTTTCCGCACGCTAGAGCAACAAGTCTTAGTCTACCCGACACCGTTAATGGCCACGTTTAAACAAAGCCAAGCAGAGGGCGAACCGCATCAATTGGTTGTTCAGTCCGAGCAGGCCAGTATTGAGCCTGGCAGCGTATCTGTTCACGCCAAATTCACCGATACGGAAGGAAAAACCACGGTCTACCAAACCACCGCTGAGGAAGAGCAGGAGACGATTACGCTCGATATCCCTTATGCCAGTACACCTGGACAATATAAGTGGCGAACAACCTTGTATGCGACGGATCAGTTGTCGGGACGTCCCTTAGTTTTCCCGCTTCCTGAACAAACCTTTGCGGTCACCGATTACGCAGCGCTGGAACAAGCCGAAGCAGAGCGCGAAGCACGTGAAAAAGCGATGATGGAAGCGGCAGAGGCGCGCCGCCAACAGCGGGCTCGCGAAGAGGCACGAACCACCTCCCTGTTGATCATTGGCTTAGGTAACTTATTGGTGATGTTGATGGGGGCTGCAACCTGGTTTGTCTTGCGAAAACGCAAGGCGCGTAAATTGGCTGAAGCGGCGCAAGAGCTGGAAGCGCCCCCGCTGGACAGCGACGGAGACGATCAAGGAAGTGAGCTTGATATGGATAAACCGGATAAGAACGACTAGCACTGTGGTGCGAGTAAGCTCATCTATTCGGGGAAATAAAAAAGAGAGGGAAGCCCTCTCTTTTTGACGTTAAGCTATCGATGCGGGAAACACGGTTAAGCCGCGTTATGCATCTTGCTCTCCTTGATTGACGCTGCAGGTAGCTCTGACGGGTCAAAGTCATCCACATTGATCGTTTCAAGTCGGCCTTGCTCCGCTTCTCGCAATAGTTCGGCTTCTTGCTCGGTGATCACACCGGCGCTTAAGCCTTTATCCGCGACTTGGTCAAGGAACATAAACGGCAGCTTTTCACCGATCCCCTCGCACACTTTCTTGTGAATAGGTTCAGCGTTCAAAATATCGTGCAGCGCTTTTTCGATGTTACCAATCGCATTACCAGGCTCGAAGTACTGACCACGACCGAGGCGGTCACGTGTCGCACTGGGTGATTGTAAAATGACGGCCAGTTTGCCATCGAGACGATCGCCAGGTTGACGGCGTCCTTTACCCAGCGGGAATACCAGTGCGCGGACTAAGCCGGCAATCGCCTTGTTGGGGAAGTTAGCGATAAAGCCATCCAGTGCTTGCTCAGCTTGGTACATGGCGTCTTGCATGCCCCAATGAACCAAAGGCAGATCCTCTTTCTGGTAACCTTCATCGGCATAGCGTTTCATGGTGGCCGACGCTAGGTAAAGCTGGCTCAGCACATCGCCAAGGCGCGCAGACAGGCGCTCTTTACGCTTGAGGTTGCCGCCCAATACTGCCATAGAGACATCGGCAAGCAGCGCGAGTGCGGCACTGTAGCGGTTCATCTGCTGGTAATAGCGGCGTGTTGCGTCTTTGCGTGGCGCTTTTGACAAACGACCATCAGTGAGGCCGAGCCAGAAAGCACGTGCAACATTGCTAAACACGAAGCCAACGTGGCCAAACAAGGCCTTATCAAATGCGGCAAGGGCCGCTTGCTGATCGCTATTCTCGCTGGCACGGATCTCATCCAACACGAATGGATGGCAACGAATGGCACCTTGGCCAAAGATGATCATCGAGCGCGTCAGGATGTTGGCGCCTTCTACCGTGATGGCAATCGGCGATCCTTGATAGTTGCGCCCTAGGAAGTTTTTGGGCCCTAGACAAATGCCTTTACCGCCGACAACGTCCATCGCATCAATCACGCCCTGTTGACTGCGGTGGGTACAGTGATACTTAACGATGGCAGAAATCACCGATGGCTTCTCGCCGATATCGATACCCGTCACTGTAAGCGCGCTGGCAGCATCCATGACGTAGGCGTTGCCTGCAATGCGCGCGAGAGGCTCTTCAATCCCTTCCATTTTACCAATCGGCAGTTTGAACTGGCGACGGATGCGTGCGTAGGCTCCGGTAGCCAGCGCCGCGGATTTTAGCCCACCCGTGGTGTTAGATGGCAGGGTAATACCGCGACCAATTGACAAGCACTCCATCAGCATCCGCCAGCCTTGCCCTGCCATTTTCTGGCCACCAATAATAAAGTCCATCGGTACGAAGACGTCGTTGCCTTGCGTTGGACCGTTTTGGAAAGGCACGTTAAGCGGGAAATGACGACGACCAATTTCAACCCCGTCCAAATCAGTTGGAATCAAGGCACAGGTAATGCCAAGCTCATCTTGATCGCCTAACAGGTGCTCAGGGTCGCGCAGTTTAAATGCTAGACCTAACACAGTGGCAACCGGGGCGAGGGTGATATAGCGTTTGTTCCAGGTGATTTTCATCCCCAGTACTTCTTCACCTTGCCACATGCCTTTGGTGACCACACCATAATCAGGAATCGAGCCTGCATCAGAGCCCGCCTCTGGGCTGGTCAATGCAAAGCAAGGGATCTCTTTACCTTGCGCCAAACGAGGAAGGTAATGGTCTTTCTGCTTGGTAGTGCCGTAATGCTGGAGCAATTCACCTGGGCCTAAAGAGTTCGGCACCCCCACGGTGGATGACAGCACACCAGACACGCCTGACAGTTTTTGCAGCACCAAGGATTGCGCGTAGGCAGAGAATTCTAGGCCACCATATTGCTTTTTGATGATCATGGCGAAGAACTTATTGTCCTTCAGGTATTGCCAAACATCTTCAGGCAGATCGGCCAGTTCATGGGTAACTTGATAGTCATCCACCATGCGGCAGACTTCGTTGACTGGCCCATCTAAAAATGCCTGCTCTTCCGCACTCAGCGTGGGCGCAGGAATGTCATGCAGTTTGTTCCAATCCGGCGCGCCACGGAATAGATCCGCTTCCCACCAGACTGTCCCCGCATCAATCGCTTCTTTTTCCGTCGCTGACATTTCCGGCATCACGGATTTAAATGCTTTGAACGCTGGCTTACTGAGCCAGTTGCGACGAAACGTCACAATATTGAGCGGCAACGCGATCACGGCAAAGATCAACCAAGTGATCTCGCCGACGCTGCCCATGATTGTCCCTACAACTAGCCCGGCTGCAAGCACTGCAGTCGATACCAGCAGCTTGGCACGATGGTATGCGAGTACACCGGCCAGTATTAGCATGGCGGCGATATATAACCCTGTTGCCATCACGTCATCTCCTTAGGTTTGGGTTAGCTCTTACTATTGTGGTAAGAGGTCGTACCACTCAATGTAAGCAAACAATTAACGAATTGTAAAATGATACGGTGTGACCTAGCTTGCAAGGTGAGAAAATCACCACCTAGGGATGGGGACAACTGGCAAGATAGGTTGCCATTCAAGCAAACGTGACCTAGCTCGCTTGTCGGGAGGGCGCGGCAGTCGACAGCCGTAAAACGATGCGGGTACACTGGCAGTTATGTGACGTCATGCCTGTCAGGCGACATCGTCAGATATTTGTTAACAGTGGGAAGGTGCCATGTACCAAGATATTATTCGCGGTGAGCTAACAGAAGCTGCCGATGTGTTAACAGCGTTTTTAAGTGATGACAATAATATTCAGCAAATCGAGAAAGCCGCGAAACTGCTGGCCGATAGCTTTAAGGCCAGTGGCAAGGTACTCTCTTGCGGCAATGGTGGCTCGCATTGTGATGCCATGCATTTTGCCGAAGAATTGACCGGGCGCTACCGAGAAAATCGTCCTGGTTATCCAGCGATTGCCATTTCAGATCCAAGTCATATTTCTTGCGTATCGAATGACTTTGGCTACGAGTATGTTTTCTCGCGTTACCTTGAAGCGGTGGGCATGAAAGGCGACGTATTGTTTGGGCTCTCCACATCGGGTAATTCGGGGAATATCCTCAATGCTATTGATGTTGCCAAACAAAAAGGCATCAAGACCATTATGCTCACGGGAAAAGACGGCGGCAAAATGGCAGGTCTCGCTGATATCGAAATCCGTGTGCCTCACTTTGGTTATGCGGATCGTATTCAGGAAGTCCATATCAAAATTATCCATATTCTTATCCAGCTAGTGGAAAAGGAAATGGCAGCGTAACTCCGCGGAGGTAGATGAAAGAATGTGCGAGCTGCTTGGCATGAGTGCCAACGTCCCAACCGATATTTGTTTTAGCTTTACTGGCTTGATTCAGCGCGGCGGTAAAACGGGCCCGCATCGCGATGGCTGGGGGATCACCTTTTACGAAGGGAAAGGGTTTCGCACCTTTAAAGATCCGGCACCCAGTAGCCAATCCAAGATCGCAGAGCTGGTCACCAGTTATCCGATAAAAAGCTGTGCGGTAGTTAGCCATATTCGCCAAGCAAACCGAGGTGGGATAAGCCTAGAAAATACACATCCTTTCACTCGTGAGATCTGGGGACGCTATTGGACCTTTGCTCACAATGGGCAGTTATCTGGGTTTGAGAGCCTGGATACTGGGCACTTTAAACCTGTCGGGGATACGGACAGTGAAAAAGCCTTTTGTTGGTT
Source organism: Salinivibrio kushneri (assembly GCF_005280275.1). Lineage (NCBI taxonomy): Bacteria > Pseudomonadati > Pseudomonadota > Gammaproteobacteria > Vibrionales > Vibrionaceae > Salinivibrio > Salinivibrio kushneri. The sequence goes on from NZ_CP040021.1 coordinate 723,367, forward strand.
ATTGAATGAGTTGTTCAAGCACTACCCGCAACAGCCAGACAATATGTGTGAGGTGTTTGACTTTATCGCGTCACGCTGTGATCGTTTGCGCGCGCTGGGTGTCTACAACATGCTGTTTAGCGATGGCGACTATGTTATGGCTTATTGCACCAATAACCTCCACTGGATCACGCGCCGTGCCCCATTTGGCCAAGCCAGCCTGATCGACCAAGAAATGACGGTCGATTTTCACGAGCAAACCACGCCTAACGATGTGGTGACCGTGATTGCCACGCAGCCCCTTACCAACAACGAATGCTGGCATAAGATGGCTGAAGGAGAATATTGTGTGTTTCACTTTGGCGAGGTGTATTGCCACAATCATACATCGGTTTCTTAGCGGGCATAAACTAAGGCGCGAAGGCGCCTTAGTTTATGTTGTCAGTGTCTGTGCAGGCTAGGCCTCTGCGGCGTAACCTGCTGGTCCAAGCGTTTGGCCATCAAGCCAAGCACTGTCCTCTGCCATCTTCAGTCGGCCATCGACAAACCATTTGACCACCAGTGGGTAGATCCTGTGCTCTTGTTGTTGGACGCGCGCGGCGACAGACTCAGCGTCGTCGTCCTCAAAAATAGGCACGCGAGCTTGGAGTACCACTGGCCCACCGTCGAGCTCTTCAGTGACAAAATGCACCGATGTACCATGCTCAGTATCGCCAGCATCAATCGCGCGCTGGTGAGTGTGCAGTCCGGTGTACTTGGGAAGCAGTGAGGGGTGAATGTTGAGCATTCGCCCCGCATAGTGGGCAACGAAACCTGGGGTTAAAATACGCATAAAGCCGGCTAGTACGACGAGATCGGGCTGATAGGCATCTAACGCTCGAATGAGCGCCGCATCATACTCTTCCCGGCTAGCATAATCGGTATTGGCAACCACTTGAGCCGGTATGCCCGCGTGCTCGGCACGCGTCAGACCATACGCATTCGCTTTGTTAGCGACCACCGCGGCAATCTGTGCGTGTTGCTGGTGGACGCTATCAATCAATGCTTGCAAATTGGAGCCGCTGCCGGAAATTAATACGACAATGCGCTTCATGCTTTCAGCTCCACCTGTGCGTCGTCGCCCGTCGCGTGAGCAATATGGCCCAGTTGCCAGGCGGTTTCGCCGGCTTGATTTAACAGGGCAATCGCTTTGTCGGCGTCTGCCTGAGGCAATGCAATCACAAGTCCCACTCCACAGTTAAAGGTGCGCAGCATTTCGTAGTCACTGACGTTGCCTTTTTCTTGCAACCAGTTAAACACAGCCGGCCATTGCCAACTGGTATTGTCGATCACCGCCTTGGTTCCATCGGGCAATACGCGGGGGATGTTCTCCCAAAAGCCGCCACCTGTGATATGAGAAATCGCGTGAACGGGGGTTTGCTCAAGCAGGGCCAATACGGATTTAACGTAAATGCGGGTCGGAGCGAGCAAGTGATCGATGAGTGGTAGGCCTTCTAAGTCGTCACTCAGGTTTGCTTGACTGACGTCGAGGATCTTGCGGATCAGTGAGTAGCCGTTTGAATGTGGGCCACTCGACGCAAGGCCAATCAAGGCGTCGCCATCGCTGACTTGGCTCCCATCTATGATGGCCGATTTTTCGGCAACACCGACACAAAAACCAGCCACATCGTAATCATCGCCGCTGTACATACCCGGCATTTCTGCCGTCTCGCCACCGATAAGGGCACAACCTGCTTGCTGGCAGCCTTGGGCGATGCCGGTCACCACGTCGGCGGCGACGTCAACATCTAACTTGCCCGTGGCGTAGTAGTCGAGGAAAAACAGAGGCTCAGCACCTTGCACGATCAGATCGTTTACGCACATCGCAACCAGATCGATGCCGATCGTATCGTGCTTATTGGCATCCAGCGCCAAACGTAGTTTGGTACCCACGCCATCTGTACCAGAGACTAATACGGGTTCTTTGTATTTGGTTGGCAATGAACAAAGCGCGCCAAAGCCACCTAAACCTCCCATGACTTCGGGACGGTGCGTTTGTTTTACTACCCCTTTAATGCGGTCGACTAGTGCGTTACCCGCGTCAATATCGACGCCAGCGTCCTTATAGCTAAGAGATGATTGTTTACCGCTCACTGCAATTCCTCGCCGGAGTTGGAAGTCAAAAGTCGGCGCTATTCTATCAGTGCATTCAGAGAAAGGAAAACGTTTGCGTGAGCGGTTTGGTGAGAATCTGGGCGATATGTCAAGCCCTAAGGCTACGCGAGCAAAAACCTTTCATGTATACTACCGAGAATTTGTTTTTTGTAAGGAGTCTAAGATGAAGGTCGTGGAAGTAAGGCACCCGTTAGTCAAACATAAAATCGGTTTGATGCGCGAGCGAGATATTAGCACCAAACGGTTTCGCGAGCTTGCCACCGAAGTGGGCAGTCTGCTGACTTATGAAGCCACCTCTGACTTCGATACAGAAATAGTGACGATTGATGGCTGGGACGGCCCGGTTAATGTCGATCAAATCAAAGGCAAAAAAGTCACCGTGGTGCCTATTTTGCGTGCTGGGTTGGGCATGATGGATGGGGTGCTTGAACACGTCCCAGGGGCTCGCATCAGTGTCGTCGGCGTATATCGCGATGAGGAAACGCTCGAGCCTGTGCCGTATTTTCATAAGTTGGCGAGCAATATCGATGAGCGCATGGCCTTGGTGGTGGACCCGATGTTGGCGACCGGTGGCTCGATGATTGCGACCATCGACTTGCTTAAAGAGCAGGGCTGTCAGCAGATCAAGGTCTTGGTATTGGTCTCTGCCCCGGAAGGGATTGAGGCATTGAAAAAAGCGCATCCTGATATTGAGCTTTATACCGCGGCTATCGATGAAAAACTGGATGACAAAGGCTATATCGTGCCTGGACTGGGTGATGCGGGCGATAAGATTTTTGGGACCAAGTAATTGTGCGTGAGCAGGCTAAGCCACTGCGTCAATAGTTGCTGAAGCATAAAGAAACCCGCCACTAATCAGCGGGTTTCTTTATATCAGTCGATAGCGCTTGGCTAGCGGTTTAAAGCGGCGCTTCTACTCAGCTAACTTAGCCAAATAGCGCTGGATTTGCGCCTCAATGCCAGGACCATCAAGCTCAAGCTCGGCGTGCATTTCTTGTTGGGTGCCTTGGGAGATAAAGCGATCGGGGAGACCGATTTGCAGCACAGGCTTGATAACCCCATGGCGCATCATGGCTTCAATCACGCCAGAGCCCGCCCCTCCAGCGATCGCATTTTCCTCTACCGTCACGAGGTAGTCGTGCGTGTTGGCCATTTCAAGCAGCAAAGCTTCATCCAGTGGTTTGGCAAAGCGCATATCAACCAAGGTGGCATCTAGCGCTTCAGCCGCGTCTAATGCGTGAGGCAACAAGGTGCCAAAGTTCAGCATCGCTACCCGCGTTCCCTGCCGTTTAATCACGCCTTTGCCAAGTGGCATCGCTTGCATCGTTTGTTCAATCTCTGCCCCGATACCACTGCCGCGAGGATAGCGCACCGCCGCTGGCCCATCATGAATATGGCCGGTATACAGCATTTGACGGCACTCGTTTTCGTCACTTGGCGTCATCACGACCAAGTTGGGAACACAGCGTAGATAGCTTAAATCAAAAGCCCCTTGGTGAGTTTGGCCATCCGCGCCAACAATCCCGCCACGATCAATGGCAAACAGCACTGGTAAGTTCATAATTGCCACGTCGTGGATGACTTGGTCATACGCGCGTTGTAAGAAAGTTGAATAAATGGCAACGACTGGGTGGTAAGTACCGATTGCCATGCCAGCGGCCAGTGTGACCGAGTGCTGCTCGGCGATGGCAACATCAAAGTACTTGTCTGGGTGAGCTTTCGAAAAGCGCACCATCCCCGAGCCTTCGCGCATTGCAGGGGTAATGGCGAGAAGTTTGTCGTCTTGCGCCGCCATGTCACATAGCCAGTCACCGAACACATTGGAGAACGTTGGGCTAGTTGGCTTGGATTTAGGCAGTGTGTGCACACTGGGATCAAACTTAGGCACGGCATGGTACCCAATCGGATCTTTTTCCGCCGGTTCATAGCCTTTGCCTTTTTTGGTCATCACGTGCAGAAACTGCGGCCCTTTTAAGTGGCGCATGTTCTTGAGGGTTTTGACCAGCTCTTCGACGTCGTGACCATCAATCGGGCCGATGTAGTTAAAGCCCAGCTCTTCAAACATGGTGCCTGGGACAACCATGCCTTTGAGGTGTTCTTCCGCGCGACGCACCAACTCTTTGATTGGCGGCGCGCCTGATAAGACTTTCTTACCGCCTTCACGAATACTGGTGTAGACATTGCCAGAGAGGAGTTGGGCAAAGTGGTTATTCATCGCGCCAACATTTTCAGAAATCGACATCTCGTTGTCGTTAAGTACCACGAGCATGTCGGGCTTGACATCGCCGGCATGGTTCATGGCTTCAAACGCCATTCCGGCGGTGATCGCCCCATCGCCAATCACGCTAACCACACGCCGGTTATGGCCTTCCTTCTGTGCGCTGATGGCCATGCCTAGGGCGGCACTGATGGATGTGGAGGAGTGGCCAACGGATAACACATCGTAAGGGCTTTCTCCTCGCCACGGAAAGGGGTGTAAACCATCTTTTTTCCGGATCGTTTGCATGCGCTCACGTCGTCCGGTCAGGATCTTGTGAGGATACGCCTGATGGCCCACATCCCATACTAAATGATCGAACGGGGTGTTATAGACATAGTGCAGCGCCACCGTCAGCTCTACGGTGCCAAGTCCAGACGCGAAATGGCCACTTGAATGACTGACTGTGTTGAGTAAGTAGGTCCGTAACTCTTCACAAAGCTGCGGCAGGTGATCGCGTGGTAAGGTACGCAACTCTTCCGGCGTATCAGCAAGAGCGAGAGTCGGGTATTTTGATATATCCAGTGTCATAATGGTTCGGCGCTTTTATTAATCATGCTAGTTGTTGCGCTCGATGATATATCGGGCAAAAACTTCCAGTTGTTCGGTATTGTAGGGGATTGCCTCCAAGGCGTGTAGTGCTTCTTGGTAAAGTTGCTCGGCTTTTTCCTGCGCGCCAGCTAGCCCCAGTAGTGCTGGGTAGGTGCTTTTATCCGCGTTCACATCTGACCCTTGCGGTTTCCCGAGTGTTTGAGTGTCACTGGTAATGTCCAAAATATCGTCCTGCACTTGAAAAGCGAGACCGATGGCGTCAGCAAAACGCTCAAGCTCATGCAAGTGGGCGACACCTGCCTCGCCGGCTGCATAGGCGCCGAGTTTTACTGCCCCTTTGATCAGCGCCCCGGTTTTATTGTGGTGAATCCGTTTAAGGGCTTCAAGATCAACGGCACGTCCCTCTGCAGCCAAATCCAGTGATTGTCCTAAACACATACCTGCTGCCCCGCTGGCCGCGGCCAAGGTTTTCACCATGTCTATACGGTAAGGCTCGGCCGCTGGATTGAGTGGGCCTTCAGCCAACACGGTAAAGGCCAGTGTTTGTAGCGCGTCACCGGCCAAAATCGCGGTGGCTTCATCGAAGGCAACATGGCAGGTTGGCTGCCCGCGTCGCAAGCTGTCGTTATCCATGGCGGGTAGATCGTCGTGAATTAACGAGTAGGCAT